>JAFTOI010000011.1 GCA_017463865.1 Clostridia bacterium | reverse complement strand
CGCGTAATTCTTCCACAGTTTTGTTCTCCCACGGCATCGTTTTTGCCTCCATTCGGCTTTTGTGATGCCCTTATTTTATCACAAAACTGTTTACAATGTCCTTGCACTACCTGTATACTATCTTACTACACTATACACCTACAGTAAGCGGGAAAGACATCGCATCAAATTTTCCCGCATCTTTTCTCTGTAATCCCTTGCCTCGCGGCACATTTTCTGCTATAATGCAACTATCACACGAAAGGACGGTGCCGCTATGCACGAACTTCCGCCGCTCGCCCCCTCGGGGGTGATTCCGACCGACCACTTCCCTACCCGGATGCAATGCTTCATCTTCCGCAACTGGGAAATCATCGAGCCCGAGGTGCTGGCCGCCGTGCTCGGCTGCAGTGCTGACACCGTCAGCGCACTCGCCGCCGAAATGGGACTTCCTGTGCCGCCAAAGGTCTCGCCGGCCTGGCGGACGAAGGGATACATCACCATCATCCGCGCCAACTGGCATCTCTGCTCTTACGAACAGATCGCGCAGATGCTGGGCTGGACGGTGGAGCACCTCGCCTTCATCCTGCGCGAGGACGATTTCCTCAGCCACAAGCTGGGCTTCACCAAGCCCGAGCTGCCGCCACTGGTCTACGTGCCGTTGACCGAGGCTGAGCGCGCCGCAACGGCGCGGATACGCGCTGTTGTAGAAGAGGCGCAGCGGGGACTGCCCACGGCAGTGGAGCCCTTCGACTTCGCACCAATGTTTGCTGAGGCGGCGCGATCGGTCGCGGGGGCGCCGATCGCACAGCCCCGTTTCCGCGAGCGCATCATCTACTCCTACTGCGCCCTCTACGGCGACACCTTTGCCGACCGGGCGCTGCTCGACGCGTCCTTCCCAGACGAGCTGCTGGCCGCCTACGCGGCGCTGGGCGTGACCGGCGTCTGGACGCAGGCGGTGCTGTACACGCTGGCACCCTACCCGTTCGAGCCGTCGCTGTCGGCGGGCTGCGAGACGCGGCTGGAGGGCATGCGCTATCTCGTCGCCAAGCTGGCGCGGCACGGGCTGAAGCTGTTCCTCTACCTCAACGAGCCGCGTGCGATGCCGCTGGACTTCTTCGCCGCGCATCCCGATCTGCGGGGCCGTGTCGACGAGGGCAGCGGCTACGCTTGCCTCTGTGTATCGACACCCGAGGTGCAGGCTTATCTGCGCGGTGCGTCGCGCTTCCTGTGCGAAAATGTACCGGGGTTGGGGGGCTATCTGACCATCACGGCCAGTGAAAACCTCACCAACTGCTACAGCCACGCCCGCGCCGGCGGCTGCACCTGCCTGCGCTGTGCCAAGCGGCAGCCCAGCGAAGTCTACGCCGACGTCAACCGCTGTCTCTGGGAGGGTGCGGCGTCGGTTGATCCAAACTTCACAGTGCTGGCGTGGAACTGGTCGTGGGGCGGCCGCCAGGCCAGCGACACGACCCGCGCGGCGCTCGAGGCCATGCCCCGCGAGATCGGCGTTATGTGCGTCAGCGAGGAGCGGGTGAAGAAGCTCGTCGGCGGCGTCGAGACCTCGGTCATCGACTACTCGATCTCGGTCGAGGGGCCGGGTGACTACGCCCGCGGCAGCTGGGCGGCCGCCCGCGAGACGGGGCATCCCGCTTATGCCAAGCTGCAGTTGGGCAACACCTGGGAGATGGCCGCCGTCCCCTGCGTACCAGCATTTGAGAAGATTTATCGCCACCTCCGTCGCATCGCCGAGGAAGGAATGGTGGACGGTGTCATGCTTGGCTGGACGCTGGGCGGCTTTCCGTCGCCGACATTGGCCATTGCGCAGGCCTTCTACGACGCCGAGCACATTCCGACGCTGGAGGAAATCTATGCCGCCGCCTTCCCGGGCGGGGATATCCCGGCGCTTACCGCAGCCTTCCACCAACTCAGCGAAGCGTTTGACGAATTCCCCTTCCATCTTGGCGTGGCGTATTACGCACCCCAGCTCTACGGCTGTGCGAATCTGCTCTACCCCGCCCCGACCGGCTATCACGCAACGATGGTGGGTTTCCCCTACGACGATCTCGACAAATGGCGCGCGATCTATCCGCGCCAGGTCTTCATCGGGCAGTTGGAGAAGCTGTCTACCGGCTGGCACGTGGGGGCGGAGATGCTGGCCGATGCCATCGGCCAGCGTGGTGACGCGGTGCTTGCGTCGCTCCTGCGCTGGACGCAGGTCATCGACTGCCACTTCCGCTCGATGGTGAACCAGTGCAAGTTTATCGTGGCGCGCGAGAACGGTGAGATCAACGCGGCCATCGCCGCCGACGAGGCGAAGCTGGCGCGGGAGATGCTCGCCCATGTCTGCGCCGACCCGACGGTGGGGTATGAGTCGTCGAACCACTATTTCTTCACGAAGAATGCACTGCTGGAGAAGATCGTGAACTGCGATTATCTCATGCAGACAGCGAAAAACTGAGCAAAGGCAGGGCCGCGCGGCCCTGCTTTTTATTTGGCAAAGTGCGCGCGGTAGATCTCGTAGATCTCGTCCTTGCTGAGCACATATGGCGAGTTCGCGTAATTCTTTGCCCCGGCAATCAGCTCGACGCGCTCTGCGATCTGCGCCTCGGTAAAGCTGAACTCCACCTCAGACAGCGCGGGCAGCTCGCGGGCGAGGGTATCAAGATCGGTTCCGGCGGCTTTGGCAAAGGCCTCAAGACGTGCCGCGCCCCGCTCGGTGCGGGCGTTATAGGTGATGTAGTCGCCGTCAAAGATGGCGCAGGCTCGGCCGTGCGGGATACCGTCGAGGAGGGTCAGGCTGTAGCCGAGCGGATGCGGGAAACCGGTACCGGTGATGCTGATGGCGATGCCGGCGGCAGTGGCGGCATAGAGGAGTGCTTCGCGCATGGCGGGCGTATACTCAGCCGGACGCGCGGCAAGGATGGGCCAGATCTGTCCTGCCGCCCAGAGCGCCATCTGCTCGGAGACGACCGTCGACTTAGCCGACAGATAGGACTCAATGGCGTGAGCAAAGGCGTCGAGGGCGCAGCTTACCGTCGCGGAAACGGGGAGCGAGGCGGTATAGCGCGGGTCAAGGAAGCTGTAACGCGGCCAGGATTCGGGGGCGGTGAAGGTCTTCTTGCGCAGGCCGTCGGGGAGGGTCAGGATGCTGTACGGATTCGCCTCGGAGCCGGTACCGGCGGTGGTGGGGATGGCGATGATGGGCAGCGAAGGGGCAATGCGCTTGGCGGGATCGTAGATCTCCTCGGGGGCGATCGTCGGATTGGCCACGAAGGCTGCAATGGCCTTGGCACCGTCCAGCGGCGAGCCGCCGCCGATGCCAATGACGAAATCAGCACCCACCGCGTGGCCGAGCTGGCCGCCCGCGTGGCAGGTCAGAATGGGCGGGTTTTCGGTAATCTGATCGAAGATCGTATGCGCGATCCCCGCCGCGTCGAGCAGAGGCAGCAGGTCGTCGAGCACGCCCGAGCGCTTGGCGCTCGAACGGCCGGTGACGATCAGCGCATGACGGCCGAGCTTGAGCAGATCGGCGTTGGCGGCAAGACAGCCCTCGCCCGAGATGAGGCGGGTCGGAAAATTGAAGTTGAAGTTCATGGTGATTCTCCTTGATTGAATACAGACATGGGGATTCCCACGGCTATGGATATATAGGATAAGTCTATCATAAAACGCCGAGAAAATCAATGCCCACGGCAAGATTGGTGCCAAAAATGCGGCATTGCGCAAAGTTGTGCAGGCAAAAGAAAAACCCTCGTCCGTTTGGACGAGGGTTTGGTGGAGACAGTTGGAATCGAACCAACGACCCCTTGCATGTCAAGCAAGTACTCTAACCATCTGAGCTATGCCTCCGCAACGTATGTTATTATACCACACACTGCGGAGTTTGTCAAGCCCTTTTTTCGATTTTCTCAAATTTTTCGTCAGTTTTTCGCAAACAGGTCGATCACCGCCTGCGGGACCTTGCCCTCGATAAAGTTGACGGTGAAACCCTTCTCCGGGCTCTGGAAGACGTAGCTGCGGGAAAGGCGGGTGAGGAAGAAGGCGTCGCGGGAGTTGAGCACATTTGCAGCGCTGCGGTAGACCTCGGCAGCTGCCTCGCCTTCAACGGTGGCTGAGTCGAGCAGCATTCCGGTCTCAGGGTCGCGGTAAACGCCGACGAGGGTCATCTCGCGGTCGGCAAGCTTATCCTCGATGATCTGCTCAGGCGTGCGGGTCTCGCCGGTGGCGGCCAGGAGGGCGGTCTGGCTCTCGAAGACGGGCAGGTCGAACCAGAGGTGGAGACCATTTGAACCATCAATAGAGAGCCCTGCATAGGCAACAATACGCTGCTGGAAAAAGTCGTAGCTGATCTGACTGCGTAGTTCTTTCTCAATGGCCTTGTAAGAAGGAGAGTTGGCGACAAATTCCTCGTAATCATACCTGCTCACATCTCCACCCTTTTCCTGAAAATGAATATTCGCGCATAACTCTCCACCTGTGCTCATCACCATCGCAATATACTGCTCTGCAAACTCGTCGCTGTCGGCAACGGCGCGGCAGAGCGCGGTCGTGATGTCATCGAGCGACTTGTACTGGTCAAAGTTGAGCCGCCAGGTGCGGGAAGTGCCCCATTTGGTGGTCTGGGTGATGTAGATCGTGCGGGCGTCAATGCTGGCGACTCTGTACTCCGCGGCGATGGTCATTTCGTCGACCGACACGGCGATGGTATCGACCGGCGTTGCCTCGATCGAATAGAGCTGCGCTGTCGGATAACTCGCGTTTTCGTGTATCTGTATCATCTCGTTGTGTTCCGTGAAATAGCCGTCGGTGAACGCCACGACCGCCTCAATGACCTCGGGCGAGGTGAGGGTGAACTGATGCCGGCTGTGGTCGCCGATGCGGATCGATTCGATCTGGTCGGCGTCGTAGCCGTTGACATCCTTGTAGCTGAACCAGCCGTCGATGCCGAACATCGAGCCGGTGAAAACCACGGCGAAGACGGCGAGGCCGATCAGCCCCGAGAACATCTTGCGGGCGTTGCGGTGGATGAGGACGTTCATGAGCATGAAGCTCAGCACCGCGCCGCTGACCATGCCGAAGAGCAGCCAGAAGTCGCTGGAACCGAAGATTTCCTGGAAGAAGTACCCAAGCAAAACGGTGGCCAGCGCCATGACGGCGTACTTGAGCACTGTGCCGACCGGCTTGAAGATCATCGGCGACTCAGCTCCCTCGGTCGGACGGATGCGGACAAGGAGAAGCGCCGCCGCGAAGAAGAGGATGGTCAGCAGACAAAGCACGAGGATGGCCAGCGGCGACAGAATGCCGTCATTTTCCAGCTTGCCGATAACGTAGACGAAGGGAGAGCTGTAGTAGAGCAGTTCACCTCCACCGACGAGGTAATCGGTCTCGAGGAAGTTGCAGGTGGTGTTGGCAATGAGGTAGACCGCGCAGAGGACGGCAGTGCCGATGAAACCAGCGATGCCGGTGAAGATCACATGGAAGCTGCGGGTGCCGCAGACCATGCCGCACAGCACGGTAAAGGCGTAGGCCAGCGCGAAGCCGAACAGGCAGTAGAGCCCGAGGATCAGCAGCACGCCGACATTCTCGCGCATCAGGCCGGAGATGAGCATGGCCAGCGCGAGGTTGGGGATCAGCGCGATGATGAAGTCAGCGAAGGCAACGGCGGTCTTGACCAGCAGCATCCCCTCCCGGCGGATGGGCATGCTGTGAAAGTGGTAGGCGCTGATGCGCTTGTGCAGGTAGCCGCAGGCTGCGATGCCGGCCCAGACGGCGGCAATCATGGCGATGACGACGTAGAGGGCGGGAATGTAGTAGTCGAGGTCGCGAATAGTTCCGGTCGTGAAGGTGTCGTAGAAGTCGCTGGTGCGGAAGTTTGACAGATCATTCAGCATCGGCACCACAAGGCTGAAGAAGTAGGCAAGAAAGTACAAAAGGCAGTTCGCCCAGCTGCGGCGAAGCTCGCCAAGGAAGTACGCGCTGTTCCAGAAGCCGCGCGTGCTGCGTTCAGATAAGGCTTGTGTAGTCATAGCCACGTTCCTCCATTTCACTGATGAAGATTTCCTCAAGCGTCAGCGGGATCAGCTCGCAGAACTGCGCGCCGGCCGCACGGACGCTGGCTTCGATGGCATCGTGTTCGCCGCGCACGACCATGGTGACCATGCTGCCCCGGCGCGCACAGCGCACGATCGGATAGCGGAGGGTGGTCGGATCGAACTCGCCGTCGAAAACGGCTTGCACGGTATGGATTTCGCCGCGCAGATCGTCCAGCTCACGGGCGAAGACCAGCTCGCTGCGGTGGAGCAGCGCAATATGGTCGCAGATGTCCTCGATCTCGCTGAGATTGTGCGAAGCCACGACGGCCGTCATGCCCCGCTCGGCGACCGCGTCGACCAGCAGGCGCTTGAAGAGCTGCCGCATGACCGGGTCAAGGCCGTCGAAGGTCTCGTCGCAGAGCAGGTACTTCGGGCAGGATGCCAGCGCGAGGATGACTGCGGCCTGCTTTTTCATGCCCTTCGAGAAGGTCGAGAGGCGACGGCGGTCATCGAGGCCGAAGAGATCGCAGAGGCGGCAGTAGAGGCTCTCGTCAAAGCGGGGATAGAAGGCGGCGTAGAGGCCGCGCATTTCGTAAAGCGTCGAGGCGGGGAGAAAATACTGCTCGTCGGAAAGGTAGATGATCTCCCCTTTGAGCGCCGGGTTCTCCCAGACAGGCTGGCCATCGAAGGTGACGGTGCCCTCGTCGGGGGCGAAGATGCCGCACAGGATGCGCAGGAGGGTCGACTTGCCCGAGCCGTTCGAGCCGATGAGGCCGAAGATCGAGCCGTCGCCCACCGTGACGCTGATCTTGTCCAGCGAGCGGATGTCCCCGAAGGTTTTGGTTATGCCGTTAATTTGGATCATGTTCATCCCTCCATATCTCGTCCAGAATCTCCTCCACCTCGGCCCGGCTGAAGCCGAAGCGGTGCGCTTCGCGCAGGTCTTCCCAAAGTGCCGCCAGCCGTTTGGCCTGCTCCGCCCGCCGCATGGCGGTCGGATCGGGACAAACGAAGCTCCCCCGCCCCGGCGAGGAGTAGATCACCCCCTGCCGCTCCAGCTCGGCGTAGGCCTTCTGAATGGTGTTGGGGTTAATGGCCAGCTCGGCCGCGAGGGCGCGCACCGACGGCATCTGCTCGTCGGGCCCCAGCGTCCCGCGCAGGACAAGGTCACGGATGTTGGCGATCAGCTGCTCGTAGATCGGGCGCCGGTCGCGCGGATCCACCTGTATGCCGGTCATGTTGGTTGCTCCTTTCTCCTGTGTGATAGGTGTATTATCTGTGTTAGTACAGTTATAGTCTACCATACCCGCACCCATTTGTCAATAGGCGGGGAAATTGTTTACAAATTTTGCATTCTGCACAAATTTTTTTGTTTGATTTTGGCAGTTTGTACATTTGATAGAATCAAAAGTTGTGATATAATGGTGACAACCTTCCCAAGAGAGGAGATTTTTATATGGATATGATCAAGATCGGCGTCGTCGGCACCGGCCGCGGCAAAACCTTCATGAATCCTGCCCCCTGCACCGGCCTCAAGCTTGCCGCCGTCTGCGACCGCCGCCAGGATAAGCTGGATGTCATCAAGAAGAAATTCGACAAAGACGGCACGCTGCAGACCTTCACCAACTACGACGAGATGCTCAAATCGGACATCGACGCTGTCGTGCTGGCCAACTACTTCAATGAGCATGCCGAATTCGCCATCAAGGCGATGCGCGCCGGCAAGCATGTGCTGTCCGAATGCGTCGCCATGGGCACATTGGCCGAGGGTGTAGCCCTCTGCCGCACCGTCGAGGAGACGGGGATGATCTACATGATCGCCGAAAACTACCCCTTCACCAAGGTGCGCCTCGAGATGAAGCGTCTCTACGAGAACGGTGAGCTGGGCGAGCTGCTCTACGGCGAGAGTGAGTACGCACATCCCATGGATGTCAGTCAGACCTATAACATCGCCCCCGGCGAATACCACTGGCGCAACCAGATCCCCTCGACCTATTACTGCACCCACGGCATCGCACCCGTCATGCATATCACCAACACCATGCCGGTCAGGGTCAGCGGCTTTGTCCCCCGCATCGCCGATCAGAGCTATCGCGGTGACGAATACCGTCAGCAGGACCCCGGCGGAATTATCGTCTGCCAGATGGACAACGGCGCTGTCGTCCGCACCCTGCAGGGTGCCGTCCGCGCCACCTCACATGTCACCACCCTCCACTGCACCAAGGGTGCTTGCGAGACCGACCGCGCTACCGGCAATCTGACGGTTTGGCATGAGTCCTTCAACCGCGGTGACCAGCCCAAGATCCGCACCTACGCCCCCGAATGGCCCGAGCACGGCGACCTCGCCGCCCAGGCCGGTCACGGCGGCGGCGACTTCTGGGTGCTCTACTACTTCGGCGAGGCCATCCGCAAGAATGAGCAGCCCTGGCTGAACGTCTACCGTGCCTGCGCCATGTCGTCGATCGGCATCCTCGCGTGGAAGTCGGCGATGGGCGGCGGCATCCCCTACGACGTGCCGAAGTTCGACGACGAAGAAGACCGCAAGCAGTACGAAAACGACAACTGGACACCCTTCCTCAAGGAAGGCGAGGATCCGGCGACCAAACCGCCGCGTACCCTCTCGCCCTGGAAGCCCACCGAAGCCGCCCACCAAAAAGCCCGCGAAGCATGGGAAAAAAACGACTACCTCGGCCTCGGCTGGAGCAAATCCGACCTGGAGTTGAGCAAGATTAAAATGTAACCGAAAACCGGACAGCCTGCCGCTGTCCGGTTTTTAAAATAAATCGAATAAATTTTCAATATTCTCTTGACATTTTTCGGAAACTGTGGTATAATAATAAATGTTGCGGAGGCATAGCTCAGATGGTTAGAGTACTTGCTTGACATGCAAGGGGTCGTTGGTTCGATTCCAACTGTCTCCACCAAAAATCCCAATGCGAAAGCATTGGGATTTTTCATTTTGTCCCCCTCTATCCCTGCACGCAGAAAGCCTCCCGCACCGCGGGAGGCTTTCTCTATTCGTTATTTCACAAACAGCCGCGTGATGATCAGCGCGGGGATCATCCAGAAGATCTGGTACAGCGCCACATAGATCGACGTAATGCCGACCGAGGAGCTGAGCAGGGTCAGGAAGAGCATAATCAGCAGGCTGACCGCCAGCGCGATGCCGCGGATGATGCCGCCGGTGTGCTCGACATGGGTGAGACGGCTGCACATGGTGGCGGTGTGGATCAGCGACTTGGCCGAAGCGCGGGAAACGAGGCCGCTGTCGAGGCTCGCCAGCGGGTCGGGCTCGGTGGGTGCTTCCATCTGCTTCTCGACGTGGACATCGTAGTGTTTGCCCCGCATCTTGGACGAGATCAGCTCATCGTCGATGTTCGGGTCGTAGGTGCGGATGCGGGCGGCGATATTCTCGCGGCCCAGCTCGCGCAGGGTGAACTCAAAGTCAACGTCCATGTCGTACTGGACGTACAGCTTGGCGCTCAGGACGCCGTCCATGATGATGTAGAGGATGCGTGCACCGCCGGCGGTGTTTGCATCGTCCTCTGCGTCGTGGAGGGGATAGATGTTGTAATTCTCGAGAAACTCGGCGCGGCCGACGAGGACATTCACATCTTCGACCTTCGCCTCGATGCCAGTCTCGCTGATGCGGACGAGCTCGACCGACTCGGCGCGGTCGAACTCCTTGGTCGCCAGCTCCAGCACATCGTTGAGCGGGCCGCCGACCTTCGAGAAGACACTGGCCGCAGCAAAGAGCACAAGGTCAGGGCGGGCGTTGCCGTAGAGCTTGATGCTGCGCAGCTTGACCTGATAGGACGGGAAAACGTCCTTGTCGGCAAAGCTGACGGTGTCCGCACCGCTGTATTCCTCGGCCGAGGCCTCGCCGATGATGGCGGTGTCCTGCTCGTAGGCAATCTGCGAAGCGCGGAAAAGCGGATAGCTGCAGGCGATCAGGGTCGAGACCGGCATGCAGAAGAGCACGGTCAGGACAAAGATGTTCAGCGCACCGACGGCGTCCTTGTTCGTCGAAAAGGCCACAATCGCGAGAGCAATGGCCAGCGCGACGACGGGCAGCAGGACATAATTGAGGCGGGTATTAGCCGCCGGCTTGCGGTTGGTGCGGGCAAAATAGTTGTCGATGAAGGCGGCGCGGCGGATGTCGAGGGTCAGCGATTCCTCCTCGGGAATCATTGATGGCTCAAACTTAGCGCGGACAGCGAACTTCTCGCGGCGGTCGGCCAGGATAGTGAAGCTGTAGATCTCGCGCTTGAGGTTCATCAGGTCGCAAAGCACCAACAGGGCGAGGCAGAGGGCAGCCGGGAAGTTGTAGAGCGCAACGCCGTTCTTGGGCGCAATGATGGCGATCACCACGTCGTAAATGCCCGCCACGGCAACGGCCACAGCCGCCAAACTCTGCGGGGTTGGCTTGAGGGTAACGGCGCCTTTGATGCCGTCGAGCAGCTGACGCCAGGACAGCGCACCGCACAGCACCAGCAGCTGCAGCGAGATCAGCGTATGTACCGCCGGATACTGCAGCATATTCAGCGCGCCCGGCAGTTCAATACCGAAGAGAGAGACGTTTTCGTAGAGGAAGAGGGCAATCACCAGCACCAGCGTGCCGAACAGGCGGAGCATCATGCCGTTGTACTCGGCCTTGTAGCTCTGCAGAATCTCCTTGACCTGCCCCTTTTCGGTATATTCAAAGCCGCGGAAGGCGGCGCTCTCGCGGGTGTCCTCGCCCTGACTCTCCGAATCGAGCTGCTTCTCGATCTCGCTGACCTTGTCGACGCCGACCGTCTTGGACAGCTCATCCTCGTAGCCGAGGGCGATCATGAGGTTGATGTCGGTCTCGTCGAGATCGGCTTCGGCCTTGGGTTCATCAGCCTCGGCCTCGGCGGTCTCAGCGGCTGGCGCTTCTTCGACCTCGGGCGCGGGCGATTTCTCAGCCGGCTGCTCATTCTGCAGCGGCGGGATCAGGTCGGCGAAAGCGGAGGCATCGGGGATGACCGGCTCGTCGTCGAGGGCAAACTCGGGCTTCATGGCACTGCGGCCGGTGAAGTAGGCATCCTCCTCGACCGCCGGCTGCTCGGCGGCGGGTGCCGCCTGCGGCACCGTCTCCTGCACCTTGACCGTCTGGCCTGCATTACGCGCTGACGGACGGAAGTGGTAGACATATTTCCGCACCGGCGAAACGGGCGGTGCGCTGACCGGCTGGGGCTCTGGCTCGGGCTCGACTGCGAAATCGTTCATCGGATCGACGGGCAGATCATCCTCGTCTCCGTCGATATCCAGCGCATCAAGCAGCGAGGCAAAGTGCGCCCCCCCCTTCGGGGCAGGCTCGTCTGCTTCATCTCCCCCCAGCACATCCTCGTCGCTGGGCAGTGCATCATCCGCGTCGTCGCCGACCAGCGCGGCGGCGTCGAATGCAGAGGCGGCAGGCGCTTCATCGTGGACATGCTTGAGCTCGGTGTCGTCGTCGGCCGGCACTTCCCTGCCTGCGTCGGGCAGGTACTGCTTGAGCAGGGCCGCGATATCAAGATCGTCGTCAGCGGCCGGAGCACTGCCGGCCTGCTGCTTGGAAGACGCAGTTTTGTCGGCGTCGGCGAAATTCTGCTTGAGTTTCCCCAGCAGCTCGCCCGTCGACATGGCGTCGTTGGACTCATTAGGCTTTTGTTTCATGGACGCGCATCCTTTCTTCGGAATCGGTTCAGTCTAAACGCTGCTGCCGTGCAGCCTCGGAGAGGATCACCGCCGCCGCGGTGGAAACATTGAGGGAATTGACCTGCCCGTACATCGGGATGGAAGTCACGAAGTCGCATTTTTCAAGGATCAGCTGGGAGACGCCGTCCCCCTCGCTGCCGAAAACGATGGCCGCAGGGCCGCGGAAATCGGTGTCGTGGTAGCTCTTGCCGCCGGCCTCGGCCGCGTAGGTCCAGACGCCCTGCTTCTTGAGCCAGGACAGGGTCTGCGCGATGTTGGCGACCTTGGCGATGGCCATGTGCTCGATGGCGCCGGCCGATGCCTTGGTCACCAGCGGCGTCAGGCCGACCGCGCGGCGCTTGGGAATGATGATACCGTGCGCCCCCGCGCCCTCGGCACAGCGGATCAGCGCGCCCAGGTTATACGGATCGACGATACCGTCGGCCACGACGATCAGCGGCTTCTCGCCGCGCTCCTTCGCGATGGCGAGGATGTCCTCGACCGCGCAGTATTCCTTCGCGGCGGCCATGGCGATGATGCCCTGGTGGGGGGCAAAACCGGAGAGCGAATCGAGCTTGGCCTTCTCGACCTCGATGACCGGGATGCCGCGGCTGACCGCCTCGGCGACCAGCACAACGATCGAGCCCTCGCGATCACCGCGGCGGACGAGGATCTTGTCAATGGTGCGATCGGACTTGAGCAGCTCGCGAACGGCGTTGCGGCCGATGACAGCACCGCTGTCCCCCTCCTCGCCGTCGTGGAGCTCACCGATGCGCTCGTCGAGCAGCTCCTCATCGGCCTCGTAGTTGGCCACATACTCGTTGTGGCGCATCCGGATATCCTCGGGCAGAGGCGCCTCGCGGCGGAAGCTGCGGCCGCCCTTGCCGCCGCGCTTGTTCTGGGGACGGCGGTCGCCGTTCTTCTTTTCCTGCGCACCGTTCTGGCGGGCGGGCTTGTTCTGCTTGAATTCCTGCTTGTTGTTCTGCTTGTCCTGACGGTTCTCGGCCTGCTCATTCTGCTTCTTCTGGCCGCGGTTGTTATTTCTGCGGCGGCGGTTATTGGCCTTGTAGGCGGCGTTATCGCCGGACTGCGTCGTCTTGTTCTTTTCTTCCATGTTGTTATCCTTATCTGTATCGTTTGCTGTGAGAGCATAAGTATTTCATTATATACTGATATATTATACCACACAAATTCGGTTTTGTATAGAGCTATTTTGATTTTTTTCCGAAAAGTTCACGTTTTCGTTTTTTATGCGGCTGAAGCACGGAAGTTAGCAATTTTTTCACTAAAAACGTTTAGTGATATATTCGCTAAGTTATACTGATACACGAGGTGATTCCCATGTATCCACGCATTCGCGATCTGCGAGAAGACCACGATCTGTCTCAAAAAAAGCTCGCAGATATCATTCATTGCGGTCAACGCATCTACAGCGATTATGAAAGAGGACGCTGCAACATCCCGCTCGGTATTCTCGTCGCGCTGGCCGACTACTACGATGTCAGCATCGACTACATGCTTAGCCGCACCGACAATCCCAAGGTCAACCGATGATGCTGCTCTACTTTCCCGCGCCCGACCTCCCCACAGCCGAGGCGGCCGCCTTCTGCGCCCGCCAGCGGCGGCGCGGACGGATGATTTGCCTGCCCCACCCTGATGCCCCGCCCGAAAAGCTGGCCGCCCTGCCCTTCACCGCCGCCATCCTGCACTACCGGCACGACCCGACCGGCCTGCCCGACGCCGACGCGCTGCACAGCGCCTATCCCCGCCTGCCCCTGATCGCCCTCGGCGACCCGCCGCAGGCTGATGGCGTCTGGCGAGTCGTCCCCGGCACCGACCATGAGCTAAATGGCAAAGCCGCCGCGGCCGAATACGAGCCGCTGCTCGCCTTCCTGCGGGACAAGCGCGGCCTGCGCCCCGTCCGCCGCACCTCGCTCTATCTGCCCGAGGATCGCCGCCGCGCCATGGTGATGACCCGCCGCATCTCCTTCTCGGCCGATGAATTTACCCTGCTCCGTGTGCTGGCCGCGTCGTATTGGCCCCTGCCGTCTACCCTGCTCTGCGGCTTTAACGTCAATCCCGGCGACCGGCATTCAACCGAAACGGTCACATTTCATGTGCACAACATCAAAGAAAAAACGGAAACGTTCGGCGTGCCGCCGCTCATTCATTACATCTTTCCGGACGGCTATACCCTCGCGCCGCCCTACAACCAGGTTTTGCCGGACGGCGCGCCGGATAATTCGCCCCTCGGCGGGTAAACTATGGGCGAAAGGATGTGAGTGGATGAACGAACCGCAGAACCCCAACACCGCCCTGCTTAATTTTGTCGCCAAGAACTGTCAGATGGGCAAGGTATCCATCAAACAGCTGATCCCTGTCATTGAGGACGGCGAATTCCGTCAGGCAGTGGAATCCCAGTACCGCGAATATGACGAGATCGATGACCTGGCCGTCAAGGCGCTGGCCAAACAGGGCGCTGAACCGGATGATATCGGCACCATGGCAAGAGTGTCCTCCTACCTGATGATCAACGCCGGGGCAATTATGGACAATTCGACCTCCCACATGGCCGAGATGATGTGCAAGGGCTCCAATCAGGGCATTGTTGAGATCACCAAGCGGCTCTCCGAGCACCGCGAGGCCGCGCCCGAGGCCAAGGATCTGGCGAATCGTCTGCTGGCTACTGAGGAGCACAATCTCGAGACCATGAAGCGCTATTTGTAAAACGAAAAATCCCCCGGATGGGGGATTTTTTCGTTACATCTCCAGAATCGCCGCAATGATGGTCCAGATCTTCTCGCAGGAGGCCAGCTCCATCTTTTCGGCAGGCGAATGGATGTTTTCCAGATTCGCGCCGATGGCGATAATGTCGAGGTCCGGGATCTTCGCCTTCAGCAGGCCGCACTCAAGGCCGGCGTGGATCGACTTGATGATCGGCTGCTCGCCGTAGAGGCGGGTGTAGGCGTCAATGTAGGCGTCGCGCAGGGGGGAGACCGGCGCGTAGTCCCAGCCGGGGTAGCGGCTGTGATGGTTGAAGCTGCCGCCGACGAGGGCGGCGAGGGCGTCCAGCTCCCTGATCGACGCGGTCAGCTGCGACTCCTTGGGGGAGCGGGAGGAGAAGACGAGGCGCAGCGACGGGCTGTTCTCCTCGAGGCGGATGACGCCCATGTTGCGAGAGTATTCGACCATGCCGACGCTGTGGTTCATGGCCAGCACGCCGATGGCGGCGACGGTCATGGGCAGAACGATGTGGCGGGTGGTATCGGTGTCGAGCATAACGGCGGGAGCAGCAGCGGGAGCGGCGGTGACGGTGAAGTTCGCATCATCAGCCACCAGCTCACCGCGGATATCCTCCGCGATAGCAAGTACCTTGGCGGCGGCGTCAGCCGCCGAGCGCACTGAGACGAGGGCGCAGCACTCGCGCGGGATGGCGTTGTCCTTGCTGCCGCCGACGCAGGTGCAGAGGTGGAGGTCATCCTCGGCTAACAGGACGTTCAGGATGCGGGCCATCAGCTTGTTGGCGTTGGCGCGGCCGAGGTGGATGTTCTCGCCCGAGTGGCCGCCCATGAGGCCCTTGACCTCGATCCGCAGCGCCTCACCGGCGAAGGGCATACGGGTCAGCGGCAGGGACATATCCGAGCGGATGCCGCCTGCACAGCCGACGATGGCGCTGTTGTCCGACTCGCTGTCGAGGTTGATCATGCGGCGGGCGCGGATGAGGCTGCAGTCGAAGGCGTCGGCACCGTGGAGGCCGATCTCCTCCTGCGAGGTGAAGAGGCACTCGACGGGCGGGTGAGACTCCAGCTCGCCGTCGAGGATGGCCAGCATGATGGCGACGGCGATGCCGTCGTCAGCGCCGAGGGTCGTGCCCTCGGCGTAGAGCTTGCCATCGGCGATGGCCAGCTTGAGCGGGTCGGTCTCGAAGTTGTGGACGGTGTCGTTGTTCTTCTCGCAGACCATGTCGGTGTGCCCCTGGAAGAGGATGGCAGGCTCATGCTCGCGGCCGGCGCTGCCCGGCATGCGGATGAAGACGTTCTCAATGGCGTCGCGGTGGCACTCGAGGCCGCGCGCTTTAGCAAATTCAACAAGATAATCGGCGATGCCGGCCTCGTTGCGCGAACCGCGCGGGATGGCGCTGATCTCCTCAAAGAAGCGGAAAAGGCGGGCGGGCTTGTAGCCTTCGATGATATACTGCATGTTGGGTTCCTCCTATGTGATATGAGATGATTGACAGGCGAAAGCATGGCAGTGAACTCCCTCAGTCGCTGCGCGACAGCTCCCTCGTGGAGGGAGCCTTTGGCGCGCGGCAAGCCTCCCTCTCAGGGGGAGGCGGCACGGCGCAAGCCGTGACGGAAGGAGTTCCCCGCGTAATGTAAATCACACCTTGATCTTGCTCCACTTCCCGCTCATGAAGCGGATGGCTGAGCAAATAAGCCGTGTGTACTGGTCGATGAGCATGGCGAGCCACGCGCCGGTGACGCCGAAGCCGAGGGGATAGGCCAGCAGGTAGGTGGTCACCGGGCGCAGGATGGCGACGCTGAGCAGCGAGACCATGGCGGTGTAGCGGGTATCGCCCGCGCCGCGCAGACAGCCGTTGAAGATGACCTGCGTGATCTGCGCCGGGGTGATGATGGCAAGGATCATGAGCAGCGTCCGACCGGTGTCGATGACAACCGCCTCATCCGAGAAGAGCATCATCAGCATGCGCCCGCCGAGGGTGAAGAGCAGCATAAGGACGATCGCCACCGCGCCGCCGATGCGCTGGGCGATGCCGCCGTAGATGGTCGACCAGTCGGGACGTCGGCGGCCAAGATTCTGCCCAACCAGCGCCGAAGCCGCAACGCCGAGGCCGTCGCCCACCGTAAAGGAGAGGTTGACGATGCTCATACAGCTCTGGTGGGTTGCAAAGGCGATGGTACCGAGATCAGCCACCAGCTTGGCGGTCAGGAAGAAGCCGATGCGCAGGAAGACCTGCTCCACAATAGCCCCCGAGCCGATCTTGCAGAGCAGGCGGAGATAGTCGGGGTAGATCTTGAAGCAGTTGTGCAGGTTGAAGCGCAGGAAGCGATCCTTGCGCAGGATCGAGGCGAAGGCGATGACAGTCGAGACGATGTTGCCGAGCATGGTGGCGATGGCCGCACCGGTGACGCCCAGCTTCGGGAAGAAGAAAAGGCCATTGATAAGCAGCGCGTTGAAGATAACATTGACGATATTCGCCGAGATGTTGGTCACCATCGAAATGCGGGTGTTTCCGCAGCCGCGCTGGGCGGCGTTGATCATCAGCGTGATCGACGAGAAGATGGTGCCTATCATCACGATAATATAATAATCGGTGGCCATGTCGATGGTGTCATCCTTCGCGCCGGCAAAGATCAGCATCGGCTTGGCGGTCAGAATGGCAATGGCACAAAGCGACACGCCGAGGATCAGCGCCAGCGGCAGGACCTGCGCCAGGCACTGGTTCGCGCCCTCGCGGTTCCCTTCCCCGTATCGCCGCGCGACGATGGCGTTGACGGCGACCGAGAGGGCGAAGAAGACGGCATAGAAGATCAGGCGGGGCTGGTTGGTCAGGCCGACGGCGGCGATGGCCTCCTCGCCGACCGAGCTGACCATCACCGAGTCGACGAAATTGATCAACCCCGCCAGCACCGTTTCGAGTAGCGCCGGCCAGGCGACGCGGACAAAGGTGCTGTACATCGTACCGGGGTGGTAATCGCTGCTCGGCCCCAGACGGCGGTCGGCGCGGATCATGTATTCAGGCAGAAGCAGACTTTTGATGGGATTCATGATTTGACCTCGATTCTATAGACTGCGCCCGGCGCAGAAAAAGCAGAAAAAAGCGCATGCGATGCACTCTTCTCTGCTTATCGTTACCCGCGGTGGGTACGCACGGCCGAGACATAGATTTCATTCTCGTTGAAGAGATCGAAGCTGTCAAGCGCGATGCCGGTGCCCATCGCCACGCAGGACACAGCCTTCGGGGCGACGCGGGTGGGAATGTTGGTGACGTGCTGGATGAGACGGTCGAAGCCGTAGAGCAGGCTGCCGCCGCCGGTCATGACGATGCCGTTGCGCATAATGTCGCCGATCAGAGCCGGCGGAGTACGCTCGATGACGTCACAGATGGTGTCGATGACCTCGCTGATGGGGGGAGTCAGCGCCTGCATGATCTCGTAGGAGCTGATGGTGACGACGCGGGGCAGTCCCTGGATGAGGCAGCGGCCCTTGACGTCCATGTACTGCGGCTCGGGGTGGCTGATTACCGCGCCGATGCGCATTTTAATGGCCTCGGCAGTGCGCTCACCGATGAGGATGCTGTGCTCCTGCCGCATGTAGCGGATGATGGCGTCATCAAATTTGTCACCGGCGACCTTGACCGAGTCGCGGACAACGACGTCGCCGAGCGAGATAACCGCAATGTCGGTGGTGCCGCCGCCGATGTCGACGACCATATTGCCGTCGGGACGGTTAATGTCGATCCCCGCGCCGAGAGCTGCCGCGACCGGCTCCTCGATGAGATGAACGCGCTGAGCGCCCGCCTGCTTGGCGGCGTCGAGGACAGCGCGCTCCTCGACCTCGGTGATCTCACTGGGGATGCAGATCACGCAGCGGGGCTTGAGCAGGACGCTGCCCATGGCGCGCCGGAGGAACTCACGGATCATGACCATGGTCACATCGTACCGGCTGATGACCCCGTCGCGAAGTGGGCGGATGGCGGCAATGTTCTCGGGCGTGCGCCCAAGCATGGTCTGCGCCGGCTTGCCGACGGCTTTGACTGCGCCGGTGTTGGTCTCGATGGCGACCACCGACGGCTCCTTGAGCACGATCCCTTTCCCTCGCACATAGACGAGAACGGTTGCCGTGCCAAGGTCGATTCCAATATCTTTTGTAAACATGGCTCTTCCTTTGGGCGTATTTTCTTATATTATACACGATATCGCCGCGAAAAGCAACGTGTTTTTTGATTTTTCATCATAAAATAAGTTTTAAGGCAATATCTGCGCTTTTCGCGCTCCCGCGCGAGTCGGCGGGGGACCCATCTCAGACGCCGAAGTTTCCCCCGCCGACACCACCCCCTCCTTGGCTAAAGGGATTGCCACCCCTCCGGGGTGGCCCCCCTTTGGCACATGTGTTTGGCTGGCGAACAGGCTGTTTTGCATGAAAGAGTCATTCGGCAAAGGTCATGCCGATGGCAGCGCAGATGACGCATGCGGCACCTGCTTCGCGCAGGACGCGGACACCTTCGGCCATGCTTGCGCCGGTGGTGACGACGTCATCGAACAGAAGCACCGTTCGGCCGGCACAATCGGCGCCCCTTGCGGGAGCGAAGGCGCCGTTGACGTTGGCTTGGCGTTCGGCGGCGGTGAGCTTTTTCTGGGTCCGCCCGTCCTCGGCGCGGCGCAGGAGGGAGGCGAACTCGGCGCCCAGGCGTTTGGCAAGCGCGCGGGCGACCAGCTCGGCCTGATCGTGGCCGTGCTCGCGGCGGGCACGGCGGCTGCGGGGGAGATAGGTCACGATGAGATCGGCCGGTGCGAACTCGCATGCGGCCGCCGTCCGCCGGACGGCCGGCGTCAGCTGTGCGGCGGCGAAATCTGCGG
>JAFTOI010000010.1 GCA_017463865.1 Clostridia bacterium | reverse complement strand
GGGCGACGACAGCCGCGCCTCGATGAGGTCGTCGAGCAGCAGCCCGCACACGCCCGCCGGCACAACGGCGCAGAGCACCTTCGCCCAGAGCGCGCGGCTCGCGCCGCTCATCCGCCCCCTGAAGACCGCTGGCACCGCCAGAAGAGACCCCAGCTGCACCGCCACGAGGAAAAATGCCCGAAAATCGTCCGAAACCCGCAGCGGCAGCCAAGCGTCGAGCAGGATCATATGCCCCGTCGACGACACCGGAAGCCACTCCGTGACCCCCTGCACGACTCCGTACAGCACCGCAATCACCAAATCAACCATGTCGCACCCCCAACTCGAGATGCTCCACTCTATGCGTGGCCGGCGCATAAAATTCCATCTTATATTTTATCACAGGCGGGGCGGGTTGTCAAGGGAAAGACCTTGGGGCTTTGCCCCAAACCCCACTTAGGGGACTTTTCGAGAACCGAACTGCCCAAAGGGCAGTTCCCAGGGAGATTGCCTACGGCAATCTCGGAAGGGCGCTGAAGAATCTCGAAAAGCTTTCAGGCAAATGTCTAACAAGCCTCCCTGCTAAGCTGGCTTAGGGTGGCGAAGCCGTAGCCAAGGAAGGTGGGAGTCCAGAGGGCGGGAAACTTCGGCGTCTGAGATGGTTCCCGCCCTCTGGTCGCGCGGGAGCGCGAAAAAATCACAGAAAGCCTTGCATATCCGCGCGAAAAGTGGTATAATAAGCATGCCAAACAAACTCAATAACAAAAAGCCAAGCGTATTTCTGCAAAATAGGGATAGGCTTTTGTAAGTATACAAATTTATAGGAATGAATGCGGTAAAAACGCAGCTCCTCCTAGAAATTGTGTGCTTCAAAAGCATGGCTTTTTTCTTGAGTTTGTTTGGCGACAACTGGAGTTTGCGTTTTTCGGTGCGCTGGCTTCGGTTGGCGCACTTTTTTATTATGCCAAACAAACATAAAGGAGACCCACCATGGACATTCTCGAAAAACTCTTCCGCGAATACCCCGCGATCTGCGCGCGCTCCAGCCGCCCCGGCAGCGAATACCGCCGCCTCGCCGAGCAGCTTGACGCCGAGTACGAGCAGTTCCGCCGCGAGCTCTCCGACGAGGGTATGGAGCACTTCAAAGCCCTCGAGGACATCAAGCTCAGCATGGCTACCATCGACGCCGAGGACTGCTTCGCCAAAGGCTTCCGCCTCGGCGCGAAGATCATGCTCGCCGTCACCGGCGACCGGGTCGGTCAGTTCCAGGTCAAACAATAGGCGTCATACCCTGCGCCCTCGGCGCAAGAGAGGGGCGGAAGCCGGCAGGTTCCCGCCCCTTTCCTGCGTGAAACCGAAAAACGACCGGCGGGCGGCATGGAAAAATCATTTACGGGAGAAAAAATTTACGAATTTCCGCTTTACAATCGCGCATACTTATATTATAATAGATATAATTCGGATACTATACCCATCGCACATAGTGAGGTACAAATCATGTTCAGTAGTGGAAAAACCGACATCGGCCTGCGCCGCAAGGTCAATCAGGATACATTCGCCGCCGAGCGCTTCGCGCCCGACGCCGAGCTCTTCGTCGTCTGCGACGGTATGGGCGGCGTGCAGGGCGGGGCCGAAGCCAGCCGGCTGGCCTGTGCGGCCTTCTGCGACGTCATGCGCCACGCGGTGCCCGACATCATCGCCGCGGCTGAGAGCGTCTGCTCCGACGGCGCGGCCATCGCCGCGCGCCGGGATCGGCTCTGCAACCGCATTCCCGACATGCTCATCGAGGCAGCCGACGCGGCCAACCGCGCCGTCTACGAGGCGGCCATGGCCGACGAGTCGCTCAAGGGCATGGGGACGACGCTGGTCGCGCTCTTTGTCTGGGGCGACTACGCCTGCGGCATCAACATCGGCGACAGCCGGCTCTACGCCGTCACCGACAACGCCATCCGCCAGCTGTCGCATGACCACTCCTATGTGCAGTACCTGATCGACCTCGGCAAGCTTACCCCCGAGGAGGCGCGGACGAGCACCAACCGCAACATCATCACCCGCGCCGTCGGCACCGCGCCGGCACTCGAGGCCGACATCGTCTCCGTCGACGCGGGGCTGGTCGGCCGCGCGGTCTTCCTGCTCTGCTCGGACGGCCTCTCCGGCATGCTGACCGACGCCGAGATCGCCGCTGTCGTGCGCAGCGCCGAGACGCTTGACGCTGCCGTCGACACCCTCGTCGACCGCGCGAATGCGGCAGGCGGGACCGACAATATCACCGTTGTGCTGTGTAAGTGAGCGGGGACACCTCATCCGTCACGGCTTCGCCGTGCCAGCCTTCCAGCTGAGCTTCGCTCAGCCCGAAGGGGAAGGCTTATCGAGGTCAGCTAACGCTTGCGGCCTTCCCCTTGAGGGGAAGGTGCCCCCGCAGGGGGCGGATGAGGTGTAGCCCCGCCAAAGTAACCACAAAAAATACTTCCCAAAAGGAATCCTATATATGATAGATAACTACGATCGCTTCGTCGGGCAGGTGCTCGATAAGCGGTACAAGATCGAGCGGGTGCTGGGCGTCGGCGGGATGGCGGTTGTCTTCCTCGCCTACGACGCGCTGATGAAGCGCCCGGTCGCCGTCAAGATGCTCAAGGACGACATCGCTTTTGACGAGCAGGCCGTGCGGCGCTTCATCAACGAGTCCAAGGCCGTCGCCATGCTCTCGCACCCTAACATCGTCAACATCTACGATGTCTCGGTCAAGGAAAACTGCAAATATATCGTCATGGAGTATATCGAGGGCATCACTCTCAAAAACTACATGACCCGCCGCGGCCGCCTCTCCTTCCGCGAGACGGTCAGCTACAGCGAGCAGATCCTCCGCGCCCTCGAGCACGCGCATGCAAAGAACATTATCCACCGCGACATCAAGCCGCAGAACATCATGCTGCTCAAAAACGGGCAGATCAAGGTCACCGACTTCGGCATCGCCAAGCTGCCCAACGCCGAAACGCTGACCACCACCGACAAGGCCATCGGCACCGTCTACTATATCTCCCCCGAGCAGGCCAGCGGCAAGCCCATCGACCAGCGCTCCGACCTCTATTCACTGGGCGTTGTCATGTACGAGATGACCACCGGCCGCCTGCCCTTCTACGCCGACAGCCCCATCTCGGTCGCCCTGATGCAGGTCAACGACGCCCCGCCTGCCCCCCGCTCCATCGACGAGGGCATCCCGCAAGGCCTCGAGCAGATCATCCTCTCGGCCATGGAGAAGAACCCGGCCCTGCGCTTCGAGAGCGCGTCCCAGATGCTGCGCCAGCTCCAGCGCCTGCGCAGTGACCCCAACATCGTCTTCAAGCCCTCCCGCAAGCTCACCCAGGCCCGCCGTGCCGAGCAGAAGGCCGCCGCCGCCCGCGAGCGCCGCGAGAATCACAAACCCAGCCGCTCGATGTTTCCCATTATCATGGGCGTCGCCACGGCGCTGCTGCTCGTCATGATCGTCGCCGGCTGGTACGTCATCGACAACCTCCTCTTCGCCGACACCTCGAACCTGCTCAGCATCAAGGTGCCCACCGTCACCGGCAACCTCTACCGCGGCGGCGATGTGGCTGAACTCGGTTTCGATCCCCAGTATTACAGCGTCAACGTTGAGTACAAATACGACCCCGACACCGCCCCCAATACCATCATTGAGCAGGAGCCCGAGGGGGGCATCACCAAGAAGGTCGTCGCCAATACCCAGCGCGTTGCCGTCACACTCACCGTCAGCCGGGGCGCCGAGACCGTCACCCTCGGCGACTACACCATCATGGAGGCACGCGGCGTCGAGGCGGCCCTGCGCACCATGGGCTTCGTCGTCAAGACCGAGACCGTCTATTCCGACGTCGTCCAGACCGGTTACGTCGCCTCCACGATGCCCGCGCCCGGCTCGGTCGTCAACATCGGCGATACCATCATGCTCTACGTCAGCCGCGGCGAGAACATCAAGTATATCCTCGCCCCCGACTTCAAGGGCCTCTCCGAGGTCGAAGCCGCCGCCGAGCTCAAAAAGAGCGGCCTGACCCTCGGCACCGTCACCTACAAAAACTCCAACCGCCCGGCCGGCACCGTTCTCGAGCAGAGCATTACCCCCTATGAGCAGGTCCCGCAGAAGGCCACCACCGTCGACTTCGTCGTCTCGGGCGGCCCCGCCTACGGCATCCTCGCCCTGCCCGACCTCACCGGCATGAGCCTCGAGCAGGCCAAGCTCACCCTCGCCGAGTACGACCTCGCCCTCAGCGTCGGCGGCCAGGTCACCTCCGACGTCGGCATCGGCCTCATCGTCGAGCAGGATCCCCCCCATAACACCGACCTCCGCGACGGCACCTACACCACCGTCACCGTCAAGATCAGCGGCGGCCCCGACTACCGCGCCCCCGAAGAAACCACCGCTCCCGCCGACGAAACGACAGCCCCCACTGACGAAACAACAGCTCCCACCGCAGAAACCACCACACCCACCGCAGAAACAACCAAAACCCCCTTCCCCATCCCCCTGACGTAACCCGCTCAGCAAAGGAAGAGCCAAGGATGTGGGGTAGGTGAATTCCCGCCCTGCGGGCGGGAAGAGGGAGGGGCGAAAACTTCGGCGTCTGAGATGGTTTCGCCCCTCCCTACCGCGCAGGAGCGCGGAAAACATAGATCAAACCTTCATCATCAAGGCAGGTTCACATGCAAGAACACACCACCACCGGCCGCATCCTCCGCGGCGTCGGCGGCCTCTACACCGTCCTCCTCGACGGCGTCCCCGCCGAAACCGTCTCATGCCGCGCCCGCGGCCTTTTCCGCCTGAGGGAGATCACCCCCCTCCCCGGCGACCGCGTCGCCCTCGCCGTCGGAGACGGAGCGGACGGCGAAGCCGCCAACACCGACGACATCATGATTGCCGAGATCATTGACCGCCGCTCGGCCCTCATCCGCCCGCCCCTCGCCAACCTCGACTATCTTTTCGTCACCCTCGCCGCTGCCAAACCGACGCCGGTGCTCGAAACCGTCGATAAGCTCACCGCTATCGCCGACCATAACGGCATCGAGCCGGTCATCGTCATCGGCAAGCGTGAGCTGAACCCCGCCGAGGCCGACCGCATCGCGGACATCTACCGCACCGCCGGCTTCGCCGCCTTCCCCCTCTCCTGCCATACCGGCGAGGGCATCGATGCTCTGCGCGGCTATATCGACCAAAACCTCCCCGGGAAGATCGCCGCCTTTGCCGGCGCGTCGGGCGTCGGCAAATCCACACTCCTGACTACCCTCTTCCCCACCCTCGACCTCGCCACCGGCGGCCTCTCCCGCAAGATCGAACGCGGCCGCCATACCACCCGCCACGTCGAGCTCTACCCCCTCCCCGTCGGCGGCGGAACGGCGTTTTTGGCCGATACCCCCGGCTTCAGCATGCTCGACTTCGCCCGGTTCGACTTCTTCACCCTTGATGACCTCCCTACCGCCATGCGCGACCTCGCGCCCTACCTCGGCCGGTGCCGCTATACCGACTGCACGCATCTGTGCGAGGAAGGCTGCGCCATAGTCGAGGCCGTCGCGCGCGGCGATATCCCGCCTTCGCGGCACGAGAGCTTCCGCGCGCTGTACGCCGTGCTGAAGGAGAAGAAGGCATGGAAGTAATCGCACTGCCCCAAGCCTCCCTCTCCGAGGGAGCCTGACTATGCCTCACATCCACAGAAAGGAACACACCATGAAAGCCTACATCTACACCGGCGGCGACATCTATCCCGACGGGCTGCGTGAGCACCCTTCTTCTGACGACCTGCGCGTCGCGGCCGACAGCGGCTACCTGCATGCCCGCCGCCTCGGCGAGAAGATCGACCTGCTGGTCGGCGACATGGACTCGCTCGGCGTGTCGTCGACGGCTGCGGCTGAGGTCGAGGCTGCGGGGGGCGAGGTGCTGCGCGTCAAGGCCGAGAAGGACGAGACCGACACCCAGCTCGCCGTCCACGAGGCCGTCAAGCGGGGCGCCGACGAGATCGTCATCATCGGCGGCCTGTCTGGCCGGCTCGATCATACCCTTTCCAACCTCGCCATCCTTGAGTCGCTCTGCGAACACCGCATTACCGCCCGCATCGTCGACGGCCGCAACCGCGCGCGCTTCGTCAAGAACGACAGCCTCCTGCTGGCCAACGAGGGGTATCACTATCTCTCGCTCATTGCCGTCGATGAAATATGCAAGGGTGTCAGCGTCGAGGGCTGCAAGTACCCCCTCGAGAACGCCAAGCTCTACCGCACCAATCAGTACGCCGTCAGCAACGAGATGACCGGCCCCGCCGCCCTCGTCTCGGTCAAAAAGGGCCGGATGTACGTCATCGAGTCAACAGACCGGTAACCAACTCGCCCCCCGCCGCATATCCTGCCTGTGAGCGAATCGAAAGGGGGCTCGCGCATGAAGATCGTCGTTGTCCGCTCGCCCAAACTCCTTGCGCCGTTTCTGCGGCGGTGGTTTGGGATCAAGAAAACATAACACGCGGGGGAGGGTCTTTGTCCAAAGTCCCTCCCCCCTCAAAAGGAGATCATATGTCACAATTCCTCCCTCTCACCCGCGCCGAGATGGACGCGCGGGGGTGGGATGCGCCCGATTTTGTCTACGTCACCGGCGACGCCTACGTCGACCACCCTTCCTTCGGCGTGGCCATCATCTCCCGCGTCCTCGAGGCGGCGGGCTACCGCGTCGCCATCCTGTCGCAGCCCGATTATAAGTCGGCCGATGCCTTCCGCACCTACGGCCGGCCGCGGCTGGGCTTCCTCGTCACTGCCGGCAACATCGACTCGATGGTTGCCCACTACACCGCCGCCAAAAAGAAGCGCAGCTACGACTATTACTCCCCCGGCGGCAAGATGGGCCTGCGCCCCGACCGCGCCACCATTGTCTACTGCAACCGCATCCGCGAAGCCTACGGCGATGTGCCGATCATCCTCGGCGGGCTCGAAGCCTCCCTGCGGCGCTTCGCGCACTACGATTATTGGGACAACAAAGTGCGCCGCTCCATTCTCGTCGACTCGCGGGCCGACATCCTCACCTACGGCATGGGGGAGAAGATCCTTGTCCGTATCGCCGAGCTGTTGGCCAAGGGCGTGCCGGTGAAGAAGATCCGCGACGTGCGGGGCACCGTCTACCTCTGCGCGCCGGAGGACAAGCTCCACTATCCCGTCGCCGGCGAATTCGACTACAATGTCCTCAAAACCGACAAAAAAGCCTACGCCGACGCCTTCGGCGTCCAGTACAAGAACCAGGACGCCATCAATGGACAGGCCATCGTCGAGCATTACGACGCAAAGCTCCTCGTCCAGAACCCGCCCATGCCCCCGCTGGAGCGGGAGGAGCTGGACAAGGTCTACGCGCTGCCCTATATGCGCACCTACCACCCGTCCTATGAAGCCGTCGGCGGCGTCCCGGCCATCGAGGAGGTGCGCTTCTCGATCACGCACAACCGGGGCTGCTTCGGTGCCTGCAACTTCTGCGCGCTGGCCTTCCACCAGGGCCGCACCGTCCGCTCCCGCTCGATCGAGAGCGTGGTCGAGGAGGCCAAGAAGATCACCGAAATGCCCGACTTCAAGGGCTATATCCACGACATCGGCGGCCCGACGGCGAACTTCCGCTATCCGGCCTGCCACAAGCAGCTGGAGCATGGCGTCTGCGCGAATCGCAAGTGCCTCGCGCCAAAGCCCTGCCCCAACCTCGAGGTCGACCACAGCGAGTACATCGACCTCATCGAGCGGGTCGAGGCGCTGCCGAAGGTGAAGAAGGTCTTCATCCGCTCGGGCATCCGCTTCGACTACCTCATGGCTGACAAATCCGACGCCTTCTTCCGCAAGCTGGTGCGGGACAACGTCTCAGGACAGCTCAAAGTCGCGCCCGAGCACTGCTCATCCGATGTCCTGCGCTGCATGGGCAAGCCCGACTACAGCGTTTACTCGGCCTTCCGCCGGAAATATTTCGCCCTCTGCGACGAGGTGGGCAAGGAGCAGTACCTTGTCCCCTACCTCATGTCCAGCCACCCCGGCTCGACGCTCCATGACGCCGTCGAGCTCGCCCTTTGCCTCAAGCGGGAGGGCTACGCCCCCGAGCAGGTGCAGGACTATTACCCCACGCCCGGCACGGCGTCGACGGTCATGTACTATACCGGCATCAACCCGCTGACCGGCAAGGAAGTCTACGTCGCCACCGACTACCACGAGAAGCAGCTCCAGCGCGCCCTGCTCCAGTACAACCGCCCCCAGTCGGCCGACCTTGTCCGCGAAGCGCTCACCCTTTGCGGCCGCAGCGACCTCATCGGCTACGGCAAGGAATGCCTCGTCCGCCCCGCGCAGGATAGCCGCCGCCCGTCGGCGAAGCCGACGGCAAAGGCAGATAAGCGGCCATCGGACAAGCGCGGCGCCAAGCCGAACGCCAAGGGTAAGCAGGTGGGCAGAACGTCTGGCAAGCAGGCGGGAAAGCCTGCCGCGAGACCGGCGAAAAAGCAGCAGGGGTCCGCGAAAAAGAAGGGACGCTAAGCCGCGCCCCAACTGCCGAACATGCGCCTCGACCTGTGTCGAGGCGCTGTTTTATTGTTTTTGCAGAAATCAATATACCGACCACCTGCGAACGCAGCATATCCAGCGCCATCTCCAAATGGCTGGCCCAGAAACGCAAATCTCCCTCGGGACAAAGCACAAAATTTCCTTGACAACCCTCTGCCGGATTGATATAATATCATTAACCAAATTCAAACCGGAGGAATCATCATGCAAAAGCTCTCCCTCGGCGTCGCCTATCACGGCAACCGCCTGCTCCGCCACGTCGAGCACGACCTGCTCGACATCGTTGACCACGGCTTCGACCGGGTCGTCCACATGTTCTCCCACAACGACTGGGACCGCAACCGCACCATCATGAAGGAAATCTTCGACATGACGACCGGTCTCGGCCTCGACTACTGGGTCGACAACTGGGGGCTGGGGGGTACGCCTGGCGACAAGTCGCATTTCCTCTGCTACCATCCCGAGGCGCACCAGGTCTACTCGGACGGTGAGATGCGCCCGGTCAACGTCTGCTTCAACTCGCCCGCCTTCCGGGCCTTCACCCGCGAGTGGATCGACCTCGTCTACGACTGCGGCGGCCGCAAGATCTTCTGGGATGAGCCGGCGCTCTCGACCAGGCCCGACCGTTTCTCCTGCGCCTGCCCGACCTGCCGGGCCATCTTCCGGGAGAAGTACGGCCACGACATGCCGGTAATTCCCGACGAGGAGGTGGCCGCGTTCCAGTTCGACTCGATCTACAGCTACTTCGCCGAGGTGACCGAGTATGCACACGCGAAGGGGATGTACAACGCCATCTGCGTGATGCTGCACAAGGGGATCGGCTTCAGCCTTGACACGATGGACAAGATAGCTACCCTTCCCTACATCGACAACATCGGCTCCGACCCCTACTGGGTGGGCAGGAAGCTGACCGGCGAGGATGTGTACCGCTTTGTCTACGAGAACGCCCGCCGCAACGTGGTGCTGACCGACGAGATCGGCCGCGCGTCGAACCTGTGGGTGCAGGGCTGGGCCATCCCCGCCGGCACCGAGGAGGATGTCGTCCTCGCCGCCGACGCCATCTACGACGCCGGCGCCCGCGACATCTTCGTCTGGGGCTACCGCGGCTGCGAAGCCAACGACTACCGCGCCAAAAACCCCGACCTCACCTGGCACGCCGTCGGCGACGCCATGCGCCGCCTCCGCGAACGCGAGAGAGACGCGATAAGAGCAAGCGCGAGGAAGAGTCTGGGGTTATAAAAGACCTTGGGGCTTCCCACCAGAACCTTTTTTCGAGAAAAAAGGTTCTGGACTCCCAAAAAGCTTTCAGGCACGCTTTTTGACAAGACTTCCTGCTGAGCTGGCTTAGGGTGGCGACACATCTCAGCTCCCATCTGCGCATCAATTGGCAGCCGACGAAGTCGGCGACTGGTCAGTGCACCAAGTTTCACCAGTTAGGAAAACCTCGGTACAGCCAAGGAAGGTGGGGGTGGGTGAATTGCCGCCCCACGGGCGGCAAGAGGGCGGGGAGGGAACCGGAGACCGGCGCAGCCGGGCTCTGCTGTTTGGCGAAGCCAAACCGGCTCGGTCGTTTGAGATGGTTCCTGCCCCCTCCCTCCCGCGCGGGAGCGCGGAACGCTCCACTCCAACGAAAACATAGGAAAGGAAATCTGCTTCGATGAAGAAACTCCTCGCCGCCTGCGCGGCCGCGCTGGTATCTCTGACGGCGCTCCTGCCGGCCGCCGCGGCCGACCCGCGCATCGTTTACGAAGAAACCTTCGACACCGTCACCGACTTCGACCAGCTGGGCTGGGAAAAGATCGGCACCAACGCGACCAGCTACACCATTGAAGACGGCAAGCTCCTCATCGACAACCTGGCGACGGGCAAGGACACCTATGTGGTGATGGTGCCCGACTCACTCATGCGCGCAGTCATTGCGGATGATTACACTGTGCAGTACGACCTCACCTACCTCGACGCCGGCGACGCGGCACGCTATCTGGCCGTTCTGCTCAACTACGACCGCGCGAAGGGGAATACCTACAACTCGCTGCATATCCGCATCAAGGGGGCGGGCGACTGGCAGACCCGCCGAGACGGGACGTGGATGACGCTGGACACCGGCGGCGTCGACGGCCGCCAGCCCATTGCGACGTCGACGGCCAGCCAGACCATCGCCGAGCTGGCGGTGGGTGTGCCTTTCGATGGAAAAAGCTATGCCCTCAAGGATCAGACTTTCACGGTGCGGCAGGAGATCCACGTCGGCGAGGGGATTAAGATCTACGTCAACGACGTGTTCATCACTGGCACCACCGCCGATGGATGGCAAAACTTCATGTCCATCGCTGACCCGACGACGGGCGCCAGCGAAATTGCGCTGAAGGCCGGTTCGACCATCAAGGGCTATCTCGACAACTTTGTCGTAGCCGCTGGCATTGGCATCCCCGAGCCCGCCCCCGAGACGACCGCCGCCCCCGAGACGGCAGCCCCGGCCGAGGAAGCTCCCGCCGAGACCGAGGCTCCGACGAAGATGTCCGACATCACAGTCGGCGCGCCGGTCTACGCCATTGCCGTGCTGATCCTGGCGACGCTGGCCGCTGTGCTGGTCAAGCGGCAGGGCAAGCGGGACTGACGGCAGAGAAGCGCCGCGACATGTGTCGCGGCGCTTTTGGGGTCAAATGGTTGCGATCCTGCCGGCCCCCCTTGACAAACCTGTGAAACCGTGGTATACTATCCCTACCGGTGAGTTCGAAACCTTCCTCACCTAAAACAAAACTAAAGGAGAATTGCATATGCACACCCGTACCCGTTACCTCACCCAGGCGGCGCTCATCGCCGCAATCTACGTCGCCTTGACCCTGCTCATGCGCATATTTGGGCTTGACAGCGGCGCCATCCAGCTTCGGCTGTCGGAGGCGCTGACCGTCCTGCCCTTTTTTACGTCTGCCGCCGTGCCGGGGCTGACTGTCGGCTGCCTGCTGGCGAATCTGTTCGTCGGCGGTGCACCGTGGGACATCGTCTTCGGCACTCTCGCCACCCTGCTCGGTGCCCTCGGCACCCGCGCTCTGCGCCGCTCCTCTCCCTATCTGGCGTCCATTCCCCCCATCGTGTCCAATACCCTCATCGTCCCGTGGGTCATCCGCCTCGTTTACGGCGACGCCAGCCCGGTGCCCTTTCTGATGCTCACCGTCGGCATCGGCGAAGTCCTCTCCGCCGGCGTCTGCGGCACCGTGCTGCTGTTTGCCCTCAAACGCTGCAAAGGCATCAAGTGGGCGTGACCGCCTGCCACGCCCAATACACAGCCCACGCCCCTCTGCCCAAACAAGCCCCAATTTTCCCCCAATCCACCACCGGAGGCAACCATGACCCTCACCAAACTCGCTCAGCTCGCGAATGTATCCGTCTCCGTCGTTTCGAAAGCCTTTTCGGGCCGCGAGGACGTCAGCGATGCCATGCGCGAGCACGTCTTCGCCGTGGCCCGCGCGCACGGCTGCTTCAATCAGTTCTACCACGTCCCCTACGACCGCCCGGTCGTGGCTGTCATTATCCCCGAGGTCATCAGCCAGTTTTACATTCATTACATGGAGGCCCTCAAGGCCGGCCTTGAGGCCGCCGGATGCACCATGCTGCTCTCGATCAGCAATTTCGATCCCCAGATGCGGGACGAGCTGGTGCGCTACTACACCGCCCACGGCAAGGTCGACGCGCTCATTCTCCTCGGCAGCTTCGGCGCCATGCCGCCATGCCCCGGCGACCGCCCGCCTGTGCTGATCGAGATCGGGGGCGGCGTTGCGCCCGTCATCGGCTGCCGCATCTCCCACGCCATGCCCGACGGCCTGCGCGAAGCGCTGCGCTGCCTGCGCGACGCCGGGCACCGGCGCATCGCCTATGTTGGCGAAGCTTTCATCGAGAGCAAGGCCGCGCGCATGGCGGCCATCATGCACGAGCTGGGGCTCGAGCCCGACCCGGCGCTGATGATTTGCTCGCGGTATCGCTTCGCCCAGGCGGGCGCGGACGGCGTCGAGCGGCTTTGGCAGCTGCCCGAGGCCGCGCGCCCCACCGCCATCGTCGGCGGCTATGGCTACATCACGCAGGGCATCCTCGCAGCGCTCGGCGGACGAGGGATCGACGTGCCGGGCGAGGTCTCGGTGGTGTCGATGGACAGCGACCCCGACCCGCTCGACGGGGCGCGGCAGGTGAGCTGCATCCCGTCAGGCATCGACGCCATCTGCGCCGCCGCCATGGCCGCGCTCCGCGCGCGGCTCCCCCTCGCCGGCGAGGCGCGGAATGCGGCCGAACATGTCGTGATCCCGGGGGCGTTTTTCCGCGGGGAGACGGTTGGGATCTGGTGCGCCCGCGGAGTGATTTGTGCCGAATTGCCCGCAAAATGATATTCGTCGAATGAAGGGACGCTCTCCTCATCCGGCTTGGCCTGCGGGCAAGCCGGTAACCGCAAGCGTAAATCAGCCTTCCCCAGCGGGGAAGGGGGACCGCAAAGCGGTGGATGAGGAGAGCATCTTTTGCTTTATCCGAATTATGTTTGAAGAAAATTCGTGTTTTTTTCAAAATCCCCTTGACTTTGACCCGACGTCAAATGGTATACTGCCTGCGAAAGGAGCTGATTTTATGCGGATGAAGGAGGTCTGCGACCGCACGGGGCTGACTGACCGGGCGGTGCGGCTGTACATCGACAGCGGGCTGGTCGCCCCCGAGCGGGTGAGCAGCTACACGGGGCGGAGCGCGATCCATTTCAGCGAAGGCGACGTGGCGGTGCTTGAGGCGGTGGCCACCCTCAGGCGCGCCGGCTTCGCCATCGGAGACATCAAGACCATGATGGACGCGCCGGACGACATCCCGGCCGTCATCGCCGCGCACCGGGCACATCTGGCCGAGGACATCGAGCAGAAACAGGCCGTTCTGCGGACGCTGTCCGGGCTGGGGGATGCCGACTGCCATAGCTACGCCGACGTGGCCGACATTATCCGAAACTCGGCTTCCTCCACTACACTACCAAAGGAGGACTTGGGCATGAGCTTCAAGGAAATCAAACGCATCATTCGGGGACGCATTCCCTCCCTGCTGGCGCTGGTGGCGATGGTCATCGGTCTGGGCAACCTGTACCCGCTGGCTTACAACACGTCTTTCGCCGAGCCGATGATAAAATCGGGCGGAGGATATGAGCTGCACTTCAGCTTTACGGCGCATGAGGGGCAATTTGTGCTGGCGGCCTATATGCCCGTTCTGCTGCTGACGGCGGGGGCTGTCCTGCTCGTCGTCTATCTGCTGGGCGGGAAGAAGCGGTGGCTGATCGCCAGCCTCTGCTGCTGCGCGGCGTCGGTGCTGGCCATGCTGCTGTTGCCGACCCAAGTTGAGCAGCGGATGTTCATCTACGAATTCACGAACTATCGCTATTCGTTCATGCACAGCATCTTTTTCGGCACCAGCAAGGCATTCGACCGGTTTATTCAGGCGCTCAAATACATCCCCCATATTCTCGCACTTATCCTCGGCATCATCGGCCTTTGGCGCGAGAAGGAGCTGCCCGAAGCATAGACGCGAAAGCGCCGCGACTTGTGTCGCGGCGCTTCTTTGCGTCAGGCTTGATTGTGATGCGCACAGACCCCGCTCAGCTCGCATGCGCCGCACTGCGGTGCGCGGGCGGTGCAGATGTCGCGGCCGAACTGCACGATGCGATGGCAGAAGTCGGACTGCTTCTCGGGCGGGATGATGGCGGCCAGCGTATGCTCGACCTTGACGGGATCCTTCAGCGTCTCGGGATAAAAGCCCAGCCGCCCGCAGATGCGGATGCAGTGGGTGTCGGCCACGACGGCCGGCAGGCCGAAGACATCGCCGCGCAGGAGGTTGGCGATCTTGCGCCCGACGCCGGGGAAGCGGAGCAGCTCGTCCATGTCGGACGGCAGCACGCCGCCGTATTCGTCCCGGAGCATGATGGCCGAATCCTTGAGATTCGCCGCCTTGGTGCGGTAAAGGCCGCAGGGCTTGACGATGGCCTCGATCTCCTCGATGGGCGCATTGGCCATCGCTTCGCAGGTGGGGAAGCGCGCGAACAGCGTCTCGCAGACGATGTTGACCCGCGCGTCGGTGCATTGGGCCGACAGGCGGCCCATCACGAGCAGGCGCCACGGGTCTTCGTCCCAGTGGAGGGCGCAGACGGCGTCGGGGTATCGCAATTCGAGGGCCGCGATCACCGCCGCGGCGAGGGTGGATTTATTCGATTCCATAGAATCTCCTTTGCCTGAAAGCTTTTGAAGAGTCCAGAGGGACTTCCGAGATTGCCGTAGGCAATCTCCCTGGGAACTGCCCTTTGGGCAGTTCGGTTCTCGAAAAGTCCCTCTGGTGGGGTTTGGGGCAAAGCCCCAAGGTCTTACCCCAACCCAAAGTAATAATCGAACACCTCGCGCACGGACAGGCCGGCGTCGGTGCCGTTGGCGCCTTGCTCGATGATGCAGGAGACGGCGAGCTCGGGGGCGGACCAGGGGGCGAAGGCGGTGAAGACGGCGTTGGCGCTCTTGGACTCGCCGACCTGGGCGGTGCCGGTCTTGCCGCCGACCTCAATGGCGTAGTCGCGGAAGATGCGGGCGGCCGAGCCGTCGTCCTCGGTGACCGACTTGAGCGCGGTCATCAGGGTTGCATAGTTGCGGTCGGACAGCGCCGCGGTGCTCACGACGGTGGGGGTGTGCGCGTAGATAACGGCGTTGTCGCCGAAGGAGCGCACCGAGTGCAGCAGGTGCGCCGCATAGCGCGTGCCGCCGTTGGCGATGGTCGACAGATATACCGACAGCTGCAGCGGGGTCAGCTGGTTGTCCGACTGGCCGATGGCGGCCTGGATCGTGTCGCCCGCCATCCAGGGCTCGAGGCCGTTCTGCTCGCGGTACTCGGGTCCGGCCAGCACGCCGACCTCCTCGTACAGCTCGATGCCGGTTTTCTCGCCGAGGCCGTAGCTGCGCATGTAGCGGGTCATGTTCTCGATGGTCAGCAGACGCCCCACCTCGTAGAAGAAGTAGTTGCAGGAGACCTGCAGCGCCTTGACGACATTGATCGTCCCGTGGTTGGCGTGGTAGCGGATATAGTACCAGCAGCGCGGGGTGTAGGAGGGCGCGTAGTATTCGTAGATGCCCTTGGTCTCGATGTAGGTGTCGGGCGTGATAATCCCCTCGGTCAGCGCGGCGGCCGCCACGCCGATCTTGAAGGTCGAGCCGGGCGTGTATTTGCCCTGCAGCGCGCGGTTGAACATCGGGCGGGTCTTGTCGCTGTTCAGCTGCGCGTAGTCGGCCGAGAAGGTCGCGAGGTTGTATGTCGGGTAGGACGCCAGCGCGTAAACATCGCCGGTGCCGACCCCGATGGCGGTCAGCGCGCCGGCGGCGGCGTCCTCGCCGTCATGCTCGCCGGGGGTGGCGGCGGCCTTGTCGTGGATGTAGGCGATGTTCTCGGCCAGCGCGTCCTCGGCCGCGATCTGCATCCCGATGTCGATGGTCAGCCAGACGTTCTTGCCGGCCACCGGCTCCTTTGAAACATAGCGGTCGACGATCTCGCCGGCCTCGTTCTCGACGATGGTCAGCTCGCCGTCCTCGCCGCGGAGGTAGCTCTCGAAGGCCTGCTCGGCCCCCGAAATGCCCACGACGGCGTTCATCGGGTAGCCCAGCTCGGTGTAATATTCCAGCTGCTCGCCCGGAATCTTATTCACCCGCCCGAGAATGTGCGAGGCGTAGCCGGGGAACTCGTACTGCCGCGTGACTTCCTCACGGAAATCGGCGCCCTCGATGCGGCGCTCCTTGACGCAGGTGATGAGCCCCAGCGAGACGTCCTCGGCCAGCACATAGGGCTCAACGGTGCTGAACCGCTTGTATTCCATGTCGTAGCGGACGGCCAGCAGCGTGGTCATCGTCTCGGCGTCGTAGGCGAGATTGCCGTCCTTGTCGATCAGCTTGTACTTCTTGGCGAAAAACGCGATCTGATCCTCGAGAGAAATGCCCTCATTGCAGCCGTTGTCGGCGAGGATGCGGGCGTGGCGGGCGAGGAAGGTGTCGTTCGAGAAGTAGGACTGGTCAAAGTCGAGTTCGGGGTAGGTTCCCGTGAAGGGGAAGGTCACGGCGGTGCGCTTCGCGTCCTCGCCGGTGTCGGCGACAGCATCGAGCGCGGCGAGAATGACCTCGTTCGACGCCGCATAACCGTAGGGCAGCGCCGCGTAATCGAGAATGAGGTCGTAGGAGATGGCGTTGGTGACCAGCGGAGTGCCGTTTCGGTCGTAGAGCTCACCGCGGTGGGCCTGGATGGGCACGGTGCGGGAGTAGGTCTTCTCTGCGACGGCGGCGTACTGGTCGCGCGAGGCGATCTGCAGGTTGACCAGCCGCGCGGTGTAGACCAGGCAGACGACCGCCAGCACGACGGTCAGCGCAGCGTAGCGCCACTGGTGGGCGCGCTTGGGTTTCATGGAAATACCTCCTTTCGAGGCGTGGAAGGACAAAAACTGGCGCGCGGGCTCATTCCGGAATCTTCAACCGACGGTTGAACAGCGTCGCCACCCGCCGCACGGGGAAATACACCGC
>JAFTOI010000009.1 GCA_017463865.1 Clostridia bacterium | reverse complement strand
GCTCGGCGGGGACGAGAGCGACACCCGCCGCATGAACCGCTCGGGCAGCGCGTCGTGGTCTGATTATGCAGCACTGCTCGAATCGGGCGAATACATGGCCGACGCCTTCGCCGCCTTCCCTGCCCTCGACCAGCCGGTCGTCGTCTACGAGATCAGCAACCCGATCTGCACCGTCGAAGCCTCGAATCCCACCCTCAACTTTGAGACGACCATCGACTACAGCCGGACGACCGTACTCACCTACGGCACCAACGGCGGGCGGCACGATCCCGACGGCGGCCATCTCGCGCGCCACTTCTCAATCCCAGAGGAATGGGAGCCGGGCTACGGCGAATCGGTTTATCTGCTCGTCCTCGGCGACGACCTGACCGGCTACCGCCTGCAGGGCTACGCCGACGGCGGATGTGACGAGGGCGAGGAGATCGAGGCGACAGCGACGGTCACACGGTACGAGTCGACACTGAGCGAGATGCTGCGGCAGTTCACCGTCGGCTACTGGGATTTTGTCGAAGCCGACTGCCTGCTGGACACGCTCGACGCCGACATCTTCATCGGCCTCTGCGCCGAGATGATGCAGGACTACGGCCTCTTCGCCGACGACCCGATCGAGCGCTACAGCTTCAACGACATCGAGACCTACTTCTCCGAGACCGGCAGCATGGGGCGGGTCATCTACCTCTCCTTCCCGGTCACGGTGCCCGCAGGGGGCTCTGTCGCAGTCACGGCGGCCATGACGAAGGAAGCCAGCATCGACTTTGTGGGCAGTCTGAAGGATCGCAATGGCTATGACATGGTCACACAACTGGGCTCGACGCTGGCTTTCACGGCGCAGTATGCGTCGATCAAGTCGGCGGAGCTGATCGAGATCGCCGACCAGAACTTCGGCTTTGATCCCGCGAACGGCATCACCCGCGTGACGCTCGATCCCACACAGCCGCACTATTGGATGGACGTCCGCAAAAAGAGTGACGAGAGCGCAGAATAAAGGAAATATCCCGTTTGACACGAGTCAAACGGGATATTTTTCAGTTCAGACATTCAGCCAGACAGGCCGCCCATTCCTCCATCGGCATGCCGCCGTCACCGTACTGGTGGAAGGTGGCGTGGATAACCTTCTTCCCCTTCTGCATCACAACGGTGGGCAGGTGGATACTGTCGGAAAAGGCGACGGCATAGTCGACGTCGGGGAGGTCGACATCCAGCAATTCGTAGTGGCCGCCGAGATCCCAGCGCTGGGTACGGTGGTACTCCTTCGCCAGCACGCGGGCGATCCACGGCGCGGCGGTCTCGTGGTAGTCGATGTAGAGCCCGCCCTCGAGGATGACACGCTCCCCGCCGCTGATCGCTGCGATCTCGTCCCAGGCGTAGTTGACCGGCGCGAGCCAGTCCGACCAGACGCGGACGGTGTTGCCGATGTTGTCAAACATCGGCTTGTAGGTGTGTTCTCCCTCGGGCGCAAGGTCGGCCAGCGTGGCGAACGGCGGGTCACCGGTATAGTCGGCCAACGGAGTCTCATATGTACCGAGGATACCATGATTGAGCAGAACAAGCAGAACGATGATCCATGCAGCGACCAATATGATCTTCGCCGCGCGGTAGAGGTAATGCCGCAGCGCGGCGGCGCGCCAGTCCTTGGCATGGTCGATGCAGCCGTCGCGGATGAGCCGCTTCTGCAGGCGGCGCAGATGGAAGGCCCGGCGGAAGGCATCGACGATGAACCACGCGACCAACAGGTGCCCCCAGAGCCAGAACCACGTCCCGATGCTGACGGCGGTGATGAGAAACTGCCCATGCCCCCGGAAAAAGGGGAAGAGCACGCACCAGATGAGCAGCTCGACCATGACGTCGATGACCGAGCCGCGCACGCGGCGGGTGACCTGGGCCAGCGCCAACGCCTGCACGGCCGGGTCAGTGTTCAGCTCCCGCACACCGGGCTGGGCAGATGCATAGACGTAGAAGTCACCACGGCGGGTGACGTAGCGCCAGCCCAGCGATTCGCTGATGGCGACGGCCTCGTCGCCGGGCGGGGTGCTGTCCCCGAGCGGGTCAGCGGCCCGCTCGGCCGCCTCGAGGCGGTATCGGATCTGCTGCGGCGCGCGGCGCTCGAAGATGCCGAAGCCGCAGAAGAAGCCGTCGGGCGCGAGGATCAGCCCCTCGGCAGCGAGGTCGGTCAGCCAGCTTTCGGTGCCCTCGACGTCGTAGGCCGGGCAGGGCGCGAGGCGGTAGGCGTAGCGGATCTCTTCAGGCATTGCTGTCCCCTCCCTCTTTTTCGGCGTGCGCGGCATCACCCAGACAGCGGCAGAGACGGTCGACCTCGCTGACATAGGCATGCCGTCCGCGCTCGGTGATGGTGTAGGTGCGCTTGCGGCCCTCGACGGCCGTCTCGCGGATATAGCCTTCCTTCTCAAATTTGGCAAGGATGGTGTAAAGCGTGGCCGGGCCGATCAGCACGCGGCCGTCGGTGCGGCGTTCGATGTAGCCGGCAACGTCAATGCCGCACATCTCCCCCCGACTGAACGCCATGAGGACGTAGAACATCGACTCGGTCAGCTGTTCCATTGCTTTCTTTGGCATAACGGCGCCTCCTCGCTATATCGTTTCTTGATATCGTGTATTGATATTATAGCACGACATTGCGATTTTGTCAAGTATTTCAGCATTTTTGCGCAGGTGCATCACAGTCAACCGACACTCGACCGGATAAATCAACGCTCCCTTTACTTTTTCGGCTGCTTGTGCTATACTATATGCGCGAACCATCCAAACAAAAGCAAATCAAGGAGGACGAACGATGGACAGCCCCAAAATCAGCGAAATGATCAAAGCCAAGCGGCGGGAACGGGAACTGACGCAAGAGGAGCTGGCAGGTATGCTTGGCGTGACCAAGGCTGCCGTCAGCAAATGGGAAACAGCCGAAAGCTATCCGGACATCACGCTGCTGCCGCAGATCGCCCAGCTTTTTCACATCACCATGGATGAATTGTTCGGTTATTCGCTTGAATTCAAGCCGCTGAAGATCGTCAATCAGTACCACGCCGGCTTTTCACTCGCTGATCTGAACGACCTCTCGGTGCTGGATCACGGAACGATCAAGGAATGTGTGCTGAAGAAAGCGGACGGCGAGTGGGAGGTTCGGGTGCAGATGATCTCGAATGAGGATGATTTTCCCTACACCATGCAGAAATGCTTAAAGCCGAAGCGGCTGATCGATATGTACAGTTATCGGCTGGCCGACGGCAAGATCATCGATGATCACAGCCCAAATAAGCACTATATCTGCCGGGAAAAAATGTGGGAATACCACACCTCGAACAAAAAATACATGTTCGACATGTTCAAGGAGCAGGTGGCAATGGGCTTGCTCAACGAGGACGACATATATTGACCGCAAAAGCGCTCCCCCTTGGCTGTACAGCCAAGGGGGAGAATTTTATGCGGAAACCGGTCATGGCGTTTTGCGCCAGGTGAGGTTAAGCGGATCGACGCTCATTGGCCAGCAGCTGTCGTTCGTGTTGTACGGGTCGGTGTCGGTGTTAAGGCTGGTCTCGTGGATGCCGTAATATTGCAGGCCGTCGGCGGTGAAAACGGCGAGGTAGAGGTCGCAGGCCTGCTTGTACTTCGAATAGCCCCCGCTCTGCGACATATAGTCGGCCATGGCCAGCCGCGTGCCGTCCCAAGCCATAACTTGTGTCGAATACATGTGTCGCAGGTGGCCGTTGTCCTTTTCACCAAGGCCGAGACTGTCGGCATCGACCGCCACGTCGAGACTGACACCGTACACGCCGTCCGCGTCGGCCTCGACAAGGAGCATACGGGCATAGTCGAGGCAGAGGACGTGGTAATCGCCACCATTGTAGACGGTCATACTCCCTTCCCCCTGCGGGTATTGCCAGGGCAGCGAAAGCGTCTGTACCGTCTTCATCGCCGAGCGATCAATCACAGTGAGGGTAAGTGCAATGCCGTCCGAGCGATAGAGCAGCAGCCGTGTCTGGTCGGGTGACAGGGCAAGCCACCGAATGCTGCCGTCAGCGGGGTCGAGAGGATAGACATTCTCGATCGCGTCGATGCTGATCGTTTTGCCGCTGTAAAGCAGGCGGTAGATGCCATAGCCGCCTTCGATCTGACTGATATCAATGGGATTGCCGTAGGTGGTCCGGGCATTGATGGTAAAGTAGCAGGCATCATCAGCAACAACACTGAAGGAACCGAGGGTGTACCTCTCCGTCTCCACGGTGTCGTCCACCCGATAAGTGCCCGCACCGACGCCAACCGAACGGCCGTCCGCGCTCTTCTCAAGCGAAATCTTGAGCATCTGGTCGGGCAGCATGGGGATCTTGAAGTATTGGTTGAGCCGCCACGCAGCGTACTGTGTGCTCGCCTTGCTCGGTGCGGCGGTAAGGTGGGCGTCCTCCCACTCCATGGAGAGGTGATATTCGGGCAGGTAGATGCTGCCGGTGATGGGGTAATAGTCGTAGTAGTCACTGAGGTTGATGATCTTCGTGCGCTCCTCGCCCAGCGGTGTCTCGCGGTAAAGCTCGTTGTAAGCCTTGATCAGCCCGCTCTTGCCATTCGCGAAGTCGTCCTCGTCATAGCCGCTTCCGCTCATGCTGAAGCCGTAGGAGAGGGCGCTGCTCAGCTCGATACCGTCATAGCTGCGTGTGCTCGTCTCCCCGCGGCGGATGGTCGAGAAGTCGAAGGTGGTCTCGGGGTCGCGCGCGGAGGCGGGGGTATAGGCAGTGTCCCAGAAGAGGTAGTGGCCGAGGGTGGTGCGCAGGCGCAGGTCAAGGCCGTCGAGGACGGCGGGGTCGCCGGCGATGGTCGCGGCGGTCAGCTCGACCTGATCGCGCGCGGCGTTGATCGTGACAGCGGCGGCCGTGATGCCGGCGAGGCTCAGCACCAGCAGCAGAATGGCAACAGCCAGAGCAAGCTTACTTGTCATCCCGCTCCCCCTCCCCGGTCAGGTCGTCGAGCGCGCGGCTCACGCGGTCGGCACGGTAGTGGTAGGTATCCTTGATGTAAGCCATGAGGTCGGTTCCCTGCTCTTCCAGCACATCCATGGTCACGTCGCCGACAATGCGCCCGCGGCGGAGCAGCAGCGCGCGGCCGATGAAGTCGGAGACTTCTTCGATCAGGTGGGTCGAGAGCAGAACCGTCTCGTTCGGCTCGAGGATGCCGAGCAGAACCTTGTAGAAATCCTCGCGGTTGAAGATGTCGTTGCCGGCGAAGGGTTCGTCCATGAGGATATAGTCGGCGCCCTGCGACAGGGCCATGATGACCTCGAACTGGTTCTTTTGGCCGGTCGAAAAGGCGGCGAGCGGCTTATGCTTCGGCAGAGCGAAGAAGTCCATGAGGCCGTGGAAGCGCTTATCGTTGAACCGGTCGAAGTGGACGGCGTAGAAGTCGCGGTGGGCCATGGGGGTGAGGTTCGGGAAGAAGGAATGCTCGCAGGTGGCAAAGGAAAGGCGGGCGATGTTGCGGCGGGTGATGGGCTCGCCGTCGAGGGTAATCTCCCCGCTGTAGGGGAGGAAGCCGAGGATGCACTTCATCAGCGTGGTCTTCCCCGCCCCGTTCTCACCGAAGAGACCGACGATCTCGCCGCCGGGCAGGCGGAGATCAACGTCAGTCAGGGCGCGTTTGCCGACATAGGTCTTGGTCAGATTCTTGATCTCGATCATAGGAAATCCCTCCAAATCTTGTACCATTGCTCGGGCTGCAGGCACGCCTGCGGCGTGAAGAGCATGTAGATGGCGAAATAGACAAGCAGCAGAACGAATGCGCAGACGGCGCAGCCGAGTGCGGCGAGGATGGGCAGCGTCAGGCAGCGGCGGTGGAGCTCGAGGCGGTCGGGCAGGCGGCGCATGAGGTAGTCGGCGCGACTGCCCTGGGTGTGATAGCTGTAGTGGACGGCGATGAAACAGAGCATCATCGCCGCAACCAGCGCAAAGCCGATGAAGGCGGTGTCGATCAGATCGGCGAAGTCGGGCATGACAGCCCCCTCGCGTAGGACGTACCGCTTGTTTTCCCAATCGCGCAGATTGTTGAACGAGCGCGTGTAGCGGTCGATGAAGCACAGGCTGTAAAAGCCAGAGAACAGCAAGCCGAACTTATACAGCGTGCGCTCGAGCGTGAGGCTGTAGCCGAGGGGCGCATAGCGGGTGAGATCAGGCAGCTTCATCGTCTTCCTCCTTTTGCAGCACGGCCCAAAGCACGCCGGCGATGACGGCGGCGGTGGGCCAAAGGATCAACGCGTCGTAGGCGTAGTCGCCGACGGCGCGGGGGAAGCAGAACATCGTCACCACCATCGGGATAACGGCGACTGCCGCTTTGCCCTGCCGGCGGCAGACCGGCACGCGGGCGGTCGAGAGCGCGAGGCCTGCGAGGAAGGCGAGGTTGCGCAGCCAGAGCAGGATCTCCTCGAGGGGAAGCAGCGCATGCAGCAGCGGACTGCGGTAGAAAGCGAGGAAGACAGTCTGCCCGGTGACCGATGCGGCGGGAGCGGCGTCGACGTAGAGCGCACAGCAGACGAGGGTGACGCCCAGCTGGACGGCCCAGAGGATGACGTAGCACGCGGCATTGTAGCCTACCTGCCACCAGTAGATGGTACGCTCATCCAGCGACAGGCGGCCGACAGTGTAGTCGGTGCGGCTGCCGAAGCGGCAGCCGGGCAGGCAGAGGATGACGGTCATAAGCAGGAAGGCCGCACTGAAGATGAGCAGAATACTGCTGTAGTCGATGAGCTGCTCGAGGCTGTCGAAATTGTCGCCATTGGCATAGCTGCGCAGATGCGAATCCAGCTCATGGCGGAACAGTGCCAGCTCGACCGCCGCCATGGCGGCGAGAAGTGCGAGAGTGGGAAAGATCGTGCTGCGCGCGAAAAGCAGGACGACCGAAATATGCTTTTTCATCTTCATTCCTCCCAGTATTTCTCAATGAGCGCCAGCGCCTCAGCGCGACCGAGGCCCATCTGGCGCATGGCGGCGATCACACTGCGCGCATCCTGCGCGAGCAGCTCTTCCCGGATGCGAGCGAGTCGTTCGGGGGAGAGCGCCACATAGCTCTTCGCCCCGGCGTGGGACACGATCAGGCCCTCCTCCTCGAGGGTGCGGTAGGCCTTCTGCACGGTGTTGGGATTGACCCCCAGCCGCGCCGACAGCACCCGGCGCGAGGGCAGCTCGTCGCCATCCCGGACGCTCCCCGCGACCGCGCCGCGCTTGATGTAGAGGATGATCTGCAGATAGATCGGCGTGCCGTCCTCCATGGTGAAGCGTTCAAAGTCGATCATGGCATGCGCTGGCCTCCTTTCGCGGACTGTGTTAGTCAAGTAATACGGTTTGCTTGACTGTATTATAGCATTAATACAGTTCTCTGTCAAGGGGGTGTGCAAAAAAATTTCCGCCGGGATGGAAAATGCGGCAGGAATCCAACAGAAAAGCCCACCTTTCGGTGGGCTTTTCGTTTGCCGCTCACTCCTCAAGCAGGCGAAGGTAGTGATTCGCCTCGCGCAGGACATGGTCGGCCAGCAGGGGCAGAATGATCGAGCGGATCTTGCAGTCGGCGATCCCCTCGGTGCCGGCATGCTTGAAGTCGCGGAAATCGCGCGTCAGGGCGAGGGCGTCGTTGTGCTCGATGACGCAGTCGTTGGCCTTCACCGAGGCGCGGAGCAGGCGTTTATACTCCTCCGCGAAGCCGTCGGCGCTGTCGATGAGCTCCGTCTCGGTCGGGTCGAGCAGGCCGCGGATAAAGAGAGCGTGCTCCATCATGATGCGGTTCCAGAAGAGCTCGCTGTCGCGCAGCTCGCTCTCTCCGCAGTCGCCGATCCCTTCCAGATGCATCAGATAGGCGCGGTAGAACCGCGCCTCGCGCAGAATGTGCTCGATCAGCAGGGGGTAGTTGACGGTGAACATCTCGCAGCAGTCGACGCGATCCAGCAGGCGCTCCTTGAAGGCGATCAGCCGCTCGACCAGGGCCAGCGCTTCGCGGTTCAGCTGACGCACCTGCCGCAGGTGCGCCGGCTTGACCGGGAAATCATCTGCGCAGTCCCGGCCGTGCAGCCGCATGGCGCGGACGGTGAGCGATTGGTCGAGCATGGTACCGGTGTAGCGCTGGGTCTGCTGCTCGGCGCGGGCGGTGAATTCGGTGAAGACCTCGCCCGATTCGAGCACGCGGCTGCGCACAACGCGGTTGCTCAGCGCGATGGCGCGCGCAAGCAGCGCCTCAAAGCGGCGCAGGAACTGCTCAGCCTCCCGCGCGAGGTTCGCCTGCGGGGGCAGAAAGCCGACCTTGAGGAAGAAGGCGTGCTCCTTCATGATGCGGGCGAAAAATAAATGCAGCTCGAGTGAAGCTGTGATATAATGCTGTGGCTTTTCCATATGGGCTCCTCCTTTGACACAATGTGTCGATTTCAGTATATGTCCTGAGGAGCGCGGAGGTGCAAAGTGGCGGTCGGCGCGGGAAAAATCCATCGCTCCTATTGACATTTCCGCCGGGAGATGCTACAATTCAGCCATAGAAACATCGAAAGGAGCCATCTATGTCCATCACAGTCCGAAACGGCGTCGACCGCCTCGGCGACGCGGAGCATCTCCTGCGCGGCAGGCGTCTGGGCCTGCTCAGCGCCGCGTCAGGCGTAAACAAGGCCGGCATCCCCACTTATGCCCTGCTTCAGGAAAAATACCGCCTGTGCGCCCTTTTCGCACCCGAGCACGGCATCCGCAGCAATTTACAGGACGGCAAATGGGGGGACGACGGCGCTGATCCCGAGACCGGCCTTCCCCTCTGCAGCCTCGGCCGCAAGGATACCGAACGCCTTGACGCGCTGCTTGATACCATTGACCTGCTTGTCTACGACATCCAGGACGTCGGTGCGCGGTTCTACACCTACCTCTACAACCTCACCGACCTCATGCAGCGCTGCGCGGCCCGCGGCCTGCCTGTGCTGGTGCTTGACCGCGTCGATCCCATCGGCGGCCTGCTTACCGAGGGCCCACGGCTGGATGAAACCCGCTTTGCCTCGGGCATCGGCCGCTATGATCTGCCCACCCGCTACGGGCTGACCGTCGGCGAGTTCGCCCGCTGGGTCAACGCGTCCAAGGGCATCGGCGCCGAGCTGCATGTGCTCGAGGTACAGGGCTGGCCGCGCGGAGCCTACGCCGACGAAACCGACCTGCTCTGGGTCAATCCCTCCCCCAACATCCCCTCGGTCGGCTCGGCCATCAACTACATCGGCACCTGCCTTTTTGAGGCGACCAACCTCTCGGAGGGGCGCGGAACTACCCGTCCGTTTGATCTGGTCGGTGCACCCTTCATCGACTCGGCTGCCCTCTGCGACGAGCTCCGCGCCCGCCGCCTGCCCGGCGTCACCGTCCGCCGCGCCGCCTTCACGCCGCAGTTCAACAAGCACGCCGGCGAGGTCTGCGAGGGCATCGAGCTGCACATCACCGACCGAACCGCCTATCGCCCGCTCTACACTTCCCTCTGCATCCTCGCCCATGTCTGCCGCTATCCCGAATTCGAACGGCGCGACGCCGGCCTGTGCCTCCGCTACGGCAGCGATGCCCTGTGCGGCAACTTCGATCCAGACGCCCTCGCCGCCCGCGACGAGGCCGCGCTGGCCGCCTTTGCGCGTGAAGTGGAGCCCTTCAAATTGTACGCATAAGAGCCAAGGAACAGGGCAAGCTATGCGCAGTGAAAAAAATTTCCCTGACAAGAAAAAAAACTCTTGACAAGTGCGCTGTGATGCTATATGATATAGCTGTCCCACCACCACAGAGGAAAGGAGAATCGACGTGAAAAAGTACGCATGCGAAATGTGCGGCTATGAGTATGACCCCGAAGTCGGCGATCCGGAAAACGGTATCCCCGAAGGGACTGAGTTTGAAGATTTGCCCGAGGACTGGGTATGCCCGCTGTGCGGCGTCGGCAAGGATGAATTCGTTCAGACTGAGGAAACCGATGCGCCCGAGCTGTCCTTCGAGTAAGCCGGTAATATAGAGCTGTCCCGGCAGACCACTGCCGGGCAGTTCTCCTTTATTGGGCAAAAAAAATCCCGTAAAAAGCAAAAAAAGGATTGACAAACTGCGCCGGATGTGATATAATAGTCTGGTAATGCAAACGACCCATTAGCTCAGATGGCAGAGCACATGACTTTTAATCATGGTGTCCGGAGTTCGACTCTCCGATGGGTCACCAGAGCGAATCATCGCTCAAACAAATTTTGCAAAAAATTTGTAAAAACCCCTTGACAAGCCGCGAATTATGTGTTATAATATTAAGGCTGTCAAAGATCTGGGTGTGGCGCAGCTGGTAGCGCGCTACCTTGGGGTGGTAGAGGCCGCAAGTTCAAGTCTTGTCACTCAGACCAAAATCGGAGGTTCAATCGAACCTCCGATTTTTCTTTTCACGGGCATTTCCCCGCGTTTCACGGCCTTGAACTCGCTCCCAAAACGCGCCATATTCGACAGCCCTCATAAATCATTAACCATTTACCGTTTTACATCATTATACTGTACAGTATCCATTTCAATCCCACATACAGAAAGGAACAAACAGTATGGGTGTAACCAACACAAACAAGGAGCTGAGCGTCACGCAGATCGATTGCGGCGGCGCCTTCAAGATCAAGCTCTCTCTGACGGCAGAGCCGGACATCACCTCAAATCCTACCGATATCGTGCTGATCCTCGACCGTTCCAGGAGCATGGCGGGCAGTCCGCTTGCCAATTTGAAAAACGGTGCGAAGGCATTTATTGATATCATCGATGAGGCAACCGACGGCGCGCAGGACGGTCAGATCGGGTCGGGCAGCCGGATCGGCATCGTCAGCTTTGCCAGCACCGCCGCACAGGACACACAGCTGATTACCTCTGTCGCCGATCTGAAATCGGCTGTGGATGCACTGGCCGCAGACGGTTCGACCAACCATGAGGATGCATTCAACAAGGCGCTCGCGCTCTTTGATCCCGCATCGACCAATGCAAAGGTGATGATCATGTTCACCGACGGTGTGACGACTGCGGGAGGAGATCCCGGCCCGGTTGCCGCGGCTGCCAAAGCACAGGGCGTGATCATCTACAGCATCGGTCTTTCGGGCAACGGCGGGATCGACGAGCAAGCGCTCCGGGATTGGGCGTCCGATCCCGACTCGGCGTATGTGGCGATCACGCCGAACGATGAGGAGCTGGAGGAGCTGTTCAAGGATCTCGCGCGGAATATCGCAAAGCCGGGTGCGACCAATATCGTCATCACTGACAAGGTGGCGCCCTGTTTCCGCATCACCTCACTGTCCTCTCCGACAAAGGGGGCGGCAAGCATGGTGGATGCGAACACCGTGGAATGGAAAATCGATGAACTGGGCGTCAGCAAGAGCGAGGGTGCGGTCTTTGCGTTCACCGTGGAGCACATCGGCCCCTGCTCGGGAACGGTCGAGGTAAACGAAAGCACCGCCTACGAGGACGACGAAAACAATATCGTCACCTTCCCGTCGCCCACGATCGAGGTGGACTGCGGCGTTGTGGTCTGTCCCGAAGGCTGCCCCGCCCCCGTCGACGTCACGGTGGACGGATGCACCGACTCGGTTGAATTCGACGCGGGCGAGCTGTGCATGGAATCACTCGGACGCATTCTGCAGCTGGACGTGACACTGCGGAACGTGTGTCCCAATAAGCGCATCGCCCTGGCTGTCCTGTTGAACGAGGTGGATTCCTGCGGCTGTGAGCACAAGCGAGGCTTGAAAACGCTGACCGTTCCCGCGCACACCAAGGGGAGCTGCCATGATGTGACGATACGCTGTATCAAATTTGTGCTTCCCGAGGATCTGGACGCCGCCAATCCCGCAGGCTCCATCTGCAGCACGCGAAAATTCAAGGCAAGATTCATCGCCAACTATATCGACAACGATTTTGACTGCTGCTGTGATGTGACGGTATGACCGTCCACTCCGGGCCTTCCCTCCCACGACCAAACAGGCGCCCGACGAAAGTCGGGCGCCTGTTCTTTTCTCACAGCAGAATGCAGATCAGACCGCCGCTGCCCTCGTTGATGATGCGCTCCAGCGTCTCGGCCAGCTTGGCACGGGCGTCGTCGGGCATGTGCTCGAGCTTGGCGTGCAATCCCTCGTTGACCAGCTCATAGAGGCTCTTGCCGAACATGTTCGATTCCCAGATGCGCTGGGGATCCTCCTCGAATTCGCGCAGGATGTTGCGCACCAGATCCTCCGACTGCTGCTCGGTGCCGACGATGGGGTTGATCTCGGCCTCGATGTTGGCGCGGATCATGTGCACCGACTGCGCCGAGGCGCGCAGGCGCACGCCATAGCCGCCGGCCTGTTTGACGATCTCAGGCTCGTCAAGCTTGAGGTCGGTCACGTCGGGCATGACGATGCCGTAGCCGCGCTCGTCGACGGCGTTCAGCGCCTCGGCGATCTTGTCATATTTGGTCTTGACCGCCGCAAGGGTGCGGATGGTGTCGATCAGCTCGGCTTCGCCCGGGATGGTAAGGCCGGTCAGCTCACTGAGCACCTGATAGTAGAGATGATCCTCCAGCGCGGCGTCGATGACGGCCGAGCCGGTGCCCAGATCAAGCTGCTGCAGCGGGGCCGCCTTGATGTACTCGCAGTCGGTCATGGCGGCGAAGGCGGGGGCGATCTCGCCGACCTTGCGGACGCCTTCGGCGCACTTGCGGACAGCGGCGGTGATGGCGGCGCGGATGGGGTGCGACTCCTCCATCGCGCGCGTCCAGGCGGGGAGATTCACGCGGATCTCGCGCACCGGGAACTCGTGCAGGACGAGCTCGAGGATGTGGCGGATATCCTCGGCGTCAAGCTCGAGGCAGTTGACCAGCGCCACCGGGACGCCGTACTTTTCTTCGAGCGACCACGCCAGCTGGTTGGCCGCCTCACTGGCCGGCTCGGCCGAGTTGAGCACGAGGGCGAAGGGCTTGCCCATTTCCTTCAGCTCAGCGACGACCCGCTCCTCTGCCTCGATATAGCTCTGGCGCGGAATCTCGCCGATGGTGCCGTCAGTCGTGACCAGCATACCGATGGTCGAGTGCTCGCGGATGACCTTGCGGGTGCCGATCTCGGCGGCGTCGGCGAAGGGCATGGGCTCGTCGGCCCACGGGGTCTGCACCATGCGTGGCTGGCCGTCCTCGATGTGGCCCATCGCCTCGGGGACGATGTAGCCGACGCAGTCGATCATCTTGACGCGCAGACCCGCGCCCTCACCGAGGCTGATCGGCACCGCCTCGTCGGGGATAAACTTCGGCTCGGTGGTCATGACCGTCTTGCCCGCGGCGCTCTGCGGCATTTCGTCCCGCGCCCGCTCGCGGTCGTAGCCGCCGGCGATATTGGGCAGAACCAGCGACTCCATGAAGCGCTTGATGAAGGTAGATTTGCCGGTGCGCACCGGCCCCACGACACCGATGTAGATGTCCCCGCCGGTGCGCTGTGCGATATCCTGATAAAGGTTTGCCATATCTGCTCCTCCGTGTTGCTGTGGAATTTGCTACATGGTATGCGGGACGGACGAGGATTATGACAAAAGCAGGCAGCGCGGGCTGCAATGTCATTAAGATAAGGCTGTGTAAGTTTAGATAAGGCGAAAAGCATAATTCTTTTTCCCTTATCGGTGTAATACTATTTAGTTAAGCATTTCAATAAAAAAGACGGGAACATCCTCGCCGCCGCAGTAATTTCGGTGTCATGGATGTTCCCTTTTTGATTCAAAAATAATTTATTTTTCTGAAAACATTACTTGTAGAGCGTACTTTTGTGAGAAATAATACCCTTATATTTTTCCTCATTTTGAAAATATAAAAAGTTTTATCATTTCTGACAGAGTTTGAAATATAGAATTGAGAACAATACGTTTAGATATCGCGATACCGCTGTGGTATTGCGATTATTCAAATAAGGCTTTGAAGTCCTCACGATCGCGGAGAGGTGCGTAAATTTTTTCCGTCAACAGCTCATCTTTTACTTTATCAAAGAACGGTTTGTCGTCTGAACTGAGCTTAAGACCCTGTACAGAATGCCCGCAGTTTGTTGGGTTTACTATTATCCGGTCAAAGATACCGCAGGAAAAACGCCGATTCTCACTTTCAATTAAATCCGAATACTGTTTTCCGTGGTCGAGCATGATACGCAGGTATTCCGTAGCTTTATTATAGTCTCCCTCATGTATTTCCAACTGTGCCCGTGCTTCATATATACAGGACAGATGCCAGTGAAAAGACAGATAATTTCCGTCAGGAAATACGGTTTTGATTACTGCTTCTTCTGTGTCAAGTGCAACCATCACATGAGAGCCTTTCTGTACTCTGAAACGATAAAGTTCCAGCATTGACATACAGAAATCATTCAGTGCGCTATGTGCGATCATCTGTTGATGGGTAGTCAGTTGTTCACCGCGCAGACAGACTTCCATTGCCTTATCACGAGTAATCGGTTTTCTCTCAGGGAACATTTCCGCATATTTTAAAGCTTCGTCATACTGTTCAGAATATTGACAACAGATCATGGCGTTCCAGATTGCTTTTTCACGGAGTCGGGAATCTGTGCATCCATCAATCACCATATTGCTGTGCCTGATGGAACGCTCTATCATTTCCAGCGAATAAGGTTTTGCAGGATCTTCTTTGTACTGATCCTCATAAGCCATGAAGTATTCCATTCCTGCTAACCATGTCAGATACTTATAATCTCCCGGATATTCCCTGACCGCTTGATCTGCCATTTGATACATTTCTTTCTGATCGTATTTCCAATAATTATCGCATCGTTCGTCCAGTTCAGCACGTCGTGCATCTGCTTCTTCTGTTTTTCCGCCCAGCAGTTCGTCCGCTGTCACGTGCAGAATTCGGGTCAGCGGCATAATCAGCGAGATATCCGGTACTGTCATGCCGCACTCCCACTTACTGACAGCCTTATACGTTATGCCGAGAAAATCTGCCAGAGCCTCCTGCGTCAAATCGTTCTTCTTCCGCAGTTCCTTGATTCGTTGTCCGATATTATTCATAGAGATGCCTCACTTCCAAAATAGTAAGCCGAGCTCTGCTTCCGTATATAGTATAACATATCTGAATCAATCTCACAACATCCACGTTGTCGAGTGAAACTCTCCCACGGAGAGAGTTTCAGGTTTATCGGCTTAGTTTTTAACGATATTATAAAACTCGCATTCAAAAAGAACCCCTCGATTGTGATTACAACCGAGGGAATTCATTGTGGTTGACTTATCTAAACTTACACAGCCTTATCTAAATGACATTGGCGCGGGCTGCCTGCTTTTTGTGGTAGAGATCACAGCTCTTTCTGCATGTATCCGCAGGCGAAGGGGAAGAAATCGAACTTCTGCGTCCCCGTATGCACAAATCCAAACCGCTCGTACCAGCGGCGGAGACGTTGATTTTCTTCCACGATCCCGATGTGCATGATGCGCCAGCCGCGTGAGGCGGCTTCAGCGAAGGCGTGATGAAGCAGTGCTTCCCCGATGCGCTGATGGCGGCAGTTGGGGGCGACGCAGAGGTTGTTCAGCTCGCAGGCTTCGTCAGGCTTAACGCAGAGCGAGTAGTAGCCAACAATACGGCCATCAACCTCAGCGCAGAACATGGGGCGCCCCTCCTTCATCTGCCAGGCCAAGCGGTCACGGGTGGTGGCAAATGCGGTGAAGCGGGGTGCATTCTCGGGGGTGAAGCCGAACTCGTTGGCTACAGTAGCAAAGCTGTCACGGATGAGGGCGACGCAGGCGTCAAGATCATCGGCGGTAACGAAACGAAAGACTGGATCGGTCATCGTTAATTCTCCAAAAGCAAGTTGATCTGAATCAGCATCCGCCGGGCAAAGGCAGACAGTTTTGACACATCGATTGGCGGAAAGGCGGCACCGCCGCGATAGGCGGCCAGTGCAGCGCGGATAAGGCCGGCATCATCGGCCAGCGCGGCAATACCCCATTCCCCGCCCTGTGCCTTCGAGCGGATTTTGCCGTCCTGCAGATAGGCCAGTGTACGGCAGAGATTGAGGATCACATAGATGGGGTTATCCGCGACATTCTGCTCAGCGCTCTCGATATCGAACAGAACACTGTCAAGATAATCTGCGGCAGGAACCGGGGAGAAGACGTCGGCGATCGGCGCGCCGCAGAGCGGGATACCGACAGCGCGGGTGACGGTGAAGTGGGCCGCGAGGTCGCGGTCGACACCATGGACGACGGCACAGGTGCCGGCAAGATCGGCGCGGTAACGGCCGCGATAATCGTTCGAGTAATGCAGCACATAAGGCGTCGGGTAGGTGAAGGCGCGGCAGTCGCGGGCAAGAACGACGCTCATCTCGATGCCTTTCTCGGGGCAGCGATCGTCGAGCGCGAGGATGGCAGCTATCAGCGCCTCCTTCTGCGCCTGGGTCGGCTCGCGCTCGACCACGGTCAGGTAGTCGATGTCGCTTTTCGCCCAGTTGAAGCAGCCGAAGGCCAGCGAACCGTGGACGTAAATACCAACAAGGCCATCCCCCAGGATGGCCTTCGTATCGCGCACAATGCAGTCAAGGAGCGCGGCGGCGCGGGGCTCGATCATTTCCGCAGCCCCTCCACGACCTTGATCCCCGCCGGGTGCAAAACACCGTCGAGGGGGCGTCCATAGCGCAGCATCTCGCGGGCGAGGGTGGCGCTGATGTGGTCATAGGCCGAGTCGGCGGGCAGGAAGAGGGTCTCGACGGTGGGGGGCAGTCGGCGGTTGATCTGGGCGAGGGTGTACTCGTAGTCGAAGTCGCCGGCACCGCGGACGCCTTTGACAAGGCAGGTCGCGCCGATGCGCTGTGCCAGCTCGACGAGCAGGCCGCTGTCGGTGATGACCTCGACGTTGTCGAGGTGGGCCAGCGACGCGGCGGCGATGGCTTCGCGCTGGGCGAAGGTAAAGGTGCCGCCGCCCGACTCATGCTTGGCGCCGTTGACCATGATGGCGACAACGACGCGGTCGAAGAGGCGCGCGGTGCGCTCGACGAGGTCAACGTGGCCGAGGGTCAGCGGGTCGAAGCTGCCGGGGATGAGGGCGAGGCTCATGCGTCGGCCTCCTTCTCGGCGGGGGTCAGGAGGGTGACGTAGGAGACGCCGTACTTGGCCGTGCGGAGAACGGTGTATTTGGCGGCGGTGGCGGTGTCGCCGAAGATGGTCTCGCTGCCGCTCTCGCAGACGAGGAGTGCGCCGGGCTTGAGCAGGCGCTTCTCCATCAGCAGGCGCAGGGCACCGGGGAGGAGGTTATCGCCGTAGGGGGGATCGAGGAAGACGAGGTCATAGCGCTCGCTGCCGGTGCGGCTGCGCAGGAATTCTGCGTAGTCGGCGCAGACGATGCGGCAGCGGTCGGCGAGGCGGGTTTTCTGGGCGTTCTGGGTGATAATACCGATAGGGGCTTTTGCCTGGTCGACGAGGGTGGCATGCTCTGCGCCGCGGCTGAGGGCTTCGAGGCCCATCTGGCCCGAGCCGGCGAAGAGGTCGAGGACGGAGCGGCCCTCGATATCGAACTGGATCATGGAAAAAATGGCTTCCTTGGCACGCTCGGTGGTGGGGCGGGTCATGTCGCCCTCGAGGGTGGCGAGCTTGGTGCCGCGGGCGGTGCCGGTGATGATTCGCATCATGGTTTTGTTCCTCTTTTCTATCGTAATCTTGTGATTTTATTGTTATAGCGGAGCTTTTCGCGCTCCCGCGCGAGTCGGGGGGAGAATCCATCTCAAACTCCGAAGTTTTCTCCCCCCGACACCCCTCTCATCCTTGGCTCTCCCGCTCGAGATGACACTATCATAGCATATTTGACGGGAAAGTGCAAGATTATTCGTCATCTTCTTTGGCGAAGAAAGCGAAAATGGCTTCGGCGTCCTTTTGGCCCAGGCCTTGGACGGCGGCGATCTCGTCTGGCGTGGCTTCGCGGATCTTTTTGATGCTGCCGAATTTGGCCAGCAGTCGTTTGGCTTTGGCGGGGCCGATGCCGGGGATTTTTTCGAGGGAGGATGTGGTCAGTGTTTTGCGCTTGGCCCCCTGCATACGGGAGACGGTATAGCGATGGACTTCCTCCTGGATGCGGTAGATGAAGGTGAAGACGGCCTGTTCGCGGGCAATGCTGATCTCGTCGTGCTCATCGGTGAGTGCCCGGGTTTTGTGGAAGCTATCCTTGACCATACCGTAGACGGGGATATCGAGCCCGAGCTCTTCAAGCAGGCTGCGGACGGTCGAGACGTGGCCGCGGCCGCCGTCGAGGAGGATGAGATCTGGCGTTTCGCCGAAGGTGCCCTCGCCGAGGTGGCCGAGACGGCGGGAGAGGGCTTCGCGCATGGCGGCGTAATCGTCGGGGCCGTCGTTGCCGCGGATGGTGAAGGTGCGGTAGTCGCGGCGGCGGAAGGAGCCGTTGGCCCAGACGATCATGCCGGCGGTGATATGCTCACTGCCGAGGTTGGAAATGTCGTAGGCCTCGATGCGGTCGGGGATGACCTCGAGGGCAAGGAGTGACGCCAGCTTGACGAGGGTAGCGTCATCCTTCTCGGTACGGCGGCGGTACTCGCGGACGTAGTCGGCGGCGTTCGATTCCACCATGCCGACCAGCTGGTGCTTGGTCCCCCGCTCGGGGATGCGCAAGGCGACCTTGCGGCCGGCCAGCTGCGATATATATTCGCTCAGCACGGCGCGGTCTTCATCATCGAGCTGGATGCCGAGCAGCAGCTCGCGCGGGATATACTCGCGCTGGGTGTAAAGCTCACAGAGGAAGGAGACAAGGGCGCTTTCGTCGTCGATCTGGTCGGCTGTGAAGAGGAATTCCTCGTGGTCAGTGACGCGGCCCGAGCGGATATAGAAGACCGACAGGCAGGAGCAGGCCTCGTCCGACCAGAGCGCGATGACGTCCTGCTCGGCGTCCGGCGCCGCGACAACCTTCTGGCGCTCTCCGAGACGGTCAAGGGCAGCAATGCTGTCCCGCAGACGGGCAGCCGCCTCGAAGCGCTCCTCCTCGGCGGCGCGGTACATCTGCGCCGCCAGCTCGCGGCGTGCCTCCTTGTCGCTGCCCCGCAGAATATCGAGGGCACAGCGGATCATGCGGCCATGCTCCTCGCGGGAGATCTCACCGGTGCACAGCCCTGCACACTGCCCCATCTGGTAGTAGAGACACGGCCGGTCGCGGCCGATGTCGCGGGGGAAGCTGCGCTTGCAGGAGGGCAGGCCGAGCGTCTTGTGCAGGGTGTTGATGACGCTGAAGACCATCGCCGTGCCCGAATAGGGGCCGAAGTAGCGCGCCTTGTCGTTCGAGCGGCGGCGAGTCATGACAATGCGGGGATAGTCCTCGTCGGTCGTGACCTTGATATAAGGGTAGGACTTCGCGTCCTTGAGGCGGATGTTGTATTTGGGAGCGTACTGCTTGATGAGGCTGTTCTCGAGCGTCAGCGCCTCGATCTCGGTATCAGTGAGGATATACTCGAAGGTGGCAACGCGCGAGACCATGCGCTCGGTCTTGGCGTTTTTCTCGCTCTGCTGGAAATACTGCGACACGCGATTTTTGAGGCTGCGCGACTTGCCGACATAGATGACGCGGTCGGCCTTGTCCTTCATCAGGTAGACGCCGGGCGAGCGTGGGAGCGAGTTGGCCTTCTCCAGCAGCGCGGCAAGGCGATCCTCGGGCATGGCGATCCCTCCTTTCGGGAATAAAGCAAAAGCGAACACCGCTCAGAGCTTTTGCCCCGCTGTGTTCGCTCGCCTGGTGTTTGCGCCTGTTCAGTTGGCGTTTTGCTTACTCGTTGAAGCCGGTGTTGATCAGAACGGCCAGGCCCTCGAGTGCGTCGGCCTCGTCGGGACCGTCGGCGATGAGGGTGATGGTCATGCCCTTGACGATGCCAAGGGACAGCACGCCAAGAAGGCTTTTGGCATTGACTCTGCGGTCATCCTTTTCCACCCAGATGGAACTTCTGTAAGAATTGGCTTTCTGAATAAAGAAGGTCGCAGGTCTGGCATGCAGGCCCACATTGTTCGTGATCTGTACGTTGCGAGAGATCATGCGTATTCGCTCCTATCGTGAATGAAATAAAAAGGGAGAGTGCGGCGGCCGCATCGGCCGCCGCGAAGATTGACCTGATTTGATTACCTATATTATATCAAAATCTGCGCGGAAAAGCAAGAGGGCGCGGCGATATTTTTTTCTCAATTTTCGCGATAGGCTTCTCATGTTTTTTGCCGAATGTGACAAAAAGCAATCAGCCGGCGGTGTCGGCCGACTCGATACCGGTGATGGTGACGCTGACATTGATGTGCGGTGTCTCGACATAGTAGGTCTGGCCGGGGGCAAGGTAGGTGTTTCCATTGAGCATGTAGCCGCGATCGGTCATCATGCCCGCGGAGAGGAGACGGCCGGTCAGGTCGATGCGGCTGTCCTCAGGATAGTAGATGGTCTTGTAGTCGCCCCAACTGTCAGTGTAGATGACCTCACTCGGCGAGGTCGAGTCGATGGCGATGACCGTGCCGAGCACGGTATCGTCACCGTTGAGGAAGAAGGTGTCCCCTTCGGGGAAGGCATCGGCTGAGGTGTAGCGAATATCTTTGATCTCGAACGAAAGCACATACTCGCCCATCTCATGATTGACGCCGAACTGCTCGCTGATGTTATAGCGCAGGTACACGCCCACCAGACAGGCCAGCACGGCAATGATCAGCACCAGATCGATGATATTGAAGCGGATCCGCGCAGCATTTTTCGTTTTTTTCTTATCGGTTTGTGCCATAATTTCTCATTCCTTTCTGTGCGGATCGCTCAATTTGCGGCCTCGATGCCGATGCAGTAGCCGCTGCCGACGAAGTTGGGCAGCTGCATGTAGTGCAGGACACCGATGGCGACGCGGTAGCCCTCGATGCTGTAGCCGCGTTCATCGAAGGTGGCCGGCGAGCTGATGGTCACCAGCAGCGTGGACTGGCCGGGGTATTCCTTCTCCATCATGATGCCGTCCTCGGTGTTGAGGACATACTCGACCAGCGGCATGGTCTCGACGGCGGTGATGGTGCCGATCTCCTTTTTGGTGACCGAGTCGATGACGGTGTCGCCGACCCGGATATTGCCGAGGTATTCCTCCTCCATGCCCTTGACCTCGACGGTATACTCGATGTTCACCAGTGTACTGTCCCCCGAACTTCCGTCCCGGAAGGGGCCAAAGAACCAGACCGCCGCGGCGATGACCGCCAGCAGGACGACAAGGATGATGAGATCAAGCGCGGTGAAGCGCCAGGCTCGTTTTTCATTGGTAGTTTTCATGGCAGGATTCCTTTCACATCCGCTGCAGCGGGATATCAATGGCGGCGCAGGTCGCGTCGGCGTTGGAGGCACTTTTCGCGTTGTCGCGGGTGGCTTCGCTCCGGCCGACGCGGATATAAGCCGAGGCCAGCGCAAGGACGAACCAAAAGACGAAGAAGACGCGGTAGTTGTACCAGATATAGTCGGTCATGCCCTGCGCCAGCGCGGCGATCAGGCCGGCGAAGCAGCCGATGGACATGATGCGGGTCTCGCGGTCGGTCGCGGCGGCATTATAGTCAAAGCAGCACTGCGCGAAGAGGATCAACACGCCGAGGAAGAGCAGCAGACCCACAATGCCCAGCTCGATCTGGATCTGCAGGAAGAGGTTGTGGCTGTGGGGTGCCGCCTCGATACCTGAGAGCGAATAGAGGGGATAGACCTGGCGGAAGGCAGTCTCGCCGACGCCGATACCGGTGGTGAAGAAGTCGCCCGCCATCCCGAACGCAGCCTTCCAGATCGAGACACGGTAGCTGGTCGACGAATCGGCAAGGTCGCCGATGCTGAGCAGGCGGTTCATGATCGACTCGGGCATGACCAGCGGGACGATAGGGAGCGCGAAGCAGCCGAGGAAGAGGGCGCTGAGCGTCCGGCGGTTCCAAAGCAGCAGAAAGACCAGCATGCCGATCATCAGCCCCAGCCAGGCACCGCGCGACCAGGTATAGATCAGGCATAACCCGAGCGCGGCGGCGACAAAGAGCGCTCCCGCGCGGACATGCCGCGACTTCGTGCAGAGGCAGACCGCAATGACGATGGGAAAGAGCATGATGAGATAGTCAGCCAGCATGTTGGGATTCTCGAACATCGAGACGACACGCCCCTCGATGTCCTCGAACATCTCGGCGTCCAGCCACTTCGTCTCGGTCAGGCCGAAGAAATTCTGGTAGATGCCGTAAAGCGCCGCACCGAGGCCCGAGACGAGGAAGGTGCCGGTGCACCGCCGCAGCCAGACACGGGTGCGCATGAGGTTGACCACGAGGAAGTAGCCGATCATGAAGCAAACGTAGATGGCTGTCGTCTTGATCGAGCCGGTGCCGCTGAAGGAGACGAGGCCGCCGAGGAGGAAAGCCAGCATGAAAAGGGTCACACCGGCATCCAGCAGCTCGAGCCGGAAGACCCGCTTGCCGCGCAGAAGCTTGATGAGGTAGCAGAAGGCGGTCATCAGCACCATGGCGGCCAGGGTGATGGAGGGATGCGGCAGGATGGTCAGATAGGGCAGCAGGGCGATCATCGCCAGCACGCCGATCTCGGGGAAGCAGACGACAACCATCACGGCAACAACCCCCGAAAAGGCGATCAGCATGAGGTGGGGCGGGACAAAATAGGACAGCGCACCGACCAGCATGCCGAGGATAAAGGCAACATTGTTGCGCCCGCCGCCGGGGGTGCGGCGATTCTCCAGCTGCTCCCGCGGGATGCCGGCGACACCCAGCAGAAGGGGCCGCATGATGGCACTTTCCAGCATCGCCTCAGCCAGCGGCTGCCGGGAGAAGAGGAGCGGCCAGGCTGAGATCAGGACGCAGGCCCCGATGAGCAGATGGGACAGACTTGCCGTCTCGAGCGAGAGCGCGAAGCGCTTGATGAGGTAGATCAGCACGACATAGATGCCGAACGAGGTGAAAAAGAGGCCATAGACCCGCAGTGAACAGCCGAGCAGGCAATTTGAGATCCTTGCGCAAACGCGCAGGAACGCGCTGTCCTCGAAGGAGCGGGCGATGGCGTGGTGTGCGCGGGTGAGGAAGCTCTCGCGGCGCATGGCGTTGCGGCGGAAGCGGTTGCCGATCATGCTCCGGGCAAAGGCGGCGTCCTCACGGGAATAGGCGGTGAAGAGATAGCCGAACAGGCCTTCGCGGAGCATCCGGTAGACCGCCGCCGACGCGCGGTCGAGCAGCGACAGGATCAGGCTGGTCTTCAGCCAGAGCTGGATTTTTTGGCGCATTGCCTCACTTCCTTTTTTTCTTGGGTTTCGGTGGATGGGCGGCGTCGTAGGCGGCAAGGAGGTCGGGGCGCAGTACGCCGGTCAGCTCCCGCGCCCGCTCGAGGCGCCAGGCGTCGATCTTCTCGTGATGCCCCGACTGCAGCACCTCGGGCACCGGCACGTCATGCCAGACGGCGGGACGGGTGTACTGCGGGTACTCGAGCAGGCCGCAGGCGATGCTCTCGCTCTCGTAGCAGACGGCCTCGGGCAGCACGCCGTCGATCATGCGGGCGACGCAGTCGACGAGGATGCAGGCCGGCAGCTCGCCGCCGGTCAGGACATAGTCGCCGATCGAGATCTCCTCGTCGACGATCTCGTCCAGCACCCGCTGGTCGATGCCCTCATAGTGGCCGCAGAGGAGGATAAGATGGTCGTACTCCGTCAGCGTCTGGGCGTAATCCTGGGTCAGTACCCTGCCCTTCGGCGACAGATAGATGGTGCGGCGCTTGACATTGCCGCCAAGCGCGGCGTCGGCCATCGCGCAGACGGCGGCATGGCAGTCGTAGACGGGTGGCGCGGCCATCAGCATACCGCGGCCGCCGCCATAGGGTGTGTCGTCGACGCGATGGTGCTTGTCCTGCGAGTAGTCGCGGATGTTGTGGGCCTCGACGGTGATGTATCCCGCCTTCTGGGCGCGGCCGATGATGCTCTCATCCAGCACGGCGCGCACCATGGCGGGGAACAGGGTCATGATGTCGAATCGCATGGCGGCCTCAGTCGAGCATCCCCGGGATGGGGGTGATGTAGATGCCGGCATCGAGGTCGACGCGGGCGACGAACTCGTCGACAACCGGGATCATGCGCTCGCCGTTCGGGGTGTCGATGACATAAATATCCTGCGCACCGCGGTTGATGACATCGGTCAGCTTGCCGCACTCGCTGCCGGTGGTCTGATCAATGACCGGAAGACCGATGAGATCGGCGATGAAATAGCCGTCGCCGGGATCGAGATCCTCACGGGCGGCGTAAACGATGGTATTTTTCAGCGGAATGGCGGCGTCGACGTCGGTGATCCCCTCAAGGTCAGCGAGGACGAACTGCTTGAAAATCGACGTCCGCAGGACACGGATGGGGCGGAACTCATCCCCGACCTTGCGCCAGAGGGTGGGCAGGTCGGCCAGAATCTCGGGCGAATCGCACCAGGACTCGAGCTTCACGGTGCCGCGCACGCCGTGGGTGTTGATGATCTTTCCGCATTCAAGATAAGGTTGACGGCTCATAGTGCTCCTTATGGTTTCGGTAAAATTGTTAGATGTTGTTATTATATCATACAATGGAAAAAATATCAAGCCGCGTCGGGATTTTTCCCCACAATTCACAATCTAGCAAAAAACGCCGATGCGGACGCATCGGCGTTTGGGTCAATCGGCGGCTTCCCGGCGAAACTCGGGAACGAGCACACGCAGGGCGGCCTCCGCCTCGGCCAGGGTCAGCGCCGGCTTGGCGGCGGCCACGTGCAGGGCGTCGAGCTGCGCGGTGAAGCTGGCGCAGTCGAGGGGGGCGTCACGGCTGACGAAGATGGCCGGACAGGCGGTGGGGCGCAGGCTGGGGGCATCGGTGAGGCAGACCTCGGTCAGGCGCTCGCCCGGGCGCAGGCCGGTGTAGCGGATGGGGACATCAGCCCCCGCGAGGACGATCATGCGCCGCGCGATGGCGTCGATGCTGACCGGCTCGCCCATGTCGAGGACGAAGATCTCCCCCCCCTCGGCCATGGCGGCGGCGGACAGCACCAGCTGTGCGGCTTCGGCGGCCGTCATGAAATAGCGCGTCATGCGCGGGTCGGTAACGGTGAGAGGCTGGCCCCGGCGAAGCTGCTCGGCGAAAAGCTGTACGACCGAGCCGTTGGAGCCGAGGACATTGCCGAAGCGCACCGCCGTGAAGACGGTTCCGCCGCCGGCAAACAGCTGCATAATCCGCTCGCAGACCCGCTTGGTCGCCCCCATGATGCTGGTCGGGTAAACCGCCTTGTCGGTCGAGATCAGGACAAAGCGGGCCGCGCCGGCGCTGACGGCAGCACGGGCGGTGTTGAGGGTGCCGAACACATTGTTTTTGATCGCCTCACCGGGCGAAGCCTCCATCAACGGGACATGCTTGTGGGCGGCGGCGTGCAGGACGAGGTCGGGGCGCTCGGCGGCGAAAATGGCCTCGATCCGCGCTGCGTCCCGCACCGAGGCAATATACACCCGCAGATCGAGCTCGTCTCCATAGGCGGCAAGCAACTCCTGCTCGATGGCGAAGGCGTTGTTTTCGTAGATGTCGATGACGATCAGCCGGCGGGGCTGGCGCGCGGCGATCTGCCGGCAGAGCTCGGCACCGATCGAGCCGCCGCCACCGGTGACGGCGACTGTTCTGCCCCGGACGAAGGCGAGACTCTGCTCATCCGCCGCGACAGGCCGGCGGCTGAGCAGCTGTTCAAATGCAATTTCCATAATACTTCCCTTTTCGACACCAAAACGGGGGCAGCGCGAACGCTTCCCCCGTCTGCGTGTAATTTATTCAACGAACGATTTGTCTGGCGCTGCAGCTGCTTTTCATAGACCTTGGTCACCTTGGACAGGGTCGAAGCGGCTGGCGCGTTGTTGGTGATGATGGTGCGGCAATGCGTCAGGATGGCGAGGCCGCAGCTGCTGGTCATGAAGACAGATCGCAGTAGAGCGTCTGTGGTGTCTACCACCTCGATATCCTTGACAATAGCATGTTGTCAGTATACCAGAAAGCCGGGCAGTTTGCAAGGGGGTTTTTACAATTTGGACATATTCGCCTGTTTTTGGGCGTTTTGACGAAGAAAAGCATTGCCTTTTGGCAATGCTTTTCTTCATCCGATCCGCCGCCAGGTCTGGCTGCGGCCGACCTTTTCGTCCGGCGTGAGCGCGCCGACGGCGCACATCACCTTGATGACGGCATAGCTTGGCCGCGACGCGATGTGAGCTGCGCGGGCAAAGTCGCGGGCGGTGAAGAGATCGGGGAGCTCGGCAGGGATCAGCGCGGCGAAGTCGACGGGCGTCTCGAGGACATCCTCGCCCAGCAGGGCGAGGGGGATGCGCTCATAGCGGGTCGAGCCCCGCTTGCGATCCCGGCTCCAGCCGTCGAGGAGGCGGAAGTCAGACACCTCAAGGTGAGGGAAGACGAAGCGCAGGCGGTCGCTGGGCAGGTGGTCGGCGAGGTAGATCAGCTCATCCAGCTCGCCGAGGAGGCTCCCCTTTTTGGGGGAGCGGTTCCGCTTCGACATGTTGCCGGTCGCGGGATCGACCCAGGTCACCCACTTCCGCTCGAGGATGGGGTGGACGATGGTGACACGATAGTCGGTGTCGGCGAGGTAGGATGCGATCTTGGCTTTCAGCGGGTGGAAGCCCGCCGTTTGGATCTCGACGATCTCCTCGCCGCGCAGGATGTCGGCAATGTGGCGGCCCACCTTCTGCTCGTGACGGGTCTCGTCAGGCTCGTAATAGCGCTTGAGCACCTGATGCAGGCGCTTTTCGGCCATGGTGTTGATGCCGCCGTCCCGACTGATGCGATTGGCCGCCGCCTCGTAGCAAAGACGGGAAAAATATGTGGTGTCGATCATCAGGTAGCGAAACCGGCGAACTGGTTCTGGTAGAGCTTGGCGTACTCGCCGCCCCGGGCCAGCAGCTCGTCATGATTGCCCGCCTCGCAGATGACGCCTCCCTTGAGGACGATAATCTTGTCTGCGTCGCGGATGGTGGAAAGGCGGTGGGCGATGATGAGGCTGGTGCGGTTCTGCATCAGCGCGACCATGGCCTGCTGGATCTGCATCTCAGTGCGGGTATCGACCGAGGAGGTCGCCTCGTCGAGGATGAGGATCTTCGGATCGGCGAGAACAGCGCGGGCGATGGCCAGCAGCTGGCGCTGGCCCTGGCTGAGGTTGGAGCCGGACTCGGCAAGCAGCGTGTCGTAGCCGGTGGGGATGCGCTCAATGAAGATGTCCGCGTTGGCCATGTCGGCAGCGGCCTTCATCTCGTCGTCGGTGGCGTCGAGGCGGCCGTACTTGATGTTGGCGCGGATGGTATCCGAGAAGAGGACAGTATCCTGCAGCACGATGCCGATCGAGCGGCGCAGCTCGGCCTTGGGGATATCGCGGATATCGACGCCGTCAAGCAGGATCTCGCCGCCGTCGATCTCGTAGAAACGGGTGAGCAGGTTGACGACCGTTGTTTTGCCCGAGCCGGTCGCGCCGACGATGGCAATTTTCTGGCCGGCCTTGACGCGGAGGTCGAAGTCGGTGAGGACGGGCTCGCCCTCGACGTAGGAGAACTTGACGTGGTTGAAGTCGATGTCGCCGCGGATGGCGGGAATATCGAGCGGCTCCCTGCCCTCGTCAATCTCGTCGGGGGTGTCGATGATCTCGAAGATACGCTCAGCGCCGGCGATGGCGGTGAGGATTTGGGCGTATTGGTTGGCGATCTCGTTGATGGGGCGGGAGAATTTCTTCGAATACTGCAGGATCGACTGGATGTTGCCGATGGTGATATTGACCCACGGGACGGGGTTGCAGATGAAGATACCGCCGAAGGTGGCGATCAGCAGGTAGTTGAGGTTGCCGATGATATTCATACAAGGGCCCATGACACCGCCCCAGATGCGGGCGCGGATGCTGACATGACGCAGCCGGCGGCTGGTCTCCTTGAAGCGCTCGACCGACTCGCCCTCTCGGCCGTAGGCCATGACCGTCTTGTAGCCGGTGACCATTTCCTCGACCTGGCCGTTCAGCGCACCCAGCAGCTTCTGCTGCTCGACGAAATACTTGCGCATGAACTTCGAGAGCGAGGACGACACAAGGATGGTCAGCGGGATGGTGACGAAGGCGATGAGCGTCATGACCCAGCTGTAGCGCAGCATCATGATGAATGCGCCGATGATGGTCAGCACGCTCGAGAAGAGCGACGCGATCGACTGGGCGACGGTGTTCGAGACGTTCTCGACGTCGTTGGTCATGCGGCTCATGAGATCGCCGTGCTTATGGGTGTCAGTGTAGCTGATGGGCAGGCGGGTGATCTTGGCGAAGAGGTCGGTGCGCAGGGTGTGGACGGTGTTCTGTGACAGGCGTGCGGCGAGCAGGCCCTGGAAGTAGGTGAGCAGCGACGAGCAGGCGAAGATGGCCGCCATGCAGCCGAGCAGGAAGAGGAGCTTCGGGAAATCGACGACAATCTTCCCCGCGGCTGCGTCGTAGGCGATGGTGTCGATGGCCGCGCCCTGCAGGGCGGGGCCGGCCAGCTCGAGGCCGGTGACCATCAGCATGACGCAGAGGAGGGCAAACAGGGTGGTGCGGCTGTGTCCGAGGTAGCCAATCAGCCGGCGGATGGTCTTCCAGAGGTTCTTCGGCTTCTGGACGTTCATGCGGGCGCCCATGGGGCCGCCTCCGCCGGGGCCGCGTCCGGGGCCGCCGGGGCCGATGACGGGACGGGTTTGCGGTTTCTGGTTCATTTGTCTTCCCCTCCCTTCATCTGGGACTGATAGATATCCTGATAGGTCGGGCTGATCTTCATCAGCTCGTCGTGCGGGGCGCAGTGGAGGATGCGGCCATCCTTTTCGATGACAGCGATGCGGTCGGCGCTGCGGACGCTGGCAATGCGCTGGGCGATCATGACAACGGTGGTGTCCTTCAGCTCCTCGCGCAGGGCCGCCTGCAGCTTGGCCTCGGTGGCAAGGTCGAGGGCAGAGGTGGCGTCGTCGAGGATAAGGATCTCGGGGCGGCGGACAAGGGCGCGGGCGATAGACATGCGCTGCTTCTGGCCGCCGGAGAGGGATGCGCCCTTCTCGGCGATGAAGGTCTCGTAGCCGTCGCTGAAGCCCTCGATGAAGGAGGCGGCCTGCGCCGTCGCGGCGGCGGCTCTGACCTCGTCCATGGATGCCTCGGGCTTGCCCCAGCGGATATTGTTGGCGATGGTGTCCGAGAAGAGCTCGCTTTTCTGCATGACGAAGCCGATCTTCCGGCGGAGTGCGGTCAGATCCCAGTCCTCGACCGGCTGGCCGTCGATGAGGACAGTACCCTCGGTGGCGTCGTAGAAGCGCGGGATAAGGTTGACCAGCGAAGTCTTGCCGCAGCCGGTGGCGCCGATGACGGCAACCGTCTCACCGCGGCCGACCTTGAGGTTGATGTCGGACAGCACCGGCAGGCCGGTGGTGCCGGGGTAGCGGAAGGAGACATGCTTAAACTCGATGCAGGTCTCGCTCTTGCTGTCGCCCTCACCGCCGCGGCCGCTCTCGATGACCGGCGCGCACTCGAGGACTTCGACGATGCGCTTGCTCGAGGCCGACGCGCGAGAGAGCGACTGGAACATATTGCTGATCATCATCACCGAGTGCAGGATCTGGGTAACATAGGTCACAGCCGCCATGATATCGCCGGGCTGGATGGCCTGCGCTTCGGCCTGATAGCCGCCGATGAGGATGATGGCGATAACCGTGAGGTTCATAATGAGCATCAGGATCGGGTTGAGGATACTCATCAGCTTGAGTACGCGGTAGTTGTTGTCGCGCAGCTCACTGTTGGCCTGGCCGAAGCGGGCGTTTTCGTATTCCTCACGCACATAGGCCTTGACGACGCGGGTGCCGCTGACATTCTCCTGCACGACCGAGTTGACGCGGTCGAGCTTAGTCTGCACCTTGCCGTACATTGGGCCGGCCTTCTTGAGCAGGATCAGCACGGCGATCAGCTGGATGGGCAGCGCGATGACCAGTGCCAGCGCGAAGCTGGTGTTCAGCGAAACGGCCATGATGATGCCGCCGATAAAGAAGATGGGCGCGCGGACGAACATGCGCAGCACCATCGAGACGAGATCCTGCACCATGCTGACGTCGTTGGTCAGGCGGGTGACCAGCGAGCCGGTGGTGAAATCGTCAGTCTGCTCCAGCGAGAGGCCCATGACACGGCTGTATGTATCGACGCGCAGATCGTGACCGAAGCTCTGCGACGCATAGGTGGCGGTGACGGCGCAGAGGAAGCCCGACGCGCCGCCGAGGATGACCAGCCCGAGCATCAGCAGGCCGGTTTCGATAATCAGCGAAATGTCGCCGCCGAGGATGCCCTCGTCGACGATGCGGCTCATCAGCTTGGGCTGCATCAGGTCGACGACGACCTCGCCGATCATCAAAATCGGCGACAGCACAGCGAACAGCCAATAGGGCTTGAGATATTTAATCAGCTTCATGATCGGGTTCAGGCTCACTTTCTAATCTTTGCAGCATATTGTTGCGCATTTTGGTCAACACTCGAAGAAGGATCTCTACCTCTTCCTCGGAAATATCGCTCATGAAAATATCATCCGCCATTTTGCAGCGGGCAATGGTCGACTCGTTCAGCTTCCTGCCCTTGTCGGTCAGGAAAACGCGGATGGCGCGCAGGTCGTGCTCATCGGTCTTACGCTCAACAAAACCGTTTTCCTCCAGCTTTTTCAGCGTGACGCTGACCGTGGGAGGCTTGAGGTGCGTCTCCTTGACCAGATCAAGCTGCGTGCATCCTTCCATATGCCCAAGACTGCGCAGCAGCATGCGGCAGCTATGCTGCCCCTGCAGCGGCTCGACACGCGTGCGGTGCATCCATTCCTGGAAAAGGCGCGAGATCTCATTAATCAGCATCGGGGGTGGGGGATTGCTGCAGCAGTGGCATTTTTTTTGTTCCATAATAGCCTCCAGATTAATTAGTTTTCAAATTAATTATAGCACACTAACTCGAACCATGTCAATACATATGAATAATGTTTACAATTTTTAGGCAATTTGGCGTCGGGATAAAAAATTGTTACACATGAAATCGCGCGCCGACGCCATGATAAAGTCAGCCGGGCACGTCTGCCCGGACCGAGATGCGCGTGAAAGGAATTTCCAATGAAACAGAACAGATTCATTCAATATACAGTCGGCGTGTGTCTGACGCTGACCTTCTGTCTGGTCGCTCTGCTGGGGGTGTACGACTTCATTCTGCCCGATCGGGTCAGCTATCGCGAGGGGGAGGCCGCACCGGTCTTCTTCGGCCTCAGCTGCACCGAAGCTGAGAGTGTCGCCGCCTTCGCCGACGGGCAGACGGCGGGGATGACCACCACCCGGGCGGAGCTGCGCCTGCTTGGACTGCCGCTCAAGCAGGTCGATCTGGTCAAATGCGCCGACATCCGTCTCTATCCCGGCGGAATGCCGTTTGGAGTGAAGCTCTACACCGAGGGGGTGCTGGTGGTCGGCTTCGGCGATGTGGACAGTGAGAGCGGCGCAGTCAATCCCGCTTATCAGGCCGGACTGCGGGTCAAGGACGTCATCACCCACCTCAACGGCCACCCCCTGCAAAGTGTTGATGGCCTGACCGCCATGATCGAAGCCGGCGGCGGCGCGCCCATTGCCGTCACCTACACACGGGGCAGCGAGGTATTCTCCACCACCGTCACGCCGGTGCGCTCGGTGTCGGAGGGCAAGTACAAGACCGGCATGTGGGTCCGCGACAGCGGCGCGGGTATCGGCACGGTGACCTTCATTGACCCAACCACCGGCGCCTTCGGCGGCCTCGGCCACGGCATCTGCGACGTCGACACCGGCGAACTGATGCCCATGCAGCGGGGAACGGTAGTCGATGTGACCATCAACGGCGTCGTCCCGGGTGCGCCTGGCGCGCCGGGTGAGCTGCGGGGCAGCTTCCTCGCGGCCAAGCGCGGCGCGTTGATCCGCAACACCACCTGCGGCGTGTTCGGTGTCTTCTCTTCCCTGCCCGCCGCCCCCGAGGAGCCGCTGCCCATCGCGCTTAAGGACGAGATCCGCGCGGGCGAGGCCTATATCTGGTGCACCCTGGACGAAAACGGGCCGTGCAGATACGCAGTCGAGCTTTCGTCGATCAATAAGGGCGCGACCGGCTCGAAATGCTTCGTCGTCAAGGTAACCGACCCGGCACTGCTCGAGAAGACAGGCGGCATCGTGCAGGGCATGTCGGGGTCACCGATTTTGCAGAATGGCCGAATTGTGGGAGCAGTTACCCACGTGCTCATCAACCAGCCCGACACGGGGTATGGGATATTTATCGAGAATATGCTTACCAGCATGCCGGATGTGCTGGGGTGATGAAAAAGCCAAGGCGGTGCGCCTTGGCTTTTCGTATACATCGTCATTCCGCGTACTGCGCGAGCGTCTCCATCATGCGAAGATAACGCGGCTCCTCGCGGATAAAGTCGAACTTTTCCTCCTCGCGGATCCGCTTCAGCTTATCCGCGCTGTAATTTCCGTCCGGCATGGGGATCCAGCCGCCATCACAATATCCGCGCACGGCAGGAGATGTATTCACCGCATCCTTTGCGTAGGTGTCGAAGTGGATCGCGAATTTGCACAGCTTCTCCAGAGCCTCGAGGGTGCCCTGCGCATCCTTCATCTCCGCGTACCGTCTGGCGGCAGCCTCGTAAGCATCTGCAGGATACTGCGCGTAATAATGGTAATCTCCGTCCGGATACAGAAGCTCTGCGACCGCCGCGCACTGTTTATCGAGGGCGATCTTTTCCTCTGCCGAATAGACCGGATGCTCTGCGAGGGCTCCAAGACACATCATCAGCCTGCCGGAGCAGAACTTGACATAGTTGATGAGATTCGCCCGTGCTTCTTCGCCCTCGAGAAGATACATCAACATATCCTCTTGCGAGACCCACATATGGGACATTTTCTTTGCATACCGGATAGCCTCGTCACGCTTGCCCATGTTTTTGTACTGATAAATCAGCGTCTGAAACGCGGAGTCACGGATATCGTTGTCGGTGCATTCCTCGATCACCTTCATGCAAAGCGATATCACGTCGTTTCCGCACCCGCGGATCCCCCCGAGCGATTCCGCGAGCTTTGCCATGAGTCGATGCGACTTGGGGAACTGTTTCAGGCCGCTGCGCAGAATATCCGCCGATGCCGCGAAATCGCCCTTTGCGTAGCAGACTGCGGCGTCATCAATGATCTTTGCGATCTTTTCCTCGTTTTTCATCAAATCCACACCGAGCAGCTCATCGGTGGAGACGTCCAGAATGTACGCGAGGAGGGGAAGCTGGGAAATATCCGGTGCCGTTCTGTCACACTCCCACTGCGAAACGGCGTTTGCGGTGATCCCAAGGTATTCCGCAAGCTGTTCCTGCGTCATATCATGCGCATGACGCAGCTTTTTAATTGTTGTTCCGATAGACATGATCTACCTCCGAAAAAGGATTCAAAAGCGCTTTTGTGATTATATTATATCATATTTTCGTGCAGTTTCCACCAAGTAAATACAGATACGGGATGAAGCAACGCTGTGTTTTAGGAAGAAATCATATTTTATTCCCGCGCAGGAAAATCCGTAACCGAAAAAGGGACGCGCTCGCGTCCCTTTTTCACAGCGGGTGATTCACTTCTTCATCGTCAGCCGGTCGACATCCTCGTCTGCGCCGATGATCGACACGGTGTCGTTGGCGGTAAACGGACGGGTCGGGGAGGGCGCACAGTCGACCGGCTGGCCGGGCGCGCGGACAGCGATGACGTTGACCTTATCCCGGCGGCGAAGGTCGAGGTCAAGCAGCGTCTTGCCGATCCAGGCGGAGGGGACACGCATCTCCACAATGCGGTAGCCGCTGTCGAAATCTAGACTCTCGATTACATTGTCGTGGCCGAGCATGTAGGCCAGCTTTTCGCCCATGTCCTGCTCGGGAAAGGCGATGAGATCGACGCCCAGCCGCTCGAGGACGCGCTTGTGCCCCTCGTTGAGGGCGCGCACGACGACCTTCGGAATACCGAGATCCTTAAGCATGATGGTGAGGAGGATATTGTCGTTGATATTGCTGGCCGAGCAGACGATGGCACAATCGTAGTCGCGAACGCCAGCGGCGCGGAGGACGGCTTCGTTGGTCGGATCGCCGACGACGGCACTGGTGACCGAATCAGCCAGGGCGTTGATGGCGTCGGAGTCATCGTCGATGATGAGGACCTGATAGCCCGACTGGGCCAGTGTGAGAGCCAGGGTCTTGCCGAATCGGCCGAGGCCGAGGACGCAGAAGCTTTTCATGGTTTATACCTCGTGATGTTTATTGATAAATTTTCTCGCTTTCCCGCACTGCGGCGGAAAAATGCCGACCGATTCGCCGGTCGAGCAGCATGAATATCCGTTCACTCGTCTGGGCAAGGTAGCGGCGGTATTCCGCTTCAGTGAAGAAAACGCCGTCCCCGTCTGCACCGTCCGCCTCGGGCAGCGTCGCCATGATTCCGATCTTGCGCGCAATGGCGCCGGGCGGGAGAAAGTCAAGGTAATCGGGAAACGCCTCAGTCGGGCGGAGGATGGTCAGGTAGCTAGCATCGGGGTTATCGCGGAGATATCGCGACTCATAGCGCGCGATATCTGCAAAGAGCCGCTTCCGGCTAAACATCGCTTTGCATGTGTCGAAGGTCTCGGGCATCCCCGCGATCTGCGCGGCCAGTGTCGGCTCCGCCTTGACGCGGGCAAGCATCGCCGAGACCCGCGCCTCGTCGCGGCCGAAGCGCTGATATTCGACGTCGGTGATGAGGTGAGCGTAATAGCCGCAGAAAAAGGCATATTCCTCCGCCGATGCAAAGCGTCTGCCCTCGACATACTCGGCCCAGAAGCCCTCGCAGTCGGCGGTCAGCTTGCTTTTGCCGCGCATGAAGTGCGTCACCTCGCGGGGCGGCGTAAAGGCCGTCCAGTCGGCGTTCTCGATGTTGCAGTCGGGCGCAATGCTGCCGATGCAGAAGCCGCGCGCATCCAGCGCCGGCAAGCGGCGCAGAAGATCGTCGGCGATGATGGTGTGGGTGATCCAACCGGCCATGAATGGCCTCCTTTCATCCAATCAGCAGATTCGCATCGGGGTAGGTAATGCAGTCCTTCTCGCGGCTCTGGCCGAGTGAGACGGCATAGGTGACGGTCAGGATGCCGACGCGGCCGAAGTACATCAGCACCATCAGCACCAGCTTTTCCGCCACGCCCAGCGACGGCGTGAGCCCAAAGGAGATGCCGACGGTGCCGGCGGCGCTGGTGATCTCATACAGCGCGGCCATGGGATCGGCGCCGCCGTGGGCGATGAAGATGACCGTCCCGACCAAAATCACAGTAAACTGGATGAAGAGCAGCACGGCGGCGCGCATGAACTGCTCAGCCGTGATCCGCCGGCCAAAGAGGTTGATCTCACGGTGGCCGGTCAGAGTGCGGGCGACGGTCAGCACGACAATGCCCACCGTGACGACCTTCACACCGCCCGCCGTCGAGCCGGAGGCCCCGCCGACGATCATCAGCAGCACGCCCAGCAGCTTGGAGGGCGCGGTCAGCAGTGCATTGTCGACCGTTGCAAAGCCGGCAGTACGGAGGGTCATCGACTGGAAAAGCGCCGCGACGAGCTTCTCCCCGAAGGACATTCCACCAAGGGTAGCGGGGTTGTCCCACTCGAACACGAGAAAAAGCAGTGCGCCGCCGAACAGCAGCACAGCCGAGAGGATCAGCACAAATTTCGTGTAGACCGAGAAGCGACGGCGATGGCGGAAGAACTGCAGGAAATCAGTCCAGACCAGAAAGCCGATGCCGCCGAGGAAAATCAGCAGGATGATGGTCAGGCAAACAACGGGATTGTCGGCGAAAACGATCAGCGAGGTGTACGCCCCGCTGTAGCCGCCGAGCAGATCAAAACCGGCGTTGCAGAAGGCGGTGACCGAGTGGAAAATGCCGTACCACAGCCCCCGTCCCCAGCCGAAAATGGGGACGAACTGCGTCGCCAGCAGCACCGCACCTGCCCCCTCGAACAGCAATGTACCGAGGATGACCCGCTTCACCAGCGCGGTCATGTCCTCGACGCTGTCCAGGCCGTAGGACTGTGCGATCAGCATCCGCTCGCGCGGCGTGACGCGACGGCGGATGAGCATCGACAGCATGACGGCGATGCTCATGAACCCGAGGCCGCCGACCTGCACCAGCAGGAGGATGATCACATGCCCGAAAGTGCTCCAATAGGTGCCGGTGTCGACCGCGACCAGACCTGTGATGCAGGTCGCGCTGACTGAGGTGAAGGCAGCGGTGAGGAATGGTGTCCCCTCCCCCGCCGCGCTTGCGGCAGGGAGCATCAGGAGCAGCGCGCCGATGAGCATAATGAGGGGAAAGCCGAGCGCCAGCACCTGCGTGGGCGTGAGTTTTCGCATATCTGAACCTCCGTGGAAAATCGTTCCGATGCTTCATTATAGCACAAAAATCCCGGCGTGGCAAGTCATATCTTGCACGCCGGGAAAAAGAGTGTGCTCAGCCCACGCGGACAGGGTCGACGCGGTCGGCCGGGTAGGCATAGGGCAAGGCGATGGTGCGGTCGGTATGGCCCGCGAGGATGACCTCGCGGATCTTGGTCGAGGTGAAGATGTACGAATTGTAGGTCTCGGTACTGCGCGTCGTCTTGCCGGGGACACCGGTGTCGACGAAATAGTCATACTCGCCCAGCGGCCAGAGGACGATGGTGGGATCGACGCACTGGTAGTACGCAACGGTGCCGCCCGTCGCGCCGTGGTGGATGACCTGCACAAAGTCGGAGGCCAGCTCCTTGCCGTAGAGCTTGACCACCTGATTGGTGGCATCGGTGTCACTGTCGCCGGCGAACATGAAGGTCTGCCCGGCGACCGTGATGCGGAAATGGATGCAGAGCGAGTTGGCCGATTTGACCGATGCACCAAGGAATTCGTCGGAGAAGATCATCTCGATGTCGGCATTGGCCAGCTGCATGGTCTGGCCGGGGCGGGCGATGATGGTCTTCGCCTTCGGCACATAGGTCGCGGCGACCGCCGTCATCCCGCCGGCCGAGGAATTGCAGGATTTGTACTGCGCATCGGAAGCGGCGTTGTAGACGAGGTAGTTCAGCTCGACGTGCTGGCCGTAGGTCTCCATGAAATTTTTGAAAGTGCCGTAGTGGTCGCCGTGCGCGTGGGTCAGGAACCACGCGGCGATGGTGATCTTATTGGGCTTGTAGTCGGCCGACAGTTCCTTCAGCTTATCCCAAAGCATCTTGGCATTGCGGCCCTGGTTGAAGCCGCCGTCGATGATGATAAAGCTGCCGTCCTCGAGGCGGAAGATGTAGCACATGCCAATCTGCCAGTCGGACTGGGTAAATTTGTAGGGATTGGAGGGGTTATCGTAGTTGTACTCAAGGCCGAGCTGGGTCAGCGAGGTATCGCAGACCTTGGTGTAGGCCGGCTCCGCGACGGGCGGCAGCGCGGTGTTGCTCTTTTTGTCGATCACGACACGCAGCATCTCGTCGGTGGGGGTGTAGAGATAGTTGTAAACAAACGCATCGCTGATGTATGTGACAAAGCGATTTTTCCCGATCTCACTGGCCGAATACTGCGTCAGGCCGCTCTCCGCGAGGCGGGCGCGATAGGCGTCATACTCCTCGCTTGTGACGTGGCCGATGTTAAGGGTGTAGGCGTTGTCCCCCACATCGGTGCGCCCGGCAAAGATCCCACCATCGACGACAGGAACGCCCATCAGCTGTTCGCTTGCCTCGACGGTGAGGCTGTAGTCAGCAGGGATGCTCAACTCCCCCGCCCTGCCGTTCGCCTCGATGTAGGCACAAAGCTCATCGACCAGCTGGATGGCGGCCGATTGATCAACCGCGGCCACGATCAGCTGCTGGCCGACGACCTTGGCTACGCCCTCACCGTAGGACAGGCCGCGTATGACCTCCCCCGAGGCCGAGTAATTGGTCTGGCCGGCGAGAATGGCGGGGATGCCGTCCTCTTCCGCCGAGCGGGTGTGCGTGCCGCGGATGTAGTCGGTGGTGAACTCAGGGTAAACGCCAGTCACCTCAGCAATCTTTTTGTAGAGGCGGGTAAACTCAGCCGTCGTCTCGGCGTTCGCATCGTCCGAGCGAATCAGCTGTACCTTCGCCTCGCCGCCCGAGACGAGGACAAGGTCGGTCGAAGCGGGCTCAGTGACAGGCGCGGGCGCAGCAGTGGTAACGGTGTCCTGCGCAGGCGCAGTCTGGCAGGCGGAGAGGCCGAGCAGGCAGACCACAGCCAGCAAAGCGGGCAAATATCGGTGGAAAGCAGTCATGAGGATGTCCTTTCTGTGGTGGATTCTTCCACTATTATACGGCAAATCATCGGTTCTGTCAAGGCCTTCTTTCGGCAAGCAAAAAGGGAGGCCGAAGCCTCCCCTCTCAAAGCAAAAAGGACAAAAACGACAGCACGCCATAGCTGATCAGCGTCACAATCACGCCGGCACCGAGCACGCCCAGCACGATCGCCGGGACGGCGATCTTCGGCTTGACCTGGAACAGCGCGGCAACCAGCGCCCCCGTCCACGCGCCCGTCCCGGGCAGCGGGATAGCGACCAGGATCAGAAGCCCCCAGAAGGCGAACCGCTCGACCTTGGAGGCGTGTTTGTTCGCTTTGCGCTCGAGCCACTCTGCGACCTTCTGGAAAAGGCTTACCGGGCAGCGCTTCATCCAGTCAAGGATGACCCGGATGAAGAGCAGGATAAACGGCACCGGGATGCAGTTGCCGACCACGGCAGCAAGCATGTTGGTATACCACGGCAGGCCGAGCGCCGTACCGACCGGGATCGCACCGCGCAGCTCGATGATCGGAACCATCGAAATGAAAGCGACCCAGAGAATGTTTTTGAACGAACCCATCTTTGCACGCAGCCTTTGGCAGACAAAGGCGTCCTTTCTTTGTTCAATTTGCTGTCTTGCGCTTACGCCCCCTTGATGAGCGAAAAGCTGCCGTCAAGGACGAAAATCATCACACAAACGCATGCAACCGTCACCGCAAGGCCCACCAGCGTGAAGATCAGGCTCTGGCGGTTGACATGATACCCTTCCCCGCCGACCGTGTCGGTGACGCGCGCCTTCTTCATCGCAGTCGAGATCGGCTTGTAGAGCACCATCACGAGCGCGGCGTTCAGCGAAGCCTTTGTCAGATTAAAGGGGAGCAGCAGCGTCGGGATCATAGCCGCAACGTCACGCGCCGACGCGCCGGTGTAAAGCGGCGTAATGAGCAGATTCATGCCCATCATCACCGCCGTCACGCTCACCACAGCCGCAGCAAGGCCGACGATCGCCGACGCCATGCGGCGCTTGTGCTGGTAGATGGCGCTGGCCATGATCGCGAAGACGGCAGACGAGGCAAAATTCATCACCCAGCCGTAGATGCCGGTGTCGCTGACCGTGATCAGCTCAAGCGTAGCCACAACCAGCGAAATGCCCGCGCCAGTGGCCGGCCCGAACAGCATCGCGGCGATGGTAATGACCGCATCCTTGGCATCGAAAGTCAGAAACGAGACCTTGATGCGCAGGACGAACATGGTAGCATACGCGATCGCACAGAACAGTGCGATCACGACCATCCGTTTTGTGTCAAATTTTCGATTTTTCATGTTAAATTCCTCCAAATTGCGGGGCAAAATGGGAGGAAAGATAACCCCCGTGTGTAAAAACACACGGGGACATCCTTATCTTTTCCCTTCCAGACTTTACTGTCGGTCAGGGAATCGCACCCTGTCGGTCTTTCGACTCGCGGACTGTACCGCCGGTATGGAATTTCACCAATCCCCAAAGATAGATTATGCATATGAAACAGGGTGGACACCGAAGCGTCCACCCTGCAATGTGGTTCAGACTAAATTAGTCCTTGATGTCGATAACGACGCCCGAACCAACGGTACGGCCACCCTCACGGATAGCGAAGCGGAGACCCTTCTCGATAGCGATGGGGGTGATCAGCTCGACGTTCATATCAACGTTGTCACCAGGGCGGCACATCTCAACGTCCTCGGGAAGACCGATTACGCCGGTAACGTCGGTGGTGCGGAAGTAGAACTGCGGACGGTAGCCAGCGAAGAAGGGCTTCGAACGGCCGCCTTCCTTCTCGGTCAGAACGTAAACCTGGCCGACAAACTTGGTGTACGGATGGATGGAACCGGGCTTGCAGAGAACCTGACCGCGCTCGATCTCGTTCTTCTGGATACCACGGAGCAGAGCACCGATGTTGTCACCGGCCTCAGCCTGGTCAAGCAGCTTGCGGAACATCTCAACACCAGTGATGGTGGTGGACTTCTTCTCGTCAGCAAGACCAACGATCTCAACAACGTCGCCAACCTTGACAGTACCACGCTCAACTCTACCAGTAGCAACGGTACCACGACCGGTGATGGAGAAGACGTCCTCGACGGGCATCAGGAAAGGCAGGTCAGCCTTGCGCTCAGGAGTAGGAATGTAAGCGTCAACCTCAGCCATCAGCTCATGGATGCAAGCATACTCAGGAGCGGAAGGATCGGTGTTGGTGGACTCGAGAGCGTCACGAGCGGAGCCGCGGACGATCGGAATATCGTCACCCGGGAAGTCGTACTGGCTCAGGAGGTCACGGATCTCCATCTCGACGAGGTCAAGCAGCTCATCATCATCAACAAGGTCCTTCTTGTTCATGAAGACAACGATTGCAGGAACGCCAACCTGGCGAGCGAGCAGAACGTGCTCGCGGGTCTGCTGGAGAGGACCGTCGGTACCTGCAACGACGAGGATAGCGCCGTCCATCTGAGCTGCACCGGTGATCATGTT
>JAFTOI010000008.1 GCA_017463865.1 Clostridia bacterium | reverse complement strand
TGATGCTCGGCCTGCCCGGCTCGTCGGCCGAGGCCGAGCGCGAGACGGTGCGCTGCCTCTGCGCCGCCGGAGTCAGCGCAGCCCGCATCTATCCTACCCTCGTCCTGCGCGGCACGGCACTGGCCGACCGCTTTGCCGACGGGCGTTATGCACCGCTCGCCCTCGACGACGCCGTCGCCCGCACCGCTGATCTGCTTGAGATCTTCGCCGCGGCCGGTGTCGATGTCCTGCGCATCGGCCTACAGGAGACCGAGACCCTTCCCGGCGCCGTCCTCGCCGGTCCCCGCCACCCCGCCTTCGGCGAGCTGGCACTGGGCGAGGTCTTCTATCGGCGCATGGAGAAGGCGCTTGCAGCAGTCAATTGTCATAGTGCTGCGGTGACCTTTGCTGTCCCGCGCGGGCGAACTTCGGCGGCAATGGGGCAGAAAAAGCAGAATTTCCTGCGTCTGCGCGGAAAATTTGGCTTAAAAACAATAAAAATGATTGAAATGGACACACTTTTCGGGTATAATATAAGGATAGAACATCTGCGCATACCCGATAGAGAGGAGGAGCGCGACAATTGTATTTGAAATCATTGGAGCTGCACGGCTTCAAATCCTTTCCCGATAAAACTGTCCTGACCTTTGAGCGGGGCGCGACGGTCATCGTCGGCCCGAATGGCAGCGGCAAGTCCAATCTGTCCGACGCCATGCGCTGGGTGCTGGGCGAGATCTCGTCCAAGAGCCTGCGCGGCACGAAGATGGAAGACGTCATCTTCGGCGGCGCCGCAGGACGGCGTCCGATGGGCTTTGCCGAGGTCTCGGTTACCTTCGACAACACCGGCGAGGGCAACCGCCTCGACAGCCCCTATGACGAGGTCACCGTCACCCGCCGCTACTACCGCGCGGGTGAGAGCGAGTATTTCATCAACCGAAAGGCCTGTCGACTGCGCGATATTTACGAATTGTTCATGAATACCGGCGTCGGCCGCGACGGCTATTCGATCATCGGGCAGGGCAAGATCGCCGAGATGGTTTCGCGCAAGAGCGACGAGCGCCGCAGCATCTTCGAGGATGCCTCGGGTATTGCCCGCTTCCGCTACAAGAAGTCAGAGGCCGAGCGCCATCTGGCGTCGACCGAGGACAACATGCTCCGCGTCAATGACATTCTCTCCGAGCTGGAGGGCCGCGTCGGCCCCCTCGAGAAGGAGGCCGCCCGCGCGAAGAAATACCTCGAGCTGTACGAGGAAAAGAAGCGCGCTGATGTGTCGCTCTGGCTGTACGATACCGAGCGCCTGCGCGGCGAGGTCGGCGAGGCCGAGAATCAGGTGCGGCTGTCGTCGCTCGAATTGCAGACCATCGACGACACCATCGCGTCGCTCGAGGCACAGAATGAGAAGCTCTACGAGGCCGCACAGTCGAACAAGCTGACCTCCGAGCAGCTGCTGCGCGAGATCCGCGAGCAGACAAACGCCAATCACGAGCTCGACGCCGCGCTCCGTGTCGCTGAGAACAATCGTCTGCATGCCGGCGAGCTGATCAAGACGGCCGAGACGGCCGCCAACACCGCCGAGGCGGCCATGGCCGCCGAGAAGCAGAACCGCGACGCGCAGTCCGCGCAGATCGCCGAGCTGACCGAAACGCTGACGGCTGAGCGCAAGCGGCGCGACGAGCTGATCCGGAAGCAGGCTGAGGCGGGCGCCGCCCGCGACCGTCTGGCCGCCATTCTTGACGAGGCGCTGGGGCGTCTGCGCGAGGCTGAGCAGGAGCAGATCGACGTCAAGGTGCGCATCTCGGTGCTTGAGAATACCCGGGCGTCGGACAGCGACAAGACCGCCACCATGCAGGGCGACCTCGAATCGCTGGAGAAGACGGCGAAAGAGCTGGCCGACAGCTGTGACGCCGCCCGGGCCACCGTTGAGGATTACAATGCGGCCTTGGCCGATCTGGATAAGACCATCGCCGAGCTTGAGCAGAAGATCGCCGGCCTGACCCGCGACCGCCGCGAGGCGCTGGAGCGGTCGAATCAGTTGGGACTGCACCGCGATTCGCTGGCACAGCGCGCCGACAACCTCCGCCGCATGGAGGAGCATTTCGAGGGCTATTCGGGCAGTGTCCGCTACGTCATGAGCCAGTACGAGCAGGGGAAGATCACCCTGCCGGGCGGGGCGAAGTGCGGCACCATCCACGGCCCGCTGGCGGGGCTGATTTCGGTCGAGCAGAAGTATATCACCGCCATCGAGACGGCGCTGGGCGCCAACCTGCAGAACATCGTCGTCGAGGACGAGGAGACCGCCAAGGCCGCAATCTATGCTCTGAAGCGGGGCAATGCCGGCCGCGCAACCTTTTATCCCATCACCTCGATGCGCGCCTCGTCGCCGACCGAGGAGCTGCGCACTGCTGCCCGTTTCGCGGGCTATCTCGGCACCGCTGACGCGCTCGTCGGCTGCGGCGAGCGTTACCGCGGCGTGCTGTCGTCGCTGCTCGGGCGCACCGTTGTCTTCGACAACATCGACAACGCCACTGCCATGGCCAAGGCGACCCGCTACCGCGTCCGCGCCGTCACCCTCGACGGCCAGCAGATCAACGTCGGTGGTTCCTTCACCGGTGGTTCGGCCAAACGGGACAGCGGCATCCTCAGCCGTGCGGCTGAGATCGAACAGCTGACGGCCCAGCACAAGCAGGCCGCCGCCGATGCCAAGGCCGCACAGGCCGAGCTGCGCAAGATCGACCAGTCGCTGGCCGCTGATGGCCGCGGGCGGGACGACACCACCGAGCGCCGCCGCCTCATCGGAACCAGGGCCGCCGCCGAGCAGGCCCGGCTTGATCAGCTCGAGGCCAAGCGAGAGGCCAACCAGACGCTGATCGACAAAATTTACGCCGACTTCGAGCAGCAGGGCGAACTGCGCCGGCAGTACGACGAGGACATCGCCGCCCGCCGGGCTGAACTGGTCGCCGCCGAGGCCCGCGTGGCTGAGCTGTCGGCCTTCCGCGCCGAGCGCGAGATCGAGCGCAACGCCGCCGCCGATGAGGCGACAGCGCTGGGCGAGCAGATCACGGCGCTCCACATCCGCATCAGCGAGATCGAGAAGGACATCGAGACGGCGACCACTCTGCGCGATGCCACCGACGCGCGCATTGCCGCGCAGAGCGAGGCGAAGGCCTCCGCAAAGGCGCGCATTGCTGAGCTGAAGCAGTCGCTGAACGAGACTGAGCAGATCATTGCCGCCAACCGCGCCGCCGCCGAGCTGGGTGAAGCCCGCCTGGGCGAGCTGAACGCCAAGCGCGCTGAGGTCGAGGCCGGCAGCATGGAATTCGAGCGCCAGCAGAACGAGCTGCGCGTCAGACTGCGCGATCAGAACAACCAGAAAGAGCTGGTCGTTCGCGCGCACACCAAAAACGAGAACAAGCTGGCAGGGCTGCGCGCCGAGCAGGATAAGCTGTCCTCCCGTCTCTGGGACGACTACGAGCTGACCCGCGCCGGTGCTGTTGAACTGGGCTACCCGCCCGTCACCGAGGAGAACCGCGGCGCTGTCGTACAGGTGCAGACCGAGAGCAGAAACAAACTCCGGGCGCTGGGCAGTGTCAATGTCGGCGCCATCGAGGAGTACGCCGAGGTCAAACAGCGCTACGACTACCTCTCGGGCCAGCTGAACGACCTGCGTGAGGCCAAGGCCGACCTCGAGGACGTCATTGCAAAGTTGGAGGTCGAGATGCGCACTGCCTTTATGGCGGCGTTTGACGCGATCAACCGCAACTTCAACCGGGTTTTCGCCGAGCTGTTCGGCGGCGGCAGTGCGTCGCTGGAACTGACCGACCCCGATGACCCGCTGACCTCGGGCATCGAGATCAAGGCCGCGCCTCCCGGCAAGGTCATCAAAAATCTGATGCAGCTGTCGGGCGGCGAGCAGTCCTTCATCGGCGTCGCGCTCTTTTTCGCGATCCTGCAGGTCAACCCGACCCCGTTCTGCATCCTCGACGAGATCGAGGCAGCGCTGGACGAGGTCAACGTGGCGCGGCTTGCCGAATACATCAAGCGCTACGCGGGGGAAACGCAGTTCATTCTCATCACCCACCGCCGCGGCACCATGGAGGTCGCCGACTGCCTGTACGGCGTGACCATGCCCGAGCGCGGCATCTCGAAGGTGCTGACGCTCAACATCGAAGACATAGAGAAAAAAGGAGAAGACTGGGATGGCATTTTTGGATAAATTAAAGGCGGGTCTGACCAAGACAAAGAACGCCTTTATGGGACAGATCAACCAGGTCTTCAGCGCCTTCGTCCGCATCGACGAGGAGATGCTGGAGGAGCTGGAGGAGGTGCTGATCTGCGCCGACGTCGGCGCGGCGGCGACGGAAGAGATCATCGAGGCACTTCGTGCGCGTATCAAGAGCGAACACCTGACCGACCGCGAGGAGGCGATGGCCGCTCTGCGCGAGATCCTCGTCGGCATGATCGGGGAGGGCGAGCCGCTGCATCTTGACAATACCCCTGCCGTGGTGCTGGTCATCGGCGTCAACGGGGCGGGCAAGACGACCTCCATCGGCAAGATGGCCGCCCGCCTGCGGGAGCATGGCAAGAACGTCGTGGTCGCCGCCGCAGACACCTTCCGCGCCGCCGCCATCGACCAGCTGGCTGTCTGGTGCGAGCGCGCCGATGTGCCGCTGGTCAAGCAGAGCGAGGGCTCCGATCCTGCCGCTGTCGTCTATGACGCCATCGGCTACGCGCGCTCGCATGGCAGCGATGTGCTCATCATCGACACCGCCGGCCGCCTGCACAACAAGAAAAACCTCATGGATGAGCTGGCCAAGATCAACCGCGTCATCGACCGCGAGCTGCCCGGCGTTTCGCGCGAAAATCTGCTCGTGCTCGATGCCACCACCGGCCAGAACGCCATCATGCAGGCCAAGGAGTTCAAAAACGCCGCCGCCATCACCGGTCTGACGCTGAACAAGATGGACGGCACCGCCAAGGGCGGCATCGTCTTCGCCATCAAGAAGGAACTGGGCATTCCGGTGAAGTTCATCGGTGTCGGCGAGAAGATCGACGATCTGCAGCCCTTCAATGCCGGCGAATTCGTCGAGGCGCTGTTTAACTGAGTTTCGTCAAGATAAAATTGAATACAAGGAGGACATCCACATGAAATGCACGAATATCCACCGTACCCTCACCCTTCTGGCCTCGCTGCTGCTTCTTTCGCTTGTCCTCGTTCTGCCGGTTTCGGCCGATATGGGGCCGAAGCCGCAGATCACCATCACCGTTGTTAATCCGCCCGAGGGGGAGTATTACCTTGATCTGCTCGAGTGGCAGAATCCGGGCGATCAGGTTTACTCCAACCTGACCGACGACGAGCTGGCCGCGCTGCCCGAGCCGGTGCGCACCGTGCTTGACGGCTACAATGACGGCGGCTGGCGTCCGGCGCTGACCGTCGGCACGCGGATCCCGCTGTTCGGCTCGCTCACCGGCGAGCGGCAGGACGATGGCACCGTCGTCCACCGATTCAGCTACCACGGCACACCGTCCGAATACCGCATCATCGTCGTCACCGCTGACGGTGCCGTTACCACGACCGACACGCTTGAGCGCGAGGCCTTCCGCCAGACAATTACATACGATTTCGCGACCGGCGAGGCCACTAACGAGACCTCGATCCCGCTGGCCTACGCGACCCAGTTCGCCATGACGTGCACCTGCACACTGCTCCTCGAGGGCGTGCTGCTCTGGGCGTTCGGCTTCTTCCACCGCGAGAATCTGCTGCCGTTTTTCGTCATCAATCTCGTCACGCAGATCGGCCTGACCGCTGTCACCGGCACAACATTGATCTATTCGGGCTCGTTTGGGGCGTATATGGTCTTTATTCTGTGCGAAATCGTCATTTTCATCGCCGAGGCTGTTGCCTGCGCGCTGTGGCTCAAGGGGCACGGACGGGTGCGCCGCGTGGTCTATTCGCTCACGGCAAACCTTGCATCGGCCGCGATGGGTTGGCTGCTGATCGATGTGCTCTTCGGCATGATCTTCTGATCGAAAGGAATTCTTATGCAAGCTGTACTTGTTTCCCACAACCGCAAAAAAATCGCCGAGCTGCGCGCTATTCTCGCTGAGGTCGCGCCCGGTCTGACGCTGTTGTCGGCAGGCGAAGCCGGTCTGCCCGACGATATTCCCGAGGACGGCGACACCTTTTCCGCCAATGCCCTCATCAAGGCTCGTGCCGCGGCGGCCCGCGGCTATATTGGTATTGCCGATGACTCCGGTCTTGTCGTCGACGCGCTCGGCGGTGCGCCCGGCGTCTACTCGGCGCGCTATGCCGGCGAGCATGGCGACGATGCCGCCAACAACGCCAAGCTCCTGCGCGAGCTTGCCGCCCGTCCGAACGAGCCCCGCACTGCGGCCTTCGTCTGCGCGATGGCCTGCGTTTTCCCCGACGGGGAGAGCTTCACCTGCGAGGGGCGCTGCCCGGGTGAGATTTTGCATGAGGCCCGCGGTGAGGGCGGCTTCGGCTACGATCCCCTCTTCCTCTATGTGCCTGCCGGCAAGAGCTTCGCGGAGCTGGGCGGGGAAGAGAAGAACCGCATTTCCCACCGCGCCCGTGCGCTGGCCGCATTTGCGCCTGAGCTGGCCGCCAGAATGGCCGCCCGCTGTAACTAAACTACACGAAAAAAGGATATACTATGTTGACAAGCAAACAGCGCGCGAAGCTGCGCGCACTCGCCAATCCGCTCGACACCATCATGCAGGTGGGCAAGGGCGGCATTACCGATAACCTCGTTTCGACCATTTCCGATGCCCTTGAGGCCCGCGAGCTCATCAAGCTGCGCGTGCTCGAGAACAGCGATGAGTCGCCCCGCTCGGCCGCCGAGGCGCTGGCCGAGGCCACCGGTGCCGATGTGGTCGCCGTCATCGGCACCCGCTTCGTCCTCTACCGCGCGTCGAAGAAGAACCCGCGCATCGAGCTCTGAGCATGGAGCGTCTCGGCATCTACGGCGGCACCTTCGCGCCGCCGCACAACGGCCATGTGGCCGCCGCCCGCGCCTTTGTTGAGGACGCGCGGCTCGACCGCCTGCTGATCTTCCCGGCCGGCATTCCGCCGCACAAGCAGATCGCTGCCGACGATGATCCCGCCCACCGCCTGGCCATGGCGCGCATCGCGTTCGCCGATGTGCCGCGCGCCGAGGTCTCGGACTGGGAGATCCGCCAGAGCGGCCGCAGCTACACGGTGCTGACCCTCGAGCATCTTGCCGCGCCCGACCGCGAGCTGGTGCTGCTGACCGGCACCGATATGTTTCTGACGTTGGATCAGTGGTATCGCCCGGCAGATATTTTTCGCCTGGCCGAGATCTGCTGCATCCGCCGGGAGGCGGACGCGGAAAAAAGTGCGCAGATCGAGAAAAAATTTTCGGAATATTGGGAACTTTTTGGTGCCCGTGTCCGTCTATTGGAGGAAGACGCCCTGGTGCTGTCTTCTTCTGAGCTGCGCGGTATCGTCGCGGGCGGCGGTGATCTGGCCCCGTATCTGCCCAACGGGGTTGCCGATTACATTGCCGCCCACCGGCTCTACCGCGCGGCGCAGAACGGTTCGATCACGCCCGCCGATCTTGACGCGCTGAAAGACCGCCTTGCCGCCGAGCAGTCACCCGCCCGATTTGCCCACACCTGCGGCGTCGAGCAGACTGCTCTGCGCATCGGCGCGCTCTGCGCACCCGGCGAGCTCTATCGTCTGCGCGCCGCCGCCCTGCTGCACGACGCAACAAAAGAATATCCGTGCGAAAAACAGTTGAAAATTGCCGCAGAATCTGGTATAATAGTGTTTGACTGTGAAAAGACCTCCTCCGCGCTGCTTCACGCCGCCTCGGCGGCTGCGCTGATCGGGTCTGATCCGGCCTATTCTGCCTTTGCCGATCCTGCTGTCATCGACGCCGTCCGCTGGCATACCACCGGACGCGAGGGCATGTCGGTGCTCGAGCAGATCATTTTCCTCGCTGACTACATTGAGCCGACTCGAACCCACGCGGCCTGCGCTGCCCTGCGCGAGCAGTTTTGGGCAGCCGATCCTGCCGCGATGGACGAGGACGCACGCTTCGCCCACCTGCGCCGTTTCGTGTGCCTCGAGGCTGAGCAGACCATCCGGCACCTGCTTGACCGCGGTGCACCCATCGCAGAGAACACCCTCCGCGCCCGCAACTGGGCCCTTGCGTCCAACTGATTCACAAAAAGGAGGCTCATCCCCCATCCATGAGCAAAACAAAAGCAAAATCTACCCGCCGCAAGCCGAAGCAGGCCAGGGGCGCTGTTGTCACCGAGGTTATGGTGATCCTGCTCTTCGCCGTCATTGCGCTGATCGTGGCGATCCGCCTCTTTTATCAGCCGCCGCAGGTTGACGACAATCTGCCCTTCGATATCGATCCTATTGTGACCACCGCGTCTCTCCCGCAGACCAACGAGCAGGGCGAGACGATCAACACCCCCGACGTGCCGGTCGGCCCCGCCACCACCGATGATCCGGTCGAGTATATCCGCCGGGAGGGGGTCTATAACTTCCTGATCGCCGGCCATGACCGCGTTGCGGTCAACACCGACGTGCTGATCGTGGCGTCGTTCGACACCAAGAACAACAGCCTCAACCTGGTGCAGATCCCGCGCGACACCTATGCCGAGTACACCACCGATTCGTACCGCAAGATCAACGGCGCGCTCAGCGTCTATCTCAACAAGACCTATTACGATTACGACAAGTCGATGGAGATGCTGATGGAGTTTTTGATGAAGAATCTCAACATCAAGCTGGACTACTACGCCCTCATCGACCTCGATATTCTGCAGGAGATGGTTGACGCCATCGGCGGCGTGTATCTCAACGTGCCTGCCGACATGGATTTCTCCGACCCCACGCAGAACCTGGAGATTCATCTCAAGGCCGGCCCCCAGACCCTCAACGGCGAGCAGGCCGAGCATTTCGTCCGCTTCCGCTACGGCTATGTGCAGGCCGACATCGGACGCAACGACGCGCAGAAGATCTTCATGGCCGCCTTCCTGCAGCAGTATAAGCAAAACCTCAATCTCTCCACCCTCACCAAAACGGTCGAGTCGATGATCAAGCATGTCACCACCAATCTCTCGGTTGCCGACTGTGTTTTCTTCGCCAAGGAGGCGCTGGAGCTTGACATGTCCAAGGTCGTCATGGTCAACATGCCCGGCTCAGATGTCCGCGAAAGGGACGGCCTTGGGCAGTGGTACTTCGTGCTCAGCCGTGCCGGCGCACTGGACGCGGTGAACCGCTTCCTCAACGTCTACACCGCCGACATCACCGATTCGATCTTCGACCGCAGCTACAGCTTTTCCAAGGAGACCAACGCCGAATTTGCGGCAATCTATAACACCGATATCAAAATCGCGAACGAATATAATGCCCAAGAGGTCAATCAGGAGGGCATCTATATCCCCCGCACGTAAATATATGATGGAAAGGAATCATACCATGGACGAAACCGTCATCCGCCCGGAATGGGCGACCCTCCCCCCGCTCGACGACGCTGACCCTAAGGCCCTCGCCGAAGCCATCAAGTATGTACTTGATGAGAAGAAGGGGCACGAGCTCAAGACCCTTTACGTCGAGGATAAGACCATCCTCGCCGACTACTTCATTCTTTGCACCGGTCATTCGAACACGCAGGTCAAGGCGCTGGCCGACGAGGTCGAGTTCAAGATCGGACAGCGCGGCGTCAAGCCCCTCCACTTCGAGGGACGCGACAATGGCAGCTGGGTGCTGATCGACTACGGCTCGGTCATCGTGCACATCTTCGACCGCGCAGCCCGCGAGTTCTACAACCTTGACAAGCTTTGGAGCGACGCCGCTCCCGTTGATCTGGACAAATAACCGCAAACAAAATTCATATTCATAAAGGATTCTGACGTATGAAGTACAATTACACCGAAATTGAAAAAAAATGGCAGGACCGCTGGGAGGCGGAGGGCGTTTTCCGGGCGTCTGAGGATCACAGCAAGCCGAAGTTCTACGGCTTGGTTGAGTTCCCCTACCCCAGCGGCGCAGGCATGCACGTCGGACACATCAAGGCCTATTCCGGACTTGAGGTCATTTCCCGCAAGCGCAGAATGCAGGGCTATAATGTGCTGTTCCCCATCGGCTTTGACGCTTACGGCCTGCCCACCGAGAACTATGCCATTAAGACCGGTATTCATCCCCGCAAGGTTACCGATATGAACATTGAGAAGTTCACCGCGCAGCTCAAGCGTGTCGGTTTCTCATTTGACTGGTCCCGTGTGGTGGACACCACCGAAGAGGGCTACTATAAATGGACGCAGTGGATCTTCCGCCGTATGTTCGACGAGGGACTGGTCTTCCGCGCAAAGACGCTGGTCAACTATTGCCCGCACTGCAAGGTCGTGCTCTCCAACGAGGACTCCCAGGGCGGCAAGTGCGATATCTGCCACAACGATATTGTGCAGAAGTCCAAGGATGTGTGGTATCTCCGCATCACCGAATACGCTGACAAGCTGCTGCAGGGTCTGGACAAGGTGGACTATCTGCCCAACATCAAGCTGCAGCAGGAGAACTGGATCGGCCGCTCCGAGGGTGCTTTCGCCAACTTCCAGATCAGCGGACAGGACGATTATCTGCGCATCTATACCACCCGCCCCGACACCATGTTCGGCGTGACCTTCATGGTCATCGCGCCCGAGCATCCTGTGATCGAAAAGTACCGTGACAGCATCACCAACATGGCAGCGCTGGAGGCCTATCGCGACGAGTGCGCGAAGAAGACCGAGTTTGAGCGCACGCAGCTGGTCAAGGACAAGACCGGCGTGAAGATCGAGGGCCTGTGCGTGATCAATCCCGCCAACGGCAAGGAGATCCCCGTCTACATTTCCGACTATGTCATGATGGGCTACGGTACCGGCGCCATTATGGCGGTGCCCGCTCACGATGAGCGTGACTATGATTTTGCCAAGGCCTTTGGGATCGATATTATTGAAGTTATTCGCGGCGGCGACATCAGCCAGGCGGCCTATACCGGCGACGGCGAGATGGTCAATTCCGAGTTCCTCAACGGCATCACCACCAAGGCAGAGGCCATCTCGAAGATGATCGACTTCCTCAGCGAAAAGGGAATCGGCGAGCGCGGCGTGCAGTTCAAGATGAAGGACTGGGCATTCAACCGCCAGCGTTACTGGGGCGAACCCATCCCGATCGTCCACTGCCCCAAGTGCGGCATGGTGGGCGTTCCCTATGAGGAGCTCCCGCTCCGCCTGCCGAACATGGAGAACTTTGCGCCCGGCGAGGGCGGCGAAAGCCCGCTGGCCAAGATCGAGTCCTTTGTCAACTGCACCTGCCCCAAGTGCGGCGGCGCGGCCAAGCGTGAGACCGATACCATGCCCCAGTGGGCAGGCTCCTCGTGGTACTTCCTCCGTTACACCGACCCGAAGAATACCGAGGCCTTTGCTTCCAAGGAGGCGCTGGACTACTGGCTGCCGGTTGACTGGTACAACGGCGGCATGGAGCACGTTACCCGCCACCTCATCTATTCCCGCTTCTGGCACCGCTTCCTCTACGACATCGGCGAAGTTCCGGTGGATGAGCCTTACGCAAAGCGCACCGCACAGGGCCTGATCCTCGGGCCGGACGGCGAAAAGATGAGCAAATCCAAGGGCAATGTCGTTGACCCCAACGATGTTGTGGACGAATACGGTGCCGATGTTCTGCGCGTATACACCCTCTTCATGGGCGATTACGCATCGGCTGCGCCCTGGAGTGAAAGCAGCGTGAAGGGCTGCAAGCGCTTTCTCGAGCGTGTGGCAGGCCTGACCGACATCATGTCGGGTGAGGGCGAGACCGAGGCGATCACCTCGCTGGTGCACAAGACAGTGAAGAAGGTGTCCCAGGATATCGAGGACATGAAGTTCAACACCGCCATCGCCGCCATGATGACCCTGATCAATGGCATCTACGAGCACGGTTCGCTGACCCGGGATGAGCTGGGCATCTTTGTCCGCCTGCTCTGCCCCTTCGCGCCCCACCTCTGTGAGGAGCTGTGGGAGATGCTCGACAACAAGACCCTGTGCGCCCTTGCGCCTTGGCCGACCTGGGATGAGGCCAAGACAGTTGACGCAACGGTTGAGATCGCCGTCCAGATCTGCGGCAAGCTGAAGGGAACCATCCGCATCGCCGCCGATGCCGGCAAGGACGATGCTCTCGCCGCCGCTCACGCCGATGAGCGCATCACCGCGCTGCTCGAGGGCAAGACGATCGTCAAGGAGATCTATGTCCCCGGCAAGATCGTCAATATCGTGGCGAAATAAATTCCGGAAATTTGAAAAAAGTGCTTGACAGACGATGGGTTATCGTGTATAATATATAAAGAGATTTATGTCTCCTTGGCATACAAGCGGAGGGAGGGAAAAAGAAATGGCAGAGGTTAAGGTAAAAGAAGGCGAAACGCTTGACAGCGCCCTTCGTCGTTTTAAGAGACAGTGCGCAAGATCCGGCGTCCTCACTGAGCTCCGCAAGAGAGAGCACTACGAAAAGCCCAGCGTAAAGCGTAAGAAGAAGTCTGAGGCAGCCAGAAAGCGCAAGTACAAATAAGCCTAATGCTAACATGAGACCGATGGTTTTCCATCGGTCTTTTTGTTTTGCATACCCGCAAGACAAGCCGCATATAATCAACCAGCAGACAAGCAAAGGGGGATGAACATGGGCACATCGATCATTGAGGAGCGGTTACACCCGCGTCTGGCGCAGCTGGCAGAGGAACTGCCGCCGCCGTGGCGGGGGGAGCTTGGCGTCATCCTCGAGCAGGCGGCCGGCGTCGAGGAGCTGCGCCTGCGGGTCGGCGCGCCGTTGGCTCTGCGCGCCGGGGGCGGCTGGCTGCGGGGGCGCATGCCGCTGACGCCGCTCTGCCTTGAGGAGCTGCTCACCCGTTTCTGCGAGGGGGCACTCTACGCGCATCGCGAGGCCCTTTGTCAGGGGTACGTCACCCTTCGCGACGGCTGTCGGGTCGGGGTGTGCGGGCGTGCG
>JAFTOI010000007.1 GCA_017463865.1 Clostridia bacterium | reverse complement strand
TGCTCGGTGTAGGCCTCCTGCTGGAAGGAAATGAGATTGTACGCATTATGCTCCATGCGGGGCAGCCAGTAGATCATGAACTCATTTGCCTCTTTGTTGGTCAGCCCGAGCTTGCCCAGCGCATCCTCGAGAAAAGCCGCCATCTCGCCGCCCGGCACAACGAAGCCGGTCGAGAGATCATACGGCTCGTCGGCGACGCCCTCCCAGAAGAGGCAGTAGTATTCGCGCCCCGTCGCAGGATCGACCAGCGTCCCATCGGGCGCAGCGTCGACCGTCCAGCCGTCGCGGTAGGCAGGGTAGGTCGAGGTCAGCGTGCCGGCAAAATCGAGCTCGACCGTGACGCGGGTCGGTGCGGTGGGGTAGAGGTAGATGACCGGTTTCTCGGTCATCTTCACCGTTTTCGGTGCTTCAGTCGTGTCCGGTGTTTCGGCTATGTCAGGTACACTGGTTGTGACGGGCGCAGATGTTGTCGCAGGTGCTGGCGTGGTGTTTTCACTATCCTCGTCGTTCGGCTCACAGGCCGTCAGCGCGCCGAGCAATAGGGTTAGCGCGGCGAGCAGGCAGAGCAGGTTTTTCATTGGTTCGTCCTCCCATTATGACGTTATTCATATTGACGAAAAAAACGCCAAAAAGTTCCCGAAGTTCGCAATATTTTCAAAAAATTTCTTTTTTGTCCTCGAAGGGTTGCATTTTCGGCGCTTGTGTGATATCATAAACCTATCCTATATTTATTCCCAAAGGAGAGACCCCATGAAACTTTGTATTCAGACGGGCTCAGTCATCAGCGAATTCGGCATGGAGCGCGGCTACGCCATGTTCCGCGAGGCCGGTTTTGAGGCGATTGACTGGAATATCAACAATACCTTCAACCGCGCCGCCTTCAAGGATCAGCCGCTGGAAGGCATCTGCCTCTTTGAGAAGCCGCTCGACGAATGCCTGGCCTACTACGAGAAGGAGCTGGCCCTCATCCGCGAGAACGGTCTCACCATTTCGCAGGCCCACGCCCCCTTCCCGGCCTATCTGCCCGAGCGCCCCGAGACGCTGGACTACAGCATCGCCATCAACCGCCGCTGCATCGAGTTCTGCGAGGCCGTCGGCTGCCGCGAGCTGGTCATCCACGGCATCTCGCTGGCCAACCCCGACTATACCAACACCCCCGAGTCGATCAAGGCGCTCAACTATAAGCTCTATGAGGGGCTGATCGACGTCCTCGTTAAGACTAACGTCACCGTCTGCCTCGAGAACCTCTTCACCGGCTCGCCCAAGGGGACCATCGAGGGCACCTGCTCCAATCCCTACGAGGCGGTCGAGTTCATCGACACCCTCAACGCCAAGGCCGGCAAGGAATGCTTCGGCCTCTGCCTCGACACCGGCCACCTCAACCTCTTGCGCAAGAGCTTCCGCGCCTATGTGCCGGTTCTCGGTAAGCGCATCAAGGCGCTGCACATCCACGACAACGATGGCACCGGCGACCAGCATCTGATCCCCTACAGCGGCACGATCAACTGGAACGACTTCTGCGACGAGCTGAAGGCTGCCGGCTATGCGGGCGACCTCAGCTTTGAGACCTTCGCCCAGACAAGAAAAAATCGTCTCAACGAGGAGATGTGCCCCACCTTCCTGCGCGCCATCGCAGGCATCGGCGACTACTTCCGCACCAGAATTCAGGGCTGAATTTAATTTACATAAAACAAGGAGAATTTTACCATGGAACTTTGCGTACAATCGGGAACTATCGTCTACGACTTCGGCTTTGAGGCCGGCTACAAGATGATCCGCGAGGCTGGCTTCACCGCCATCGACTGGAACATCGACACCGCGCTCAACCGCGCCGGGCTGAAGAGCAAGCCCCTCGAGGACCTCTGCATTTTCGAGAAACCGCTCGACGAGGTCTTGGAATACTATGCCGAGGAGCTGAAGCAGATCCGCGCCAATGGGCTGACCATCTCCCAGGCACACTCTCCCTTCCCGGCCTATATGCCTGAGCGTCCTGAGACGCTGGACTACACGATCAAGATTTACCGCCGCTGCATCGAGCTCTGCGACGCCGTCGGCTGCAAGAATCTGATCGTGCACGGCATCTCGCTGTCCAACCCCGACTACACCAACACCCCCGAGAGCATCAAGGCGCTTAACTACAAGCTGTACGAGAGCTTGATCGACGTTCTGGTGAAGACCAACGTCACCGTCTGCCTCGAGAACCTCTTCACCGGCTCGCCCAAGGGTCTGATTGAGGGCACTTGCTCCAACCCCTACGAGGCGGTTGAGTACATCGACACCCTCAACGCCAAGGCAGGCAAGGAGTGCTTCGGCCTCTGCCTCGACACCGGTCACCTGAACCTGCTCCGCAAGAGCTTCCGCGTCTATGTTCCGATCCTGGGCAAGCGCATCAAGGCGCTGCACACCCACGACAACAACGGCGTCGCTGACCAGCACCTGATGCCCTACGTCGGCACCATCAACTGGGACGACTTCTGCAACAGTCTGCATGAGGTTGGCTACAACCACGACCTCAGCTTCGAGACCTTCGCCCAGACCCGCCCGAGCCAGCTCAACCGCGAGCTCGTCCCGCTCTTCCTGAAGACCATCGCCGAGATCGGCGACTACTTCAGAGGCAGAATTCTGGGTTAAACCATCTTTTTACCTTATTCAGGCCGATGCTGCTGTCAATGCAGCATCGGTCAACTTCACTCCGAGAGGGAATTATGCAAAAACATGTGATCTCGGTTCTCGCGGCGGGTGCGCTGTGGGGGCTGATGGGCTTTTTTACCCGCAATCTGGCTGAGTACGGCATCAGCTCCACCGGCGCGATTCTGCTGCGCTGCGGGGTGGCGGCTATCTGCTTTGGGCTGACCATCCTCATCACAGGCCCCGGGCAGTTCAGGGTCAAGCCGCAGCACTTCTGGTGCTTCTTCGGCAGCGGCATCTGCAGCCTGCTGTTCTTCACCTATTGCTACTTCGAGGCCATCACGCTGATGAGCCTGTCCACGGCGGCGATCCTGCTCTACACGGCGCCGACTATCGTCATGCTGCTGTCGGCTGTATTCTTCAAGGAGAAGATCACGCCGGTCAAGCTGGCGGCGCTGGTGCTGGCTTTCGCGGGCTGCTGTCTGGTGTCGGGGATGGGCATGGGAGACTCTGCCTTGTCGCTGACCGGCCTGCTCTACGGCCTTGGTGCCGGCGTTGGTTATGCCCTGTACAGCATCTTTGCGCGCTGTGCGCTCAACCGCGGGTACAGCTCGAGCACCGTCAACTTCTACTCCTGCCTGCTGGCCGCGCTGGGCGCGGCGCTGATCTGGGGCGTGGAGGAGCCGGTCGCGGCGCTGACCGGCGCGCCGGCTTGTATCGTGCTCAGCCTGGCCATGGGCGCGGTGAGCTGCTACCTGCCCTATCTGCTCTACACCTACGGCCTCACCGGCCTTGAAACCGGCCGCGCGTCGGTGCTGTCTTCCTTTGAGCCGGTCATGGCGACGCTGGTGGGCATCATCGTTTTCCACGAGCCGATGACGATAATGAGCGCCTGCGGTGTGCTCTGCGTGCTGGCGGCGATTGTGCTGTTGAATGTGAGGTTCAAGCGCAGAACGGCGAAGAAGGCTTAAACATATCCCAATCGAAAATCCCGATAGACGAAAATCTATCGGGATTTCTGTGTATATGCAGCGTTCTGTTAATTTTGTTTGGTTGATGCAAGAAGCAAATTGCAGGTTTCACAATAATGTGCCTCTGCGGTGCAGCCTTTTATGCTCCACATGCTGTCTTTGCCAAACGCAACAGACCCTGGCTGTTCGCTGTTCTGCTGATAGCTGATGTGTATTTCCTTTTGGAAATAGGGGCTTCTTCCAATGCTTTGTTGATGATCAATTGCGAAAATAAGCAGATATTATGTCAGCTTACCCAACAGCGCCTCCACATTATCTTCATCATACTCGATCTCGCTCGAATACATCCGCGCAAGCTCGACCAGCCGCGCCATCGTTGGCTCGCCGGCGGCGAACAGCGTGCGGATGACATGCACGCTCAGCACAGCGAAAGCGGCGCGTTCGGCCGTGCGGCCGTCGTCGAGGGCGGCGGGGAGGTGGCGGTAGAGGAAATATTCGAGCAGGCGGGCGAAGGGCTCGTCCCAGCCGGGGTGCGGCGTGCAGTTATTGAGTGCGGCGAGGGCGTCATCCCAGGCGGGATCAAGCCGCTCAAGGGTGAGGTAGGTCTGTCGCCAGTCGGCCATGGTGCGCTCGGGCAGGCGCGAGCCCGCGCGGGCAAGGATGGCGTCGAAGCGCCCGTCGAGGGGCAGGGAAGTGTCACCGGCGATGGCCAGCAGCTCATCCCGCAGGGTGAGGAGGACGCGCTCGTCGTCATCGGGCGGCGTGTCGTCGCCGTCGTCTTCGATGGGGATGAGCCGCATCGGCTCAGATCTGCTGAGGATCAGCGCCCCTGCCGCCTCACAGCAGAGGCCAAGGCCAAGCTCGGTGCGGCCGCTCCAGAAGCTGCGGAACCGCGGGTGGTCGGCGCAGATCTGGCAGAGACTGTCCTCACCGAGGGTGAGGATCAGCTCACACAGGCCGTCGCGGCGCAGGAAGGGACAGCGTTCGTCGGGCGTGAGGCGGAAGTGAGGCGCGTCACCGCTGTCGTCGATGGCGCAGGTCAGCTTTTCGCCGATCTCGCCGCCCACGGCGGCGTAGGCGGCGCGGGTGTCGGCGTCGATGTCGATCTCCCAGCCGATGCAGCAGCTGTGACGGCAGTCGGCGGCGATGCAGCGAAAGTGGGGGTAGTAGTCGGGAGCGTAGATCATGACTTTTTCCTTGTCCAAATCAAGCCCACCGTGCCGCCGATGAGCAGGCTGGAGGCGATCAGCACATCCCACTGAAGACCGCTGCGGGTGGCCACGACGATGGCCGTCGGCCCATCGGCACCGCCGATGATGCCGAGCGACGGCGACTGCATCGAGAAGATGAGGGGCAGAACGAAACAGATCATCAGCAGCAACAGCCCGACGATGATAGCCGCGAGGCTGGCAAGGCGCAGAAACTTATGCTTCATGATTTTTCTCCTTTTTGCGTGGGCGGAGCAGGATCGCGCCCGTGATACCGGCCCCCAGCAGAAGGGCATAGATGATCGTCCACACCCAAAGCGGAGGCCCGCCCCCGATCTGGATCAGCTCGAAGCCGCCGCCCGTCAGCGATGGATCGGCCGCTGTGCGACAGGTGTACGTCAGCCAGCTTGACGCCACCGACAGCGACGGAAGCAGCTGAATGGCAGCGAAGAGCGCCAGCGCGAGAAAGGCAAGCCGGACAAGCTTTCGTTTCATGGGGATCTCTCCTTTTCCTTTATTATATCACACTTTTATTATATCACACTTTTCCCGCCATTGCAAGGGGCACTTATACCTGCCGCTGGGCACCCTCGGCGTCGATGCTCACCTCGCGCAGGCCGCGTGTTCGGCTTTGTGCGCGTGGTAGTAGGCGAGGCTGATTGCCCGCCGTTTTTCGGCGTTCTTGCGGTAGTGCGTGCGCCCGTAGGTGCGGGTCTTCTCGGAATTGGCCTTCGCCTAGGCGTGGGACTGCGCGCGGCGGCGTGCCTTGCGTTCTTCCGGCGTTTCACCGGAGTGGAGAGATCTGGTCATAGGGGAGCCTTTCCGCACCGTGGATCTGCCCGGTGCCTGTTGATGTGAAGATTGTGGGGGGACCTACCTGCGTGGAGGCCGATAGCCATTTGGCGGCATGCCGACCCGCTTTTTGAACTCCCGCGAGAAGTGACTGACCTCGGCATAGCCGCAGAGACGCGCGGTCTCGCCGACGGTGAACTGGCCGGACTCGAGCAGCTGTCTGGCATAGCCGATCCGCAGGGCAATGATGTATTCCTTCGGCGTCATGCCGAATTTTCCGATGAAGAGCCGCCGAAAGTAGGCTTCACTGATCCCGCACAGCGTGGCAAGCTCTGCCACCGATAGCTCGTTTTCGGTGAAATCAGCCGATATTTTTTCCACGGCCGGCGCGATCAGACACAGCTGCGCGTCGGGCCTGTACTGCTTCTGCCGCTCGCTTCGCATCAGCAGGATGATCTCATAGAGGGTTTTCATCACGACAAGCTGGCGGGATTCATCCTGCTGCCGCCATGCCTTCTCGGCGGCCTTGAACAGCTTCAGCACGGTGTCCGTGCTGCGGAACCTGACTGTAAACGGCTCATCTGTGATGTCGGCGTCAAAATTGATCGCGTAGCATCCGCCGAGGCGGATGGTCTTCACCCGATACGAGGAGCTCTTGGGCAGATAAAACAGCTCGCCGCCGTTGGTGTGCAGCACCCTGCCGTCGGCGAAGCAATAGTCTCTGACCGTCGTTTCTTCATTCAGGACCAGCCCGTGAAAGGGGCGGTCCTGATGAATATGCTTGCCCGTATCCGGCTTTACATAGATCGCCAGCGAAATTTTGGATATGACTGCTTCTTTCCAATTTTCTGTCATGATTTCATCACCCATCTGATTATACAGTATTGTACCGATTTCGTCAAGTGTTTTGATTTTATCATTTACAAAAATGCAGAAAATGCTATAATAATCGCGGAGGTGGAAGTATGGAATACATCAAAAATACAGATTATCCCTATATCATTAATAAATATCACGACACGGCCAAGCCCTTTGATAGCTTCAAGCGATTCATCCGCAGGGATGAGATCTTTTCCGCACAGACGGGGATGGCCGGGGAAGATATCCTCGCCGGGATCCTGCGCGAGGATGAAGCCAACCGGCAGCTTCCGCACCCCGTCCGCAAGGCCATGGCCTTCGCATATGTACTGCGGAACACTCGGATCTCCTGCGACAGCCGCGATCGCTTCCCCGCAATCAACATGATCGACCGGCCGCTCAATGCGACCATCATCGCCAAGTGGAAAAAGGAGGTTTTCGATGAGATCATCCCGGAGGTAGAGGAGAAAAGGCGGCATCTGGAACAGGCGGGCATCGTCACCATCTGGCCCGATTATGACCACAGCGTGCCGGTCTGGTCGCGCATTTTCGACTTAGGCTTCGCGGGGCTCCTGGCGGAAAGTGAGCGGGCACGCAGCGGTAGGACACTTACCGCAGACGAAGCTGCTTTCTTCGAGGGCATCCGGATCACCTATGAAGCGATCCTCGACCTGATCGGCAGGCTGGCCGCGCTGGCCGCCGAAACGGTGGGCGCGGAAAGAATGGCGGCAGCCCTGCGGCACATTCAGCACGATCCCCCCGCGACTTTTTACGAGGCACTGCTGGTCGATTATCTCTATTTTATACTCAGCGAGCATATCGAGGGGCTGCAGGTGCGCTCCCTCTCAAATTTTGATCGCCTGTTTTTTTCCTTTTATCAGCACGATCTGCAGAGCGGGGTGCCCGAGGAGGAAATCCGCACCGACCTTGCCTACTTCTTCCTGCAGTTCACCGCCATTGGCAACTACTGGAACCAGCCTGTCTGTCTCGGCGGCTGTAAGGCGAACGGTGACACCGAGATCAACGCGCTCTCCTATCTGTTCCTCGATGTGTACGACAGGATGGGGATCTACAATCCGAAGGTGCAGATCAAGCTGGCGGACAGCACGCCGAAGGAGTTTACCATGAAAGCGCTTGACATGATCCGGCGCGGCAATAATTCGATCGTGTTTGTCTGCGACAGTACGATCCGGCGGGCGCTCGTCCGCGAAGGCGCGACTGAGGAGGAAGCCAGACTCTGCGATGTTAAGGGGTGCTATGAGTACAATGTGCAGGGCTCGTTTGGCTGCGGGATGAATTATCTCAACCTGCTCAAGCCGCTGGAATACGCGCTCCACGAGGGCTGCGACGGGGTGACCGGACAGTTTGCGGGGCTGAAAAGTCCGGTGCCGGCAAACTATGCATCCTTTGCCGATTTTTACGCCGAATACAAAAAACAGCTGTGCCATATCATCGATGAAACGATCGAGATCGTCAACGGGTTTGAGGATCACCTTGCCTACATCAATCCCCAGTCCATGCTGTCGGCGACCTACCCGAGCTGCATCGAGAAAGCGAAGGATGCCCTGAGCGGCGGCGCGGTTTACAACAGAAGCTCAATCATGATCGGCTTTCTGGCCGACCTGGCTGACTCGATGGCGATGATCAAAAAATATGTCTACGACCGGCGGGAGCTCACGCTGACCGAGCTTGTGTCGATCCTCGACTGCAATTTTACCGGCAGTGAGCAGCTCCGCCGGAGGCTGCTCGCCGACCGGGACAAGTACGGCAACAACAAAGCCACCCCTGATGAGATCGCGGTGGATATTGTCAGGTTCACCTCAGGCTATATCAACGGCAGGCCGAATGCCGGGACGCGAGGCGGCGCATGGGCCTGCGGTTATCATGTGGCGAGAATGTCCTACACCCAGGGCGGGAAGACAGCCGCGTCCCCCAACGGCCGTCTGCGCGGCGAGGAGCTGTCCAAGAACTGCTCTGCCTCAATGGGCCAGAACCGTGAGGGTGCGACGGCGGCCATCCTGTCGGTGACGAAGATCGACGCGACCGCCTTCACGGGGGATGCCTGCCTCGATCTGGGGCTGCTGCCGTCGGCAGTCAAGGGTGACGATGGACTTGAGGCCATGTACGGGCTGCTGGTGACCTTTGCTCGGCGCGGCGGCCACGCGATGCACATCAATGTGTTCGACGCTGAGACCCTGCGCGACGCGCAGAAATACCCCGAAAAATATCAGGATCTGCAGATCCGTGTCTGCGGGTGGAACGTGCTGTGGAACAATATCTCCCGGGCCGAGCAGGACGGCTTTATCCGGCAGGCCGAAAGTCTGAGGTGAGGGGGCAGTGAAAGCGAGGATTTTTGAGATCAAGCGCTTCGCCGTCCACGACGGGGACGGTATCCGGACGACGGTGTTTTTCAAGGGCTGTCCGCTGAACTGTGTCTGGTGCCACAATCCCGAAGGCATCGCCTTCAAGCCACAGACCGCGTATTATGCCCACAAGTGCATCGGATGCGGGGAATGTGCCGGCGCCTGCCCGACGCAGGCCTATCAGATTGCGGACAGCATCCACCGCTTTGACGCCGCACGCTGTATCGGCTGCGGAAAATGTGCCGAGGTTTGCCCCAATGACGCCCTGATTTTCTACGGCAGGGAAGTGACCGTGGAGGAATTGCTGCCGCTCCTGCTGGAGGACAAAGATTTTTATGCCAACTCCGGCGGGGGCGTCACCTTATCGGGCGGCGAATGCCTGATGCAGGCGGATTTCTGCGCGGAGCTGCTCAAGCGGCTGAAAGAAAATGGCATCCACACCGCCGTGGACACCTGCGGCTTTGTGCCGCAGGAAAGCCTCGATCGGGTTATGCCCTATACGCATATTTTTCTTTACGACATCAAGGCAATCAATGAAGCCGTTCACCTCGCCTGCACCGGCCAGTCGAACCGAAGAATTCTGGAAAATATTCGTTATTTGAATCAAAACGACTGTAAGATTGAGGTGAGGATTCCCTATGTGCCCGGATACAACGACAGCGAGATGGCCCCTGCGGCGGAATTTTTGTCGGGCCTGCGCAATGTGACAAAGGTGCGGATTCTGCCGTACCACAACTATGCCCGGTCAAAATATGAAGCGCTGCATATGCCCGATCGGCTGCCGAAGACGCTGCCGTCTGACGAGGAGATACAAGCAGCGGAAAGCGCCGTTGCGCGGCGCTGATCGGTCAAAACATCCTCCGGTACATCTGCTCGAGATAAACAGAGACGCCGCCTTGCCAGGATTGACTGGCGATGCGGCGTCTCTCTGCAAGGGATCGACACTGACGCCCGGCGATAAGCGTCTCACGAAGCCTGAGATCAATAAGCCCCGCAGCGCAATGCTGCGGGGCTTGTACTATTCCGGGACGCGGCATTTGGCCGGCGTGGTTTTCGTCGGCCCGTGCGGCGAAAAAGCTTGAATCCCGCGCGATTTCATGATATAATGGCAAAAAAGAGCCAAACAGACGGAGGCGAGGAAAATGAAAAAGCTGTTGATCACCGGCTTTGAACCGTTCGGCGGCGAGACGCGTAACCCGTCGTGGGACGCAGTGGCGCTGCTGCCCAATCAGGTCGGGATGTTTGCGCTGACGAAGCTGTGCATCCCCGTGGTGTTCCGGGATGCGGCGCGGAGTGTCATCGAGACGGCCGAGCAGCTGCGGCCGGATGTGATCCTGTGCATCGGGCAAGCGGGCGGCCGGGACGCAGTGACACCCGAATTTGTGGGCATCAATCTCATGCACGCCGGAATGCCCGACAACGCCGGCAATCAGCCGGCCGACGAGCCGATCGCAGCAGAGGGCAGTGCGGCCTATTTTGCGACGGTGCCCGCCCGGCAGATGATTGAGGTCATCCGGGCCGCCGGTGTGGCGGCCAAGCCGTCCTACAGCGCGGGGACATATGTCTGCAACGATGTGCTGTATTCACTGCTGGCACGGTACAGCGGGACCGACACGCGCGTGGGCTTCATCCATGTGCCGTTCGCGCCTGAGCAGGCGAAAGCAGGTGTGCCGTCCATGGCGTTGGGCGATATGGTCACCGCGCTGACTGCCGCCATCGGAGCGCTTGAATGAGCATCCACGCCGGGCCTCGCTGGGTTACATTGGCTGATACTGCTTGCGGAAGGCACGGGGCGTAAGGCCGGTGCGGGCCTTGAACATGCGGCAGAAATTGCTTTCGTCGCTGAAGCCGCAGCGGAAGACGATCTCCTTGACCGGGGTGTTGGTGGTGGTCAGCAGCGATTTTGCCGCCGAGAGGCGGCAGGCGGTCAGGTATTCCATCGGTGCGTAGCCGGTGATGCGTTTGAAGATGTGCGAGAGGTGAGACGGGCTGAGATGGTACTCGGCGGCGAGGTCGGCAAGCGAATGCTCGGCTGCGTAGTTGGCCTCGAAGCGGCGCTGGATAGCCTGCACCACGACGGTGTTTTGCCCGCTCTCCCGGAGGAAGAGCTCAGGTGCGCAGCGGTAGAGCAGGATCAGCAGCCGCCGCAGGCCGAGATCGAGCATCTCGGCGCAGAGTGCCCCCTGCGCGGTGTATTCGGCGGTCAGATCGGCGAAGAGTGCGTCGAAGGCGGGCCGCGCCTCGGCGGTATCGACGGCGTGGTGGAAATCCTCAGCGCGGTTGACGAGTACCGAGGCGAGCAGGTCGTTCTCCTGTACCCCCTGCGAGGCCGCTGACGAGATGCGCAGGGCATAGCGGCAGTAGTCGGTGCTGAGCACCTCGATGGCATGCGTCTCGAAGCGGCTGAGGATCAACAGGCCGCCGTCGCTGACCAGGCAGGTCTCGCCGCCCACCGTGGCGCGGATCGTGCCGGAGCGGATATAGAGGATCTGGTGGCAGTCGTGATAATGGCGCGACAGGCCGGACAGTGTTTCGGCGTAGCTGACAGACAGAACGTGCAATATGTTTGCCCCCTTACTTGATTTACATATCTATTATAACGCACTTTTGCAAAAAAAGCAAGAATTACATAAAACATTGCAGATATTGCGCACACAGGGCGGCCGCAATGTTGTATAATAGCATCAGGAGGTATGATCATGAACCGAACTGTTTATTCTGAGATAACCGATTTTGCGGCGCAGAACGCCGCACTGCACACCGAGCTCCCCTTTTCCGCCGACACCGCGATCTTAGGTGAGGCGGTGAAGGTCGGCACAAAGACGGCGGCCAACCGGCTCGCATGCCAGGCGATGGAGGGCTGCGACGGCACGCCCGACGGCGCGCCCGGCGAGTTGACCATCCGCCGCTACCATCGCCTCGCCGAGGGCGGCGCGGGCATCATCTGGTTTGAGGCGACAGCCTGCTCGTCCGAGAGCCGGGCCAATCCCCGTCAGCTCTGGCTGACCGAGGGGAACCTCGACAGCTACCGTCGTCTCGCCGACGAGATCCGCGAGCACGCCCTGCGCGCGAACGGCTATGCGCCGCTGATCTTTCTGCAGGCGACCCACTCGGGGCGCTACAGCAAGCCAGAGGGCAAGCCCGCCCCCATCATCGCCTACAACAATCCCCTCTTTGAGGGGGACAACCCCATCGATCCCAGCCGCATCATCACCGACGAGGGCATCGACCGCGTCGGCGAGCAGCTGATCGAGACAGCGCGCTTAGCCGAGCGGGCCGGCTTTGACGGTGTCGACATTAAGTGCTGTCACCGCTACCTCAACTCTGAGCTGCTCTCGGCCTACGATCGCCCCGGTCGCTATGGCGGCAGCCTCGAGAACCGCACGCGGCTCCTGCGCGAGACGATCGCCGGCGCGAAGACGGCCTGCGGCAGTGACTTCATTGTCTCCTCCCGCCTCAATGTCTACGACGGCTTCGCCTATCCCCTCGGCTTCGGCGTGTCGCCCGCCGGCGGCACCGACTTTGACCCGACCGAGCCGATCTGGCTGCTCGAACAGCTGGCCGGCATGGGGGTGGAGCTGCTGGATATCACGATGGGCAACCCCTACTTCAACCCGCACGTCAACCGGCCCTTCGCCCGCGGCGGCTACGAGCCCGATGAGCATCCGCTCGAGGGCGTGGCACGCATGCTCCACGGCATCGCGGCGCTGAAGGCGGCGGTGCCGCAGATCAAGCTGATCTCATCGGGCATGACCTACCTTGGCGCGGCCGCTCCCGGTGTGGCGGCCGGCTTCATCGGCGAGGGCGGCTTTGACTTCGCCGGCTTCGGGCGCACGATTCTGGCTTACCCCGACTTCGCGCGCGACATCCTGCGCGAGGGCGGCCTGCGGCGGGAGAAGCTCTGCCTATGCTGCTCGAAGTGTACTGAGATGATGCGGGGCGGCGGCATGCCCGGCTGTGTCGTCCGTGACCGGCTGTATACCGATCTGTACAAGCAATTCAAGGCAAATCAGGAGGGCTGACCTATGTTCAAGCAATGGCTGAAAACGCATAACACCGCCGATTACACCTATACGGGGCGGCTCTTTCCCGACACCACCGACCGCGCCTACTGGGATGCCTATACCGACCCGCGTTTTATCACCGAGGCTGAGCGTTACCTCGGCTACAACTGGCCGATCATCCGCGCGACCGATTTCATGGAGTTCAAGCGCTCGGGCAACCGAACCATCATGGAGACCCCCCATTTTGCCCGCCGCCGTGCGCTGATCACGCTGGCCATCGCCGAGGTGATGGAGAACAAGGGACGCTTCCTGCCCGAGCTGGTCAACGGTCTCTTCCTCATCTGCGAGGAGAGCTACTGGGGGCTGTCGGCCCACTGGCAGGCTGAGGTCGGCAACATCCCGACGCCCGAGCATCCCTACATCGACCTCTTCGCCGCCCAGACGGCGGAGGAGCTGGCGCTGACCTACTACCTGCTCTACGCGCCGCTGAACAGCTGCTGCCCCGAGATCCTCGAGCGCATCGAATATGAGATGAACCGCCGCATTTTTGTGCCTTATCTCGACCACCGCGATTACTGGTGGATGGGCTATGGCCTCAAGCGCACCAACAACTGGAACCCGTGGATCATCTCCAACGTCATGCTGGCCTTCTTTCTCGTGGAGCGCAATCCCCGCCGTGTTGAAACGGCGGTATATAAGATGCTGATCGAGCTGCAGAACTACTACGACACCATGCCCGCCGACGGCGGCTGTGACGAGGGGGCGAGCTACTGGGGCGTGGCGGGGCTGTCGCTCTTCGAGTGCGTCTATCAGCTCAAGACCGCGACGGACGGAGCAATCGACCTGCTCGGCGATGAGAAGCTTCGCAATATCCTCGCCTATGTGGAGAAGGTGTACATCGGAAACGGGAAGTTCATCAACTTTGCCGATGGCCCGACCGGCGGCCCCGGCCGGATCGGGGAGATGATCTATCTGATCGGCCGCGAGACCGGACAGCCCCGCCTGATGGGGCTGGGCCGTGCGCTGTACGACCCGAGTGCCGACCCGGCGGTGAACTATTGGGAGAAGATGCGCCGCAAGCTGCTGGCCATCCCCCTGCGCCGCGAGCTGGAGACGGCACCCGCCTACAGTCCGGCCAACTTCGCCTGCCTGCCCGACCTGCAGGTCTGCGCGCTTCGCCGGGGCGGGTGGTTCCTCGGTGCGAAGGGCGGCAACAACGCTGAGCACCACAACCACAACGACATCGCAAACTTCATCCTCTACGACAACGGCGCGCCGGTGCTCATCGACGCCGGTGTCGGCGATTATACGCGCCAGACCTTCTCGTCTGAGCGCTACACCATCTGGACGATGCAGTCGTCCTACCACAATCTGCCCGACCTCGGCGGCGTTGCCCAGCACAACGGGTCAAAATACCGCGCCGACAGCTTCACCTGCGGCGAAGACAACGTCAGCATCGGCTTTGCTTCAGCCTATCCCGCAGAGGCGGGCGTTGAGCGCGCCGAGCGGACGATCGAGCTGACCGACGCCGGCATCACTGTCCGCGACAGCTTCGCCTTTGCCGGCGAGACGCCGGCCATCACCGAGCATCTGATGACAGCACTCGAGCCCGCGATCGACGGGAGCACCGTCACCCTCGGCGGGCGCTATGTCATCGATTGCGGCGGTGGTGCGGTCAGCGTGGACAAGGTCGAGTTTGCCGGCAATGCCAAGCTGCAGGGCAGCTGGCAGCAGACCTATCTCTGGCGGGTCAACGTCGAATTCGCCGGCTGCACCGAGATCAAGCTGACCGTAAGGAGGATATGAGATGAAGCACATTTTAGTGTCCGGTTGTGCGCGGGGCATCGGCGAGGCCGTGACCCGCAGATTCCTCGCCGAGGGCTATGCCGTCACCGGCATGAGCCGCACCGACGCAGCCACCGTTGAGGCGAAATTTGCCAGCCCCAACTTCACCTACATCCGCGGCGACCTCGCATCGTCGGCCGACCGCGCCGCCTTTGTCGAGGGCGCGCTGGCCCGCCATGGGCGCATTGACGGCCTGGTCAATGTCGCCGGCGTCGCGCCGAAGGTGCGCGCCGACCTGCTCGAGATGAGCGAGGAGAGCTACGATTTCGTCATGGACATCAACACCAAGGGGACGCTCTTCCTGACGCAGGCGGTCGCCCGCGCCATGATCGGCAATCCCGTCGAGGGGGGCTTGCGGGGGTACATCTGCAACATTTCGTCGCTCTCGGCCTACACCAGCTCGCCGAATCGGGGCGAATACTGCATCTCCAAGGCCGGCGTGTCGATGATCACCAAGCTGTTTGCAGACCGCCTGGCCGAGTACGCCATCCCGGTCAACGAGGTGCGCCCCGGCATCATCGCGACTGACATGACCGGGACGGTCAAGGGCAAATACGATGCCCTCATCGACGGCGGCCTGCTGCCCCTCCCGCGCTGGGGTAAGCCCGAGGACATCGCCGACGCGGTCTGGGCACTCTGCTCGGGGGCGCTGCCCTATGTGACCGGGCAGTCGCTCGATGTTGACGGCGGCTTCCACCTGCGCCGGCTGTGAGGACTGCCATGGGAAAAGATCTGATCCATACCTATGACGCTGTCGTCGTCGGCAGCGGAGCTGCCGGCTACAGCGCGGCCTGCCGGCTTGCCGCCGACGGGCGCAAATCGGTGTGCATCGTGACCGAGGGCGTGAACTGCGGCACCTCGCGCAATACCGGCAGCGACAAGCAGACCTACTACAAGCTGGGGTTGGGGGGGAGTGCGCCGGACAGCGTCCGGCAGATGGCCGCCGACCTCTTCGCCGGGGGGGCGGTCGACGGCGACAACGCCCTCTGCGAGGCGGCGCTGTCGAGCCGCTGTTTCCTCTGGCTCTGCGAGCTGGGCGTGCCATTCCCCTGCAATCGGTACGGCGAGTACGTCGGGTACAAGACCGACCACGACCCCTACGCCCGCGCCACCTCGGCCGGGCCGCTGACCTCGCGCTTCATGACCGAAGCACTGGAGCGCAGGGCAGGGGAGCTTGGCGTGCCGGTACATGACGGCCTGCTCTGCGTCGAGGTGCTGACCGACGCCGACGGCGTCTGCGGCCTGCTCTGTCTTGACCGCGCGTCGGGCGCGCTGGTGCGCTTCAACTGCGCCCACGTCATCCTCGCCACCGGCGGCCCCGCCGGGATCTACGCCGACAGCGTCTATCCCACCTGCCACAACGGCTCGACTGGCCTCGCCCTCGCGGCTGGCGCGCGCGGGCAGAATATGACCGAGTGGCAGTACGGTTTGGCGTCGGTTTCGCCGCGCTGGAACGTATCGGGCACCTATATGCAGGTGCTGCCTCGCGTGATCTCGGTCGGAGAGGACGGCGCGCGCGAGTTCCTCGGCGACTACTTCGCCGATCCCTACGCCGCCCTGTCTGCGCTCTTCCTCAAGGGCTACCAGTGGCCCTTCGACTGCAAAAAAGTCCATGCCGGATCGTCGGTCATCGACCTGCTGGTCTACCGCGAGACTGCCCTGCGGGGACGGCGCGTTTACCTCGATTATACCCGCAATCCTTTCGGCCTCGACGCCCTCGATTTTACCCGCCTCGACGGCGAGGCGCACGCCTATCTCCGCGCCGCCGATGCCTGCTTCGGCACGCCCATCGAGCGGCTGGCCAAGATGAACCAGCCCGCCATCGACCTCTACCGCGGCAAGGGCGTCGATCTCGCACGCGAGCCGCTCGAGATTGCGCTTTGTGCGCAGCACTGCAACGGCGGCGCGGCGGTCGACGATCACTGGCAGACGGCGGTGCCCGGCCTCTACGCCATCGGCGAGTGCGCCGGAACGCACGGTGTCACTCGCCCGGGCGGCAGCGCTCTCAACGCCGGTCAGGCCGGCGCACTGCGCGCGGCACAGCATGTGGCCGCGTCGGCACGAATTCCCCACCCGGAGGCGGAATTTGCCTCGATCACGGCTGAACAGATTGAAAAAACTGCACAATTCCTCACCGCATCTCCCACCGGGCCCGATGCCGACGAAGCTCGTGCTGCCGCCCGCCGGCGCATGAGCGCCTGCGGCGGTGCGATCCGCAGCGTAGACGCACTGCAGGTACTGCGTGACGAAACGGCTGACACACTTGCGCGTGTCAGTGCCTTCGGCGGCACGCCCGAGGCGCGCTTCCGCCTGCGCGACGTCCTGCGCACCCAGCTGGTAGTGCTTACCGCGATGCTCGACTATGCCGCCGAGGTCGGCGTCTCGCGCGGATCGGCCCTTTACACCGACCCGAACGGCGAGCTGCGCGACGGCCTCGATGAGCTCTTCCGCTTGACCGTCGCCGCCGTTCCCGCTGCCCGCGACCGGGTGCAGGAAATTGCGCTGTGCGACGGAGAATGCACCGCCGTCTGGCGTCCCGTCCGCCCGCTGCCGGCTGATGATGACGTCTTCGAGCTGGTCTGGCGGGACTACCGCGAGCACAAATTTGTCCATTGAGGAGGCCGACATGAACCCGACCAATCTTGATCCCATCATCAGCGAGATCCGCCGCTGTATCGACACCCACAATCTAGGCGAGCCGGGCAAATACGCCCGCTGGCTGTGGGGCGAGAACCGCGACCTCGGCCTCAATCCCTACGGCTGTGCTGACGCCGCCAACATCCTCTACACCATCGGCGACTTCCCGCGCGATCCCGCCGAGCGCGCCGCGTGGGTCTCTACTCTGCAGGCCATGCAGGATCCCGAAACCGGCATGTTCAGCGAGCCGACGCACCACACCATCCACACCACCGCCCACTGCCTCGCCGCGCTCGAGCTGTTCGACGCCGGGCCGCTCCATCCCTGCCGCGCCCTCGCACCCTACACCGAGCGGGATGCGCTCTATGATTTCCTTGCGCATGAGGTCAACTGGCAGCGCCCGTGGAGCGAGTCGCACAAGGGCGCGGGCATCCATGTCTGCCTGACGATGGCGGGCATGGTCGGCCTCAAGTGGAAGAATTGGTACTTCGACTGGCTCTGGAACCACACCGACCCCGAGACCGGCTTCTTCTACTGCGGCGACGGGCCGCGGCAGGCCAAGCTGTACGAGTACATGGCCGGCGGGTTCCACTACATGTTCAACCACGAAGCCGAGCGCCGTCCCTACCGCTGCCCCGAGCAGATCATCGACTCCTGCCTCTATTTGATGGCCCACCCCGCCGAGGCCAGGCTGATCCGCTGCTGTACCTTCATTGACATTGATGTCGTCTTCTGCCTCACCCGCGCCATGCGCCAGACGCCCCACCGCTTTGCCGAGGCTAAGGCCGCGCTGGAGACATATGCCGAGCAGTACATCGCCATGATGGCGGCCATCGACTACGCAAAAGACGCGCCCTTCAACGATCTGCACATGCTCTTCGGTGCCGTTTGCTGTCTGGCCGAGCTGCAGGCCGCCCTGCCCGGCAAGCTCATCACCTTGAAGCCGCTGCGGCTGGTGCTTGACCGCCGCCCGTTCATTTGAAAGAGAGGAACGCCATGAAAGCTGCATTTGTTTGTAATAATAAGAAGAAACTTTTCGCCGTCTACCCCGACCGCATCATCGAGACGCTTGCCGCCGCGACCGGCATCGAGCCGGTCGTTTACGACCGCGACGATGTCCTCGCGGCCCCTGCCCGCTTTGCCAAGACCGAGCTGATCTTCTCGACCTGGGGCATGCCGACCTTCACCGAGGAGGAGATCGCCGCCTGTTTCCCGTGCCTCAAGTGCGTGTTCTACGCCGCCGGCACCGTGCAGGCCTTCGCACGGCCCTTCCTCAACCGTGGGATCAAGGTCTTCTCGGCCTGGGCGGCCAACGGCGTGCCGGTGGCTGAGTACACCGTGGCACAGATCGTGCTGGCCAACAAGGGCTTCTTCACCCACAGCGCGCTGGTAAAGCAGGGCCGCCGTGCCGAGACCGGTTCCCTCAAGTCCGCCTATCCCGGCAACTATGAGGAGAAGGTCGGCCTCATCGGCGCGGGCATGATCGGCTCGATGGTGGCCGAGCGCCTGCACGGCTACCACCTCGAGGTGCTGGTCTTCGATCCCTTCCTGTCGGACGAGCGCGCAGCGGCGCTGGGCGTCCGCAAATGCGGGCTGGATGAGCTCTTCGCCTCCTGCCGCGTGGTTTCAAACCACCTCGCCAACAACGCGCAGACGCAGGGCATGCTGACCTACACCCACTTCTCGCGCATGCTGCCTTACGCGACCTTCATCAACACCGGCCGCGGCGCGCAGGTGGTCGAGGACGACCTCGTGCGCGCCTTGACCGAGCGCCCCGACCTGACCGCACTGCTCGACGTCACCTACCCCGAGCCGCCGATCGAGGGGCACCCCTTCTACACCCTGCCCAACTGCGTGCTGACCCCGCACATTGCGGGCAGTCTGGCCAATGAATTTCACCGCATGGCCGAGTACATGGCCGACGAGTACGCCCGCTATGCGGCGGGCGAGCCCTGCCGGTATGATGTCAGCCTGAAGATGCTTGAGACGATGGCGTGAGGTGCGAGATGAACGAACGATATCTTGATCTGATGGACAAAACGCTTGACGCCTATTCGACGGCGCACATCGAGCGTTACTTCGACGACGTCCGCCGCGGCGGCCTGCGCGAGCACGGCTTCCCGCGGCTGACGGCAAACATGGGGATCCTCATCGCCCACAGCCGCCGGCTTGATCTGAAGCCGCTTTTCCTTGACATGATGGACTTCTGCTGTTCCACCATCCCCCATGTCCACGCGGCAAACGAGTTTTCGGTGCGCGAGATCATCTTCTGCATCATCGAGCTGGAGCGGGCGGGCGCGGTTGAGCCTGAGCGAATCGCCGCCTGGAAGGCCGATCTGGCGACGATCGACCCCTTCACCTGCTACGACAAGATCGCGCACAAGCCCGAGGACAAGGTGCACAACTGGGCCTGCTTCGCGCTGGTCAGCGAGTGGATGCGCCAGTACATCGGCCTCTGCGACGCGACCGAGTTCGTGGGCATTCAGCTCCCGACCCAGCTGCGCCGCATCGAGGAGAACGGCATGTACCGCGACCCGCACAACCCCATGGTCTATGACCTCGTCCCGCGCGGCCTGCTGTCGCTCCTGCTCCACTTCGGCTATCGCGGGGAATATTATGGAGAAATCGACGACCATCTCCGCCGCGCCGGCCTGCTCACCCTCGAGATGCAGTCGGTGACCGGCGAGATCCCCTACGGCGGGCGGAGCGCGCAGTTCGTCCACAATGAGGCTATGATGGTCGTCTCGCTCGAGTTCGAGGCGCGCCGCTATGCCGCCGAAGGCGACATGGCGTTGGCCGGCCGCTTCAAGCACGCGATATCGCTGGCGCTGGACAACATCGCCGGGTGGCTGGCGAAAACGCCCATCCGGCACACCAAAAATCGCTTCCCGACCGAGACCAAATATGGCTGCGAGGGCTATGCTTACTTCGACAAGTACATGATCACGGCGGCCTCCTTCCTCTACGCCGCCGCGAGCATCTGCGATGACAGCATCCCCGCTGTCCCGGCGGCGGCGCACACCGCCGCCGTACAGACCTCGCACCACTTCCATAAGGTCTTCCTGCGCGCAGGCGATTACTTCGCCGAGCTCGACACCGATGCTGACCCGCACTATGACGCCAGCGGCCTCGGCCGCGTCCACCGCGCGGGCGCGCCGTCGCCGATCTGTCTGACCGTCCCCTGTCCCGCTGAGCCGAAGTACCGCATCGACACCGATGCGCCCATCCCCTTTGCCATTTGCCCCGCCGTCTGCCGTGACGGCGTCTGGCAGGACGGCACTGCGGCGGTCTATGCTGTCGAGACGCTGTCCCATGATGATACCACCGCCACCGCAGTCCTCACCTGCACCATTGCCGACACCCCCGTGCGCATGACGGTCACGGTCAGCGCAGCCGGCGTCGAGGTCGCCGCCGAGGGGGAGGGTGAGATCGCCCTGATGCTGCCTGCTTTCACCTTCGACGGTACTGATCACCCCGCCATCGCCGTCGACGAGACCAGCCTCACCGTCACCTACGACGGCTGGCACTGCCGCTCGACGACCGACGGCACCCTCGCCGACACCGGTGCCATCGTCCGCAATCGCAGCGGCCACTACCGCGTCTTCCGCGCCGCAAGGCAGGGAAGGGTGACGGCCGCGATCGCCATCGAACCGGCATGACCATACTTCTATCCTTGACAACGCCGCGCATTCGCGCGGCGTTGACTTTTTCCCTGCAATATGCTAAAATAAAAGAAAATATGTATTTCCGGAGGTTCCCCATGCCCACCATCACCGAAGTCGTCGCCGCCCTCATTATCCGCGATGGCCGCTTTCTCATCTGCCAGCGCCCGGCGCACAAGGCGCGGGGGCTGCTATGGGAGTTCGTCGGCGGCAAGGTGGAGCCGGGCGAGACCCACGCCGAGGCCCTCGTCCGCGAGTGCCGCGAGGAGCTGGACGTCACCGTCACGGTCGGCGAGGTCTATATGACCGTCGAGCACGTCTACCCCGACCTCACCGTCCGCCTCACCCTCTTCCGCGCCGCCATCGCCGAGGGGGAGCCGAAGCTGCTCGAGCACAACGCGATGCGCTGGATCACCCCGGAGGAGATCGATTCGGTCGAGTTCTGCCCGGCGGATGTCGAGATCCTGGCAAAGATCCGCGCTGACGCGGCTGATTCGCGGTTTGTGGGGTAGACTTTTTCCGCGAAATCTGCTATCCTGCTGCCCAAAGGAGGGATCACCATGGATCAGATCAAGATCGGCCGTTTCCTCGCCGCCCTGCGGCACGAGGCCGGCCTGACACAGGCCGCGTTGGGCGAGCGGCTGGGCGTCACCGGCAAGACCGTCTCGCGTTGGGAGTGCGCCAACTACATGCCCGACATTGAGATGTTCGCCCAGCTCAGCGCCCTCTACGGCGTCAGCATCAATGAGCTGCTGGCCGGCGAGCGCCTGACCGACGATCGCCTGCGCACGGCGGCTGACCAAAATCTGCTGGACGTCGCGCGCGAGACCAGCTTCACGCTGGCTGAACGCACCGCATTCTGGCGGCGCAAGTGGCTGCGCGATCACGCCGCACTGATCGCGCTCTGCGCGGCTTTCGCCGCCGGGCTGTGGATGGGCCTGCTTTGCTCTCCCTGGCGCGCATGGGCCGGCTTCTGCCCGATCGTGTGGCTGGCGGTGTACGGCGTCCTGCGCAACCGGATGATGATCTATATTGAGGAAAAGCTGTGGGGCGGCAAGCCCCGGAAGGAGGAAACATCGTGACCAAAAAGAAAAACGTGTCGATCAAAGCCATTCTTTCATTTGCGGTGATGTACGCAGTCGGCGGCGCTGTCGGCTTTCTTCTCGGAACTTATGTGGATCACATTGACTCGCCCGGTCTGGCTTTTGTCTGGTCGTTGGTCATGCTGCTCGGCGTGGCGCTGTTCACCCTTGTGCAGATGGCCATCCATGAGGCCGGCCATCTGCTGGGCGGCCTTGCGACCGGCTATCGCTTTTCGTCCTACCGCATCGGCTCGCTGATGCTCCTGCGGGAGGGGGATCGTCTCGTCCTGCGCCGCCTGTCCATCGCGGGTACGGGCGGGCAGTGCCTGATGGCGCCGCCCCCGCTGGTCGACGGGAAGATTCCGTATGTCCTCTATAACCTCGGCGGCTCGCTGGCCAATCTTGCCGCGGCGCTGATCTTCGGCATCATCTGGTTCGCCGCACGGGGGCATGTCTGGCTTGCGCCGCTTGCCATGCTCGGCTGTCTGCTCGGCCTGATCTTTGCCCTGTTCAACGGTATCCCCCTGCACGCCGGGCCGGTCGACAACGACGGGTACAACGCGCTCTCGCTCGGCCAGCATCCCGCCGCCCTGCGCGCTTTCCGGGCGCAGATGCAGATCAACGCCGCCCTCGCCGGCGGCACCCGCCTGCGCGACATGCCGGATGAATGGTTCGCCGTCGAAGAAGACGCCCTGCACAACGCCATGACCGCCGCCCTCGCCGTTTTCGCCTGCAACCGCCTCATGGATGCGCACAAATTTGCCGAGGCCGACGCCAGGATGGCCGACCTGACCCGCACCGATAACGCCGTCACCGGCCTGCACCGTGGCCTGCTCACCTGCGACCGCATCTGGTGCGCACTCATGGCAGGCGACCGCGACCGCGCGGCCTCGCTCGATACAGCCGAACAGCGCAAGTTCATGCGCTCGATGAAGGATTTCCCCGGCGTCCTGCGCACCGCCCACGCACAGGCCCTGCTGGGCGAGGGCGACGCCGCCCGCGCGGATCAGCACGAAGCCCGCTTCGCGCAGATTGCGCGCTGCTACCCCTATCCCGCTGATATCGCCAGTGAGCACGAGCTGATCGACCTTGCCAAGCAGCATGCCAATTTTTGCTGATTTGCCGGACTGGCTTGCATTGTTCACAGATTTCCTGTATAATAGAAGAAACCCCACCCCAAGGAGGATCCCACATGAAGCACACCAGGCGGCTGTTCTGCCTCTTTCTGACCCTCTGCACGCTGGCCGGCGTCCTGCCGGCCGGCGCCGCGCCGGTCACGGTCGCGGTCAGCGGGCTCGATGCCCCACAGGCGGGCGAGCTGATCGACTTCACCGCCGTCTCCGCGCTGCCCGCGGTCTACACCGTCGATGAGGTGTGCTGGTATCGCGCCAGCGGCGAGGCACCGGGACAGATGCTCGACACCGCCTGCCAGCCGGGCGAATATTTCACCACCGGCCGCTACCTCTGCCGGGTCTACCTCACCTTCGCCGCCGGCACCGAGCCGACGGCAGGCGCGGCCGGCACCATCGGCGGTGAGCCCGCACTGCTCGGCCTCTGGCGCGGCCGCTGGTTCCTCGAGTGCAGCTACACGGCAAAGCCCTCGACCCGCATCACGGCGCTGGCCTTCGGCGGCATCGACGCACCCAACGCCGGCAATACCGTGCGCGAGCATCTTGGCGTCACCCTCGCCGTCCCCGCCGGCTGTACCATCACCGACGTCAGCTGGTCGCTGGCCGGCGCGGCCCTCGCCGCCAGCGATACCTTCCGCGCCGGCGATCAGCTCAGCTGTGCGGTCACCGTCCGGGCCGACACCGGCTATCGCTTCGCCGACCACCCCACTGCCACCCTCTGCGGCAAGATCAGTACCGCCGCCGTCGAGCTGACCGCCGCGCAGGTCTACCGCTTCGTCTTCCTCTTCACCGTCGGGGGCACAGCCAGCGGCACCATCGAGAACATCACGGTCGGCTCAGTCAGCCTCACCGCCGATGCACCGACCGCCGGACAGTCGCCCGCCGCGCTGACCGTCTCCGCCTCGACCGGCGTCAGCGTCATCCGCACCGACTGGACGCCCGCCGACACCGCCTTCGCCGCTGGGCAGAGCTACACCCTCACCGTCACCCTCGCAGCCAACGCCGGTTATGCCTTCCCGCAGGGCAGCCGCCCCGTCGTCGCCCTCAACGGCAGCGCCATGCAGATCGCCACCGCCGACTCCCGCACGCTGACCGCGTCCTACACCTTCGCACCCGCCGCCGATCCCTACATCTTCCCCTTTACCGACGTCCCCGAGACCGCCTGGTACTATCAATGGGTGCAGGGCGCACACCGGATGGGCCTCATCAACGGCAAAACGACCACCACCTACGTCCCCGACGCCAACATGAACTGGGCCGAGGCCGTCAAGCTGGCCGCCTGCATGCACCAGCTCTATCACAACGGCGCCGTTACCCTCGAAAACGGCGACCCGTGGTACATGAGCTACCTCGACTACTGCCGCGCGCAGGGCATCGTCCCTGAAGCCTCCACCGCCGAGCTGCCGGGCTATGCCGACATCGCCGCCCGCGCCGGCGAGCCCATTACCCGCGCCGAATACGTTTGGCTCTTCTCCCGCGCCCTCCCCGCCGAAGCCCTGCCCGCCGTCAACACCATCCCCGACAACAGCATCCCCGATGTCAAGACCACCGACAGCGCCCTCGACGACGGCATCTACCTCTTCTACCGTGCCGGCATCCTCAACGGCATGGACGCCTACGGCACATTTTCCCCCGACAGCCACATCCGCCGCAGCGACGTCGCCGCGATCCTGATGCGCCTGATGGACGCAAGCTATCGCGTCGGCGCCCCAGCGCAGTTGGGAAAGTAATCAGTAAGCGTGAATCGTGAAGAGGTAAGGCAGCTTTTCGCCGGCGGTGAAAAGCATTAAATTGCGTTTGGCCCCCGGCCAAACGCTACATCACTTCTTACCTCTTCACTCTTCACTTTTCACTAAAAATTTTTTTTCCTCCCCCACCCAATCAACCGGTGGGGGCGTGCACTTTATGAGCGAAGGCAGGTGAATGTAATGCAGAATTTCGACCTTTCCCCCTATCTCGACCGGATCTACGGCTACGCAGTGAAGCGCACCTACTCCCGCGAGGAGGCTGACGAGCTGACGCAGGAGATCGTGCTGGCCGCACTGCGGGCGATGCCCGATCTGCGGGACGAGAGCCGGTTTGAGCCGTGGCTTTGGGGCGTGGCGGCCAATGTGACGCGGACTTTTCGGCGGACGCAGGGTAAACAGCGCGCGATGTATGCCTGGGATGCCTGGGAGATGCTCAGTGAAACGCCTGCACCCGAGGATGAGGGGCTCGAGGTCGAGTACGACCGCCTGCGCGGCAAGATCGCGGGGCTGTCGGCCATCTATCGGGACATCATCATTCTGCATTACTACGACGGCCTGTCGGTCAACGAAATTGCGGCGAAGCTCGGCATTCCGGCGGGGACCGTCACCTGGCGGCTCTCGGCGGCGCGGAGCAAGCTGAAAAAGGAGTGTGCGAACATGAATGAAAGTGCATTGCGGCCGAAGAAATTTAAGTTGGAGATCTACGGGGCGGGTAATTATGACCCGAAGCGGGGGATTCCGGTCCCCACCGAATATGTGAATGACGCCCTGTCGTTGAATATCCTGTGGCAGGCGTATGAAGAAGCGAAGACAGTGGAGGAGCTGTCAGCCATCTGCGGCGTACCGGCCTATTACATCGAGGACAGCCTGGCCAATTTGATCAAGCGCGGTGCGATGATCGAGCCGGCGAAGGGGAAGTATCAGACCGATTTTATCATCTTTACCGACAAATATGCCATCTATGCCGAGGAGTATGCAGAATCGGCGCTCATCCCGGTGATGGAGCGGCTGATCGACGCGCTTGATGCCATCGGGGACGAGCTGTTGGCCATCAACTTCTACCGCGGCGGCAGGTGCGAGACCGAACTGCGCAGTCTAGCGCGGGTGTTGGCCTTCTTTACCCTGATTGATCGGTATAATCCGCTTCCCTATCCCGAGATCAAGCCCAACTACGACGGCTGGTGCTGGCGCTACCTCGGTGACGCCGAGAGCGGCAAGCGCAAGAGCGTCGGCATCGGCATCCAACAGTCACAGAATCTGGGTAGCCGAGGCAGCTATGCCCATACCGTCTTTTATTTCACCGGTACGGCTTACCGCCCGATGATGCGTGACGATATGATCAACGTCTGCGAAGATATTCTGGTGCTTGGTGCGACTGAGGACCGCGAAAGTGCCGCTGAGGCCATTGAGGCGGGGTACATCACCCGCCGCGGCGACGGTTCTCTCGTGGTTGGGACACCTGCCCTCACCTTCGCGCACAAGCAGGCCTTTGACGCCATTGCCGAACGGCATCTTGGGCCGCTGATGTCCGAATATACCGCCTGCGTCAACCGCTTTGCGGCGGGGTATCGGCAGCTTTTTCCGGCGCATCTGGCCGATGACGCCGCGCGGATGTGCCACAGCCTTTTTCTTGGTATGTACGATTTTGTGCTGCGGTATGCCATGCGCACCGGACGCTGGGAAGCGCCGCCGAAGGGCAGTGTCTGCGACGTGCTGCTGCAATGGAAGGAAAAATAAACGCAGAAATCCCGCCCGAGAGGGCGGGATTTCTTTGCTTATTCTTCGACGGAGACGAACACGTCGGGACTTGACTTGTCCATCTTATACTTTATCACCGTGGAACTGAAGCTCTTCTCCTCCTTGTTGCGGATGGGATTGGAGAAGTAGTAGAGGCCTTCGCCGTCGGCATACATGCCGGTCGAACCGTAGGCAAAGCCGCAGCCGGGGGTGTCGCCGCCCACGCCTGCCGGATCAGCCAGCGTCAGCACAAGCCCCTGCTCGCCGCCGCGGCCGCGGAGCATCTCAGCCTTCGGGGCGGCGGTGCCGTCGATGAAGAACATGCGCCAGTTCGGGAACTGCTCCTTCTTGCCGACGTAGACGGCGGTCAGCCAAAGACGGGAGGCGGCGTCGTACTCGATGTTTTGCACGCCGTAGGTGGTGTTGCCGGTGTAGACGAAATAGCGGGCCTCGGCGGCGTCGGGGCCGCTGTGGTGAGGCTGGGCCTGGTTGAGGGGCTTGCCGTAGGTGTCGACGACCGACGGGTCGTACTGGAGCACCACCTGATAGTCGTTGTCCTCACGCTCAACATCGCCGTAGACACCGTAGGTAATCATCAGCTTCTTCGGCGAATCAGCTGCCGCGCCGAAGACGGGGCCGAGCGCCGTGCCGTCGATGCCGCTGCAGCCGTAGCGGTGCTTCTTGCCGCTGGCGGGATCATCAGCGGCGTAGTCGGCACCAACTTCGCCCAGCCAGACGGCGGTCATGATGCCGTCGGCCTCGGCGTCCATCTCCATGCGGTCGATCTTGTCGATGTCGAAGGAGACGAGGTAGAAGTTGTCCTCCTCGCAGGGGTTCCAGCCGGTGCGGTTGATGATGCCGGCGCCGATGGCGTCGTGCTTGAGCTCAAGCGACCCGCAGATGCGGCGGCGCTCGGGGTCGATGACGATGCAGCCGAGGTGGCCGGCGAGGTTTTTGACGCTGCCGATGGGGTTGCCGGCAAAGTCGGTTTTGACGAGCAGGGTGGTGAAGGAGAAGTAGACATGGCCCTTCGCCTCGTCGATGGCGATGCCCTGAACGTGGCCTTCCTTCCAGTAGCCGCTCAGAATTTCGTTCGGGATGTTCATGGTGGGGTCTCCTTTTCGGGATTTGGTTGTCCCCATTGTACCACGTCCCGCACGCGGCGTCAAGAGGATGTGACTGTATTTTTTTACAAAACCGCTTTACAAAACCCCGCTTTTGTGATACAATAATACCAATGGAACGGCGGAAAGACTGTTTCGCCGAAAAATTCCCGAAAAGGAGAACGCTCGACATGAACGAAAAAGTAATTGTGACCATCGCCCGCCAGTACGGCAGCGGCGGACGAGAGATCGGCGAAAAGGTCGCCGCCTCCCTCGGCATCGCCTGCTACGATAGAGAGCTCATTACCCTCGCCGCCCAGAAGAGCGGCCTCAACGCCAACATCGTCCACTCGGCCGACGAGAAGGCGACCAACAGCCTCCTCTACACCCTCGCCATGGGCTCCAACATTTACAGCAGCGGCGCCTCGGTCAGCTACGATATCCCCATCAACGACCGCCTCTTCATCACCCAGTGCGACATCATCAAGAACCTCGCCGAGGAAAACTCCTGCGTCATGGTCGGCCGCTCCGCCGACTACGTCCTCCGCGACCACCCCCGCCGCATCAGCGTCTTCATCTACGCCGACCTCCAAACCCGCATCGCCCGCGTCGCCGAGCGCCACTCCCTCTCCGAGTCGGCCGCCCGCGACCTCATCGCCAAAACCGACAAGCGACGCGCCAACTACTACAACTTCTACACCGGCCAAAAATGGGGCAAATACGACAACTACCACATGTCCCTCGACTCCTCCCTCCTCGGCATCGACGGAACTGCGAAACTGATTGCGCAGTTCGCGGAGGATTTCAGGGAGGTTAGGTGAGGATAAAGACCTTGGGGCCTTGCCCCAAACCCCACCAGAACCCCTTTTCGAGAAAAGGGGTTCTGGACTCCCGAAAAGCTTTCAGGCACGCTTTTTTACAAGACTTCCTGCTGATTTGGTTTAGGGTGGCGAAGCGCACAGCTCGCATCTGCGCATCAATTGGCAGCCGTCCGAAGGACGGCGACCGGTCAGTGCACCAAGTAACTTTGGAATAAGAAGCGTACAGAAAAATTGAAATGGCTTCCGTGCCTCGCCCATGGCGGCGAGCCGGAAGCCATTTTCTATGTCTATATGCAAGGTGAGCGGTCGCCGCGCCTCAGCGCGGCTGCCAGTTGATGCGTATGAACAAATTGTAAATTGTCGTTCCGAATGCGTGCGTGAAAGCTTTTGAAGAGTCCAGAGGGACTTCCGAGATTGCCGAAGGCAATCTCCCTGGGAACTGCCCTTTGGGCAGTTCGGTTCTCGAAAAGTCCCTCTGGTGGGGTTTGTGGCAAAGTCCCAAGGTCTTCCTCACCTACTCCCCGTGCTCCCAAACCCGCCTCTGTCCGGCCCGCCTAACTGCTCGACCTCGACGAATTCCACCGCAGGCATCCGCTCCATGATGCGGAACTGGCAGATGCGGTCGTTGAGGGAGATGACGGTGTCGCGCATGGCGAGGACGGGCATGCCCCAGATGTCGTTGTCACCGGAGTAGCTGTTGTCGATGACGCCCATGTGGTTGACCTGGATGATGCCCCATTTTTTGAAGGTCGAGCTGCGGGGGACGATGTGGGCCTCGTAGCCGTCGGGGAGGCGCATCGAGACGCCCAGTGAGATGATGCGGTACTCGCCGGCGCGGAGGGTGACGGTTTCGGCGGCGCGCAGGTCGATCCAGTCGCCGACCTTCAGCTTTTCGATGTGCTCGAGGGCGGGGTTGTGGTATTTGATGTGGATTTTCATGTTATTTGATCTCCGTGAAGGTCTCGTAGTGGTCGTCGGTGTAGTAGATCAGGCCGTCGTTGGAGTAAACGATGCGCTTGGAATCGCGGAATCCGCCGGTGTAGTCGATGTCGCATTCGTAGTACTGGCGGCCGCTCTTCTTCGGGAGCAGCCCTTCGTAGTTGCCGAATTTATCGCCGCCGATGCTCTTGCCCGGCGCGACGTCGTGCAGGTTGCCCTTGCTGCTCACCCAGCCCAGCTTCTGCGCCTCGGATTTGGTGATGAAGTTCGAGGGCAGCTCGCCGTAGGTCTTGAGGTAGAGTGCCACGTCCTCCTTCGAGGTGTAGCTGCCGTCGCGGTCGATGACCGGAGCGGCTGTCGTCTCGGGGGCTGTGGTCGTTTCGGGGGCCTTTGTTGTGACGGGGGCTTGTGTGGTTTCAGGCGCTTTTGTTGTGATCGGTGCTTGTGTGGTTTCAGGTGCCTTTGTGGTTTTCGGCGCTGTGGTCGTTTCGGGGATAGGTACGGTCGTGTCTTCGGCTGTGGCGTCGACCTCGAGCAATTGATCGAGCAGCGCGCTGCCGAGCTCACCCAGCTCTTCCTCATACGGCTCGACCAGGTCGCCGACAGCGCCGCAGCCCGTCAGGGCAAGGACAGACGCCAGCAGAAGCGCCAGCCAGCGTGCGAAAAATTTCGTTTTGTTCATGCAGGTAAACCTCTTTGTGTATGATCAGTTATCCATAGTTTATCACAAACCGCGCCAAAAGTCAATGCGGCGGTGGGATCAATCCGTAAATTGCTCGGAATTCGGACATTTTTTCCGTTCCCCCTTGATTTTCTCGACAGTTTCCACTATAATTGTATATAGATGTGTCCAATTTAACAACGAGGTGAAAACATGAGCCAGAATACCGAACCGAAGAAGTACAAGCGCCGCTTCGGCGACCGCAAGGATGGCCGCCGCCTGCGTACGCTGCCGCCGATGCAGCGCGTGATGCCCTACATCATGAAGAGGCGCTCCGACGCGCAGAACACCTTCGCTGACAACTTCGACATCACCGAGGCTGACAAGATGGTGCGCGCCAAGGTCAAGGAGGGCATGACCAACTTCAGCCTGCTCCACATCATCCTCGCCGCCTATGTGCGCATGATCTCCCAGCGCCCGGGTGTCAACCGCTTCATCAACGGGCAGAAGATCTACGCCCGTAACAATATCGAGATCGTCATGGCCGTCAAAAAGGAGATGTCCCTCGAGGGCCGCGACACCATGATTAAGGTCGTTTTCCCGCCCAATGCCACCGTTGACGAGGTCTACGAGATTTTCAACCGCACCGTCGAGGAGGCCGCGAAGGTCGACGGTGAGACCTTCTTTGACACGGTTGCCAAGATTCTCATTTCCTTCCCCGGTATCATCCTGCGCTTCATCGTGTGGGCGCTTTTCGCCCTCGACTATATGGGCTGGCTGCCCCGCGTGCTGACGAATGTCAGCCCCTTCCACGGTTCGATGATTATCACCAGCATGGGCTCGCTCGGCATCAAGCCGATCTACCACCACATCTACGACTTCGGCAACCTGCCGGTCTTCCTCTCCTACGGCACCAAGTATACGGTCAACACCATCGACCGCGAGGGCAAGGTCAACCGCCGCCGCTTTGTTGACATCAAGGCCGTCACCGACGAACGCATCTGTGACGGGTACTACTACGCCTCGGCGCTGAAGATGCTCAAGCGGTATATCCAGGCGCCCGAGGTGCTCAACGAGCGGCCGGAGCAGGTGCTTGAGGATGTGGAGTAAAGGAGAATCGTTATGAAAGCGCTGATCTGTGACCTTTGCAACGGCCCGCTGACCATTGAGGCGGGCGGTGAGTTCGCCGTATGCGAATACTGCGGCGTGAAATATTCGATGGAGCGTCTGCGCCAGAAGGTGCAGGCGGTCACCGGCACGGTTGAGGTGGTGACCGGCTCGGCTGAGCTGGAGCGGCTCTGCGAGAATGCGGAGACGCTGCTGCGCCTCGGCGAATACAAGCGGGCGCTCGATGTCTTCACCGACCTCACAAAGCAGTTCCCCGGCGACTGGCGGGGCTGGTGGGGGATCGTGCGGCTGCCGTTTGTGATGCGGACGATCCAACGAATCACCTATGCGCTCTCACGTCAGACGGTCGATTGCCTGAAAAATGCCTGTACCCTCTGTCCCGATCCTGAAATCATCCGCAATTTCTTTCGTTCCTTCTGGCAGTCCTATGGCACCGAGATGCGCAAGGTGCCGCTCAGCCATACGACGCTGCAGCTGTATGGATATGATGATTTCATCACCGACCGTACCTATCTTGCCCCTGGGCAAGAGGAGGTACTGTATACGGCCGACCCTTTTTCCCATTGGCTGACCATGGCGATGCCTGCCGACCAGATGACACAGCTCCTGCAGGCGCCGGATATTACAGACTGCTTCTGTGCGCTTGCGGTGGATTACGAGCAGAAGCTGTTGGCCGGAGAGATCGTTCCGGCAGGACGGCTGGTCGCCCAGCAATTGCTGGATCGCTTTCCGGCGTTGTCGGAAAAACAAAATCAGCTGCTCGAGCTGCTTTCAGCGGAAAACGGCGGTCTGTTTGCAAAGCTTCTGTGTGCCGATGGGCGTAAGGCTTCGAGCAGTGCGCATGCCAATTCTGTTTACCCATCGCTCTCGCTGGATGACAGAGTACTGGATATTTTCATGGGGGTTACCATGATCTGCGGCTCGGCAGTTTATTTTGCCACGACTGTTCCGTATGATGATTCTTACATTGACATCGTGTATCTGAACGAGCCGGTCACGCGTGAGCGGCTTGTTGAACTGCAGAAGGTGTTGAGACAAGAGCAGGGCCTCTGCCGCCACTGCGGCGGCGAGTTCCGCGGGCTGTTCCGGCAGAAATGCGAGAAGTGCGGCAAGCCGAAAGACTATTAAAAGCAAACGGCACGAAACCAATGGTTTCGTGCCGTTTTTTGCGCTGACCTTATCCCTTTACCGCGTTCCACAGGGCAACGGCGGCGTAGGAGGCGAAGCCATGGTCGAGACTGCCCTTGACCGCTGTGTACTCCCACAGGGTGCCGGTGCGGTCGGCCATGCCGCCGAAGAAGCCGCGGATGTCCGAGAGCAGCAGGTCGCGCTCGTCCCACATTTGCAGCAGCTCGAGGCGCAGGTAGACGCCCATCAGGGCATTAGCCTTCTCGATGTGGGGCAGGGCGTCGGTGCGGTGCGGGCCGAAGGTGGTGCGGATGGTGTGCATCAGGCGGGCATAGCGCGGGTCGTCCCTGTCCGCGACGCCGAAGCGGAAGGCGTAGTACTGGCAGACCTCCGAGATGTCGGGATAATTGACCAGCTTGCCCGTCTCGTCGCGGTAGGCGTGGTCGCGGAAGAATTCGCCGTCGAAGGACAGCTCGCGCACCTTCGCGCGGATGGCGTTGGCACGGGCCGTCTCGCCGCCGTGCCAGATCTTATCGCAGCATTCGAGGGTTTCGGCGTAGAGCATGTTGGTCGGGTAGTTGACCTCCTGTGTCCACTGGTTGGCCTTCGACCACTCGACGAAGTTCCAGCCGGGCAGCTTCTCGAGCAGGCCGTCTTCGTTCTCATACTGGGCGAACCAGGCCATCAGTGCGTCGATCAGCGGCTTGAAGCGGGCACGGTCGGCGTCGGGGGCGCGGTGGTTGAGGTACTGCTCGAGTTCCAGCACATACCACATGGCCCACTGCGGGATGTATTCGCCGTTCGGGTCGCCGGGGTAGCACATGGGAAGCACGGCCTGCGGGGTCGGGATGGTACCGTTCCCCAGCTGTGTTTCATCGGGGCGGAGGAGGAAGTTTTCGAGGAAGGCCGGCTCGACGTCGACCTTGCCGAGGATGTGATACTCCGCCTGGGCGGTGTAGTAGCTGTCGCAGAGCCAGCCTGCGCGCTCGCGGGAGGGGCAGTCGAAGAAGATGTCGACGGCATTGTGGGCGAAGGAGCGGCGCGCGGCCGTATAGATCTTGTCCAACTCGGCGTCGCCCAGCGAGGGGGCATCGGGCAGTGGATGCTCCAGCTCGACCATCGAGAGGGAGCGGAGCTCGATCTCACCTGCGGTGACGGCGATCATGGCGTAGCGGGCGGTGTAGGGCTCGAAGGAGAGGTGGTCATACGCGCCGGGCGCGAGCAGGTACTCGATCACGGCATGCATATTGATGCGGACGAACTCGAAGCGGCCCTCGGGCGACGCCTCGCTGAAAGCGAGGATGAAGTCGCTCTCGGCGTTGGCGGTCAGGGCAAGGCTGAAGAAGCCGGCGTAGACCTGGCGCAGATCCATGATGGCATACTCGCCGGCTTTCAGTGTAAGCGGGAGCGAGGCAGGTGTGTCGGACGGATGCTGAACAAGGCGTTGGAAGGCGGGGAAGGGGAGGTGCTCAATCTCGGACTCATCGAAGAAGCCCCAGCCGTCGGGCATCGTGCCCGAGTATTGGCGCAGCTTCACCTTGGCCTCGGGATCGACCGTCGTGGTGCCGTGCATGGCCAGCGCGGCGTCGGGGGAGCGGCGGTATTCGGGCATGGCGACGGCGCGGGGGAGGTAGCGCAGGTCAAGGGGCAGTACCTCGGTCTCGGCGGGCTCACCGAGGGCGGGATCGGTCGGGCGGGTGCGGAAGTCCCAGACCTCGCCGAAGTGGCGCTGCTTGGAGAAGCGCTGCACCTTCTGCAGGTGCGTCCCCGGCAGGCGGCCGACGAAGTCGCGGCCGGTGAAGGCGATGACCTCGCCGCCAACGACGATCTCGGCCTGCAGATAGGACGGCTGGTTGGCGGTCGAGAGCGAGTTGCAGCGGTAGCCCATGACCTCGATGCAGAGGGCGACGGGGCCGCGCTCGGGCAGCGCGATCTCGTCGACGCGGGCGCAGCCGCGTGCGGCGCGGGCAGGGCCGTAGTGGACGAAGCGGCCGTCCACGAAGACGCGGTAGTAGGTAGCGCCGGTGAGCCGGAGGGTCAGGCCGGGACGGCTGTCGACGGTGCAGGTGAAGGCGGTCTGGACGTTGAGCTCGTTCGATCTGCCCTTGATCCAGATGGGCTTGGCTTGGGTGAACATGGCGGTGGTCTCCTTTTTATTTGATGTTCCGTGCCGTGCGGTATTCGCGGGGTGTCTGCCCCTTGGCGCGGCGGAAAATGCGGTGGAAATGCTTCATATCCCTGTACCCGACCATGTTGGCGATCCTTTCGATTGGCAGGTCGGTGTTGGCCAGAAGCCGGCAGGCGTTTTTGATGCGGACATCCTGCAGATAGGCAGAGAAGGTTGTGCCGGTGTCGAGCTTGAAGCGGCGGCTAAGGTAGGGCGGGGAATAATTGAGGGCGGCAGCCGCGTCCTCGAGGGTGCAGTGCGCGGTGGCGTGCTTCTCAATGTAGGCGATGGCGCTGTGGGTCAGCGCGTGGCCGGCGTCGGGCGATTCACCCTCGGCCGCACGACGGAGCAGGCTGATGAGCAGGTAGAGCAGCTGCGCGCGGATAGCTGCGCGATAGCCTGGCTGGCGGGTGGTGTATTCGTGGAACATCTGCTCGACAAGGGGGCGCAGGATTCCGTCATCGCGGAAGATGGTCTCGGTCGGGCGGAGCCGCAGCTGGTCTGCGCAAAAGCCGAGAAGCGGATGTTCGATGATGGTATCGAGTCGTTCGGCACTGGCCAGGGAAGCGTCGAGAAATTCGCCGTAGAAGCAGCAATTGATGATGCGGAAGGACTCACCCGGGCAGGGCCGATACCCATGTACGCCAGTGGTGTCCATGACAAAATAGTCCCCCTCCGCGAGCAGCATGTCAGTGCCGTTGATGTGGTGTTTCGCCTTTCCCTCAAGAACGTAAACCAGCTCAAAATAGCTGTGCCGGTGCAGCTCGATATTTGCGTTGACCGACATTGACAGGGCAAAGCAGTCCGGGTATTTCCAATCGTGCCGCTGCATATCGGCTCTCCTCCTCACACGGCGTTTTCTCCATTGTAGCATGGCGGCTGTCTCTTGTCAAGGAAAATTGCGCGGAGGATATATTACGCCTATAAATTGTATATAGTCGTCCCCCTGACGGGTCAATAGGGCTGATCGCGCACAAAACAGAGATCGTGCCGCCCGGCGGCACGATCTTTCTATTGTCTGAGCATCATCCGATCCGCGCGGGGCGTCATGCCATGCGTTCGCGGAAGAGGCGGTGGAAGTGCTTCATGTCGGTGTAGCCGACCTGATTGGCGACCGCCTCGACGGGCAGGTCAGTGTTGGCCAGCAGGCGGCAGACGTTGTCGATGCGCACATCCTGCAGGTAGGCGGAGAATGTTTTGCCGGTGTCCTGCTTGAATCGGCGGCTGATGTAGGGCATTGCCTTCATCTATGGCAGTGGCTTCAGCAATCTCTGCTATGCGTCTCGTGCAATGATCAAGGAAGGACAGTCCAACTCTGCTTCCCGTTATGTTACCCTTGAAACAGCAGCACAGGAGAGCGCGCAAAAACTGATCGACGCTTTCCTCGGCCTTGACAGCTGAGCACACCTACGAAAAAGCGCCCCACGGGGCGCTTTTTTCGCGTTTTTTGGCACTCTCTTGCTTGATTTACAAAAAGTTCACAAAATATCCGCACTAAGTTCTTGACAAAAGGGCCGATTCGTGGTAAATTTTATACAGAGTTTAGCAGTCGACCTCATCGAGTGCTAAAACGAACCCAAATCCGAGAGCGAGGTGCGAAGATGAGTCCACGGGACGGCGAATTGAGTGAGCGAAAAAAGCTCATATTAAAAGCGATCATCGACGCACACATCGAGAACGGCGAGCCGGTCGGCTCGCGTTACATCATGCAGAACGCGCAGATCGCCTACTCCTCGGCCACCATCCGCAACGAGATGGCGGAGCTGGAGGAGCTGGGCTACCTCGAGCAGCCCCACACCTCGGCGGGGCGGGTGCCCAGCGAGCTGGGCTACCGCTTCTATGTCGACACAATGCTCAGCCGCTACGCCATGACCCAGCGCGAGATCGCCGAGCTGAACAATCTCCTGCGCATCAAGCAGGCTGAGATCGATACCATCCTCGAGCAGGCCTCGAAGCTGGCTGCGGCGCTGACCAACTACACCGGCATCTCGGTCAAACCGAAGCCCGCGGCCGCGTCAATCCGCCGGTTTGAGACGGTCTGGGTCGATCCGCGCAGCTTCATCCTCGTCATGGTCACCTCGACCGGCGCGGTCAAGAGCAAGTTCGTCCACCTTGGCTTCGACATCCTGCCCGACACAGCCGCGCGGCTGGCCGCCGCGCTTAATCAGAATCTCGCCGGCCTTTCGGCCGAGCAGATCACCCTCCCCGCCATCATGCGCATGGAGGCGGCGATGGGCATCGACTCGGTGATGGTCAACCCGATCATCAAGTGCATTTACGAGACGATGAGCGAGCTGGACGATGGCGATGTGCGGTTTGAGGGCATTAACCGCCTGCTGCAGTACCCCGAGTACGCCGACATCGGCCGCTTCAAGCAGCTGCTGGGGGCGCTGGAGGAGAAGCACGACATCCTTGATTTGGTCTCGGGCGCGAAGGCGGAGGACGTCAATATCTACATCGGCTCGGAAAACACGGTCGATGTCATGCAGAACTCGTCGCTCATCTTCAAGACCATCCGCCACGGCGGCCATACGGTCGGCGCGATCGGCATCCTCGGCCCCTGCCGCATGGATTACTCGCGCGTCGTGACGATGATCGAGCATCTGGCGGGGCAGGTTGCCGCCATGCTGGATGAGGACGGCACACAATCGAATTTATTGAACGGAGGAGAACATAATGCAGGAAAAGGATAAGCAGGCTCCGGCTGAGGAGCCGGTCGAGGAAAAGGCGGAGGAGACCGCCGCCGAGACCGAAGCACCCGAGGCAGAGCCGAAAAAGAAGGACAAAGAGTGGAAAAAAGAGGCCCGCCGCCTTGAGGCAGAGCTGATCGAGGCCAATAAGAAGCTCGACGACGCTAAGGCAGCGCTGGCTGAGGAGACCGACAAGTATCTGCACATGATGGCCGAGTACGACAACTTCCGCAAGCGCACCGCCAAGGAGCGCGAGGGACTGTACGCCGACGCATACGCCGATCTGCTCACGAAGATTCTGCCGGTGCTCGACAACCTTGAGCGGGCCGCACAGTACAGCGACGCCGCGACGGTGTCGCAGGGGGTCGGTATGACGCTCAAGAGTTTCGTCGAGGTGCTGACCGGCATGGGCATCGCCGAGATCGAAGCGCTGGGCAAGCCTTTTGACCCCAATCTGCACAACGCCGTGATGCACATCGAGGATGAGCAGTACGGCGAGAGCGAGGTCGTCGAGGTCCTGCAGAAGGGCTATATCCGGGGCGAGAAGGTGCTCCGGTACGCCATGGTCAAGGTGGCAAATTGATCGTCAGCAGTTATTCGTTTTATTTGAAGGTGGCTCCCGCGCCTGCACTTCGTGCAGGACACCTCATCCGTCACCTGCGGTGACACCTTCCCCTTAAGGGGAAGGCGATTGAACACTGCGAACCTTAAAGCCTTCCCCTTGAGGGTAGGTGGCGCGCGCGCCGGATGAGGTGCCCCGCACGGATGTGCGGGAACCCCGTCCACCAAACCCTGAATAAGCATATAATATTATTTATAGTAGAATTTTATTGGAGGAAACTATTATGGCAAACATCGAAAAAATCATCGGCATAGATCTTGGTACCACCAACTCCTGCGTGGCGGTTTACGAGGGCGGCGAGCCCATCGTTATCCCGAACCCCGAAGGTGCACGCACCACCCCCTCGGTCGTCGCGTTCTCGAAGACTGGCGAGCGCATGGTCGGCCAGGTCGCAAAGCGCCAGAGCATCACCAACCCCGACCGCACCGTCATGTCCATCAAGCGTGAGATGGGCACCGCCTACAAGACTACCATCGACGGCAAGTCCTACACGCCCCAGGAGATCTCGGCCATGATCCTGCAGAAGCTGAAGGCCGACGCTGAGGCTTACCTCGGCACCACCGTCTCCAAGGCCGTCATCACCGTTCCCGCATACTTCTCCGACGCACAGCGTCAGGCTACCAAGGACGCAGGCAAGATCGCAGGCCTCGAGGTGCTCCGCATCATCAACGAGCCGACCGCTGCAGCCCTTGCTTACGGCGCTGACAAGGAGAATGACGCCAAGATCATGGTCTTCGACCTGGGCGGCGGTACCTTCGATGTATCCCTGCTCGAGATCTCGGACGGTGTCTTCGAGGTTCTGGCAACCGCCGGCAACAACCGCCTCGGCGGCGATGACTTCGACCAGCGCATCATCAACTGGATGATCGACACCTTCAAGCGCGAGAACGGCATTGACCTCGGCAATGACAAGATGGTCATGCAGCGCCTCAAGGAGGCCGCTGAGAAGGCTAAGATCGAGCTGTCCGGCATGACCTCGGCCAACATCAACCTGCCCTTCCTGACCGCAGACGCAACCGGCCCGAAGCACTTCGAGGCAACCCTCACCCGTGCGAAGTTCGACGAACTGACCGCTGACCTCGTTGAGGCTACCATGAAGCCCACCCGCCAGGTGCTCTCTGACGCCGGCCTGTCCATCAATCAGGTCGACAAGGTGCTCCTCGTCGGCGGCTCGACCCGTATCCCCGCCGTTCAGGAGGCAGTCAAGAAGTTCATCGGTAAGGAGCCTTTCAAGGGCATCAACCCCGACGAGTGCGTTGCCATCGGCGCGGCCATTCAGGCTGGCGTTCTCGGCGGCGAGGTAAAGGACCTGCTTCTGCTCGACGTCACTCCCCTGTCCCTCGGTATCGAGACCATGGGCGGCGTCTTCAACCGCATCATCGACCGCAACACCACCATCCCGGTCAAGAAGAGCCAGATCTACTCCACTGCAGCTGACGGTCAGACCCAGGTTGAGATCCACGTCCTGCAGGGTGAGCGCGAGATGGCAGCCGGCAACACCACCCTCGGCCGCTTCATCCTCGACGGCATCCCGGCCGCTCCCCGCGGCGTGCCGCAGATCGAGGTCACCTTTGATATCGACGCCAACGGTATCGTCAACGTAACCGCCACCGACAAGGGTACCGGCAAGGAGCAGCACATCACTATCACCTCCTCGACCAACATGTCCCAGGAGGACATCGACCGCGCCGTCAAGGACGCCGAGAAGTTCGCCGATGAAGACCGCCGCCAGAAGGAGGCCGTCGACACCAAGAACCACGCTGAGTCGCTGATCTTCCAGAGCGAGAAGGCGCTGGGCGAGCTGGGCGACAAGGTCACCGCCGACGAGAAGGCAAGCGTTGAGAACGCCATCGCCAAGCTGAAGGAGACGGTCAAGACCGACGATACCGCCGCCATCAAGGCCGACACCGAAGCCCTCGAGAAGGCCTTCTACGCCCTCTCCGAGAAGCTCTACGCCCAGTCGGGCGCAGCTCAGGGCGACCCGAACGCCCAGGGCGGCCAGCAGCAGGGCGGCGACGGCACCTACTACAACGCCGACTACGAAGACAAGACCGATAAGTAAGAACAAGGACGTGGGGAAGCCTTTTGAAAAAGGCTCCCCCACACCCCCGCGAAAACTTCCAAACACGCCACAGATTCAGGCTGTACAGAATCGAGGGCGTGGGTGGAAGTTTTTGGGGATTGTCAAGGGGCTTTTTTCAAAAAGCCCCTTGACCGGGGGTTGGGGCAGCGCCCCATGCCCTTTGACTATGCTATAGATTGGAGTCTCCCATGGCAGACAAACGTGATTATTATGAGGTACTCGGCCTCGAAAAAGGCGCGGATGAGTCGGCGATCAAGAAAGCCTACCGCTCCCTCGCCAAAAAGTACCACCCCGATATGAACCCGGGCGACGCCGAGGCCGAAGCCAAATTCAAGGAGGTCAACGAGGCCTACGACGTCCTCTCCGACCCCGATAAACGCGCCAAATACGACCAGTACGGCCACGCGGCCTTTGACCCCTCGATGGGCGGAGGCGGCGCGGGCTTCGGCGGCTTTGGCGATTTCGGTGACTTCGGCGATATCTTCAGCTCGTTCTTCGGCGGCGGCTTCGGCGGAGGCTCGTCCTCCGCGCGCCGTAATGCCCCCGTGCGCGGCGAGGACATCGGCGTCCGCATCACCATCTCCTTCGAGGAGGCGGCCTTCGGTGTCAAGCGCGACATCTCCTACGCCCGCGTGCAGAAGTGCCCCGACTGTAACGGTTCGGGCGCGGCCGCAGGCTCGAGCGCCGAGACCTGCTCCGACTGCGGCGGCAGCGGCCAGAAGCGCGTCACCCAGCGCCTCGGCGGCATGGCCTTCCAGTCGACCGTCACCTGTGAGAAGTGTAAGGGCAGCGGTAAGATCATCAAGAACCCCTGCGACAACTGCCGCGGCACCGGATACGTCCGCATCACCCGCAAGCTCAGCGTCTCTATCCCCGCCGGCATCGACGACGGCGAGCGCATCGCGCTCCGCGGTGAGGGCAACGAGGGCCGCAACGGCGGCGCGGCCGGCGACCTGATCCTCATCGTCAGCGTCCGTCCCCACGCTTTCTTCGAGCGTGACGGGTATAACATCTACTGCGAGATCCCGATCACTGTCGCCGACGCCACCCTCGGTGCCGAGATCGAGGTGCCTACGCTTGAAGGCAAGCAGAAGTACGATATCCCCGAGGGGACCCAGCCCGGCACGGCATTCACGCTGAAAGGGAAGGGCATTCCCTACGTCAACTCCAGCCGGCGCGGCGACTTGATCTTCTCGGTCAACGTGGAGATCCCGAAGAATCTCAACGAAAAACAGCGCGACGCCATGCGCGCCTTCGCCGACGCCTGCGGCGAGAAGAATTATGCGAAGAAGAACGGCTTCCGCGCGAAGTTCTTCGGCAAGGATAAGTAAGGGCATGGAGACACCTCATCCGTCCCCTGCGGGGACACCTTCCCCTCAAGGGGAAGGCTCATTTCAGATCGCTGTTGTTCCAAGCCTTCCCCTAGAGGGGAAGGTGGCTTGGCCGTAAGGCCAAGACGGATGAGGTGTTCCCAGCAATCACTACAAATACACAAGGAGACCCACCATGGATCAGGAATGGACCCAACTCAAAGCCACCGTCCCCACTGCGCAGCTTGACACCGCCTGCGCGGTCATGAGCGTCATCTCGGCGCAGCTGATGATCGAGGATTACAGCGACTTTTCGCTCAACGGCATGTACGGCGAGCTGGTCGACGAGACCATCCTCGAGGCCGACCGCGAGCACGCGGCGGTCTCGGTCTACATCCCCTCCGACGGCGGCGTTGCCGACGCCGTCGCCTTCCTGCGCGAGCGCTTCGCCGGCGAGGGCATCGACGCACGCCTGGAGATCGTAGGCCTTCGCGAGGAGGACTGGGCCGAGAACTGGAAGCAGTACTACAAGCCCATCAAGATCGGCCAGCGGCTGGTCATCGTCCCCCAGTGGGAAAAATACGACGCCGCCCCGGACGAGGTCATCGTCCGCATGGATCCCGGCATGGCCTTCGGCACCGGCACGCACGAGACGACGCGGCTGGTGCTCGGCCTGCTCGAGCGCTACACCACCCCCGGTGTGAAGATGCTCGACGTCGGCTGCGGCACGGCCATCCTCGCCATCTGCGCGGCCAAGCTGGGCGCGGCCCCCTGCGCGGCGTATGACATCGACCCCGTCGCCGTCAAGGTGGCGCGGGAAAATGTCAAGGACAACGCCTGCGAGGACACGGTCAGCGTCGGCCAGTCTGACCTTCTGCGTCAGGTGCCGAAGGGCGAGAAGTACGGCCTTGTCGCGGCGAATATCGTCGCCGATATCATCCTCCGCATGGCGCCCGACATCGGCGCGTACATGGAGAAGGGCGGCATCCTGCTGGCCTCGGGCATCATCGAGCCCCGCGCCGCCGAGGTCGAGATCGAGCTCTGCGCCCGCGGCTTTACTGTGGTCGAGCGCGCGGCCGAGAACGACTGGTGCGCCCTGGCCCTGCGCTGGGACGGCGAATAAGCGAATCGCAGAACCGGACGCGGAAGCGTCCGGTTTTTACGTTGAAGTGGAAAGAAAAATCGCAGAATAAATTGCATTTCGCCGAATTCTATGTTATAATAAAGTAAAATCCCGCCCCGCCCGAGCGGCGGCGTCCATTCTGCATAAAATAAAGAGGAACAACCATGGATATCACCAAGCTCCACCCCGCTGACGCGATCGTCGAGATCATGAACCGCCTTTACCGCAACGCCATGACCACCACCTCGGGCGGCAACCTCTCCATCATGGACGAAGACGGCAGCCTTTGGATCAGCCCCAGCGGCGTCGATAAGTGCAATCTCACCCGCGCCGACATCATGCAGGTCAAGCCTGACGGCACCATCATCGGCCCGCATAAGCCGTCCAGCGAGTATCCCTTCCACCTGGCCATCTACCGCAGCCGCCCCGATATCCGTGCCGTTCTGCATGCGCACCCGCCGGCGCTCGTCGCTTTTTCGGTCGTCCGCCGCATGCCCGATACTACCCTGATCCCCGGTGCAGCCGAGCTGTGCGGCAAGCTGGCCATGGCCAAGTACGCCGTCCCGGGCAGTGAAACGCTGGGTGCGTATATCGCGGAGGAATTTGCTGCTGGAGCCAGCTCGGTCATGCTCGAGAACCACGGCGTCGTGGTGGGGGCAGCCAACCTGTTCCGGGCCTTCATGATGTTTGAGACGCTCGATTACTGCGCCCGCATCGAGATCAACATTGACGCCCTCGGCACCCGCCGCCTGCCGCTGAACGAGAAGCATCGCACCCTCTATGCCCTCGAGGCCGCACCGATGATGGCCGAGCTGGAGGCGCACACCCCCGCCGCCGACGAGCAGGCCAAGCGGGAGGAGATCTGCCGCATGCTGGCCCGCGCCTATCGGAATCAGCTCGTCACCTCCGCCTACGGCACCTATGCCGCCCGCGTAGACGACGGCGGCTTTCTTATCACCCCCAACGACCGCGACCGCCTCTACCTCGAGCCGGATGATCTCATCTACGTCAAGGACGGTGCATGCGCGCCCGGCACCGTGCCGTCGCATGCCGTCCGCCTGGTCGAAAAGCTGTTCGCCGCCCACCCCGAGTTCAACGCCGTGATGATCGCCCATGCGCCCTACATCTCGGCCTTTGCCCTCACCGACGGCGATTTTGACGCCCGCTTGATTCCCGAAAGCTACATCATGCTCAAGCACGCGCCCCGCTTCCCCTACGGCGCGAACTTCCTCCAGCCCGATCTGCTCGCGCAGGCCATCACGCCCAAGGAGCCGGTCTGCATCGTCGAGAACGACTGCGTCATCACCGCCGGCACCTCCATCCTCAACGCCTTTGACCGCCTTGAGGTGATGGAGTACAGCGCCCGCGCCATCGTTTTCTCGACCATGATGAAGGAAAAGCTGGTCAAGATCGGGGACGAGGACGTCCGCGATATCGAGGTCGCTTTCCATCTTTGATCCGACATCGCCGCCTGCATCGAAACTGATCCGGAGGTTTCCCTGTGAAAAAACCGTACAACGACCACAGTACCCGCCGCGCCATGCTGCTGATCGCCTTTGGCGTGCTGCTCTTTGCCCTCGTGCAGAATTTGTCTGCCGTCGGTGCTTTCCTCGGCTGGCTCTTTGGCCTGATCTCCCCACTTATTCTCGGACTCTGCATTGCCTTTGTGCTCAACGTTGTGATGCGTACCTTCGAGGAGAAGCTGCTCGGCGGCATGGGGCGCAGTCCGCGTCCTGCCGTCCGCCGCCTGCGCCGGCCGCTGGCCCTGATCCTGACGCTCCTTGCCATTCTCATCGTCATCGCGCTGATCCTGCTGGTCGTCATCCCCGGCATCGGCGAGACGGTCTCCACCCTCATCCCGACCGTGCAGGCCTGGATCGAGCGCGCCCTACCCGAGATCATTGCATGGCTGGAGGAGAATAACATCTCTGCCGAATTCATCGCCGAGCTGAAGGTCGACTGGAACAACCTGTTCACCACCGTCTTTGACGTCCTCAAAAACGGCACCGGGTCGCTCTTCGACTTTGCCACCACCTTCACCAGCTCCATTTTCGGCGGCATCGCCAACTTCTTCCTCGGGTTCATTCTGGCCATCTATATCCTGCTGCAGAAGGAGCAGATTGCGGCCTTCCTCGACCGCGTCATGCGGGCCTTCCTGCCCGACCGCGTCACGGCCGAGCTCGAGGAGATCGGCCGGCTGTCAAACAGCACCTTCTCGAACTTTCTCACCGGTCAGCTGACCGAGGCAGTGGTGCTCGGCGGCCTCTGCTGCATCGGCATGCTCATTTTCCGCTTCCCCTATGCCGGCGTGGTGTCGGTGCTGGTCGCCGTATCGGCGCTGATCCCCGTCTTTGGCGCCTTTATCGGCGGCGGCGTCTCGGCCTTTCTCATCCTGACCGTCAGCCCGATCAAGGCGCTGCTCTTCATCGTTTTCCTTGTCGTGCTGCAGCAGCTGGAGAATAATCTCATTTATCCCCGCATCGTCGGCAAGAAGGTCGGCCTGCCCGGGATACTGGTCATTGTCGCGGTGCTGGTCGGCGGCAACATCGGCGGCGTGCTGACCATTCTCGTCAGCGTCCCCCTCTGCTCGGTGCTCTACACCCTCTTCCGCCAGCTGATCGACTACCGCCTCAGCTGCAAGGCGGCCGTCTCTGCCGCACCGGCCGAGCAGCCGGCGGAAGCCCCCGCTCCCGCCGAGGAAACACCCGAGCCCGCGCCTGCGCCCGCCCCCGCCAAACCCAAGCGAAAGGGCAGATCACGCAAGCATTGACCCGCCTTTCGGTCGGATTTACCCCAATTTGTGTCCGTCTAAGCCGCGAATTGTGAAAAAAAGCGAAAAATTTGCGATTTTTATCAAAAAAAGCTTTGACAAATTGGGCAATCTGTAGTATAATGAACGGGAATAGAGTTGCCTGTGCCTTGGCACAGGCTTCACTTTGCCAAAAGGAGCGCTTATGCCGAGGTTTTTTGTCCCGACTGCGCAGTTCACCGATACCCCCGACGGCCGCGTCGTGACCATCACGGGGGAGGACGCGCATCATATTTCCCGCTCGCTGCGCATGGCGGCGGGGGAGAAGATCGTCGTCTGCCCGGCCGACGGCCCCGACTGCGGGGCGGTCGAGCATCACTGCGTGCTGTTCCGCTTTGACGGCACCACCGTCGACGCGCGGATCGAGCAGACCTTGCCCTGCCGCGCCGAGCCGCCCTATTTTGCCCGCCTGTACGTCGCCCTGTCCAAGGCAGACAAGCTGGAGACGGTCATCCAGAAGGCGGTTGAGTGCGGGGCCTCGGAGATCATTCCCTTTGTCAGCTCGCGCTGTATTGTTCGGCCGGGCGACGGGGAAGAGAAGAAGCAGCTCCGCCGCCAGCGCATCGCCGCCGAGGCCGCCAAGCAGTGCGGCCGGGGGCGTATCCCCCGCGTGGCGCTGCCGCTGTCCTTTGCCGCCATGCTGCGCGAGGCGGCCGAGGCTGACCTGCCCCTCTTCTGCTATGAGGACGAGCAGGCTCTGACCCTGCCCGCCGCCATTGCGCGGCGGATCGAGCCTGTGCGCACCGTGTCACTGGTTGTTGGCGCTGAGGGCGGCTTCTCACCAGAGGAGGCCGAGGCGGCAAAAGCGGCCGGTCTTGTCTCGATCGGGCTGGGGGCGCGGATTCTGCGCTGTGAAACAGCGCCGGTCTTTGCCCTGTCCTGTCTCAGCTATGCCCTTGAGCTGGCACAGCAAACCAAAACTATCTGATGGAGTTGATCGTGTTGAGTAATATGAAAAAAGCAGCTGCCGCACCTGTCCGCGGCGTCAAACGGGATGTGGCCGCCCAGCGGATCATTGTTTTTTCGGTGGTGCTGGTTGCCGTGGTGCTGGCGGTGATGATGCTTAAAAACAGCAGCATCTCGACTGCGCTGACCTTCTACAATTCAGTTCGCCCGGTGCTGATCCCCGTGTTCGCCCTGCTGACGGCAGGCGCGGCAGCGCTGTGGATCGTCCGCCGCAAAAAGGGCGTGGACGAGCATGACACCGTTCTCTCGGGCTCACTGCTGACCATCATCGCCGGCGGTCTGCTCGCAGCCTGTGTCGGTTACTCCGCTCTGTCGGGGACCCGCCTTCTGGTCTGCCTGATTGCGGCCTCGGCTCTGTTTTACATCTATTATCTCTATCCGCGCACCTTCTTCGCCTATTCCGCGGTGACGCTGGCCGGCGGTCTGCTGCTTGCCTTCTTCCGCTTCGGCACCGGCATCCTTGGGCTGATCGTGCCCGCTGTTCTGCTGGCCGCGCTCGAGATCGTCGTGCTGATGATGCTCGTCGGCGGCAAGCATCCGCTGGGGAAGCTTGTCCCCACTGCTTCCAAGGAGCGCCTGCCCTTTGTCATTACCGCCGCCGTTGTTCTGGTCGGTCTTGTGCTGGGCTTCATCGCACCGTCCATGCTTTTTTATGCTATCGCGCTCCTCTTCGCATCGTTTTTGGTGATTGCGATCATCAATACGCTGCGGATGATGTGATTTTTGATAAAAATTCGCAAAAGCCTATTGAAAAATCACAAAAAATCGTGTAGAATATAGGTGAGAATCACCAAAGGCTCTATCGTATACCCAACTTTATGATTTGAGAGGGAACCATATGTCGAACAGATTGTTTCAGGGTGTCATTCACCAGATGAAGGATGCGGTCGATCGCGTGATCGGCGTCATCGATGAGAACGGCGTTATCATTTCCTGCAGTGAGCTGGTCAAGATCGGCGAGGTCAAGCAGGGCATCCGGGACGAGCTTGCCTATACCTCCGAGGCAATCGCCATCGAGGGCTATACCTACCGCCCGATCGGCATGTGCACCAAGGCTGAGTATATCGTCTTCGTCGAGGGTGAGGACAAGTCCGCTGAAAAAACCTCAAAGCTGCTGGCCATTGCGCTCGGCAATATCAAGAGCCTCTACGACGAAAAGTATGACAAGGGCTCGTTCATCAAGAATATCATTCTCGACAATATCCTTCCCAGCGATATCTACATCAAGTCCAAGGAGCTGCACTTCAACACCGAGGAGACGCGCATTGTGTTCTTGGTCAAGTTCTACGGCAAGACCGACATGATGCCCTTCGAGATGCTGCAGAACATGTTCCCCGACAAGAGCAAGGATTATGTCATCAGCGTCGGCGAGCACGACATCGTGCTGGTCAAGGACGTCAAGCCCAACACCGAGATGAAGGAGATCGAGAAGATCGCCACCAACATCGCCGACACGCTGAGCACCGAGTTCTATACCAAGGTCGCCATCGGTATCTCCACCATGGTCGACAATATCAAGGATCTCGCCCGCGCCTATAAGGAAGCGCAGGTCGCCATCGAGGTCGGCAAGGTCTTCGAGACCGAGAAGAACATCATCAGCTACGAGAACCTCGGCATCGGCCGCCTCATCTATCAGCTGCCCACCACCCTCTGCGAGATGTTCTTACAGGAGGTCTTCAAGAAGGGCTCCCTTGAGTCGCTCGACCGCGAGACCCTGATGACCATCCAGGCTTTCTTCGAGAACAACCTCAATGTCTCCGAGACCTCGCGCAAGCTCTTCGTCCACCGCAACACGCTGGTGTACCGCTTGGAGAAGATCCGCAAGCTGACCGGCCTCGATCTGCGCGAATTCGAGCATGCCATCACCTTCAAGGTGGCACTGATGGTCAAGAAGTACCTCAACTCCAAGCCCGTCAAGTTCTGATCTAACTCAATAGCCCCAAGCAATGTGATCGTATCATTTGTGAGGAACGCATGTGTGCGTTTCGGATGTCGGAGCAACCGCAGTCGGAGAGCACATGCGGGCCTCACAAATTTTTGTCACGCTCATCAACACATAAGGACTTATTTCGATGATTGAACTGCAAAACGTCAAAAAGATCTACCCCAATAAAACGGTAGCCCTCGGCGGCGTCACCCTGCGCATCGAGGACGGCGAATTTGTCTTCGTCGTCGGCCACTCGGGCGCGGGCAAAACAACGCTGATGCGTCTGCTGCTGCGCGAAGAAAAACCGACATCGGGCAAGCTGATGGTCAACGAGTTTGATCTGACCAAGCTGCCCAACTATAAGGTCGCGCACTACCGTCGACAGCTCGGCGTGGTCTTCCAGGACTTCCGCCTTTTCCCGAATAAAACCGTCTACGAAAACGTCGCCTTCGCCATGCACGTCGTCGGCACGCCGACGAGCAAGATCCGCAAGCGTGTGCCCGCCATCCTCAACACGGTGGGCTTGGGCGACAAGCTCAAATGCTACCCGAACGAGCTCTCGGGCGGCGAGCAGCAGCGCGTCGCGCTGGCCCGCGCGCTGGCCAACAACCCCAAGATCATCATCGCCGACGAGCCGACCGGCAATATCGACCCCGAGATGAGCATCGAGATCATGAACCTCCTGCTCAAAATCAACCGCCTCGGCAAGACCGTCATCGTCGTCACGCATGAGAAGAGCCTCGTCGATTACTACCAGCAGCGCGTCGTGACCATCGAGCATGGCCGCGTCGTCGAGGACAAGGTGGGAGGGATGTTCGAATGAGCCGCTATAACCCCTTCTATTTCGTCGGACAGGCCCTCAAGAGCCTGTGGCGCAACAGCGTTATGACCGTCGCGTCGATCCTGATCCTCGCCTCCTGCCTGATCGTGCTGGGCAGCTTCGCCCTGCTTGTGGCCGATATCAACCTCAACCTCGACCAGCTTGGCCTCATGAACGAGATCGCCATCTACCTCGAGCCGACGCTCGACGACGCACAGGTCGAGGAGATCTACGACACCCTGCGCACCATGGACAACGTCGACAGCATTACCTACGTCTCAAAAGAGCAGGGCCTCGAGGAGATGAAGGCCGACTACGCTGACTACAGTGACCTTTTCGTCATCGCTGAGGGCGAGGAAAACCCGCTGCCCGACATGTTCTACATCACCTACGAGGACATCGCCAAGGCCACTACGCTCGAGTATCAGTTGGGCGAGATCGAGGGCATCTCCAAGATCATCTTCCGCCTTGACCTCGCGGCGCAGATCGACAGCTTCAAGTCGGGCGTCTCGCTGGTCTTCATCTGGTTCCTTGTCCTGCTCTTCGTCGTCAGCCTCTTTGTCATCATCAACACCATCAAGATCGCGGTCCACGCGCGGCGCAATGAGATCAACGTCATGCGCTACATCGGCGCGACCCGGACCTTCATCATTACACCGTTCATTCTCGAGGGCGTCATCATCGGCCTGCTGTCGGGAGCGATCGCGTATTTCGCTGAATGGTATATCTACACGTATATTGAACAGGTTGTGCAGACCAAGATCCGCATGCTGGAGGTCTATCCTTTCTCGGATCTGTCCGCCTACGTCCTGCTCGGCTTCCTTTTGATCGGTACCGTCACCGGCGCGGTCGGCTCGTCGATTTCGCTTCGCCGCAATCTCAACGCCTGATTGCCTCACGCGAAAGGAGCATACATATGGAAGAAAAAACCACCCGCCGTCACCGCTTCGCGCACGTCGCCATCCTTGCCGCCTGCGCACTGGTTTTCAGCTCGCTGCTTCTGATCCCGTCGGTCATCCGGCCGACTGAAGCCGCCTCCACCGTCACCGACGCCAAGGTGAAGATGTACGAGGAGCAGCTTGCCCAGCTGCAGAAGGAAAAAACCGCTCTGAACAACAAGATCTACACCGCACGCCAGAATCAGGCCGACGCGCTCGAGCTGAAGGGCTATCTCGATTCGCAGCTGAATCTGACGATGGAGGAGATTGAGGCGCTGGAGGATCTCATTGCCGAGACTGAAGACAAGATCGGCAAAAAAAATCTGGAAATTATCGATAAAAAAGCCGATGTCGACGAGCAGCGCGGGAATTTTTTGGAGCGTCTGCGCATAACCTATGAAGAGGGGGAGACCGGCTACCTCGAGATGTTGCTCGGTGCCGACAGCCTCTACGATTTTCTCACCCGCGTCGAGCGCGTCGGCTATATGATGGACTACAACGTCAAGCTGATGGAGAAGTACCAGAACGCGACCGTCGAGCTTGAAGCCGAGGAGGAATACCTCGAGGCCATGCAGGTCAAAAACGAGGAGGCCAAGGTCAAGTTAGAGGAGACCGAGGCGTCGCTCAATCAACAGCTGACCGACAACCAGGCCTATCTGAATACCCTCACCACCAGCATCGCCGTGGACAGCGCCGCCCAGCAGAAGCTGACGGCCGAGGAGGACAAGGTCAACAAGGAGATGGAGGCCTACATCCGTGAGCTGCAGGCCAAAGCCAACGCGGCCTATGTCGGCGGCGAGTTCCGCTGGCCGGTCGATGTCAGCTGGAAGCGCATCTCATCCTACTTCGGCTGGCGCGTGCTCTGGGGCGTCAACGACTACCACCGCGGCATCGACATCCCGGCAAGCGCCTGGTCGAATATCTACGCCTCCAACGGCGGCACCGTCATCAAGGCCGAGTACCACTGGAGCTACGGCAACTATGTCATTATCGATCACGGCGGCGGAAAATCGACGCTCTACGCCCATGCCAACCAGCTCAACGTCAAGGTGGGCCAGACGGTCAAGCAGGGCGACATCATTGCCAAGGTCGGTACGACCGGCAACTCGTCGGGCAACCACCTCCACTTCGAGGTGCGCATCAACGGCGAGTGTAAGAACCCGCTGGATTATGTGACCCAGCCCAAATAAGCCGGCGCGGAAAGGAATTTTGCATTGAAACAGTCCAAACGCATTTCGGTCACGGTGTTCGTCACCTGTCTCATCCTGGCGGTGCTCGTCACCTTCATGACCACCTACACCATCCTCAGCGAGATCTACACGGCCGACCTGCGGGGGAGCTACCTCAGCCAGAACGGCGAGACAAGTGATATCGCCGGGGGCAACGAAAAGCTGGCCGCCATCGACCAGATCTATCGCACCTACTACTACAACGAGCTCGATGATGAGCAGCTCAACGAGTATATCCTCCGCGGCTACGTCGCCGGCACCGGCGACCGCTACGGCGACTACTTCAACGCCGAGGAGTACGAGACCCTCACCGCCGACACCAACGCGGAGATGCAGGGCATCGGCGTCAGTGTCATCTACAACACTGACTATGGCCTGATAGAGGTCATCAACGTCATGCCCGATTCGCCCGCCCTTGAGGCCGGCGTCGAGCCGGGCGACCTCATCGCCTACGTCGGCGAGGAGAAGGAGAGCGTGGCCGAGCTCGGCTACACCATGGCCGTCTCCAAGATGCAGGGCAAGGCCGGCACGACGGCCGTCTTCACTGTCTTCCGCGGCGACAATTACAGCGAAACGGTCGAGTTCTCGATCGTGCGCGGCTATGTCACCGAGGTCAGCGTCCTCTCGCATCTCTGCGAGACCGACCGAACGGTGGGCATCATCAAGATCACCGGCTTCGACCTCGGCACGCCCGACCAGTTCAAGGCGGCGGTCGAGGAGCTGCGCGGGGCAGGGGCAACACGCCTCGTCTTCGACGTGCGCTACAATCCCGGCGGCGACCTGACGTCGATCACCAATATCCTCGACTACCTCCTGCCCGAGGGGCCAATCATCCGTACCGTCGACAAGGAGGGCAACGAGGAGACGATCTCCTCCGATGCAGCTGAGCTGGTCATGCCGATGGCAGTGCTGGCCAACGAAAGCACGGCGTCGGCGGCTGAGCTCTTTACCTCGGCACTGCAGGACTACGACAAGGCCGTTTTCGTCGGTAAGACCACCTACGGTAAGGGCAGCATGCAGTCGATCATCCGTCTCGGCGACGGCTCAGCGCTGAAGCTGACGACGCGGATGTACTTCCCGCCCTTCTCGGAGAGCTATGAGGGCATCGGCATCGTGCCCGATCTCGACGTCGACATGGATGAGGCCGTAGCTGGCAAGAACATCTACAAGATCACCGACGCAGAGGATACCCAGCTGCAGGCGGCGATCAAGTGGCTTAATGACAACGCGAAATAAATCTGACTGACCATATATTACCACTGAAGAATTGAAGGAGTTAAAGAAATCATGGCAACCAAGGCAAAGCAGCTTTACACCGAAACAGGCTATCGTGCGCTGGTAGAGGAGCTCGATTACCTGAAAAATACCCGCCGTGCGGAGGTCAAGGAGGCCATTGCGGTGGCCCGTTCGTTCGGTGACCTTTCCGAGAACGCCGAGTACGACGCCGCCCGCAACGAGCAGGCCCAGGTCGAGGCCCGGATCCTCGAGCTGGAGGATCTGATCGCCAACGCTGAGGTGGTCGACGAGTCGGCCATCAAGCACGACAGCGTCAATGTCGGCTCGACCGTCAAGGTGTTCGACGTCGAGTATGACGAGGAGATCGAGTATTCGATCGTCGGCTCGAACGAGGCTAACCCCCTGCTGGGCAAGATCTCTGACCAGTCGCCGGTCGGCCAGGCGCTCATTGGCGCAAAGGCGGGCGACGAGGTCATCGCCGATGCCCCCGGCGGCCAGCTGCGTCTGCGCGTCCTGGAGGTCTCTCGCACGAAGACCAACTAATGCAAGCGGAGCGCGTCGCAGGATGCGCTCCGCTGCTTTTTCGGCAGAATGACGCCGAAAATGTGTGAATAAATTGTAAATTCATGGCTTGAAGCCGTTGCAAAAGGGATTCCGGCGATCGTCCGGAGGGAGGTTTACTGATGGCTGACAAAATGCAGGGCGGCGAGATCCGGATCGAGAACCGGTTCACCCGCTGGATTGACAATTATTGGTATTATTACAAGTGGCCGGTGCTCATCGGCGCGTTTGCGCTGATCGTGGTGCTGGTCTGCACGGTGCAGATGTGCGCCAAGGAGACGCCCGACGTGAACGTGGTCTATGCCGGTTCGCACAGCTTCGGGCAGCAGGGGCCGAGCGAGGTCGCGGCGGCCTTCTCGGCGCTGATGCCCGAGGATTACAACGGCGACGGCCGCAAGGAGGTCGCGGTGACGAATCTGCTGGTCTATTCTGAGGCGCAGATCCGGGCGCAGGAGGAAGCGGCGCTGGCGGAGGGGGAGAACCTGGTCGTCAACAGCAGCTTTTTCGCGCAGGAGAAGCAGAAGTTCAGCCAACTGCTGATGTCGGGCGAGTACACGATCGTGCTGGCGGCCGACTGGCTTTACGAAGAGATGAAGGGCACCGGCATTTTCCTGCCGCTGGCCGAAGCGCTGGGGACAGCGCCGGAGGGGGCGTATGACGACTGCGCGATCTATCTCAAGGACACGGCCTTCGGGCAGTATTTCACCGCGCTGGCCGCGCTGCCCGAGGACACGCTGATCTGTTATCGCCGCCAGGGGTCGCTCGGGACGCTGCTCAATCAGGATAAGGCGGAGCGGACATATCTCAACGGGCTTGATACTTTCCGCGCTGTGATGAATTTTGACGCGGAGTGAAAGGACGCATGCGCGCAAACGGCGCCGCCCAGCGGGCGGCGCCGTTTGGCTGAGGGGATTTTTCAATAAAATCTGTTGATATTTTGCACAATCATAAAACAACACTGTCGGGGCGGCTGGCGCATGCTTGCGCCGGTGGCCGCCCGTTCTAAACACATTTTACCAAATGAAACGGTCTGTCGTCGTTTCGCTGCGGGCGGCCACATAGGGCCGCCCCTACGGGATCAATTTTTGCGTTGTGGAAAAAAACGATAGGTTTATAGGTAAATTGTTACCAAAGCAATGGGACACCTCATCCGTCAGCCCTACGGGCTGACACCTTCCCCTCAAGGGGAAGGCTGCAACGTACAGCGAACCTTGATAAGCCTTCCAGCTGAGCTTCGCTCAGCTGGAAGGCTGTCGTGCAGCGACGGATGAGGTGTCCCGCGTGGACACGCGGGACACCCTGTCCAACTAAAATCAGTATAGATTTCATCGAAATCTGTGGAACAAATTTCCGTTTTTTACGTCTAACTGTGCAGTACTCGGATTTTTGTATCGAAATCTGCGCAGGACTTGCATTTTTCGGGGATTTGTGATATACTTAATTGATTAGATATTGCTGCATACTGCAATCCGAAGAACGATAGATGGAGGTTTGTTATGACACTCGTGATTATGGCTGCCGGGATGGGTTCGCGCTATGGCGGTCTGAAGCAGATCGACCCGATCACCGAGCAGGGGGCGTTTATCCTTGACTTTTCGATCTATGACGCGCTGCTGGCCGGGTTTGACCGGGTGGTGTTCGTCATCAAGGAGGAAAATTACGATGTCTTCCGCGAGACGGTGGGCAAGCGCATCGAGGGAAAGATCAAGGTCGATTATGCCTTCCAGAAGCTTGAGAACATTCCCGCGCCGCACGTGGTTCCCGCCGGGCGCGAGCGCCCCTGGGGCACCGGTCATGCGGTGCTGAGCGCGGCGGAGCTGGTGGAAGAAAACTTTGCGGTCATCAACGCCGATGATTTTTACGGTCGGGATGCCTTTCTGAAGTTGGCCGGTTTTCTGCGCACGGCAAAGGCAGGGGAGGACGGCGTCGAGCCCTTCTGTATGGTGGGCTACGCGCTCGAGAACACGCTGACCGAGCACGGCACGGTTTCGCGCGGACAGTGCACGACCAATGCGGCAGGTCAACTGACCGAGATCGTGGAGCGCACCAAGATCAAGCGCACCGAGACCGGCGCGGCTTATCTGGACGGTGACGACTGGTTTGCGCTGCCGGTCGACACGACGGTGTCGATGAACTGCTGGGGCTTCACGCCGAAGGCGATGGCCTACATGACGCGCTATTTTGATGCATTTCTCGCTGCTGAGGGGGGAGATCCGCTCAAGCGCGAGTTCTATCTGCCCTCCGCGGTGGAGGGGATGATGAAGGACGGCCTCTGCCGCGTGCAGGTGCTCGCGACCGACGCGACCTGGCAGGGCGTGACCTACCCCGAGGATAAGCCGCTGGTGGTCGCCGGCATTCAGGCGCTGATCGCCGACGGGGTCTACCCCGAGAAGCTTTGGTAAAAAGGAGAACACGATGAACGAAAATCAACTGCGCGAGGTTGCCTCGCATTTTGCCTTCTCGGCTGAGCCTGTCGGCTTTGCGCTTTGCGAGAACGGCCATATCAACGGGACCTATTTTGTGACCTGCGCCGACGGTCGGCGCTATGTGATGCAGCAGATCAACACCTCAATCTTCACGCGGCCCGACGAGGTGATGGCCAACATTATCGGTGTGACCGAGTTCCTCAAGGAGAAGATCGCGGCGGCAGGCGGCGATCCCGAGCGGGAGACGCTGACGGTGGTTGGGACGGTCGAGGGAGGCGTGGCTTACGTTGACCCCGACGAGGGCTACTGGCGTGCGTATCTCTGCATTGAGGGGGCAACGTCGCACCAGTCGGCCGACGCGGAGCTTTTCGCCAAGGCAGCGCGTGCGTTCGGCAACTTCCAGCGCCAGCTGGCCGACTATCCGGCCGACACGCTGTGCGAGACCATTCCGAACTTCCACAACACGGTCAGCCGGATGGCTGACTTCAAGGCGGCTGTCGCCGCCGACAAGGCGGGCCGCGCGGCCGAGGTGGCCGACGAGATCGCTTTCGCGATGGCGAGGGAGGGGAAGTGCTCCTTCATCATGGACGGCATCGCCGACGGCTCGCTGCCGCTTCGCGTGACGCACAACGACACGAAGCTGAACAACATCATGATGGACGACGTGACCGGCGAGGGCATCTGCGTGATCGACCTCGACACGGTCATGCCCGGCTCGGTGCTCTACGATTACGGCGACGCGATCCGCTTCGGCGCGTCGAGTGCGGCCGAGGATGAGGTTGATCTCGACAAGGTCTACGTCCGCACCGACCTCTTCGACGCCTTCACCGAAGGCTTCATCGAGGGTCTGGGCGGCTCGCTGACCGAGGCCGAGCTGCGCGCCCTGCCGATGGGCGCGTGGATGATGACCTTCGAGGTGGGCATCCGCTTCCTCGGCGACTACCTTAACGGCGACGTCTACTTCCGTACCCACTACCCGACCCACAATCTCGACCGCGCCCGCAACCAGTTCAAGCTCGTCGCCGACATGGAGGCGAAGATGCCCGAGCTGGAGGCGATCGTGGGGAAGTACATGAAGTAAGAAGACCTTGGGGCGCAGAGATGCCCGTAGGGCAGCTCCCGAGGAACTCACCGCAGGTGAGTTCGGTGCCCACAAACCCCGCCAGAACCCTTTTTCGAGAAAAAGGGTTCTGGACTCCCAAAAAGCTTTCCAACCACGCCCTTTACAACACTTCCTGCTGATTCGGCTAAGGGATGAAGAAGCGCACAGCTTGTTCCTGCGCATCAGCCAGTAGCCGACGGAGTCGGCAACCGGTCAGCGCACAACGTAACAAAGACAGGAAAGCTTCGGCGAAGCCAAGGAGGTGGGGTGGGTGAATGCCCGCCAACGGCGGGCAGGGGGAGGGGAGGGAAACTCAGAGACCGGCGAAGCCGGGCTCGTGCTTTGGCGAAGCCAAAGCGATCGGCCTGTCTGAGATGGTCCCGCCCCTCCCTACCGCGCGTGAGCGCGGAAAAATTTGTACCAACGAAACAATTTTAGTCAACATAGAAAGAAGGAAACAATTATGGCAATCCTTATCACCGGCGGCACCGGCTTCATCGGGTCGCACACCGTCGTCGAATTCCTCGAGGCTGGCCGCGAGGTCGTCATCGTCGACAATTTCTGCAACAGCAAGCCCGTCGTACTCGACCGCATTGAGGCGATCACCGGCATCCGTCCGCGCTTCTACGAGGTCGACCTGCTCGACAAGAGTGCGCTCCGCGCCGTTTTCTCGGGCAACAAGATCGACAGCGTCATCCACTTTGCCGGCCTGAAGGCGGTCGGTGAGTCTTGCGCGAAGCCGCTGTGGTACTACCACAACAACATCACCGGCACGCTGAATCTCTGCGATGTGATGGCAGAGTTCGGCGCGAAGCGCATGGTGTTCAGCTCCTCGGCGACCGTTTACGGCAACCCTGCGTCGGTGCCGATCCGCGAAGATTTCCCGCTGTCCACCACCAACCCCTACGGCCAGACCAAGCTGGTCATTGAGCGTATCCTCTCCGACCTTGTTGCGGCTGATCCCGAGTGGAGCGTTTCTGTTCTGCGCTACTTCAACCCCATCGGCGCGCATAAGAGCGGCATGATCGGCGAGGATCCGCGCGGCATCCCGAACAATCTGCTGCCCTACATTGTTAAGGTTTCGGCCGGCAAGCTGCCGCAGCTGAGTGTGTTCGGCAACGATTACAACACGCATGACGGCACCGGCGTGCGTGACTACATCCATGTGGTCGACCTTGCCCGCGCGCACCTCAAGGCACTTGCGCTGGCTGAGACCAAGACCGGCATTGACCAGTTCAACATCGGCACCGGTGTCGGTTACTCGGTGCTGAATATTGTGCATGCGTATGAGAAGGCGACCGGCCGTCCGGTGCCTTACCGCATCACGGATCGCCGTCCCGGCGATATTGATGCCTGCTTCGCCGATCCGACCAAGGCGGCCAACGAGCTGGGCTGGCGCGCTGAGTACGGCATCGAGGAAATGTGCCGTGACGCTGCCAACTGGCAGGCGAAGAACCCTGATGGCTATCCTGACGCGGAGTAATTGGAGGTAAATGGAATGGCTGCCATTAGCAAGGAACTGTTCGGCAAGCTGCCCTGCGGCTGCCCGGTCGAAGCATACACGCTGACCAATGCGAACGGCATGAAGGTCAAGATCATTACCTACGGCGGTGCGCTGGTGCAGCTCATCACGCCCGACCGCGACGGCCGCATGGCTGACGTTATTAACGGCTATGACTGCCTTGACGATTACCGGGCGGCGGACGGCTACCAGGGCGCGCTGATCGGCCGCTGGGGCAACCGCATCGGTGGGGCGAAGTTCACGCTTGAAGGCGTTGAGTACAAGGTCGGCATGAACGACAATGGCGCGAACTCACTGCACGGCGGCTGCCACGGCTTCAACGAGAAGCTGTGGCAGGCTGAGATCGTCGATGGTGCGCTGGCGCTCACCGCCACCTCGCCCGACGGCGAGGAGGGCTTCCCGGGCAATCTGACGGTGAAGGTCACCTACACGCTGACTGACAGCAATGAGCTGGTCATCGACTACGACGCGGTGACCGACAAGAAGACGGTCATCAACCTCACCAACCACACATATTTTAACCTCGGCGGCTATGCGTCGGGCAGTATTCTCGGCCATGAGCTTCGCCTCGACGCCGACAGCTATCTTGAGACCGACGAGCAGCTGATCCCGACCGGCCGGCTGGTTCCGGTCGAGGGGACACCCTTTGATTTCCGCACTGCCAAGCCGGTCGGCCGCGACATCGAAGCTGACGACCGTGACCTCAAGATCGGCGGCGGCTACGACCACTGTTTCAACTTCGTCGGCGGCAAGCAGGACAAGCCCGTTCTGCGCGGCGAGCTGTACGATCCGCGCACCGGCCGTGCGATGCAGGTCTGGACCGACCAGCCCTGTGTGCAGCTGTACACAGGCAACATGATGAACGGCCCGGTCCGCTTCAAGGGCGGCTATCCGCAGACGCCGCACAACGCGCTCTGCCTGGAGACGCAGGCCATGCCTGACAGCATGAACCATCCCGGCTTCACCGACGCAACCCTCGCGCCCGGTCAGCGCTACACGACCCGGACGATCTACGCCTTCTCGGTCAGATGAACCGGTTGAACCTGATTTGGGAGCGGCTTTGCGCGTGGATCACCCCACGGCGCAGGCCGCTTTCCTTTTGGCTGGTCTGGGCGGCCATCGTCTGGCGCTATCTCAGCTGCGGGATCGAATATTGCTGGCAGCATGACGACTATATCCAGTACATCAATTATCCCTCGGTCGGCGATTACCCACTGCTTCTGCGGGAGCAGGGGCTGCTGGCCTCCCGGCCGCTGGCGGCGGTGACTGACCTGTATGTCTGGTCGAAGTTTGCCGGCGTGATGATCGTGGCTGTGCTGCTGCTGGCGCTGCTTTACGCCGGTTCGGCGCTGTTGTGGCAGAGTGTGTTCCGCCGCCGCTTCGGGACAGGCTGGATCTTCACCGTTGTGTACGCCCTTCTGCCGCTTGGCTTTGAGGGAACATACTGGATGTCGGCGGGGACGCGGCTGATCTGCGGGCTCTTTTTCGGTGCGTTGGCGGCCTGGATGCTGGTGCGCTGGGTCGAGGACGGCAGGAAGCTGTGTGCGTGGCTCTATTTCCCGGTTTTGCTGTTGTCCTACGGCTACTATGAGCAGACGCTGGTGCTGTCGGCGGCGGCGTCGCTGCTGTTGATGCTCGACTACCTCGGTGAGCGGAGACGGCGGAGCCTGCTGGCTCTGCTGGCCTTTGCTGCGGCGGGGTGCTATTTCGCGTTCACCGCGGCATTCTCGGACGGCGGTGCGCTCTCGAGCCGCATGGAGCTGGCTCTGCCGAACAATGCCTACTATTTCGAGGTCTTTCTGCCCGAGATCAGCGGACAGGTCTGGAACGCCTTTTTCTGGGGCGGGGCCGGGACGGTGGTCAAGGGCTTCTGGCGGGGTCTGAAGCTCATCTTCACCGAGGGAAAGTGGCTGTGGCTGCTCGTCTGCCTGGGGCTGACGGCGCTGTTCGGCCTGCTTGCCCGCCGGGAGGATGATGCCGAGGCTGTCCGCGTCCCAGCTGGGAAGCGGCGGGGGCTGCGCGTCGTGTGGGCGTATGGGTTCGGAATTCTGCTGGCGCTTGCGCCGGTCAGCATCTTCTTTTTCATCGGCAACCCGTGGTTCTCGATCCGCAATACGCTGCCTTCTTTCGTCGGGCTGGCTTTCATCGCCGACCTGACGGTGCGGCTCTGTCTGCGGCGGCAGGTACGGGTGCGGGCGGGGGTCTGTGCGGTGCTGGCGGCGGTGCTCTGCATCGGTTCGGTTTCCGAGATGCACGACTACCGCGAGACCTACAACCATGATGTCGTTCTGCTTGACTGCGTGGCCGAGAAGCTGGCGGCCGAGGGAGACAGCCTGCCCGAGGGCAAGCTGGGCATCGTCGGCGCCAACGCGACCTATCTCGAGGAGCAGAACTACTACTTCAACGGCCACATCAGCGCCATCAGCTCGAGCGACTGGGAGCTGTACGGTGCGCTGACCGCCCGGATGAAGGCGGATGTGGGTCGGACGATCGTTCCGCTGCCCACCAATGAGTTCAGCCTCTATCGGGGCTGGAACCGTGCGGTGCGGCAGATTGACAGCTTTGCCGCCCTCTGGTTCTGGAACGAGGCGACGCACAGTCTGCGCGATCTTGCCGCCGAGCCGCAGGCCGACGGCAGCACGCGCCTCGTCTTTGCCGATGACGGCAGTTTTTGTGCGGTTGTCTGGGAGGAGATCGCCTCGAATGGCGAGTACTTCGGCTATATCCGCTTCAGCGAGTGAGGAGGGGGCCTGCGCCCCCTCCTTGTGCGTGAAAAAATCTGCATATCTTCACGCAGCCGTCATATTTCCAACAACCGCTTGACACAGTTTTGCAGTACAATCTTTACAGTTCGGCCGTGTGGCCAATTCTTCGCGTTAAGGAGGAAATTTTTGTGATCGAAGTCAAAAATCTCACCAAGAGGTATGGCGATCACCTTGCCGTAAAGGGGATCAGCTTCACGGTGGAGGAAGGACATATCTACGGCTTTCTCGGCCCCAACGGCGCGGGCAAGTCGACCACGATGAACATCATCACCGGATGTCTTGCCGCCACCGAAGGCAGTGTGACCATTGACGGCCACGACATCTATGCCGAGCCGCTGGCCGCCAAGCGCTGTGTCGGTTATCTGCCCGAACAGCCGCCGCTCTATTTTGACATGACGCCCTTCGAGTATCTGATGTTCGTGGCCGAGGCCAAGGGCATCGACTATGAGAGCGCCTTCCGGCAGGTGCGCGAGGTCATCGAGGCGACCCGCCTGACCGACTACCAGAGCCGCCTCATCCGCAACCTGTCCAAGGGCTACAAGCAGCGTGTCGGCATCGCGCAGGCGATGCTGGGCGATCCGAAGGTCATCATCCTCGACGAGCCGACGGTCGGCCTTGACCCGAAGCAGATCCTCGAGATCCGAGACCTGATCCGTGAGCTGGGGCAGACCAAGACGGTCATTCTCTCCAGCCATATCATGCAGGAGGTGCAGGCTGTCTGCGACCGCGTGATGATTATTTCGCAGGGCCACCTGGTCGCATCCGAGAACATCGAGAACCTCGAGTCGCTGGTCAGTCCGACCAACAAGCTGCACATGTCGATCCGCTGTGACGCCGAGACGGCGGAGGAAGTCCTGCTGCCGATCAATGGCGTTGAGCGCATGACCATGCAGAACACCCGCGACGAGGGCGTGCTCGATGTTACGCTCGACATCAGCCGCGAGGTCGACCCGCGCGACGATATCTTCTTCGCCATGGCCGACCTGCGCAAGCCGATCATTTCGATGCGCTATGAGGAGTCGACGCTGGAGGATATCTTCCTGCGCCTGACTGACGAGGACGAGGGGGCCGTCGTGCCCGAGGATCAGCCCGAGGAAGCGCCGGCTGATGCCGAGACCCGCGAGGAAGCCTACACCAACATGTTCTCGACCGAGGGCTATCGGGTCGAGGATGAGAGTGACGGAAAGGAGGACAAGTGATGACTGCCATTTACAAGAAGGAGCTGAAATCCTACTTCATCAACATGTCGGGCTATGTGTTCATTGCATTTCTGCTGCTGTTTGCCGGTATTTTCGTGACGGCCGTCAACCTCAAGAGTGCCATGGCGTCGTTTGAGTATGCGCTGAGCAGCATGACGATGGTCTTCCTGTTCATCATCCCGATCCTGACCATGCGCTCACTGGCCGAGGAGCGGCACGCCCGCACCGACCAGCTGCTCTATTCGCTGCCGCTGCGCGTCAGCGATATCGTGCTGGGCAAGTACCTCGCCATGCTGACCGTTTTCCTGATCCCGGTCGGCATCATGAGCGTTTATCCGATTATTCTTTCGGCCTTCGGCACCATCCACTACGGCGCGTGCTACGGTGCGATCCTCGCCTTCTTCCTGCTGGGCGCGGCGCTTATCGCCATCTGCATGTTCATGTCGGCGCTGACCGAAAGCCAGATCATTGCCGCTGTTCTTTCCTTCGGTATCCTGCTGGCCTGCTATCTGATGAACGGCATCGCGGTGCTGATCCCCTCAACGGCCATTGCGTCCTACATCGGGCTGATGGCGGTGGCGATCCTCTTTGCGCTGGTGGTCTGGCTGATGACCAAGAATTCGATCATCACCATTGCCGCCGCCGCTGTCTGCATTCTGCCTCTGTCGGCGGCCTATTACTTCAACCGCTCAGCGTTTGAGGGGCTGTTCCCCGATCTGCTGAGCACGCTGTCGGTCTTCGACCGCTTCAACAACTTTGTCTACGGCATCTTTGACGTGACGGCCATCGTTTATTATCTGTCGATCATCGTCTTTTTCCTCTTCCTCTCGATCCAGTCGGTCGAGAAGAGACGCTGGAGCTGATGAAGGGAGGATACTGCAATGGATAACAACAAGAAACCGCTCTTTAATCGCCAGGCGAAGGCGGGTACCTATACGACGGTGGCCGCGCTGGTCCTGCTGGCTGTGCTGGTGGTGCTGAATCTGGTCGTCAGCGCACTGCCGACCAAGTACACCATCATCGACACCAGTGCCAATGATCTTTACACCCTCAGCGAGACGACCGAGACGGCGGTCAAGGCGCTGGCTGAGCCGGTCACGATGTACTACATCACCAACGCATCGGTGGAGGATGTGCAGCTGACCACCTTCCTTGAGCGCTTTACCTCGCTCAATTCACTGATCACCCTCAAGAAGATCGACCCCACCACCCATCCGACCTTCCTCGAGACCTACACCTCTGAACAGGTCAGCGAGAACAGTGTCGTTGTCGAGAGTGAGCGCCGCTTCAAGGTGGTGGATTACACCGAGATCTATGTGGAAGAGGTCGATTATTACACCTACCTGATGTCGAGTGGAACGTCGGGCTATACGCTCAGCTTCGCCGGCGAGTCGGCCATCACCGGTGCGCTGGATTTTGTCACCACTGACAAGCTGCCCACTCTCTACACCCTCACCGGCCACGGCGAGACCGCCCTGCCGACGACCTTTTCGACCCAGCTGACCAAGGCGAATGTCGCCATCGAGTCGCTGAGCCTGCTGACCATGAGCGCACTTCCCGAGGATGCCGACTGCGTCATGATTAACGCGCCCTCCTCCGACCTCAGCGAGCATGAGGCCGAGCTGCTCACCGCCTACCTCGAAGCCGGCGGCCATCTGTTCCTCCTGACCGACTACCGTTTTGATCCGGCGACCTACCCGAATCTGGCTTCGGTCACGGCGCACTACGGCGTTACTGCCAACGCAGGCGTGGTCATGGAGGGCAGCAGCAGCCGCTATTATCAGGTGCCTTACTACATCGTGCCGACCGTCCAGTCTCACGAGATTACCAACAGCCTGATGAGCTCGACCTACGCCTTCATCACCGCCGCGCATGGTCTGACGGTGGACGACAACGTCCGCAGCAGTCTGACCGTCAGCCCGCTCTTCACCACCGGCGAGACCTCCTTCCTGGCCGCTGCGCAGGGCGATCAGGTCTCGACGACCAAGCCCGAGGGCGCCGAGGAGCGCTCCTTCGCGCTGGGCGTCGCCGCTTCTGAGGAAGTCGACGGCGGCACGGCCAAGCTGGTCTGGATCTCGGGTGCGCAGATGCTTTCCGACACCACCAACCAGATGGTCTCGGGCGGTAACTACACCTACTTGCAGGAGATGGTCGACTGGATGTGCGAGCGTGAGCAGGTCATCTCGGTTCCCGCCATCACCATCGAGGAGCCTATGCTGGTTGTCAGCGATATGGCAGCGAACCTCATCGGTATCATCATCACCGCCGTCATCCCGATTGCCATTGCTGTCTTCGGCTGTGTCTACTGGCTCAAGAGGAGACGCCGCTGATGAAAAAGCAAGCTGTTACCCTCATTGCGCTGGTCGCGGCGCTTGGCCTGATGATCGGCGCCTACTTCCTCGTCACCAAGCTGGGCGGGGAAGGGGAGGAGGCCGTCACGACGGCGGCCGACAACACGGTCACTTTGCTCTCGGTCGACGTCGAAACGATGACCGCCATGTCCTATCTGCTCGACGGCGAGGAAATGTCCTTCACGGTGGAAAACAACGCATGGTGCTGGCGTGAGGATAAATCTCTCAACCTCGACGGTGCGAAGTTTTACGCCATGATCGAGGGCATGATGCCCCTGACCTCGACGGTGAAGATCGAGGCCCCCACCGCCGAGCAGCTGACGGCCTTTGGCCTCGATGCGCCGGCCAACCGGGTCACCATCGCTGACGGCTCAGGGACACATACCCTCGTCATTGGCAGCTACAACAGCTACAACGCCTGTTATTACGCCGCCGTGGATACGACCGATGTGATCTATATGATCCCAGCCGCCGTTGCCGAGGGCTTCGTTTACGATGTCTACGATCTGCTGGCCTACGACGCGCTGCCCACCATCACGGCGGGCAAGATCGACTCGGTCACCCTCACCCGCGGCGCGGACAGCACGACCTACACCTACTACGGCAGCGGAAATCCCGATTATTATACCGATACCTTCAAGTGGTTCGCCGCTCGCGGCGTCGAGACGCCGGTCGCGGTCTCGACGACAGCCGGCAACAGCCTGTCGTCGGCCGTCACGGGGCTGGCGTTCAGTGACTGCGTCTCCTATCATGCCGCCGAGGACGCCGCGAAGTACGGCCTCGCCGACCCGGCTAAGATGACGATCAACTACCGCGCGACGGTCACCACGACCGATGCCACCACCGGCGCCGAGACCAGCACCGAGGTGAACCACAGTGAGAGCATTCTCATCGGCAATGTCGATCCGAGCAGTGGCTGCTACTACGCCACCGTTGAGGGCTCGTCGCTGATCTATCTGCTCTCGTCAGCCAGCCTGCCGACCCTTTTGGAGCCAGCCGACGGCTTCAGCCTGCCCACGCAGGTTGCATCGGTCAACTACAATTTCGTCAACAAGATCACCTTCGAGGCTGGTGTCAAGCGCCTGACCGTCATCATCGGCCACGACGCCGAGACCACCTACACCGTCGGCGGCGAGACGGTCGAGTACAGCAAGCTGTCGAGCCTCTTTGGCGCGGTTCAGTCACTCGTGGCCGAGTCAACGATGGCCGAAAGCGCCCCCGACGCGAATGAGTCAGCCACGCCCCGCCTGCACATCAGCTTCACCTTCAACCAGGGTGAGCCCCGTGAGGCCGAGCTGATCGTGACGCCGTATAATACCAACTTCGACCGCGTGTCCTTCATGGGCCGCGACGACCAGCTCATCAGTATCCGCGATACAGAAAAACTGATCGAGCTCGTCGAGGCTTATAAGTAAAAGAAAACCTTTGTGCCAATCAAATCTGATTCGCACAAAGGTTTTTCCTTTGTTGGAAAGTTCTTGAAGAGTCCAGAGGGACTTCTTACAAGAAGTCCCTCTGGTGGGGTCTGGGGCACCGAACTCGCCGTAGGCGAGTTCCCTGGGAGCCGCCCTATCGGGCGTCTCTGAGCCCCAGGGTCTTACCCCCTCAGCTTCAGACCAAGCTCGCGATCGAGGGCGGCGACGATCTTGCCGGCTGCCTTGTCGCATTCCTCAACGGTCAGGGTGCGGTCGGCGGCGCGGAGGGTGACGCGCATCGAGACGCTCTTCTTGCCCTCGCCCACCTGCGGGCCGCGGTAGATGTCGAAGAGGCGGATGTCTTCGACCAGCTTGCCGCCGGCCTTGGCCATCACATCTTCGATGTGGCCGACCTCGAGTGCCTCCTCGCAGACGAAGGAGAAGTCGCGGGTCGATGCCGGGAACTTCGGCAGGGGCTTGTACTCGACCTCGACGCTGCGGTGCGCGAAGAGGACGGCAAAGTCGAGCGCGGCGATCAGCGTGCCGCTGTCGAGACCATAGGTCGCGGCCACAGTCGGATGAACCTCGCCGAGGATACCGGCCTCAGCACCGTCGGCCAGCACGATCTTCGCGCAGCGGCCGGGGTGGAAGGTCGGGTTATCGCCGCAGGCGACGTAGCGCGCGCCGGCGATGCGGGAGAGGCTCAGCAGGTTCTCGCAGACACCCTTGAGGGTGTAGAAGTCAGCACCCGCACCGTACATGCCCAGCGTCAGCTGCTTGCACTCGTCAGGCAACTCGTTTTCAGCCTCGTGCGGCAGGTAGACAGTCGCCATCTCATAGAGCGCGGCGCTCTCGTTGGCGAAATTCTTGTTGCGGGCCAGCACCTCGAGCATCGAGGGCAGGGCAGTGGTGCGCATCACCGAGGTGTCCTCACCCAGCGGGTTCGAGATGACCACCGAGCGGCGCAGAGCGCTGTCAGCTGGCAGGCCGATGCGGTCGTAGAACTTCGGGCTGATGAAGGAGAAGGTCTCAATCTGGTACAGCCCCATGCCGACCAGCGCGTCGTGCAGCTCGACCTCGTAAGCCTGCGACGGGGTGCGCATGCCCTGCGAGATGCCGGCGAAGATGGCGGTCGACTCGATGGCGTTGTAGCCGTAAATACGGATGATCTCCTCGGCGATGTCGGCCATGCTGACCACATCGGCGCGGAAGGAGGGAACGATCACACGGTCGCCCTGAACGTCGAACGCGAGGTCGCGCAGAACCTTCGCCATGTACTCGCCCTCGAGGTTGACGCCGAGGAAGCGGTTGATCTTCTCGGGCTCGAGCGGCAGAACGGTGGGCTCTGCCTTGCCGGGGTAGAGGTCGATGATGCCGTCCACGACATCACCGGCGCCCAGCAGCTCGACCAGCTCGCAGGCGCGCTGGATGGCGGGCAGGGTGTTTTCGGGGTCAAGCCCCTTCTCGAAGCGGGCCGAGCTCTCGGTGCGCATGCCCTGCTTCTTGGCGGTCACGCGGACCGATGCGCCCATGAAGTTGGCGCTCTCGAAGACGACGGTCGCCGTCTTCTCGGTGATCTCGCTGTTCGCACCGCCCATAACACCGGCGAGGGCGACAGCCTTATTCTGGTCAGCGATGACCAGCATCGACTCGTCGAGGGTGTGGGGCTGATCATCGAGCGACATGAACTGCTCACCGGCGGCCGCACGGCGGACGCGGATCTCGCTGCCGTCGAGGCAGGCGTAGTCGAAGGCGTGCATCGGCTGGCCGTACTCGAGCATGACGTAGTTGGTGATGTCGACGATGTTGTTGATGGGACGCACGCCCGATGCGCGCAGGCGCATGCGAAGCCAAAGCGGCGAGGGGGCAATCTTGACGTTCTTGACGACACGTGCTGTGTAGCGCGGGCAGAGCGCGGGCTCGTCGATGGCGACCGTGATGTGGTTGGTGACGGTGTCGCCGTCGTTCACGCCCTTGACGACCGGCGTCGGGATGTTCAGCGCGCGGTCAAAGGAGACAGCGGTCTCACGCGCCAGACCGATGACCGACAGGCAGTCGGGGCGGTTGGAGGTGATCTCGAACTCAACGACCGAGTCGTTCAGCATCAGCGCCTCACGGATGTCCATACCGATCTTGTCGGTGAAGGACTCGTCGAGGATCAGAATGCCGTCCTCGATGGCGTCGGGCATGTCGTGGGTAGTGAGGTTCAGCTCGCCGATCGAGCAGAGCATGCCGTTCGATGCCACACCGCGAAGCTTGCCTGCCTTGATGACCACGCCGCCGGGCAGCTTGGAGGGGGCAAGTGCCACCGGGACGATGGCACCCGGGAAGACGTTCTGCGCGCCCGTGACGATCTGAATGTCCTCGGCACCGCCGACGTTGAGCATGCAGATCTGGAGGTGATCGGAGTTTTCATGGGGAGTGATGGTGGTGATGCGGCCGACAACGACGTTCTCGATGTCGTCACCTAGCACCTCGAAGCCCTCGACCTTCGAGCCGGTGTCGGTCATCCGGTCGCAGTAGGCTTTGTTTTCAATGTCGCTGACGTCAACAAAATCCGCCAGCCAGTTTCTGGAGAGATTCATATATCTTTGTTCCTTTCGGACTGTTCATAAATTTAGCTAACCAATATCTTAGCCTTGCCTGGAAGTTTTTGAAGCGTCCAGAGAAACTTTTTACAAAAAGTTTCTCTGGTGGGGGTTGGGGCAAAGCCCCATGCACTTAGTTCAGGGCCCGGAAGCCCTTGCCGATGATATCGCTGGTGTTGGAGATCACGATGAAGGCGCCCGGATCAACTTCCTTCACATAGGCGCGCAGTTGGGTGGCCTGCGCACGGCTCATGGCGACCAGCAGAACATGCTTTTTCTGGTGGGTGTAGCTGCCTTCGCTTTCCCAGATGGTGGCAGCGCGGTTCAAAGTATCGTGGATATAGCTGCAGAGGAGCTCCGGCTTTTCAGTGACGATGATGAAGTATTTGGAGAGGTTGATGCTCTCGATCACCGAGTCGACCACCAGCGCCTTGGCCAAAAGGCCAAGCATGGCGAAGAGCCCAGTGCGCACACCAAAGACCAGTGCCGTCGCGAGGACGATCACCACGTCGGCGATCAGCAGCGCGCGCCCGGTTTCGAGACCGGTGTACTTGCGGATCAGCATGGCCACAATGTCGGTGCCGCCGGTGCTCGCCTTCATGTTGAAGAGGATGGCTGAGCCGACCGCCGGGAAAAGAATCGCGTAGACCAGCTCAAGCAGCGGCTGGTCGGTGAAGGGGGCGGCCATGGGGTAGATGATCTCGAGCCCGCTGAGGGTCAGCGACATCAGCATGCTGCAGTAGACCGTCTTGAAGCCGAACTCGCGCCCGACAAAGGCAAAGCCGACGATCAGCAGCGCCACGTTGATGATGAGCACCAGATTACCCGGCGACAGCACGGGATTGGGGATCAGATGCCCGAGAATGATCGAGATACCGGTCACGCCGCCGGTGGAAAAGTTGTTGGGGAATTTGAAGAAGTATACGCCGATGACGACAAGCAGGGTGCCAAGGGTGAGCCAGAAGTAGGTTTTCAGGGTTTCTTTTACACGCTGCATCGTCGGCCTCCTTAGAACTGCCCCAGGAAACGGACGTCGTTTTCGTAGAGCAGGCGCATGTCGTCGATGTGGTACTTCAGCATCGTGACACGCTCGATACCCATACCGAACGCGAAGCCCGAGTATTCCTCGGGATCGACATTGCAGTTGCGCAGGACGTTCGGATGCACCATGCCGGCGCCCAGGATCTCGATCCAGCCCTCACCCTTGCAGAGACGGCAGCCCTTGCCGCCGCAGGCGAAGCAGGAGACGTCAACCTCAGCCGACGGCTCGGTGAACGGGAAGTGGTGCGGACGGAAGCGGATGCGGGTCTCCTCGCCGAACATCTGCTTGGCGAAGAGCTCGAGCATGCCCTTCAGGTCGCCCATCGTAATACCCTTGTCCACAACGAGGCCCTCCATCTGATGGAAGAGCGGCGAGTGGGTGGCATCAACGGCGTCGGAGCGGTAGACGCGGCCGGGCGAGATGATGCGGATCGGCGGGCGCTGCTTCTCCATGACGCGCACCTGCACGGGCGAGGTCTGGGAGCGGAGCAGGATCTTGTCGGTGATGTAGAAGGTGTCCTGCGTGTCGCGGGCAGGGTGGTTTTCGGGGATGTTCAGGGCCTGGAAGTTGTAGTAGTCGTACTCGACCTCGGGGCCCTCGGCGATCTGGAAGCCCATGCCGATGAAGATCTCTTCCATCTCGCGCTGGATGATGGCGAGGGGATGGCGCTGGCCGAGGGCAGGCGCTGTGCCGGGCATGGTGACGTCGATGCGCTCGTCGATCAGCTTCTTCTCAAGGGCGGCCGCGGCGTTCTTCTCTGCTTGTGCGGCGATAGCCTGCTCGATGTCGGCGCGGACCTCGTTGGCCAGCTGGCCGATGACGGGGCGCTCCTCGGCGGACAGCTTGCCCATGCCGCGAAGGACGGCGGTCAGCTCGCCCTTCTTGCCGAGGTACTGGATGCGGATCTGCTCAAGGTCGGCATCGGCGGCAGACAGCTGTTCCATCGCGGCCTGTCGGATGCGCTCAAGGGTTTCTCTCATAAATCTTTCCTTTCTTCTATTGCGCGCGGTGCGCGCGTCGATGGTGTCAGGCCGAGGGGGCAGGCACAAAAAAAGCCCCGCCCCGATCGAAATCAGGACGAGACGCAATGCGACCCGCGGTACCACCCGGTTTTTGACACAAAGCCAACACTTTGACGGTCAGTAACGGAACCACCCGGCGCGGGCTAATGGCTGACGTTCACCCGCACAGCTCCGAAGCGAAACGCACACCCCGGCACGCAAGGCTCTTCCAGCGACCGAGCCCTCTCTGCATGCGCCATCCGCGGCGGCAAACTTCATCAATGCTTATACCAATATAGTATAGCACGAATCGTCCGATTTGGCAAGAGGAAAAGCGAAAAAATAACGAATTTTTTGCGCGGAATCTGTCGTTATTTTTTCACAATATAAATATCCAATCCGGCGCCGTATTTGGAAAAGCCCTTGATCTCCATATAATTTTCCCCATACTTCACCCTTGCGTCATGATCCGCATGCTGCCATGCGGCGTGAAGTAACGCTTTCGGGGTGCATTGCAGGTCAGAGTGCGCACCTGTTTTCAACCGATGAAGCCGAAACTTGAGCTTATCCGTAAAGATTTCCGTGAATCCGTCCGCGATCTCGCGATAGGGCTGTTCAAAGTATTCTGCCAGCAAACGTCCATCATCTTGAAGAAAAACGGTGCTTCGATATTGATGTGCTTCAAGAAATTGATAGTAACGATCACTTATATCGGCCAGCACTTGACTACAATATTTGTTTTGTTCTGCTTCTTTTTCCGTGAGCGGCATCCCAGGAGACACATATCGGATTAACTTTCCATTTGGCTTTAGGACTCTGACGATCTCCTGCATAATGCATTCTGGCTTATCAACTAAGTGCATCATGGCGTTTTCAACCACAATATCCATACTATTATCGGGCAGCATCAGATCATATGCATTCATCCGTGCAAGGATCAGGTGATCAAAACGACCGCCGGCACGCTTGGCGGCTGTTGCAAGCATGACCGCAGAAATATCAGCGGCGATCGTGTATATTCCGTTTTTGGCAAGTGGAATGGACGCTGTACCAAGACCTGCCCCTAAATCAAGCACACAGATATCCGTACCGAACCTTTTGGCAATCAAATCCCCGCAAACGGCATAAACGCCGTATCTTTCCGTATGGTTTGCATCCCAATATGTGATTTCAGGTTCAAAATTTTCACCGATGTGATCATAGCCGATATACTGTTTCTCCCCTTCCAGTTTTACAGATTCCGCATCGCAGAAATGATAGATGGAATTTACAAGGGGAACTTGATGGCCGCAAGCCAGACAAAACGGCAGAACGATTTTTGATCTGCAATTCGGGCAAAGAAAATTGTGTTCCATGATATACCTCCGCATGATGTTGCACGGCTTGTATGCTGTCAGCCGCTTCTGTTCCAATAGTATACCATAGAATGGCAATATCGTCGAGCAACATTCAGTTGCTTTCTAAAATAAGTTCAGATAAGCAAACACACCCCGCACGAGGCGGGGCGTGAATCATTCGTTCAACAGTTGCTCAAATTCGGTTCTTTGCTCGCTTGTGTTTCATAAAACATTCGCAAATTTCTGCGCACGGACGAAACAAGTCTGTCATTCTGAGGAGCGAAGCGACGAAGAATCTTTGACGGAGGAAAAGATCCTTCGCTTCGCTCAGGATGACACAGTGTAGCCAAGGAAGGTGGGAGTCCAGAGACGGCGGCAGAAGTCGGCAAAGCCGACTTCGTGACTTGGCGAAGCCAAGTCCGGAAACATTCGGCGTTTGAGATGGTTCCCGCCCTCTGGTCGCCCGGGAGGGCGAAAAGGTTTATATAGCAGAATTGTTATGGTGAAAATCTTAAGTTCATGACATTGACCATTGGCTCCCCCTCGCTTATTCTCCTTCCTCAGCGCAGGTCTCCACGCAGAAGCCGGCGTGCCCGCAGTGGGTGCAGGTCAGCTTCCGCGTCCGCGGCGTGTGGCGGGCGAAGAGCACCTCGCGCATGCCCGGGCGGAATACGCTGTGGCACGCGGGGCAGAGGAAGGCCGTGTGCCGATAATAATATCGGCACACACCGACGCCCATAGCTAAGGCGGCGGCCATCCCGAGTACGAACGGCCACCAGATGCCGGCCGCGATCCACAGGATCAGCGTGCCGATCTCGATGACGTCCATCAGGATGCCGACGGCGAGCATGACGGTGTGGACATTTTTCAGCTTTTTCTTGCTTTCCATGATGTAAGCTATATCGTGCAGAGATTCGACGGTGAGATGCTCCCGCCTGGCGACTTCATCGGACAGCGCTTCGAGTGTGCGCAGCTGCGTCTGCCGCTCGTCGATCTCGCGGCGCAGCTGCTCGGCCTGCTGATCGAGCAGGAGCCCGATCACGCTGCCCGATTCCTGTGCGGCCAGCAGCTCGCCGATGGTGTTGATCGGCAGGCCCAGTCCGCGGAGGAAGCAGATGACCTTGAGCCGGCGCGCGTCTTCCTCGGAATAGAGCCGTCGGCCGCCTTCGCTGAGTTCGCTCGGGCAGAGGATGCCGCGGGTGTCGTAATACTGTACAGTCCGCACCGAGACGCCGCAGAGCTTCGCCATCTCACCTGTCGTGTAATGTGACATAGCTTTCACCTCCTTTCGACGTCAGTATAGCACATGACGCAGCGTCATATGCAACCCCTGACGCAGGGACAATTTACAATTTGTTCATCACTTGGGCGCTCTTTTTGGGGGGATGAGTGCAAAATCGGGGCGCACCCTGTATTGGTGCGCCCCGGTAGCGGTCGCTTACTTTATGTAATTCTCGACGATGGTCTTCGCAGCGTCGGTGTCGTTGCTGACGCACCAGACCACGACAGTGCCGACGCGCATCAGGAGGCCGCCCTCAATGCGAGGGCACTGGTCGGCGGCGTATTGGGAGTAGGTCTCGCTGAGGGTCGTCATGTGGGTCTCGAGCTGGGTGAGCAGGGTCTTGGCGCCTTCCTCGTCGGCCACAGTGACGACGAGCAGTTCATCCGCTGCGTCGCCGGCGGAGGCGTGGGCGTAGGCCTCGGTGTAGTCGGCGGTGACGCCGAAGATTTGGGTGACCATCGAAGCGTCAAGCGGGTAGATCTCGGTGCTGTAGATATCGGCGGCGGCCAGCGCTTCGGCGAGGGCGGCGGGCTCGGCGATGGTCTTTGTGCCGCAGGCGGACAGCGCGGTGAGGCAGAGCAGAAGCGCAAGCAGCGCGGTGCAGATTTTTTTCATGCGGTGATCCTTTCTATGCAGCGGTTAGGGGATAGGGTGCGCGCGGATATAGTCGCAGAGGGCGAGGTTCTGGTCGCGCACGAGGTGGATGCCGTCGGAGGCATAGCCGTTGGGGAGGTAGCCCTCGACATCGGCGAAGGCTTCGTAGCAGTTGAGAAAGTAGACGCCGAATTCCTCGGCGAGGCGGAGCAGGATGGCGTTGTATTCGCTGACGCGCTGGTTGGCGGCGGCGCTGGAATCGACGCCGATGACGACTGCACTGCGGCCGACCGGCAGGAGGGCCATGATGACGATCTCGGCGTCGGGGCAGGCGGTGCGGATGGCGGTGAGCTGGGTGCGGAAGGAGGTCTCGAAGCGGTCGGTCGAGCGCCAGCCGAGCTCGTTGAGGCCGAGCCAGATGTAGATGCGTCCCTTGTGCGGGGAGGCGGTCAGGGCCTCGATGATGCTGACCGTGGAACTGGAGCCGTCGGCCTGCTTCTGGACGAGGAACTGCTTGCTGCTGACGCCGTCGATGGAGAGGCCGCGGTCGGCGTAGAAGGTCGCGCCGTAGCCGCCGCCCGTGGCGATGGACAGGCCCTGTGAGCGCGAGTCGCCGATGAAGAGGATGGTGCCGAAGTAATCGTCGCCGACCGGGGTCTCGGCCTTAGGCAGGGTGATGACCGGCGGGGAAGGCTCGGTGGTGACGGCAGGTTCGGTGGTATCGGCCGGCGCGGGTGCGGTGGTGTCAGGGGCGGCTGTGGTGTCGGGGGCAGCGATTGTTTCGGTGGGGCCGGTCGTTTCAGGCGCGGCTGTTTCGGGGGGCGCTGTCGTATCGGCGGCGGGGGGCGGAGTGGTTTCGACCGGGCCCTGCGGCGGGATGACCATGGCCTGAAGCATCCAGACGACGGCGGCGACCGAGAGGGCGCAGATGAGCAATATGACAAGAACGAACAGCCGCGACGGGCGTCCGGTATAATTCTGGGATGACATGTAGGGCGGTACCTCGATCATTTTTTCATAACATATTTATTATACCATTTTCTCACTGACCGTGCAAGCCCTATCCGGAAAAAAGTTTGCGTCGGCCCAATGATTTAGACGCACGAAACGCCAAAAAGTTCCCGGCCAAAAATCTTTTCCTTGACTTTTTTTGTCGGATGGGCTATACTGTTAGTCAGCAATGCTTTGCATAATCCGGATAAATGGACGGAGAGGACATATGACCACCTTTTTTACCCGTGACCGGGATTTTTACCGTCGCTACATCCTGCTGACCCTGACGATTGCGGCGCAGAATGTGATCACGCAGGCCGTCAATCTGGCCGACAGTGTGATGATCGGCGCATACAGTGAGCTGGCGCTCTCGGGTGTGGCGCTGGTCAACCAGATCCAATTTCTTCTGCAGATGCTTGTCATGGGCGCGGGGGAGGGCATCGTGGTGCTGGCCGCACGCAGCTGGGGCCGGCGGGAGATCGAGCCTATCCGACGTGTGTCGTCGGTGGGGATGACCATCGGCATGGCGATGACGACGCTGCTCTGGGCGATTGTGTTCATCGCGCCGCACGGTGTGCTGCGTTTGTTGACGCCAGAGGAGGCGGTTATCGCCGAGGGCGTGAAGTATATGCGCATCGTTTGCTTCACCTATTTCTTTTTTGCGGTGACGCAGATCCTGCTGGCCTCGATGCGCAGTGTCGAGACGGCGCGGATCGGTCTTGGGGTGTCGGTCGCGGCGCTGTTTGTGAATGTTTTCTTCAATTATGTGCTGATCTTCGGCAAGTTCGGCATGCCTGCCCTCGGTGTGGAGGGCGCGGCCATTGCGACGCTGATCTCGCGCATTGTCGAGACGGTGATCGTGGTGATCTATGTCTTCGGCGTGGACAAGAAGGCGCAGCTGAAGCTGCGGGATTATGTTCATCTTGACCGCGCGACGCTGCGGGATTTCTTCCGGGTCAGCCTGCCGGTCATTCTGTCGGGGGCGATGTGGGGCATCGCGCAGACGGTGCAGACGGCCATCCTCGGCCACATGGGGCAGTCGGCCATTGCGGCCAACAGCGTGGCGTCGACGGTGTTTCAGGTCTTTTCGGTCATCTGCTACGGCTCGGCCAGCGCCGCGGCGGTACTGGTGGGCAAGCTGATCGGCGAGGGCAAGGCGGGGGTGATCAAGCCCTATATCCGCTCGCTGCAGGCGATGTTCGGTGTCATCGGTGTGCTGTCGGGGAGCATGCTTTTCTTCGGCAAGGATCTGGTGCTGTCCTTCTACTCGACGCTGACGCCCGAGACCTACGCGATGGCGCTGGAGTTTTTGTGTGTGCTGTCGGTGACGCTGGTGGGGACCTCCTACCAGGTGGCCTGCACGACCGGCATCATTCGTGGGGGCGGCGACACGGCGTTTGTGCTCATCAACGACACCGTTTTTATGTGGGTGATCGTCATTCCGCTGGCGGCGCTGTCTGCCTTTGTGTTTGATCTCAGCCCGACGATTGTCTTTATCTGCCTTAAGTGCGACCAGATTCTCAAGGGAATCCCGGCCGCGCTGCGGGTCAACCGATACAAGTGGATCAAAAAGATCGACCGACGTGTCGAGGAAGGAGAAAATGAATGAAAAATCTGGTTTTGATCGGCATGCCGGGCTGTGGAAAGAGCACGGTCGGCGTGCTGCTGGCCAAGGCGCTCGGCTATGATTTCCTTGACACCGACCTTGTGATCCAGCGCCGGGAGGGCAAGCGTTTGCAGGAGATCATCGACGGGGAAGGGCTGGATGCCTTTCTGGCCGCCGAGGCGGCGGCGCTCCGCTCGGTCGAGGCGACGCACACCGTCATTGCGACGGGGGGAAGCGCTGTCTATTCGCCCGAGGGGATGGCGCACCTGGCCCGGCGGGGCGTGATCGTCTGGCTGCGGGTCGATCTGCCGACGCTGAAGGCCAGACTCGGCGACTTCGCCGCCCGCGGCATCGCGGGTGTGGGGGCGAAGACGCTCGACGACATCTTTGCCGAGCGCGAGCCGCTTTACGCGCGGTATGCGCAGATCACCGTCAACTGCGCCGGCGGCATTGCCGGCGTTGAGCAGACCAAGCAGCGGGTGCTCGAGATTTTAGCAGGGCACAGCCTGATGCTGCAATCGAATGAACAGGAGTAAACCATGAACCAACAAATTGCATCTATCCTCAAGTCGGTCTCGAAGCCCGGCCGCTACAGCGGGGGCGAGTATGGCGAGATCATCAAGGATAAAGATAAGATCAACTGCCGCTGGGCGTTCTGCTTCCCCGACACCTACGAGATCGGCATGTCCAACCTCGGCGTGCGCATCCTTTACGGTGCGCTGAACCGCGAGGAGGATGTCTGGTGCGAGCGTGTCTACGCGCCGTGGGTCGACATGGAGGAGAAAATGCGCGCGCAGGGGATCCCGCTGTGGGCGCACGAGAGCGGCGACGCGGTCAAGGATTTTGACGTGGTCGCCTTTACGCTGCAGTATGAGATGTGCTACACCAACGTGCTGATGATGCTCGATCTGGCGGGGATCCCGCTGACCTCTGCCGAGCGCGGGGAGGAGGATCCCATCGTCATCGGCGGCGGCCCGTGTGCGTACAATGCTGAGCCGGTGGCTGATTTCTTCGATGTGTTCAGCATCGGTGAGGGTGAGGAGGCGCTGGTCGAATTTGCGCGGCTGTATATTGAGATGAAGCAGAACGGCAGCTATACCCGTGCCGCGTTCCTGCATGCTGCGGCGAAGCTGCCGGGCTTTTATGTGCCGTCGCTGTATGCGGTGAGCTACAACGAGGACGGAACGGTGAAGGCGTACACGCCGGTGTTTGATGACATCCCGGCGAAGATCACCAAGCGCATTATGCCTGATATGGACAAGGCGTATTTCCCCGAGAAGGTGGTCATGCCCTACATTGAGACGGTGCACGACCGTATCATGCTTGAGGTCTATCGCGGCTGTATTCGCGGGTGCCGCTTCTGTCAGGCGGGCATGATCTACCGTCCGGTGCGCGAGAAGACGCCTGAGGTGCTCGACCGGCAGGCGCGCGATCTGTTTGCCTGCACCGGTTATGATGAGATTTCGCTGACCTCGCTGAGCATCAGTGATTACACGCAGCTCGAGGAGCTGACCGACCGTCTGCTCAGCTGGACGGAGGGGGAGACGATCAACCTCGCGCTGCCGTCACTGCGCGTCGACAGCTTCACGAAGGAGCTGATGGAGCGCATTTCGACGGTGCGCACCGGCTCGCTGACCTTCGCCCCCGAGGCGGGGACGCAGCGTCTGCGCGATGCGATCAACAAGAATGTACTGGAGGAAGACCTCATGCGTGCCGTCAAGGTCGCCTTTGAGGCGGGCAAGACGCAGGTCAAGCTGTATTTTATGATGGGGCTGCCCACCGAGACGCATGAGGATCTGGAGGGGATCGCTGATCTTGCCGAGAAGGTGGTGGAGGTTTATTATGCCAACCCGAACCGCAACAAGGGCAAGCATCCGCAGGTGACGATCAGTGTGGCGTGCTTCATTCCGAAGCCCTTTACCCCCTTCCAGTGGGAGGCGCAGGACACGATGGAGATGCTGCGGGAGAAGCAGGAGTATCTCAGCTCGTGCATCACCAACCGGCATGTGCGCTACAACTATCACGATGCCCGCACCTCGCACATTGAGGCGGTGTTGGCGCGCGGTGACCGCAGGCTGTGCAAGGCACTGCTGGAGGCCTGCCGCCGCGGGTTCCATTTTGATGCGTGGGAGGAGCATTTCGACTACGACCGCTGGATGGCGCTCTTTGCCGACTGCGGGATCGATCCCGCTTTCTATGCAAACCGCGCGTGGGCGCTGGACGAGGTGCTGCCGTGGGAGATCATCGACTGCGGTGTGAAGCGTGAGTTCTTCCTGCGCGAGCGCGCGAAGGCTTACGCCAGCACGACGACGCCCAACTGCCGCCAGGCCTGCTCAGCCTGCGGCGCAAACAAGCTTGGAGGTGAACGCACATGCTGTCCAAAATGCAAGGCCTGACCCCGATTGATCCACCCCGGACGGTGCGCATCCGCTTCCGCAAGGTGGGCAAGCTGCAGTATATCTCGCACCTTGATCTGCAGCGGACGATGCAGCACTGCATTAAGCGCTCGGGCATTCCGGCGTGGTATACGAAGGGGTTTAATCCCCACTACAAGCTGGTCTTTGCTCTGCCGTTGTCGGTGGGGGCTGAGAGTGAGTGCGAGCTGCTCGATCTGCGCATTGACCGTGAGATCAGTGACGCTGAGATCCTGCGCCGGTTCAACGAGACGGTGACTGAGGAACTGATGGGCCTCGAGGCTTACACACCGACGACGAAGTTTGCGGATATCGCGTGGGCGGAGTATTGCGTTACCCTCACCGGCGCCGCCGTCGCGGACGGTGCGGCTGAGGAAGTGAAGCGGATGCTGACGACCTCTCCGCTGATGATGGTGAAGCGCTCAAAGAGCGGCGAGAAGGAGGTCGATCTTGTGCCGATGATCCGCAGTGTGACGGCGGAGGGCGGGGCAGGGGAGCTGACCCTTCGCCTGGTGCTCAGTGCGGCGGGGGCGGATTACCTCAATCCCGAGCTGGTCGTGACCGCGCTGCGCGAGCGGCTGTGGCCGGGGGTGGATGATCCGGTGCAGCTGTCGTGGCGTATTCTGCGCGAGCAGGTGTACTGTGCGGATGGTGTGACGGCGTTCCGGTAAGGAGGCGGCTGAATGGTTCGGCTTGTTGAAATAGGCGGCTGCGCGGAATTGCCGGAAGGGATGTCAGCTTCGCCCTCCCGGGCGACCAGCGGGAGGGAACCATCTCAAACGCCGAAGTTTCCCTCCCGCTGGACAGCCACCTTCCTTGGCTGGGTGCGCTCCTTTACACAAAATTAGCCCCGAAACGTACGTTTCGGGGCAATTTTTATGAACGCTGGGAGTGTGTCAGCCAAGGAGATAGGGGTGGCGGGGGAACAGAAGTCGGCAAAGCCGACTTCGTGACTTGGCAGAGCCAAGTTTGGGAACATTCGGCGTTTGAGATGGTCCTTCCCCCGCCTCGCGCGGGAGCGCAAAAAGCTTCCGGATAACAATACGGTTATCGCAATTCCTTAAATTCATGATGTTGCCGAGGAATCGGCGGCTCTTTTTCTATATCACATTGTCCCATGCCAGCAGCTCGAAGCGGCGCACTTCTTCGATGGCCAGCTGAAGCTGCTCGCGGGCGAGGGCGTAGTCGGGGGCGGTTCCGTTTTCACAGTGTGCGTGCAGGGCGGCCAGCGCGTCGCGGACGTGATTCATCTCGACGTAGCTGACCGACAGGCTGAGCCAGCAGTGTGCGCGCTCCCAGCGGATGCGCATGGCGTTGACGGCGACGGTATTGCCGCTCTCGACATGGGCGGGGAGGGTGTCGAGGTCGGCCAGCATGTCGTCGCAGAGGCGGTTGACGAAGACAGCGTTGCCGATGATCCCGGCCAGCATGACGGCGAAGAGGATGATGGATAGAACGAAGCTTCTCAAGTGCCCTTCACCTCCTTTTTGATCAGCATGATCTTGCCTGCGTCGTCGACGGTCATCAGAAAGGCTTCGCGCCGGGTGCAGTTCCGGGCTTTCAGCTCCTGCTCAAGCCAGATTTCGTCGTGGCCGGTGAGGGTGAGATTATTGCGGTTGATGAAGCCGTCGGCGATGAGGATGTGGGCGAGGCCGCTTTCTTTGGCCTTGAGGTTCAGCTGGTCGAGGGTGGGCTGGCGGTACTGCATTTTAAGGACGGTGGTCATTTTGCCGTTTTGCTCGAGAATGGCGTACTCGACCTCGTCAATGGAGGTGACGCCCTGTCGGCGCAGCTCGCCGATCAGCTCGTCGATGGAGAGACGGATGCGGGACATCTCCTTTTGGTCGAGCTGGCCCTGGCGAATGAGGACATTGGGGGTTGGGGAGACGATGTTTTTGATGCGGGGGATTTTGAGCAGGATCATCGAGTTGACCACCTCCAGTGTCAGCAGGGTGATGATGGGGACGACGGCGTAGGCGATGGGGATCTCGCGGTTTTCAATGGGGCCGGTGGCCAGCTCGGAGAGCATCAGGGTGGTGATGAGCTCGGTCATCTCCAGCTCGCCGATTTGCCGCTTGCCCATGACCCGCATGGCGACGGCAAGAATGAGATAGATGATGATGGTGCGCAACAGGATCGTGGTCATGGTGTGCCTCCTTTTGGCTTTAGTTTGCGCGGGTGTGGGCGATTTATACGAAAGTGCGGTTGTGATTTTGTGTAGGCTGTACATTGCACGGGATGGACGGGTGAGATATAATGAAGAAAAACAGCACAGGGGAGGAATAGAATGAAAAAATGGCTGCTTTGCGGCTTGACTGCGCTGGCGCTGCTTTGTCTTTGCGCGTGCGGCGAGACGCCGCCGCAAGTGACCGATACCACGGCCGCTGTAGCGGTGACCACCGCTCCGCCTGCTCGGAATTTGGCCGGGTACACCCTGATCCGCGCGGAATCGGCTGACGCGGAGACCCTTGCGGCGGTATCGGCGCTTTATGCGCAGATCAAGGCGGTCGATGGTGGGGGCGAAGTTGGCTTATCGGATGATTTTGTTCCCTACGGCGGCAAGCCTGACCCTGCCGTGCCCGAGATCTTGTACGGGCTGACCAACCGGCCTGAGTCGGCCGAGGCGCTGGCTGTTCTGCCGGGCTATCTCGATTTCAGTGTGGGAATGGTCGGCGAAAAGCTATGCATCGCGGCAAACACGCCTGAGCGGTTGGCGGATGCGGCGGCGTATTTTGTTGCGAATCTGACGGGGGACGGCGGTGTGCTTCGTTATACGGGCGGGCAGTATGTCGGCCGTGCGGACTATCCGCTGGGTGACGCGTCTCTCTGCGGCGGGGCGGTGGGGGAGTATACCATCGTCTATCCTGCCGGTGGTGTGCGCGAGCAGGCGGCGGCTGAGCAGCTGGCGGTCTGGTTCGGTGAGCAGACCGGGCATCTGCTGCCGGTCAGCGATGATTCGGCCGCCGAACATGAGCGGGAGATCGTGATCGGCAAGACAAACCGGGCTGCGTCGCTTGATCCGGCGGCGCTGGCTGAGCAGACTTATGGGATCAAAGCGAGCGGCAGCAAGCTGGCTCTGGCCGCGGCCACGACTGCCGGATATCACGCGATAAAGGAGCGTATGATGATGTTGATGAGCGATAACAAACTGACTGAAAATTTTGCCGAGGCGGCACAATTTACCGCGAACAAGCTTGACGGTGCCCGGGTCATGTTCATCGGCAACAGTTTTACCTATTACGGCTACTGCACATCAACGAAAAATCAGATCATGTTCGACGATCAGGGGTATTTTCACCAGGTCGCCGCGGCGATGGGGGACGATGTCGATGTGACGTCGGTCACCTATGGCGGTGCAGTCCTGCACGGCAGCAACAAGGAGAAGAGCCTGTACGATATTCTGATCAGCAGTCACCCGAATCATTACAGCTCGGGGAATGAGCTTGATCCGTTTTATGTGCAGGATTATGTCATTATTCAGCAGGCGGGTGAGAATCCGTCGTCGAATGAGGCGTCGACCCGCGCGATCATGGCGCTGTTCCCGCCTGAGACGAAGTTTTGCTTCTTTGTCCATCATCACAATGTGTGGCGGAACCACAGCTATGTGCTCGGCACAGCGCGGACGCTGCGGGATGAGGGGAGTGCGATCTATCTGCCGGTTGGGCATTTGATCTATGAGGTTTGGACGGGGAAGGCCGAGGTGCCGGGGGCGACGCTGCGCTATAATCAGGACAGCTTCTGCGTCAATCAGCCGAATGACCGGTATCATCCAAATTATCTCACCGGCTATCTGACGGCACTGACCGTGTATTATGCGATTACGGAAAAGTCGATCGTCGACTGTCCGCATGGTTTTGTGAAAACAAGTTTGGAGTACTACAAAGACGGCGCGACCTCTAACTATCCCGATATTCTTGCGTCTGACGCAGATATGCTTGGATTGAAGCAATTGGTTGAGCGGTATGTGAATGAGTACAATTGACTAAAATGCGCGCAGCGCAGGCAAAGCGCTGCGCGCATTTTGACGAAAGTCAGCAAAGTGTGAAGAAATTTGCAAAAAGGTGTTGACAAAACGAGGGGTGTGTGTTATAATATCAAAGCTGTCGCGAGAGCGGCGGACACGCCGGACGGACGAGCGGTTGAAAAAAACTTTTGAAAAAAGTTTGAAAAACCTCTTGACAAACCGCTTCGGATGTGATATAATAATCAAGTCGCCTCGAGGGAACACCTGAGAGAACGACGAAGATGATTGGTCATTGAAAATTGAACAACAACAAGAGTACAAAGCATAATATTG
>JAFTOI010000001.1 GCA_017463865.1 Clostridia bacterium | reverse complement strand
GCCGCAGGCGGAGCGGGCGGTCGAGGGCGCGGAAGGGCTCATCGAGCAGGATGGTGTCGCCGCCCCAGGCGAGGTCGCGCGCCAGCGCGACGCGCTGCTGCATGCCGCCCGAGAGCTCGGCGGGGTATTGGTCGGCGGCGGACGCGAGCTCCACGCGCTCGAGCCAGCCGCTGGCTGCGGGCAAGGTCGTGTGGTCGTCGGCGAGGACGAGGTTGACGTTCTGCACGGCGGTCAGCCAGGGGAGCAGGCGGGGCTCCTGAAACATGCAGGCGGCGCGGCCGACACCGCAGATTGTACCGGCGTCCGGCCGCTCAAGCCCGGCCAGACAGCGCAGGAGGGTGGTCTTACCCCGGCCGGAGGGGCCGGTGACGGCGGTCACGCCGGGCGAGCGGAGGGTGAGATTCAGACGGTCGAGGACAAGGTTGTCCCCGAAGCGCTTGGTGAGGCCGGTGACTTCAATCATGGTCTGCCCTCCGTTTCTTCGTTGCTTTTTCCAGCACCGTCATGAAGACATACTCGATGCCGACGCTGAGCAGGATCACGGTCAGCGTCCAGGCGAAGAGGTCGGTGGTCTCGAGGTAGAGCTTGGTTTCATAGAGATAGCGCCCCATCGAAACCGGCGGGGTGCAGAGCACCTCGGCGGCGATGCCGGCCTTCCAGGCCATGCCCAGCGACGCGCGGCAGGCTGAGACAAAGTGGGGCATCACGGCGGGAATGTAGATGCGGCGCAGGTGCCGCAGGGCGGGGAGGTGGTAAGCGCGCGCCAGCTCGTGCAGAGCGGGATCGATGGCCGCGATGCCGGCGTCGAGGTTGCCCCAAACGACGGGCAGGACGATCAGCGCCGCCATGAAGGCGGGCAGGATGCCGCGCTCCAGCCAGACCAGCGCCAGCAGGATGAAGGAAGCGACCGGTGTTGCCTTGATGATGGCAAGCAGGGGCAGCATCAGCCGGCGCAGTGGCGGACAGAGCGCGCCGCCCACCGCCATCAGGCTGCCGAGCGCCAGCGCGGCCAGCGCGCCGAGGGCGACCCGCCCGAAGGAGGCCAGCGTCGCGCGCCAGAAGTCGGCGGTAACGACCAACTCCCCCAGCCGCTGGACGACGCGGATGGGGGAGGGGAGCAGCAGCTCAAGGTCGACCGCGCACGCCGCGACGGCCCAGACGCCCAGCCAGAAGGCCGCAACGCCCAGCCACCCGAGCGCCGCGCGCAGACGGGGATTCAGCTTCATTTGCCGAGGTAGTAGAAGTCGTCAGCCGGCAGAGGGCCGCCGATGGAGGCGGGATTTGCCGCGAAGAGGACGTCATAGAGGGCGGTGAGGGTGGTCTTCATCTCGTCGCCGGTGATGAGGCAGATGTTGCAGGTCGGGATGGCCTTCTGCGCAACGGCGGCCTTCGGAATGATGCCGGCGGCCTCGATCATGACCGATGCCTCGGCAGGATTGCTGTTGACGTACTCAACCGAGGCAGCGTACTCCTCGAGGAAGGTCTCGACGGCGTCGGGATAGGTCTCGGCGAAGGTACGGTTGACGATGATGACGCCCTGCACGAGGGTGGTGTCGGCGATGGCGTCCCAGGCCTCGGTTATGTTGACGGCGATGCGGAGCTTGTCGTTGGACGCGAGGGCGGAGGTGACGTTGGGCTCGGGCAGCAGGCCGATGCTGGCTGTGCCGGACGCGAGCGCAGTGATGACCTCGGCATGCTCGCTGAGGTATTCGACCGTGACGTCGGTGCCGGGGGTGAGGCCGTTCTGGGTCAGGACGTGGTTGAGGATATACTCGGGCGTTGCGCCCTGGCCGGAGGCGTAGATGGTCTTGCCGCGCAGGTCAGCGACAGACTGGATGGTATTGCCCGCTTCGACGAGGTAGAGGACGCCCTTGGTGTTGATGCCGGCGACCTGAACCTTGCCCTGGGTCTTATTGAAGAGCACCGAAGCGACATTGACCGGCACGGCGGCGATATCGACCTCACCGTTGATGACGAGGGCATTGACAGCGTCGGGCGCGCTTTCGATGGTGAAGCTGTAGTTCTGCTTGGCGGTGCCGTTCTGGGCAGAATCCATCAGGGGTGCCATGCCCATGCCGGTGGGACCCTTGAGCGCGGCGACGCGGATGGTATCGGGCGACTCGGTCTTGCCGCAGCCCGAGAGGGCGAGGGGCAGGACGAGGAGGAGAGCGAGAAGAAGAGCGGCCAGTTTGATGTGTTTCATGATGATGTCCTTTCTTTTGTATTTGCTGTGCCCATTATAGCACATTGTCTTTTTTGTGTCAAGAGGGAAGCAGACGAAATGATACTAAAATGGTGCAATTTTATTTTGCGTACCAAAAATACTTGCAATTGCATGCGATTTATGCTATACTGTAGACAAATCACGAGGAGGTGCGCCATGTACTGCTGCTACAAGCCTTTCATCAACCGCTGAGCTGTAAAGCCGCCCGAACATAAATTTGCGGGGTGAGATACCCCCTTTGTTTGGTGTTGTCTTTGCAGCTCTTTTTCTGTGGGGACAACACCTGAGACGATGCGCCGCAGGTGTTTTTGCGGCGCGTTTTTTATGTAAAGGAGGCAATTTATGTTCCGCGGTTTACTTTTCTTCATCCGCCAGGGTTGGCGGTACGACAAACGCTACATCCTCTGGCTAATCCTCGATCAGCTCTTCTCTGCGCTGCTGCCCGTCGTCGCGACGCTGATGCCGAAGCTGATCCTCGACGAGCTGCTGGGCGAGGCGCGCCCGGCACATCTTGGCGCATCTGTCGCCGCACTCGCTGGATACACGCTTATCTCGACTGCACTCTGCCACTATTTCCGCATGGACGGCTTCACGCGGCGCTGCTGCGTGGCGGCTGAGTTTGACCACGATCTCCACCGCCGCTTGGCCGAGGCCGACTTTGCGCATCTCGAGGATCCCGCCTTCCTTGACATGCAGGAGAAGGCGAAAAAGTTCCTCTACTGTGACTGGCACGGCTTCGGCTATCTGCTCGACTGTGCTGTCGGCATCGCGGGGCGGTGCGTGACGCTCGCTGGCATGACAGCCATCATGGCCACGCTGAACGGCTGGATCGTGCTGCTTTTCACCGTTCTTGCGCTTGTCTCGGCGCTGGCCGAGGGGAGGGCGCGCAGGCGCGCCATGGCGTTGTCGCTGGGCGTCAGTGCCGACCAGCGTGGTGTACAGTATTACAGCACGCTTTTCGAGGACTTCGGCTACGGCAAGGAGCTGCGCCTCGGCGGCATGAGCGAGTGGATGCTCGCGCGGGAGCGCGGGTACGTTACCCGCGTCAACGATAACCTCGCCGCGCAGAACGGTCACTTCATCCGCGCGGGTGCGGTCGGAGCGGCCTGCACCTTCGTGCAGCAGTGCGCGGCCTATGCTTATCTCGTCGCGCAGGTCATCGGGCGCGGGATGAGTGTGGCCGACTTCACCATGTACCTCGGCGCGGTCACGGCCTTCGCGGCGGCACTGCGTGGCGTGATGCAGGCGGTGGGCGAGATCCGGGCGTACGACCTCTATTATGCCCACCTCGATCGATATTTAGCCGTCCCCGCCACCCTGCGGGGCGGCACACAGGTGCCGCCGGCGGGGGCGCACACCATCGAATTCCGCGACGTCGGCTTTCGTTACCCCGGCAGTGCGGTTTGGGCACTGCGGCACCTGAACCTGACGCTGCGCCCGGGCGAAAAGCTGGCTGTCGTGGGCGAGAACGGGGCGGGGAAAACGACACTGGTCAAGCTGCTGACTCGGCTCTACGCGCCGACCGAGGGAGCGATCCTCATCGACGGCATCGACGCGCGGGAGATTGACTGCGCGTGTTACGCGTCGCTGTTCGCGACAGTGCTGCAGGACTACTGTCTCTTTGCTTTTTCCCTCGGCGAAAATGTGGCCCTCGCCCAGCCCTACGACGCGGCACGGATCGAGCGTGTCCTGCGGCAGGTGGGCCTTGGCGGTAAGCTGGACAGCCTGCCGCGTGGGATCGACACGCCGGTCTACCGCCGATTTGATGAGGACGGCTTCGAGCCGTCGGGCGGTGAGGGGCAGAAGATCGCACTGGCCCGCGCGCTTTACCGCGACGCATCGATCGTCATCCTCGACGAGCCGACAGCCGCCCTCGATCCGCGCGCCGAGGCCGAGCTCTACCGCCGGTTCGATGAATTGGTCGGCGGCAAGACGGCAGTCTATATCTCGCACCGCCTCTCAAGCGCGCGATTTTGCGACAAAATCGCCGTACTTGACCGGGGGGAGCTGGTCGAGTACGGCGGGCATGAGGCTTTGATGGAGGCGGGCGGCAAGTATGCCGAGCTGTTCGCCATGCAGGCGCAGTATTATACTTGAGTCAGGCGCGATCCTTGGCCTCGGCGGCTTTGTGCAGGGTGTTCACCAGCCGCTCGATGTGGTTGATGGAATCGGCGGCGTACTTGCCCGAGATGGGGGTCTGGCGAGCATTCTTGGGATCACGGTCGGTCTGGTGGGCGATGCGGTTGCGGCGGGTGCAGAGCTCGGAGAGGATCTCTGAGCCGTATCCGACCGGATTGCTGCGTTTGGGTGCGCTCTTGGGCAGCGGGAAGGCGGTCTGCATGACGGCGCGGATGTCGAAGCCGAGCAGGTCGGCCTGATCCTTGATACGGGGATAATTGGTCAGCGTGTCCCGGCCGAAGGCCTCGCTGAGATAGCTGACCAGCCACTCGGCCGAGCCGGGGGCGGCCAGCCCCTCGTCGATGGCGCCGATCTCGAGCTTGATCTTGGCGTAGCCTGCAGTGCGCGGCCAGCGGCGGGCGAACATCTGCACCATGCCGTAGTTGGTCAGCTCGTGCATATAGTAGTCGAGGGCGCTCTCGAGGTAGAGGATCTGGGTGCGCCAGATGAACTCGGCCTCGTCGCGGTCGCCGCGCTTCAGCATTTCGTCGGCGACGGCGGTCTGGGCGCGGATGGCGGCGAGATTTTGCGTGAAATGTGCCTTCACCTCGGCGAGGGTGAAGCAGAGGGCGGTGTTGGTCTGCCGCTTGTCGCGGGTGTTCTCGGCGCGGGTGGGGGTGTTGATCTTTCGGCTCGATTTAGCCATCGGCACTCACCTCCTCGCTGCCGAAGAGGCGGGTGAAGTCGTGGTCGAGCATGGGAATGCCGCCGTATTTGCCGGTGAGGTAGCCCTGGCGGATGTTCTCGTCTCGGCGAACATCCCGGATCTCGGCCAGCGAGTAGAGCTCGGTCGAGCGGTCGGCGGGGCGGAGCTCGGTGAACCAGATCTGGTCACGGCGGAAGAGGTCAAGGTCGAGCAGCGCCGTGCTGTGGGTGGCGAAGATGAGCTGCGCCCGCGAGTCGGGGCGGGTGTGGCGCAGGGTGTCGAGCAGGGCGTGGATGACGGTCTCGTGCAGGTTCGCCTCGGGCTCGTCGCAGAGCAGTACCCGCTCGTCGCGCAGCATGTCGACGAGGGGGCAGAGGAATCCGACCAGCCGCCGGATACCGGTCGATTCCTCGCGGCGCAGGTCGGTCTCGAAGCCTGCGTAGACGCAGACAGCCTCGTCCCCCTCGGCGCGGATGTCGCGGATGCCGGTGCCCAGCATGCCGAGGATGGTGCAGACGGCGGCGCGGGTCTCGGCGTCCTCCCGCAGGATGGCGAGGGCGGCGTCGAGCTGATCGTCGTCAGGCTGTCGGTCGTCAAGGCGGTAGGGGACGAGCGTTTCGGTGAAGAAGCGGCGTGCCTCGGCCAGCGGCGGGATCGCATCCGCCTGCGGCAGGGCGAGCAGGAGACGGTCGGCAGGCAGGCCGCCGGCGAGGGCGGCGATCTTCGCGCCGAAGCGGTCACCGGGCGTGACGGCGGAGCTGGCTCGCTCGAAGAGCATGACGCGGCGGTCACGGGGGAAGGCGTAGAGATATTCCTCGTCCACGACGCCTCCGCGCAGGCAGAGGCCATAGGCATAGCGCGTGCCGCCGACGAGAAACTGCGCGTCGTAGCTGCTGGTCTGACCCTCGGCCAGCTTGTGCGGCGTCTGTATGACAGGCTCACCGCCGACCCAGCCGCGCACGGCGGCGATGGCGTCGAGCAGATTGCTCTTGCCCGAGCCGTTCGGTCCGTAGATGACGGCCGAGCGCAGGACGTTCAGTCTGCCGACCGTGAGACAGTGCTCGGCATGCGCGGTGTCGGTGCCAGCGACGACCGAGAAAAGGACTTCGTCCCGGATTGATTTATGGTTGGCGCAGGAAAACTCGAGAAGCATAGATACCCTCCCTTGGCGGTACTGATCTCAGTATACAGCCAAGGGAGGGTTTTGTCAATGTACCGCGCGAAAAATTCACAATTTCCCTCCGTTGTCTCCGCAATTGCGACAGATTTTGCGCCGCGCATGTGCTATACTGAACAAAAAAGGAGGACAAGCCATGATCAAACAAACCAGCTCATTCACCCACACCACCGGCGCCGAGGGGATGGAGGTCACCCTCCACGGCGACATCGACCACCACAGCGCCGTACAGCTGCGCGCCGACCTCGACCGCCTGCTCTATGCCGAGCGCCCGGCGCGGCTCTGGCTCAATCTCTCGGCTGTCGATTTCATGGACAGCTCGGGTCTGGGGCTGATCCTCGGCCGCTTCAATCTCATACAGGAGCTGGGCGGGGAGATGATCCTCCGCGCCCCCGGCGAGCGGGTCGCGAAGATCCTGCATCTGGCCGGCCTCGAGCGCCTCATCGCCATCGAACCGGCGAAAAATAAACCGGACGGCTCGCGCTGAGCCGTCCAGAGAAAGGATGATACATATGAACAAACGCGGACTTGCCGCGAAAACACAGAATGAAATGAAGCTCAGCTTCCCGTCCCTCTCGGTCAACGAGGGCATCGCGCGGTCGGCAGTAGCCGCCTTCTGCGCCCAACTCAACCCCACCATCGACGAGCTGGCCGACATCAAGTGCGCCGTATCTGAGGCGGTGACCAACTGCATCGTCCACGCCTACCGGGACTGCATCGGGGTCATCACCCTCGACTTGCGGGTCTGCGAGGGCGGGTGGCTGAAGATCGAGATCAAGGACAAGGGCTGCGGCATCCCCGACGTGGCGGCGGCGCGCGAGCCGCTCTACACCACCGACCCCGGCGGCGAGCGGAGCGGGATGGGTTTTGTGGTGATGGAGAGCTTCACAGACCGCATGCGGGTCAAATCGAAGGTGGGCGCGGGGACGACGGTGACGCTGTTCAAGCGTCTGGATGGCCGTGGCTGAGGACGTTCAGGCGAAGACCCTGGCGCTGATCGAGCGCGCGCAGGCCGGCGACGAGGCGGCCACCGAGGAGGTCATGCGGCTGAACATGGGGCTGGTGCGCTCGGTGGCGGTGCGCTTCCGCGACCGCGGCACCGAAATGGAGGATCTCATGCAGATCGGGTCGATCGGCATGCTGCGCGCCGTGCGCAGCTTCGATTTTGCGCGGGGGTGCGCCTTTTCCACCTACGCCGTGCCCCTCATCATCGGGGAGATCCGCCGCTTTCTGCGGGATGACGGGCTGATCCACGTCAGTCGAACGGCCAAAAAGCTGGGGATGGATCTGATGGGCGCGCGGGCGGCCATCGTTGCCCGCGAGGGACGGGAGCCCCGCCTCGAGGAGCTGGCGGCGATCTGCTCGGTCAGCGTGACCGAGGCGGCCGCGGCGCTGGACGCCATCTCGCCGGTCGGCTCGCTGTCCGAGCCGGTCTGGGGCGAGGAGGACGGCGTCACGCTCGAGATGACGGTGGCCGACAGCGACAGCAGCCTCGACCGGATGTTCGACCGCATCGCGCTGGGACAGGCGGTGTCCCGCATGCCGCCGCTCTGGCGCAAGATCGTCGTCCTGCGCTATTTCCGCGACTGCACCCAGCAGAAAACGGCCGAGATGCTGGGGCTGACGCAGGTGAAGGTGTCGCGGGAGGAGAAAAAGATCGTCGAATATCTGCGCGGGGAGCTGGGGGGAGCTTAGCTGTGCCCGAACCAGATGTTGCCTACACCCTCGCCGCCGAAGTTGGTCTGATGGCAGCCGGCCAGCGCCATGTAGACGCCCACCATGTTGGCGGACTGGATGTAACCCCGCTTGCCGGTGCCGTCGGTGTCGAAGCAGAGGATGTTGCGCTTGATCAGGCCCAGCAGGATGCGGTCGACGGTGGCTTCATCAATGCCGAGCGCTTCGCAGATCTCCGCCTCGGTGACGGCGCGGTCGAGGGAGGTCTGATTCAGCACGGCGAGCGTCGTCTCGTCGCCTAAGGGGCGCAGGAAGTAGGCCACATCGGCGGCGGGCAGGGCACACAGCGCCTCCTGCATGGCGCGTCCCGCGAGGATGAAGCCCATCCCCTCGCCCGCCTCGCGGCGGGTAGAGTCACAGACCCGGATGTCACCGGGGCCGATGAGGGTATTGTTCCCGCCCCAGTTGGTGCCGCTGTCGTTGAAGAGGGCGCCCAGTGCCTCCAGCACCGTCTGCGAACGTCCCTCGCGGCGGGCGAGGGCGCAGAATTCCTGCATGGTGTTGTAGGTCTCGCCCATCCTGTGCCCCAACAGCTCGTCGACCGAGATGCCGAAGATGTCGCAGAGGTCGGGCAGCAGGAGAATGTCGGGCATGCTCTCGCCCTTCTCCCACTTGGAGACGGCCTGGCCGGAGATGCCCAGCCGCGCGCCGAGCTGCTCCTGCGTGAGTCCCAGCGCGCGGCGGTGTTCGGCGATGGTATCGCTGATTTTGTGTTCCATGGCTGTATGAACCTCCATTCGTTGTGGTTTCTTTATCTATTTTACCCGATTTTGGTTCGGTTGGCAAGCAAGTATCCTTTGAACCCGCTCAACCGTTGGTTGGACGGCGAAGCCCTCCCGGTTTGCCTTGGCGGCAGGCGGGAGGGCTTGCGGTTTATCGGCGGATGAAGCTGCCGCCGGTGAATACGATGTCGTTGCCCGCGTCGTCCTGGCAGAAGGAAACGGACTCGGTCGAGGTCAGCACAAATCCCAGCTTCTCCAGCAGGCGGCAGGACGGCGTGTTGTCCAGCGCGGTTCCGGCGGTGAAGGTGATTGCGCCATGCGTGCGCTCAAGCTCCGCCATGAGGGCGGCGCAGGCCTCATGCGCGTAGCCGCGGCCATGATAGGCCGAGTGGAAGCAGTAGCCCAGATCGAAGCGGTCACCGTCGCGGTGGAAGCAGACGTATCCGATCATCTCGGGCGAATCGCTCAGGCAGACGGCGAACCACAGGTGCGACGCGGCAAACTGCCGGGTCAGCGCCTGCAGCGATTCGTCATCGTGCGGGAAGGGGTGGTCGTAGATGTGGTAGGGCGACTGTGCGAAGTCGATGACAATGCGCTTCAGCGACGGCCAGTCGTCGGGGGTAAGTTCGCGGATGTGGAGATGTGTGGTATTCATGTGTGAGTTCCTGCCTTTCACAGGGTAAACAGTTTGACCATCTTCACCGCCGGCTCGCCCTCGGCCTCGACGATCTCGCCCAGGGCGAAGAAGCCGTCCCTGCCGCAGAGCTGCAGCCGCGTACCGATCGGCTGGCGGACGCCCAGTTTGCGCGCCGCGACGGCACAACCGCCGCGGATGAGGCGCTCGTGGAACTCGCCCAACTTGAGGGCGGGGAGGGTGGCGAAGAGTGATTCAAGCGGGATCAGCCGGGCGCGGCGCTCATCGGGAGACATGGCCTCGAGCTGCTCGACGGTGAGGGCATTGTCAAGCGAGAACCCCCCCGAGGCCGTGCGGCGCAGTGTTGCCATCACGCCTCCGCAGCCCAGCGCGGCACCGATGTCGGCGCAGAGGGTGCGGATGTATGTGCCTTTCGAGCAGTGGACATCGAGGGTGTAGTCGCCGGGGATGGCGGTGGGGGTACAGGTGAGCGAGTAGATTTCGATCGGTCTCGCTTCGCGCTCGACCTCGCCGCCGGCGCGGGCGATATCGACCAGCTTGCGCCCACCGACCTTCAGCGCGCTGTACATGGGCGGGATCTGCTCGCCCATGCCCACCATCGCCGCGCAGGCGGCGGTGACCGCATCGGGGGAGGGCAGAGTGTCGGTGCGGGTGAGGACTTCGCCGGTGACATCCTCGGTGTCAGTGGTCAGCCCCAGGCGCAGGGTGGCGGTGTAGCACTTGTCATCGCTGACGAGGTACTCGGCGGCCTTGGCGGCGCGGCCGATGAGCAGGATCAGCAGGCCCGTCGCCAGCGGGTCGAGGGTGCCGGTGTGACCGACGCGGCGGGTGCCGTAGAGCCGGCGGGTGAGGCCGACCATGTCATGCGAGGTGGGGCCGGCAGGTTTATCGAGCAGCAGGACGCCCGAGAGGGTGGGGTCTTCGGGAAGTTTGGGCATGTCAGTCTCTTTCTTTCCAAATTATTCGATCTTTTTCACGCCGTTAGGGAACAAAATGGCGTTTTTCTTCGTCTTTATTGCAGATAGGGCGCAGACGCGATGGTCAATCTTCCTTCTGCGCAGGCGGGGTCAGCGTCACGGCATTGATCGGCACGCCCTGTGACGAAAAATTGCGCTCGTACTCGGTCATGATGTTGCCCTCGGCCCATTCGCTGGCGTGCAGATCGCGGGTCAGGCGGGACAGCGTCCAGCCGGTCGCCTCGGCTTCCTCGAGGGTGAAGTCGAAGAGGCCGACGTTGTCGGTTTTGAAGCGGATCTCGCCGCCGGGCGCGAGCAGGGTGGCGTAGAGCTCGAGGAAGCCCCGGTAGGTCAGGCGGCGCTTGGCGTAGCCCTTCTTGGGCCACGGGTCGCTGAAGTTGAGGTAGATGCGCTCGAGGCAGTGCGGGGGCAGCCACTCGCCGAGATTCTGCGCGTTGCCGATGAGGAAGCGCAGATTGTCGGGGCGGGAGTCGGCGGCAGCGACGGCCGACTCGAGGGCGGTGACCATGACATCCGAGATGCGCTCGAGGGCGATGAGGTTGTACTCAGGCTCAGCCGCCGCCGTGCCAATGGCGAAGCCCCCCTTGCCGCAGCCGATCTCGAGGCAGAGCGGGCGGGCGGCGGGGAAGGGCGACTGCGGATCATCCCGCAAAACAGTGGGGTCAGCGATCAAAAGATGGGAACAGGCCGCAATTCTTTCGCTGCCGTGCTTCTTTTTTCGCATTCTCATCTTGATATTTGCTCCTTTATTTGATAAAATATATATATACGTGAAATTTTTCCGGGCGCAGCTTTGCGGCACCGTACATTTCATTATACCACAAAACCCGACAACATGCAAGCCGCAATGCGGCGAAATACCGATGAAAGGATGAAACCGATGGAGAAACAAGTATTTCTTGACCGGGTGCGGCAGAGGCTGCTGCAGAACGGTGTCAGCGACGCGACGGTCGAGCGGCAGATCACGCGGCTGAGCCGCTACATCGACGAGGAGGGCGGGGCCAACGCCGAGGCCATGCTCGATGAGGAGGATCCGCTGCTTCTGGCCGAGGAGATCTGCGCTGCGCTGCGCCGCACCGCGGCCCGCCGGGCCGCGGCGGAGGCGGCGGCTGAAGCCGCCGAGCCGCCTGCCCGCTCCGCGCCGGTGGCCACCATGCCGCCGGTGACTGTGACCGACGCCCGCACCCGCGAGATGGACATCGTCCACCCCAGCCAGACCTTCGACATCGTCGACCTGCCCGGCGGAGCAAACGCCGAGGCGCCCGCCGCTGATTTCGCCGCGGGTGAGCCCGACGAGATCTACATACCCCCGATGGAGGAGGACGAGCCTGTCCGCCGCCGCGGACGCCGGGACGGCGGCCTCGAGGTCGATCCGCTCCGATCCCGCGCCGTCGAGTACGAGGGCGAGAAGGGCGGCCCGCTCTTCTGGGTGACCTTCATCCTGTCGCTGCCTTTCGCGGCGGCCATCGGGCTGGCGGTGCTTGCCCTCTTCATCGTGGCCTTTGCCGCGCTGGCGGCGCTGATGGTGCTGTCCATCGCCGCCCTGGCCGCCGTTGCCGCCGTCGGCACCGCCTTCACGCTGGTGTCGCTGGTTTATGGCATTGTGCAGGCGCTGTCCGTCCTGCCGGTCGGCCTGTATGAGATCGGCATCGGCATCACGACCGGGGCTGTGGTCCTGTTCGTGTCGATCCTTCTGTACAATTTCGCCATCCGTCTGCTGCCCTTCGCCATGAAGCAGCTCGCCCGCTTCTTTGGCTGGACGGTGCGCAGCCTCAAGGCGCTGTTTATCTATGTGAAAGGAGCGTGCGCTAAGCTGTGAGAGCAACATCTGTCATTTTTCTCATTCTTGCGGTCATTCTGGCCTTCATCGGCGTCGTGGTCTGCGGCATCGGCGCAAGCCTGGCCGAGGAGCAGGGCATCGCGCTCTTCGATGAGGTGACCGACGCCAACGACAACCTCATCTACACCTACAACTACACCGGTGACGGCATCAAGAAGATCGCTGTCGAGGTCGGCGAGTGCGAGGTCAACGTCTACGGCAACAGCGAGACGGCCTACATCGAGCTGGTCAACTTCGCCCAGGGCTCCTACGACCTCTCGGCGACCAACCTTACCCTGTCGGTGGTCGATAACTCGAACCTGCTCAAGCTCTTTTCCTGGGGCTCGGAGGGCATCAATTTCCACGGCTTCCGGCATTACCTCAAGGCCCTTGACTTCGCCGACAAGCCGCGCACCATCAACATTTACATCACCGGCGACAGCGCCGTCAAGCAGTTTGACCTCGCGGTCGGCACCGGCACGCTGTCGATGCAGGATCTTCGCTTTACCTTCGACCTGACCGGCGCGGTGGAGGCCGGCAGCATCACGCTCGCCGATATCACCACCACTTCCGACATCACGATCAAGGCCGGGCAGGGCAGCGTCAGCTTCGATACCGTCACCTCGCGCAGCCTGACCATCGAGGCGGGGACGGCCGAGGTCGACCTCGATGCCTGCTATACCCTGCGCGGGATCAAGATCGACGTGGCCGAAGGCGACGTCGCGCTCGACACCCTGCGGCCGAATTTCAACGGCTATATCGTCGGCCTGCAAGCCCCCGAAGGCGAGATCGACTACTTCGGCACCAAGGTCGGTGACGGATACATCTCGACCGACAGCGACGACGGGGCGTACACCATCGCCATCACCGCGGAGAAGGGGGACATCACCGTCTCCAACACCCCCGCGGAGGACGAGGAGTATATGGAAGAATAAAAATTCTGGCGCACCTGCTCATCGGCAGATGCGCCAAATTTTTTGCGCAGCTCAATTTTGCGTTTACCGCCTCTCAATTCACGAGAGGTGGACAAACGGTGAAAATATGGTATAATATCCATACAGACCGGTCGAGTAAACAAACAGGAGGATCCATTTTATGACCTTCGGACAAACGATCAAAGCCCTTCGCCGTGAGGCGAATATGACGCAGGAGCACCTGGCGGAGCTGCTGTCCATCTCGCCGCAGGCCGTCAGCCGTTGGGAGACCGATGCGGCCATGCCCGATATCGCTCTGCTGCCGCCGCTCGCCAACCTGTTCGGTGTCACCACCGATCACCTGCTTGGGATGGACACCTACCAAAAGGATCTGCGCAAAGCTGAATTCGACGCGGCATTTCACGAATACTGGAAGTGCGCCGACATGGAGGAGAACTATCAGATCGCGGTGCGCGCAGCAGCCGAATATCCCGGCAACCTGGACTATGTGGAATGGCTGGCTTCGGCAGAATATTATGTTGCCATCACGAAGACCGACGATGCGGAATACCGCAGACTGCTGGAAAGCGCGATCGGGCATTACAAAACCGTCCTTGCCCATTGCGGTGAGCGGAAGCTGACGGATAAAGCGCTGAACGGCATCGTGCTCGCCCTCCACATGGTCGGCAGAAACGATGAGGCTAAGACCTACGCCATGCGGCAGGAGGATGAGGACAAGCGCAATGATCTGCTTTGCTGGTGCCTGGAGGGGGAGGAAAAGCGCCGCCATGGACAGCGCGTGGCGGAAAACGCGCTGAATCGCTTCATCACCCAGCTGAAATTTGCGGGAAGATCCCTCGAAGCATGTGATGCAGTCGAGCAGATCCTGGCGATCCTGTTCCCCGACGGGAATTATCAATATTATCATAATATTCTGCAGTACAATGCCATTGACCGTGCCTTTGCCCTGTGCCGCGCAGCGCGCTATGACGATGCCCTCGCCGCGCTGCAAAAGGCGAGAGTGCATGCCGAGGAAATGGTGAAGTACAGCAAAGATCCGCACTATCGCTTCACTGCACCGCTGTTTGATCTCGTGTCGGGCGAAAAAGCGCCGTGCAGCCGGAACGGAACCGATGTGGATGACTTCATCTGCTGCCTGCAGAACAACCGCCGCTTTGATCCGCTCCGCGAGAGGGCGGAGTTTCAGGCTTTGCTCAAGCGGTGATCGTTTGCGCTGACCTTTTCGCGCTCCCGCGCGACCAGAGGGCGGGAACCATCTCAAACGCCGAATGTTTCCGGACTTGGCTTTGCCAAGTCACGAAGTCGGCTATGCCGACTTCTGCCGCCGTCTCTGGACTCCCGCCTTCCTTGGCTTCGCCGAAGTTCCAGCGTCACATACAAAATCAGCCCCGAAACGAATGTTTCGGGGCAACTTGCATCTATTGCAGGAACTTCGGCGAAGCCAAGGATGAAGGGGGTGTCGGGGGGAGAAAACATCGGCATCTGAGATGGTTTCTCCCCCCGACTCGCCCGGAGGGCGAAAAAAGTTCGCACCGCAGAATGGTTATGGTGAAACCCCTAAACTCCCGACATCGACGCAAGCATCTCCGCCTTCTTCTCACACATTAAACCGGAACAGCACCACATCGCCGTCGGCGATGACGTACTCCTTGCCCTCGCTGCGAACGAGGCCCTTTTCCTTCGCAGCGGCCATGCTGCCGCAGGCGATGAGGTCGTCGTAGGCCACGATCTCGGCGCGGATGAAGCCGCGCTCGAAGTCGGAGTGGATCTTGCCGGCGGCCTGCGGCGCCTTGGTGCCGCGCGTGATCGTCCATGCGCGGACCTCCTTCGGGCCGGCAGTGAGGTAGCTGATGAGGCCCAGCAGACTGTAGCTGGCCTTGATAAGACGGTCGAGACCCGACTCGGCAATGCCCAGATCCTCGAGGAAGACGGCCTTCTCCTCGCCGTCCAGCTCGGCGATCTCGGCCTCGAGCGACGCGCAGATGGGCAGAATGCCGGCATTCTCGCTCTCGGCGTGCGCCTTGAGCGCCATGTACAGCGCGTTGTCGGTCGGCTCACTGCCGGCCTCGTCCTCGCTGACGTTGGCAACGTAGATGACGGGCTTCAGCGACAGCAGCGGCGTCTCGGACAGCATCGCCATCTCCTCCGGCGTGTAGTCGAGCGAGCGGGCGGACTTGCCTTCCTCGAGGGCAGCCTGCACGCGCTCAAGCAGCGCCAGCTCGTCAGCCAGCGTCTTGTCGCCCTTCATGGCCTTGCGGGTGCGGTCGATGCGGCGCTCGATCAGCTCCATGTCGGAGAAGATCAGCTCGAGATTGATGGTCTCGAGGTCGCGCAGCGGATCGACCTTGCCGTCGACGTGGATGATGTTGTCATCGACGAAGCAGCGGATGACATGAACGATAGCGTCCACCTCGCGGATGTGGGAGAGGAACTTGTTGCCCAGACCCTCACCCTTGGATGCACCGCGCACCAGGCCTGCGATGTCGACAAACTCGATGATGGCGGGGGTATATTTTTCGGGGTTATACATCTCAGCCAGCACGTCAAGGCGAGAATCGGGCACCGGCACGATGCCGACGTTGGGCTCGATGGTGCAGAAGGGATAGTTGGCCGACTCGGCCCCGGCGTTGGTGATGGCATTGAACAGGGTGCTCTTGCCCACGTTGGGCAGGCCTACGATACCTAATTTCATGTTTGTCTGTATCTCCTTAAATTTTCTTTTGTTTTCAGGGGGCGCGGATCGGCTTTTCACATTGCGCCGCATTCGCATAACAGGCGGATAGAGCATACTACTAAATGATAATTATAACACATCATGCGCTTTTTCTCAAGCCGTAATCGGAATTTTCTGCAAATTTTTTGCAATCCGTGGGCAATGTGGAGGCTGCTCCTCTATCCACATTCTCCCCATAATCTGTCAGATCAGAGTGAGGATTTTGCCATCACAGCGAGAAATCCTCAGGACGCAAAGCATCTTTCTCCCCCTTTTGATGCTGCCCGCAGCTTTGCGCGTACTGCGTCGGTGACATACCGGTTATCTTTTTGAACGTCTTGTTGAAACTGACGATGGTGTTGAATCCACATGCATACGCGATCTGCGTGACCGATTCGTTGCTCTGGCAGAGCATCTCGATGGCGCGGGAGACGCGCAGGGTCAGAATATAGTGGTAGGGTGACACACCGTTGAAGCGCTTGAAGTGCAGGAGATAGTTGTTCTTCGACATATTCGCCACCCGCGCCAGCTGATCGAGGGTGATCTGCTGCATCAGATTTTCGTCGATATAGCGCAGCGTGCCGGCGATGGCCGCATAGTTGGCGTCGTCTTCGGGGGTATCTTCTACCCCTTCGGTGTAGCCGAACTGCCGCATCAGCAGGATGAAGATGCTCAGCAGATCCATCTTCAGCATCATTTCATAGCGGAACAGGCGTGCTTTGTCCTCCTGCTCCATCCGGATGGCCAGCGATTGCAGCTCCAGCGCGCAGGGGCCGGCGGGGATACGGTTTGCGAAGCCTGCCGTGCGGCCATGGAAGATCTTCATATATTCGCCGAAAAACATGTGATAGTCATCATGATAAAGCAGCTTGGGGTCGAAGTGGATCTTGACGATCTCCATCGAACAGCCGGGATCGATCGCTGTGATGCGATGGATCTCATTGATATTGAACAGAAACACATCCCCCGCGTGGATCGGATGTTCGCCGTTCATCATGGCATACGTCCCGCTGCCCGAGAGGATGCAGTCGATCTCCATCTCGGCGTGGCTGTGATATGGGGAAAAAAGATAAGTGCCGGGTGCTTCGGTGACGCGCTGGATCTTGATCATGGTGTACAACCTCCTGCAGGAATTTCCTATGTCTATTATACCAAAAAAGCAAAAAAAAGAAAAGATATCCCGCGATTTCTGTGGATTTATTTTTACTATCCGCGCGCAGAATTGTGATATTGTATCAGTTTTCAATGATATTTTTGCTGACAGATCGGCCTCAAGCTGTTATAATTAAGCTGTAGCCCAAAATCCACGATGAAACGAGGCGATTTATTATGATTCGAAAATTTACCCCGGATAACATTACCCCCGACAAGGACATCGCGCTGCAGGCGCCTGACTTCCACTACTACGACGGCGAGGCCGAGCCCTGCTTTCACCGGCAGAACCGCCGCTGGCAGAGCGCCGCTACCGTCGCAAAGGTCGGCGGACGGCTCTTCGTCGCCTACAGCGGAGCAGCCGGTATTGATGAGGGGCCGGACAACTATAACTGTATGTCGTACAGCGATGACGACGGTCAGACCTGGGTCAATGATTATGTCATCATCAATCATCCCGACTATGTGCGTATGCACGAGCCGGTCCTGTGGGTCGACCCCGAGGGAACGCTCTGGCACTTCTGGGCGCAGTCCTACGTCTATTGGGACAGCCGGGGCGGCGTCTGGGGCTGCAAGTGCATTGATCCCGCAGCGAAGTATCCCCGCTGGACTGAGCCTCGCCGTCTCTGCGATGGTGTCATGGCCTGCAAGCCCATCGTGCGCAGCGACGGGACGTGGCTCTTCCCGGTCTCGATCTGGCACAACTTCCCGACCCGCTTCAATCAGACCGGCCGCGAGGAATCGTCGATCTATGCCTCCACCGACGGCGGCGAGACGCTGACCTACCTCGGCGGCGTCAAAGCCCCCACCTCTACCTTCGATGAAAACTGCATCTGCGAGCGCGCTGACGGCAGTCTGCTGATGCTCATCCGCGTGCAGAAGGGCATCAACTACACCGAATCCTTCGACGGCGGCAAAACCTGGACCGAGCCGGCCGCCTACTGCATCCCGTCGCCTTCGGCGCGGATGTATCTGGGTAAGTTCCCGTCGGGCAATTTCTTCCTCATCCACCACTACAACTTCGAGAAGCGCGACCACATGAGCGTGCTGCTGTCTCATGATGAAGGGCGTAGCTACGATCAGGTTTTGCTGCTGGATGAGCGCTCCTCCGTGGCTTACCCCGACGCATTCCTTGACGGGGACAAGGTCTACGCTGTTTATGACCGCGCTCGCTACGGCGACAAGGAGATTCACATGGCGGTATTCCGCGAGGAGGATGTCCTCGCCGGTGCTTGTGTGACCGATGGCGCGCGGATCAAGAGCGTTGTCTGCAAGTCACATGGTGCACTCCGCACGGAAGAAGAAAAAGCAAACCGGCTCTGGCCGCGCGAATTCTGCACACCGGTGGATACCCGCAGTGATGCACCCAAGAATGAGCAATATTTCAAATAAAATTTAAGGAGGTATCTGTTATGATGCAATCATGCAAACGAGTCCTGGCAGCTTTGCTCTGCTGTGCGATGCTTCTCCCCCTCGCTGCCTGCGGCAATGCGAGCAATGACAAGTCCGGCAACGATACAACCGCTGCTCCCGAATCAGGCGTGACCGCCTCTCCTGAAATCGAAGCCGTCACGACTTCGATCAGCGATACCCACATCGAGCCGGTCGCTGAATATCAAGGCCGTGAGTTCCGCGTCCTCGAACGTACGCTGGTAACCGGTACGAACGTGTTCTATGAAGCCTTCTCCGAGGGACAGACCGGCGACGTTGTTAACGATGCTGTCTACAAGCGCAATGGTACGATTGAGAACAAGCACGGTGTCAAGATTGTCTCAACGGTAATGGAACAGAAGGAAATGCTTGAAGCCATCAAGAAGGATGTTGCCGCACAGGACAACAACTACGAGATCAACATGAACTACGGCGGCTACACCATGCAGCTGGCCGTCGGCGGCTATCTGCTTGATGTCAATAACCTCGATTACGTCGATTTTACGCAGGATTGGTGGTACTCCAGCTCGATGGAGGAAACCAAAATTGCCGGCAAGAATGCCTTTGCTGTGGGTGACATCAACAACCAGTCTTACACCGCCGCGGTCGCAATTTTTTACAACCGCACACTGGGCACACAGTACGGGATCGAGGATCCCTACCAGTTGGTACTTGACGGCAAGTGGACATATGAGAAGATGACCTCACTCGGCCATGAGGTGTCGTCCGACCTTGACGGCGACGGCTGGGATAACGAGGATCGCTATACTCTCGCCGCTGCAAATTGGGCATGGCAGCCCTTCTTCTACGGCCAGGGAGGCAATCTGCTCAGCCGCGACGAGAACGGCAATCCGGTTATGACATCTCTGGACGAAAATTCGGTCTCAATCCTCGAGAATATCATCAGCTTGGTTAACACAGAGGACTACTGCTGGTACAATGGTAAGTATTCGAGTTCGAAAGTGGGCGTTAATTCAACGGCCGAGGCATTCGAAGCAGGTCAAGCGCTTTTCTGGCCGCAGCTGATGGTTGGCGCAGTCAGACAGCGCAACATGGAAATGGACTTTGGTGTTCTGCCGCTGCCCAAGCGCGATACGGAACAGGAGAATTATATTTCCTACATGCACTCCAAGACATCGCTTGTCTCGGTGCCGATCACAAATACCGACCTTGAATTCACCGGTCTGATCCTCGAGGACATGGCCTGCCTCTCCCGCCGGATCGTTCGTCCTGCCTTCTTTGACAGCTTCTTCGACGGTATCGTTGCTCGCGACGAGCAGACGACTATGATGCTCGACATTCTCTGGAGCAACATTTTCCTTGATCTGGTTCAGCCCCTCAGCGGTGCCAACTTCAAGCTGGACTCTGCCATCCGCAACCTGCTTGATCTGAATCTGAATGCGGTTGTTTCGACCTATGACACCTATAAAAAATCCAACGCCAAGACACTCCAAACCATCATTGAAGCCTATGAAAAAATGGAGTAATTCTCCAACAATAAAAAATCAAGAAAGGATTATCACCATGAAAAAACTGTTTTCTCTTGCGCTGATTGCGCTGCTCACCCTCACTATGCTGGTTCCCGTTTCGGCCGCCCGCGACGATGTTTACAACGCAGTCTATGGTACGCCCACCATTGATGGCACAATGGATGATCTCTATCTTGCCGCTGATCTGATCACCATTGATATTGTCCATGAAAGCACTGACAAAGATCCCTTCGATCAGGCCGCTGCCGGCTGGGTACGTGTACTTTGGGATGATAACAATATCTACCTTTACGCCGAGGTGACCGACCCTACCCGTGCTGACCGGGCAAACAAGCTGGATTCCTCCACCGACTGCATTGACTTTTGGATCTGCACCGACACCTATGTCAAGGATGCTGAGCTGAAGAATAACAAAGCCGCAGACTGTGCACAGTTCCGTGCGATCCCCTATCTGGCTATTGACGAGGATGCAACTCGTGCTGCATCCTGGGGCGGACTGATGGTCACCAACCAGCTGCTTGGCCGGTATGACTACAAGATCAGCTTCACCGATACCGGCTACAAGGTCGAGTATCAATTTGCTTTCAACGACAGCTTCGTTCCGACCGATAAGACCGATCGCATCATCGGCTTCGGTGCGCAGATCAATGACGATACCGACAACGACAATACACGTAATGCTTTCATCATTTCTTCCAATGCGCTCAAGAGTATGTCCTCGAACAAAGGCAACTGCGGTGAGCTGAAGCTGGTCAAGGCTGCTGCCACCACTGCCCCCGAGACGACCGCTGCACCGACCACGACCGCTGCACCGACCACCACCGCTGCGCCGACCACCACCGCTGCGCCGACCACGACCGCTGCACCGACCACGACCGCTGCGCCGACCCCCACCGCTGCACCGACCACGACCGCTGCGCCGACCACCACCGCTGCGCCG
>JAFTOI010000006.1 GCA_017463865.1 Clostridia bacterium | reverse complement strand
CTGCCTAACGATGCGTGGGTCGTCGTTGCCGACGGCCGCGCTGTCGCCGCCGCATGGCTCACGCCGGACGGCATCGCCGTCGAGACTGCGCCCGCCTTTCGCCGGCGCGGCTTCGCCCGCGCCGCTGCAGCCTCTGCTCTGTCGCCGCCGCCCGGCTGGCCGAGGGCAGGGAAGTGTGCTACCGCTGCGCCGAGACCAACACCGCCTCGATGGCGCTGGCCGCGTCGCTCGGCTTCGTCCTCGCCGCACGCGAATATTGTCCCGGCTTTCGCCGGATATAATCTAACCATAAGGAGGCAAGCTATGCCTGATGTTTCCTTTTTCCCCCTCGCCGGGTTCCCTGATGATCAGCTGAAAGTAGCTGTTATCGCCGCCCGCATGCCCGACGGGCGCTGGATCTATTGCCGACACCGTGCCCGCACGACCTGGGAGATTCCCGGCGGCCACCGCGAGCCGGGCGAGACCATTCTCGAAGCCGCCGCCCGCGAGTTGCGCGAGGAGACCGGTGCGGTGAAGTTCAGCCTGACGCCGATCTGCGTCTATACCTTCACCCGCGCGGGCCTGCTCTGCCTGGCCGACGTGACTGAGCTCGGCCCCATCCCCGCTGACAGCGAAATCGCCGAGATCACCCTCGCCGACCGCATGCCCGATAACCTGACCTATCCTGCCATCCAGCCGCCGCTCTACCGCCACGTCCAGGGCTGGCTCAATACCCAGTCGAGCGCCGACGAGCGCTGGGATGTCCTCGACGCCGACCGCAATTCTACCGGCCGCACCCACCGGCGCGGCGACCCACTGCCCGAGGGGGACTATCACCTCGTCGTGCAGGTGTGGGTGCGCAATCCGCGGGGCGAGTTCCTGCTGACCAAGCGCGCGCCGACCAAGGGCTTCCCCAACCTCTGGGAGCCGACCGGCGGCTCGGCGCAGGCGGGGGACGACAGTCTCTCCGCAGCCCTGCGCGAGCTGCAGGAGGAGACAGGACTGACCCCCGTACCCGAGCAGGGGCGGCTTGTCCGCACCATGCGCCGCCGGAGCGATTTTCTCGACGTCTGGCTCTTTGATGCTGACTTCCCCCTTGATGCCGTTACCCTCCAGCCCGGGGAGACGACCGACGCCCAGTACGCCGACGCCGCGCACATCCGCGCGATGCGTGATGCCGGCGAGATCGTGCCGGTACTGCCGTATTTGGATGAATTTCTGGATGAATATGGCAAAAGCAAATGTGACTAAATTGTAAATTCCCGATCTGAACGATAGACAAAGAAAGGTCGGGATCAAGATAGAATAGGAAGTGATTCCATGGCCTACGATGCCGCGATGCTGGCGGTGATCCTCGCCGAGCTGCGTGCCGCCATCGGCACCAAAATTGAGAAGATCTACCAGCCCGAGCAGGACGAGATCCAGCTCGCCCTCCGCGTGGGCGGCGAGAACCGCCGCCTGCTCATCAACGCCGGCGCGAATAACCCCCGCCTCGGCTACACGGCGGTGCAGAAGGAGAACCCCCTCACCGCTCCCATGTTCTGTATGCTCCTGCGCAAGCACCTGACCGGCGCGCGCCTCGCCGCCGTCGAGCAGCCCGGCTTTGAGCGCGTCGCCATCCTCACCTTTGACACCCGCGACGAGATGGGTTTTGCCACCCAGCGCTGTATCATTGCCGAGATCATGGGCAAGTACAGCAACCTCATTTTCACCGACGCCGACCGCAAGGTGCTGGCCGTTCTGCGCCCGGTTGACTTCACTACCAGCCGCAAGCGGCAGGTTCTGCCCGGCATGCGCTATGAGCTTCCGCCCCCGCAGGACAAGCGTGACCCTCTCGCCGCGACTGCCGATGAATTCGCCGCGGCCTTTGCCTCCGCTGACGAGACCCGCCCAGCCGACAAGTGGATCACCTCCACCTACCTCGGGCTGTCGGCTGCCCTCGCCAGAGAGATCGTCTACCGTGCTACCCGTTACCCCGACACGCCGCTGCGCTACTGCGACGCCGAGACGCTGTGGGGCGCATTTGATGCGGTGATGGCTATCGTCCGGGGAGACGCGCCCGCCGCGCCAACCATGGCGCGGGACGGCGCAAAGCCGGTCGAGTACAGCTTTCTGCCCCTCACCCAGTATGGCGAGGGGGCGCTGACTGCCTATCCCGACACCGGCGCACTGCTCGATGCCTTCTTCGGTGCGCGTGACCACGACACCCGCGTCAAGCAGCGTGCGGCCGATATCCTGCATCTGCTGACCAACGCTCAGTCCCGCATCACGCGCAAGCTGGCCGCCCAGCGCGAGGAGCTGGCCGACTGCGCCAAGGGCGAGCAGTACAAGGTCGAGGGCGACCTGATCACGGCCAATCTCTGGCAGCTCTCGCGTGGGATGAAGCAGGCTGCGCTGGTCGACTACGCCGGTGAGCCGGACGCGGAGGGCAACTATCCCACCGTCACCCTGACGCTGGACGAGCGGCTGACCCCTGCGGCGAATGCTCAGCGTCTCTACAAGCGCTACAACAAGGCCAAGACGGCCGAGGTCGAGCTGACCAAGCAGATCAAGCTGGCCGAGACCGAGCTGACCTATCTCGAGAGCGTCGAGGATGCGCTCCGCCGCGCCGAGACCGACCAGGATCTGGCCGAGATCCGCGACGAGCTGCATCAGGCCGGCTATGCCTCCCGCATGAAGGCGGCGGCGCCCCGCAAGCAGAAGGCGCCGGTGGCGGCGCAGTACCGCACCGACGACGGTCTGCGCGTCCTCTGCGGCAAGAACAACCTGCAGAATGAATATATTACCCACAAGCTGGCGGGGAAGGACGACTATTGGTTCCATGTTAAGGGGCAGCCCGGGTCGCATGTGGTGCTGTTCCGGGGCGAGGGCGAGCCGACCGACCGCGACTTCACGCAGGCGGCTGAGATCGCGGCCTATCACTCGGGCGCGGCCGACGGGCAGAATGTGGCGGTTGACTATACGCTGGCGCGCCATGTTAAGAAGCCTGCCGGCGGCAAGCCGGGGCTGGTGATCTATCACACCAACTGGACGGCGTATGTGACGCCCGATGCCGAGGTGATCAAGCGTCTGCGGGTGAAGGGCTGAGGTGATCGCCTTGGTTGACATCATGGTCCTAGCGGCTGCGCTGGAGAGTGAAGAAGAACGATCCATGGCGGCACGCATATTTACGCAGTATCAGAATGCGATGTATTGGACGGCGTATGATGTATTGAAGAACTGCGCCGATGCAGAGGATGCGGTCATGAAAGCGGCGGAAAATATTTGTCAGCACATTCATGATTTCGATTGCCTTTCGGAAACGGACACCAAGCGCAAGGTCAAGGTGATGGTACAGAATGCCGCGATCGATCTGTACCGGAAAAAATCGAAAGAAAATGTAGAGTCGATCGATGCGTACTGGGCGATTGAATCGGACGAAGACGGCGCGGCAGAACTGGTGGATGAGGAAATACGGTTCGGAGAACAGGACTTGGGCGCGCTGCAGAAGCATGTGCTGAAGCTGAAAGAAAAACATAAAGTTGTTTTGTTGATGAAATATGTGGATTCAATGAGCAACAAGGAAATCGCGGAGCGGCTGCACATTCCGGAAAGCACGGTCGCAACCCATCTGCAGCGGGCAAAGCAGCAATTGAAAGCAGCACTCGAAAAAGAAGTAAAGAGGTGAATCGTCATGAACAAGTCCGAGGATACTTACGATTCTGCGCTGATGCGGGTACTTGTTCAGCCGCTGCTTGACGAAGATTTGGCTCGGTTCGATGCGTATAATCAAAATCCTCATGCGTATTCGGAAAGATTTTGCAAAAAAATAAGCAAAATATTCCGCAAAGAAAGAATACTGTCGTATGGAAAAGTATCGCTGGTTTGGATGAAGCGGGCAGCAATCTATGCAATGGTCGCAATCCTGATTTTGCTGGCGTCTTGCGTCACGATCAAACCGCTGAGAGAAAAAATTGCCAATGCTTTTGTTGAATGGTATTCCGAGTATGTGGCAGTTTCTATGGAAAGTAAATCTTTGCATTCTGTGATGCAAATCCCAACCTATGTTCCCCCGAACTATTATGTGATAGAGGACATGGAATTGAATGGCCATAGAATGATTCGTTATTCGGATGATGAAGGTAACTTGATTACGTTTACCCGTGTACCAAGCGAAAGTACGGAGCTATATGATTACGAACATCACACGATTGAGGAAATCGATATTGATGGATGTGAAGGGCTGTTTTTTGCCGGAGAATCAGAATCGGAATACAATATGCTGACATGGTCAGAAAAGGGGTACATTTATGGGGTAGATGGCCCCTGCGAAAAAAGCGAACTGGTGAGAATAGCAGAAAGTCTCGAAGAATAAAAAAGTGTTCCGGGGGGGAGTCCGTTCCCCCCGGAGTTTTTTGTGAAAAATTTTTGAGAAATTTTTGAAAAATGAGATATTTCGGGAATTTTTTTTCGTTATAAGGTATGACGAGAGAAATCATCGTCAAAATTTGATGAAAGGAGGTGTGAACATGATGACAAGAAGACTTGTGAGTATTGTTCTGTTGGTTTTTTGTATTGCAGGATGCACGGGTATAAATGCTTTTGCGGCAGATATCATACCTGTTGTTCCCATGTGGGATAATGTGAATAGAGCAGCGTGCCAAATTTCATTTAATAGTACAGCGGGCTCTGTTTCATGCAATATTACCGCAGACGCAGGAACTGACAGCATTGAAGGGACTTTGACGCTCTATGAGAATGATGTGGAGATTAACAGCTGGATCATTGATGTCGATCGTTCCTACATCACGATTTTTGATGCGTTTACAGGAATCAAGGGACGTACTTATCGGTTAGTATTGGATGTTGATGTGACGTGCGATGGAATAATAGAGTCGGTAGAAGTGACATCAACGAAAGTTTGTGGGTAAAGAAAACAATTACAAATGGAGGAAAATGTGATGAAGAACAAGAAGTTTTTTGCAGTAGCACTCGCAGTGGTTATGGCGGTTGGTTCTGCGGTGGTTGGCGTTATGGCCGCTGACGGCATCTCTGTCGGTCCGATCGTGGAAATGACAGACGCGATCAAGGCAGCAGATGTTTGTGAGGCTCATCTTGAGCAGAACTGCGTTGAATGCGAGGGATATGGACTGGATGCATCGTATGCGGTATATTGTCCGCATTGCTCCACGAAGACAACTGTGTGCTGCAGCGGGGATTGCGCAGTAGACAACAATTATGCATCGTGTTTGGTGTATACACACCCCGATGGATGCGCTACGGTTCAGGATCTGTACTGGAATGCTTACATCTGCATGGAGTGCGGATGGTATACATTGGGCACCCATTCCGATGATTATCATGTGGAGGCATACTGGCATCTGAAAGATGCGACCTGCTATGACAATGTATACTGCACCAAGCCGAAACTGGATGATCTTCGTGCGCAGGTAAATGCAAACACGGAAGCAGAAGTGATGACTGCATCGAATGCACTTGAGGGTGCAGAAAATCGTGATCATGATGCTGCAAATGATGCTGTTGCAGCAGGTGATTATTGCGAGGCTCACGGGATTTTTGCATGTGAGATTCCCCATAATGACGTTGACTAAAGACAGACATTCCTTTGCCAAATTCCGCTTGGCCGCTCTGCGGTGCAGGCTGATGGGAGCATAACTGAAAAACGGACAGCCGGGTGAACGGCTGTCCGTTTTCTGCACTTTCCGCAAAAAATGTCAATCATTTTCGCGGAAAGTGTGGTATAATCATATCGAGGTGATCCCGTGGAATACCGCGAGCAAATACAAAAAGCCCTCGACTTCATCGAGGACAATCTCACGCATGATATTGATCTTGACGCCGTGGCGCAGGCGGCGGGCTATTCGCCGTATCATTTTGCCCGCGTTTTCCGCGAGACTGTCGGCCTGTCGCCGGCTGACTACATCCGCCGTCGGCGCATCACTGAGATTGTGCGCGGCGCAGGAGAAGCGGCCGATCTCGGACATTGCTTTCGCGTTCGGGTTTAACTCCAAGGCGAATTTCACCCGCGCCTTCAAGCGGGAGCACCACATCCTGCCCACCGAGTTCCGTGCCGCGCGGAACAGCCTGCGCCTTTATGAACGGGTGACGCTTGTTCCTGCGCCGTTTGCACCCGGGGTGGAGATTGTGACGCTCGAGCCGTTTCGGGTGGTGGCTTTCCCGAGTGATGAGGCTTTCCCGCCGCATTTCTGGAACCGATACAACGTCGGCGGCTGGTCGCGGCGGCTGTCGGGCGGTGCGGTGGTCGAGGATCTTGGCGTCTGCCGCTGGAATCCGGACACGCGGAGACTCGACTATTGGATCGGCATCCGCGAGTGCGATGCCCGCAGTGACCATGCGGGGACGGTGACGCTCGACATTCCGGGCGGGGTCTATGCTGTCATCACCACCCCGCCCGCGACGCAGATCGACTTTGTTGAGATTATCCGGCGCACCTGGGACTGGATTGCCGATGTCTGGCTGCCCGGGCACGGCTATCGCCGCACCGGTGGGTATGAATTCGAGTGCTACTTCGAGGATAGCCGCGCGTTTTCGGAAAAAATTTATATTCCAATTGAGAGAAAGGACGACTGACCATGAAAAAGCTTCCCGTTACCTTTGCCGGTACGACTGACACGACCGGCTACCTCTTCTCCTTCGCAAAATCCCTCTCGGCGGCACTGCGGTGCAGCCGGTTTGCCGACTTCGCCGACGATGCTGTCGCGGCCAGCGGCTTCGCTTTCCGCATGTGGGTGGACGGCGGCTCGCTCTGCCCCAGCGCGACCAGCATCTGGGCCTTTAAGAAGCAGAAGCCGTGGGTCGAGAACGCGGGGCTGGTGTGCGATTACGTCGAGCGGCTCTGGGGGCAGGATGCCCTCGAGGCAGAGCGGCGGGAGGCGGCGATCGCCATGATCCGCCGGTCGATCGACGATGGCGTGGCCGCTGTCGCGTGGGACATCAGCGGGAGTGAATGGGGGCTGGTCGTTGGGTATGATGACGAAACCGAGACGCTGGCGACGCTGAAGATCAATGGCAGAGAAGACAGCGTTCCCTATGCCAAGCTGGGGCAGCTTGATCTGCCGATCCTGTCGGTGCTGACCGTGACGGGCAGCGTGCCGAAATCGCCGGAGCAGCTGGTGGCTGATACCAAGCGGCTGGCGGTCGGGCATCTGCGCGGGAAGGAGTGGTGTGACAACGCCAAGGGGCTCGCGGCTTACGATGCGCTGATCGGGTACATCCGCGAGAAGCTGACCGATGAGCAGGGGTGGAACTTGCAGTATTACCTCGGCACTTATGCCGCACTGAAGTGGTATGCCGCGCGGTTTTTCGCGAAGTATGGCGAGACCGAGCTGGCCGGGCTGTACGAGGATGTGTACGACGCGTGGAAGCAGGCGTTTGATCTCTCGCGGGCCGGCAAGATCGACTGTGCGCAGATCGCCGCGCAGCTCGAGACAGCGCAGGCGGCCGAGACGCGGGCGGCTGAGGAGATGGAAAGATGAAAAAGGGCTGTCATTCTGCGCCGCAGGCGAAGAATGACAGCTTTATCTTTATTCCCGCAGCTCCCACAGCGCCTCCCACGGGAGCATGCCCTCGATGACTGCCGCTTCGAGCAGGGAGCGGGGGAAGCCGAGGTGGCGCAGGATGTGCCAGTCGATCTCGCCGACCAGCACCTGGTCGAGAATGGCCGACCGCGCGTCCTGCGTCAGAAAGGGGGCGAGGCGGGCGAGGATGGCCGGGTCGACGGCGCCCAGCGGGGCGCCCTCCATCAGGGCCATGGTCGATTCGTCCGAGAGAAATTCGGCCAGCGAGACGATGTTGGAGATGTCGATGCCCTGTCCCGCGAGGCCGGACGACAGGCGGTCGAGGACGCTGGGCCGAAGCAGGGGTGCGACACCGATGAGGTCGCTGACCTCCCGCGCCTCGGGTTCGCCGCCCCGGGCGACGGTGTGCAGGATGTCGGCCTCGCCCCGCGTCGGATCGCCGGCGCTGATCAGCTCATCCAGCGTTACGCCGAAGACCTCGGCGATGAGCACGAGGATCGAGACGTCGGGGAAGCTGTCGCCAAGCTCCCATTTTGAGACAGCCTGCCGAGTGACCGACAGCCGGTCGGCAAGCTCTGACTGGGTCATGTCGGCTGCCTTGCGCCGCCGGGAGAGGTAGCCGCCGAATTTTTTGGTATCGAACATGGGATCGCCTCACTTTCTGCCTCCATTGTAGCATGTTTGCCGCAGAAAAGCAAGCAAAGGTCAGTTGCGCGGCGGGGGAGGGGATTGTAAATAAAATGTAAATATGTGCGAATTTGCGAGATTTTTTCACATTTCAATCGTTATAATAAGTAGTAAGAGGAAAGGGTGATACCAATGGGCTGAATACCGAGAACCGGAACGCTGTTTTTGTTACACGAATCTGAAAATGAAAAGCATGCAATGAAAAAACGTTTTATTTGTGTTCTGATGGGTATTGTGCTTATGCTGACCAATGTTTTGTCGGTCAATGCGTTGGATGTGATTGGGGAGGATGCTATTGTACAGCCACCAAGCGAGACCATTTCTGTTCTGAAAAAAGATATGCTTTCTGGTGAAATTACGCAAAAAAACTATGTAATCGGCGCGGAAGAACTTGCTGCTGTATCTGCATATGAAATTCCGGTTATGGGTGATTCGGTAGATCCTAATATAATTGTTGGCGGGGATAATCGCAATGTAGTTGTTAATACAACAATCACCCCTTATTCAGCAATTGGTTTGATTTCAGTTACATTCCCAACTGGACATCGTGTTATTGGTACTGCGTGGCTCATTTCACCTAATGTGGCTTTAACAGCCGCCCATAGCATATATGACAATGCATATGGAGGATGGGCAACTGATGTAACTATTTGGCCGGGTCGCAACGGTGCATCTTCTCCATTTGGAAGTGCATCTTCTAATGATATTATAATGACCCAAGAATTTGCTGATGCTAACGAGGGAAATACATCCGGCGTTGCAAATACTGGTGGTTTTGACTGGGCACTCATATCTTTTAATAGCAATATTGGAGAGGTCTGTGGTACAATTAGTTATGGTTATATGACTGGTTTCCAAAGTTGTAGTGTAAGAGTTTCTGGATACCCCGGTGATTATTATGATAGTAATACTGGATATTGGTATCAAGTAGAATCGCTTGGAATGATTACCGCTATGGATGGTGACGGAATATCTTTTCTGCACGATGCAGATACTGATGCGGGTCATAGCGGTTCGCCACTTCTTCGTACGGATACAAATACTGCGATCGGTTTGAATTATGGTAATAATGGAACAGTAAACTGTGCAGTTAGATTTACACCGGAAATCTGTAGTGTTTTTAATGAATTTATTAACGAAAGCATGATATTTGGCTAATGTAATTATTGTGGAAGGATGACGGAGGTTATCTGCCAATGAAAAGAACACCATACCTTGTTCCCCTGCTGTTCTGCATGGTGCTGTTGGCAGGTTGCGGACGGGAGTGTAGCTGCAATTGTAGTGACGTTGAGAGCACTGCTCCTGCGGTGACGGTGGTTGGTGCACCCCAGGCTACAGATGTGACGCCCCATACTACTGCCGAACCGATCGAAACGGCGAAAAGGCCGACTGAGACCACGGCAGCCCCAGCAGCGCCTGTCGAACCGCCAACCTTTGCGTTGTATGAACCGGTGAACAGTCACTCGACCCATATTTTCCTGCAACTGATCAATCCTACTGCGCAGATGGCAGTAACCTCCGGAACAAACCCGACCATTGAACGTTTGGAGGACGGCGAATGGGTGCCGCTGGAGAAAATGCCTTTTTATCAAGTTTGGCCTGAAGCAAACTTTGTGCCGGATAGGCCGGCTTGGACCTACAAGTATGTCGGTACACCGGCAGGTGAGACGCGGATCTATGGTATTGCGCTGCTGAATGAATACGGCAAACTGCTCAGCCCCGGTGAGTATCGCATCCCGGTGGAGTATGCTATGCAGGATGGGGTGAGTTTCCAGTTGTACAATATCGAGTGGCAGTCCGACGCCTGGTACTTCACCGTAACCGAATAGCGCCGAAGCGCGGGGAGACCCGCGCTTCTTTTTTTGCGGGGCGGCGTCCGAAAAGCAAGCAAAGATCAGTTGCGCGGGCTGAGGGTCGAATTTCAACATGTTTATCGCCCAAAACGACACGTTTTTGAACTTGCAAAATGCGCGGATTTGTGTCATAATAAAGATAACGCCGAAACGGCAATTCATACCAATCCAAAGGAGTACGCCATGGATTTTTCCTACCATCTTTCACTTGACCATCTCCACGTCGGCTGTGAAAAGCCGCACGCCTATTTTATTCCGTTCGGGAGCCACGAAGCTGCCGAGCGTGCAGAGGAGACCAACAACCGCAATCTCTCCGACCGCTTCCGCAGCCTCTGCGGCGACTGGGACTTCCGCTGGTTTGCCTCGCTGAACGACGTTCCCGATTTTACCGCGCCCGGCTTCATCATGGACGGCGCCGACAAGCTGACCGTGCCCATGAACTGGCAGGTTGCGCTCGGCCGCGGCTGCGACGTGCCCAACTATACCAACGTTAACTACCCCTATCCCGTCGATCCGCCTCATGTGCCCGACGACAATCCCTGCGGCCTCTATGCCCGCACCTTCTACATCGAGCAGGCGGCGCTGGACAACTACACGCCCTACCTCAACTTTGAGGGCGTCGACTCCTGCTTCTATGTCTTCGTCAACGACAGCTTCGTCGGCTACAGCCAGGTCAGCCACATGACGAGCGAGTTTGACCTCACCCCCTATCTGCACGCGGGCGAGAACAGCATCAAGGTGCTGGTGCTGAAGTGGTGCGACGGTTCTTACCTTGAGGATCAGGATATGTTCCGCTATTCGGGCATCTTCCGCGAGGTATACCTGCTGTTGCGTGAGAAGACGCACATCGTCGACATCTTCACCCGCCCCACCCTGCGCGACGACTTCGGCCGCGGCATCCTCGAGGTCGAGGTCGAGACCAACGGTGCGCTGCCGGTGATTTACAATCTCAGCGATCCCTGTGGCTGTCTGCTGGGCGGCGGACAGATCAATGTTGACGGGACAGGGAAGTTCGAGATCCTCGTTGACAATCCCGCCCTCTGGTCGGATGAGACGCCCAACCTCTATGTGCTGTATATCTGCGCCGGCGGCGAGCATATCCGCCTGCTGGTGGGCTTCCGCCGCGTGGAGATCAAGGGCAAGGTGGTCTACATCAACGGCAAGAAGGTCAAGGCCAAGGGCGTCAACCGCCACGACAGCCATCCTATCCTCGGCCACGCCACCCCGATGGATCACATGCTCGAGGATCTGTACATCATGAAGCGCCACAACGTCAACATGGTGCGCACCAGCCACTACCCGAACGATCCTCGCTTCGTGGGGCTGTGCGACAAGCTGGGGCTTTATGTCTGCGACGAGACCGACCTTGAGACCCACGGCATGCAGCGCGCCGGCAACTGGGATGAGCTGACCGACGGCGAGGCCTGGACAGCTGCTTATCTCGACCGCGTCGAGCGCATGTTCGAGCGCGACAAGAACCACGCTTCGATCATCATGTGGTCGCTGGGCAACGAGTCGGGCGTCGGCCGCAACCAGGTTGCCATGGATAAGTTCCTGCGCTCCCGCGACGACAGCCGCATGATCCACTGCGAGGACGTCTCCCGCCGCAAGTCCAATCTCAAGCGAGAGGGCAAGAGTTGGGATCCCGCCATTGACTTCATCAGCGTCGAGAGCCGCATGTACCTCGACCCGCCCGGCTGTGTCAGCGAATACTGCAAGAACAAGGAAGCGACCAAGCCCCTTTTCCTCTGCGAGTACAGCCACGCCATGGGCAACGGCCCGGGTGACCTCGGTGAGTATTGGGAGACCATCTACGCCCACGATTCCTTCTTCGGCGGCTGTGTGTGGGAGTTCATTGACCATTCGGTGGCCATCGGCGAGAACATCTACAAGAACCCCGGCTATACCTACGGCGGTGATTTCGGCGACCATCCCAACGACTCCAACTTCTGCGTCGACGGCCTCGTCTATCCCGACCGCCGCCCGCACACCGGTCTGCTCGAGCTGAAGCAGGCGATCAAGCCCTTCGCCGTCACCGATTACGATGCCGCCGGCAAGTCGGTGCGCATCAAGAACCTGCGCTATTTCGCCACTCTCGCGGACTGCGACCTGTGGTGGAGCGTCGAGGTGAACGGTCAGGTCAAGGCTGAGGGCCGCTTCAATGCCGTCTCCATCCAGCCCCAGCAGAACCGCCGCTTTGCGCTGAACTTCGGCGAGCTGCCGGTTGGCGTGGCAACGCTGAACCTGTCGCTGCGCAGCAATGTCACCACTGCCTGGGCACCCGCAGGCTATGAGCTGGGCTTCGAGCAGATCATGCTGCCCGCCGCCGAGGCTGCCAAGCCGGCCGTCCGCGAGACCATCCCCGCCGGTGCCCGCTTAGGCGTCGTCGAGACCCCCGCGGCCATCACCGTTACCGCAGGCGAGACGATCTACACCATCGACCGCGTCCACGGCCTCGTGTCGTCGATCTGCGATCAGGGCGCCGAGCTGCTGGCCGCCCCCATGCTGCCCACCATCTGGCGCGCGCCGACCGACAACGACCGCCGCATCAAGCGCAAGTGGTACGACGAAAAGTACGAGCAGCTGGCCGTCAAGTGCTACGGCTGTGCGCTGACCGCACAGGACGAGGTTTCGGCTACTGTCACCGCCGAGTTGTCGCTGGGCGCCAAGTCTAAGCGTCCGCTGCTCCGCGCGGCTGTGACCTACACCATCTACGCCGTCGGCGGCCTGCGCGTCGATATGGACGCTAAGGTGCTCCCGAACATGCCGCCCCTGCCGCGTCTTGGCTTCGAGCTGCAGATGCCCGAGGGCAGCGAGCGCCTGCGCTACTTCGGCCGGGGACCGGTCGAGTCCTACATCGACAAGCGGCTTGCTTCCCGTCAGGGACTGTTTGAGACCACCGTCACCGACCACTTCGAGCCCTACGTCCGCCCGCAGGAGAACTGCGCCCATGCTGACACGGCATGGATGGACGTCTCCTCGCTGGCCGGCCATGGTCTGCTGTTCGCCTCGGTGAACGCGCCCTTCAGCTTCAATGCCGCCCACTTCAGCCCGATGCAGCTGACCGAGACCGGTCACGACTACGAGCTCGTCCCGATGAAGGAGACGGTCATCAACATCGATTACCGCCACGCCGGCATCGGCTCGCACTCCTGCGGCCCCGAGCTGCGCAAGGATTATCGGCTGGATGCCGAGGCCTACAGCTTCTCCTTCCGCATTCTGCCCTGTATCGTCAACAACACCGACGAGTTCGCCGAGGCGGGAAGAGCATAACCAAAAACAAAAGAAGGTTTGGCATTTGCCAAACCTTCTTTGTATGATGGCTCAGATGATTTCTTCGTATACCACCCCGTCTCGCTCGGTGAGGTGCACCTCGCCAATGCAGACGCGGCGGTTGCCGCCCGGGTGATCGGGATCGGTCTGGACGTGGAGGGCGGTCATGAGGCGGCCGTCTTTGGCGGTGAAGAAGGCGTTGTGCCCCGCGCCGAAGAGGTCGTCGCGCTGGGTGAGGACGGGATTGGCCTCGGGCTGCTTGATCCACGGCCCCATGGGGGAGTCGGCCACGGCGATGCAGATGGCGTAGTCGTTGGATGCGTAGTGGTTGGCTGAATAGTTCATGATGTACCTGCCGCCCCAGTGGATGACGTTCGGCCCCTCGTTCCAGAGGTGGCTGCTGTCGGCTGATTTCAGCTCCCAGTCGTAGGTGGGGGTGGTGATGAGCCGGTGTTCGCCGACGGCGCGGGTGAGGGTGTCGTCCAGCTCGACGCAGTAGAGCTGGCTGACCTTGACCCCGTCGATGATGTTCTGGCTGCAGTCGCGGGAATAGTAGAAGTAGTTGCCCTCGTCGGTGATCAGCACCGAGCCGTCGATGGTGGCGTAGCCGAGGTCGAACATGGGCTTGCCCCAGACGTCGGTGAAGGGGCCGGTGGGGCTGTCGGAGGTGGCGACGCCGAGGTAGAGCGTGTTATTTTTCGCCGCGATGCGGGCCGTGTAGTGCATGACGAAACGGCCGCCGTGGTACACGACCTCGGGGGCCCAGAAGCTGTTGTCGCCCCAGTGGCCGGTCGTGTCGAAGCAGGAGATCGGTTCGCTCCAGTGGACGAGGTCATCGCTCGTCCAGACGTTGAAGCCCTTTGCGCGGCTGGTGGCGTAGCAGTAGTAGACGCCCTCGTGCAGCAGAATCTGCGGGTCGCCGATGCCGGTGATGTTGGTGACAATCATGGCTGTCCTCCTTGATGGAAAGTTTTCGCGGGGATAGGGGGTGTGGGGGAAAGGGGAGCCTTTTTCAAAAGGCTCCCCTTTCCCCCACGGTCTTCGTTCCTTACAGCGTGCTCATGGTCTGGCCTTCGCCCCAGACAGCCTCGAAATCCTTCTTGAAGCCCTGGACGGCGCCGTCGATGGAGGCCATGCCGAGGGCGGCCTTGATGACGTCGGGGCCGACGGTGGCGCTCTGCGCGCCGGCGGCGTATGCACGGGTGACCTGCGCGACGTTCTTGAAGGAGGCGGCGAGGATCATGGCGTCAGAGTCGCTGCCGTCGATGAAGGCGCGGATCTCTTCGATGACCTGCTCGGGCTCGGTGCAGTTGTTCTCCATGCGGTTGTAGTAGACGGCGATGTAGTAAGCGCCGGCCAGCACCGCGAGGATGCCCTGCATGGTGGAGTAGATGGCGGTGGCGGTGATCTTCACGCCCTCAGCGGCGAGCGCCTTGATGGCGGGCAGGCCGGCGGCGCTGACGGGGATCTTGATGAAGGTATCCTTGCCGAGGCGGTCGAGGATGTCGTGGGCCTCTTTGATGATGCTCTCGGTGTCCTCAGCGACGACCTGGACGTGGAGGCTGCGCTCGGGGCCGCAGAGGGCCTTTACCTTGGCAAGATGGGCGTAGATGTCGACCTTGCCCTCCTTCTTGAGGATGGAGGGGTTGGAGGTGACGCCGCAGATCGGCCAGGCGGCGAGGCCTGCTTCCAGCTCGGCGAGGTTGGCGGTATCAAGCATGAGTTCGTACATGGTGGGATTCTCCTTTTGGGGGTGTAGTATTGTTGTTTGTATTATAGCACGTTTTGGTTGCGATTTCAAGGGGAAACGTAAATTTTGTGAAATAATTCACGAGAAATGTTGGTTCGTGGGGGACGCACGGTGGAGGGCGAGGGTGTCCCGCAGCGAAGAATCTTTCCCCATCTCTTTACAAAACCGAAAAAATATGATAAAATAAAATAAACCCGCACACACTAACTCCGAGAGGGGGGACGGATGTGCGGCAGAAATGGATCGATTTCCTCATCGGCTTTTGCCTTGGGCTGTTTTTCATCGGGGTCATTGCTGTGGGGATCTTATCCTATCTTTGAGCGGAGGTGAGCGTGTGCGGCTTGACAAATTTCTCGCATCCACCGGGCGGCTGACCCGGTCGCAGGCCGCGAAGGCGGCGCGGGCGGGAGAGATCAGCGTGTGCGGCGAGATCGTGCGTGCGCCTGACCGGCACATCGACCCGGAGGTTGACGAGATTGCCTGGCGGGGCGAGCTGCTGACCTACCGGCGGTTCACCTATGTGCTGCTCAACAAGCCTGATGGCTACGTCAGTGCGACCGAGGACGGGCGCGACCCTACGGTGCTGGAGCTGCTGCCCGACGAGCTGCAGCGGCAGGCGCTCTTCCCCTGCGGCAGGCTCGACAAGCACACGCTGGGGCTGATGCTGCTGACCAACAACGGCCCGCTGGCGCACCGGCTGCTGGCGCCGAAGTCGCATGTGACGAAGACCTACGCCTTCACCCTGCGCGATCCGCTTGACCCGGAGGAGGCTGTGCGGCTCGAGAAGGGCGTCTGGCTCGAGGATGGGGCAGGGGAGCGGTACATGACCAAGCCCTGCACCATCACGCTGGAGGCGGGCTGTACGGCCGGCACAGTGGTGCTGACCGAGGGGAAGTACCATCAGGTCAAGCGGCTGTTTGAGGAGGCGGGAAACAAGGTGGTGACGCTCGAGCGCACGACCTTCGCGGGCCTCACCCTCGAAACCATCCCCGAGCGGGGGCAGTGGCGGTATCTCACCGCTGAGGAGGAGCAGGCGCTGCTGGCGCATGCCGGGCTTTCTTCGTTGTCCCAAAAAGTGTGAGCTATATATTATTCTTTTATATTAATTCTTTTATTATAATTAGGAGACGCTTTTGTGTCTGTCCGAGGGACACTTTTGTGTCTGTCCGGAGGGACGCTTTTGCATCTGCACAGAGCAGCTTGCTTTTCCTGCTGTCAATCAAAACACACCATCTTATATAATCGGAGTACATATGGACATTATCGCAACCCTATCCCAAGAGCTATCTATCCCGCAGAAGCAGATCGAGGCCACCGTCGAGCTGATCGATGCGGGCAATACGATCCCTTTCATCGCGCGCTACCGCAAGGAGGTCACCGGCTCGCTCGACGACACCGTCCTGCGCGCCCTTGACGAGCGGCTGACTTACCTCCGCAATCTCGACAAGCGGCGCGAGGAGGTCGCCGCCCTCATCGCCGGGCAGGAGAAGCTGACGCCCGAGATCGAGGCCGCGCTCAGCGCCGCCAAGACCCTGACCGAGATCGAGGACATCTACCGCCCCTTCAAGCCGCACCGCAAGACCCGCGCGTCGGTCGCCCGCGAAAAGGGCCTCGAGCCGCTGGCCGCCCTCCTGCTGGCGCAGGAGAAGCGCTACACGCCCGCCTTGGAGGAACAGGCCGCCGCCTTTGTCGACGCCGAGAAGGGCGTCACGACGGTCGAGGAGGCCTTCGCCGGGGCGTGCGACATCATCGCTGAGGACATCTCGGACAACGCCGAGTATCGCAAGCAGCTCCGCACCCGAACCTGGAACGGCGGTCTGCTCGAGAGCAAGGCAGCGACCGAGGATGACTCGGTCTACGCGCAGTATTACGACTTTTCCGAGAAGCTGACCACCCTCCCCGGCCACCGTGTGCTGGCCATCAACCGCGGCGAGAAGGAGGGCTTCCTCAAGGTGAGCATCACCGCTAACCGCGAGCTGGTGCTGGGCTATCTGCTGGCCCAGACTGTCGCGCCGACCGACAGCCCGGCCAAGCCCTATGTCACCGCCGCCGTCGCCGACAGCTACGACCGCCTCATCGCGCCCTCCATCGAGCGCGAACTGCGCAATGAGCTGACCGACAATGCCGGCGAGGGGGCGATCAAGCTCTTTTCCGAGAATCTAAAGCACCTGCTGATGGCCGCGCCGCTCAAAGGCAAGGTCGTGCTCGGCTTCGACCCCGGCTACCGCACCGGCTGCAAGCTGGCCGTCGTCGACGCCACCGGCAAGGTGGTCGACACGGCCGTTGTCTACCCGACCAAGCCCCAGTGCCGCACCGAGGAGAGCAAACGGGTCATCAAGCGCCTGATCAAGACCCACGGCGTGGGCGTCATCTCGATCGGCAACGGCACCGCGTCGAAGGAGAGCGAGATCTTCATCGCCGAGCTGCTCCGCGAGATCGAGGAGGACGTCAAGTACATTGTCGTCAGCGAGGCCGGCGCGTCGGTCTACTCGGCCTCCAAGCTGGCCGCCGAGGAGTTCCCCGACTTCGACGTCACCCAGCGCTCGGCCGTCTCGATTGCCCGCCGCCTGCAGGATCCGCTGGCCGAGCTGGTCAAGATCGACCCGAAGTCGATCGGCGTTGGCCAGTACCAGCACGACATGAAGCCCGCCCGCCTTGACGAGGCCCTCTCCGGCGTGGTCGAGGACTGCGTCAACCGCGTCGGCGTCGACCTCAACACCGCCTCGCATTCGCTTCTTTCCTATATTTCGGGCATCAACGCCGCGACGGCGAAGAACATCGTCAAATACCGCGAGGAAAACGGCGCGTTCACCTCGCGCGCACAGCTGCTGAAGGTGCCGCGCATCGGCGCGCGGGCGTATGAGCAGTGCGCGGGCTTCCTGCGCGTCTCGGGCTCGAGCGAGATCCTCGACAATACCGGCGTCCACCCCGAGTCCTACGCCGCCGCAAGGAAGCTGCTCGACCTCTTCGCCTATACACCAGACGACGTCCGCGCCGGCCGCCTGCGCGAGCTGCGTGCCCGCGTCAAGGAGCAGGGCATGGCCACCGTCTGCAAGACCCTCGAGGTAGGCGAGCCGACCCTCGCCGACATCATCACCGAGCTGGAGAAGCCCGGCCGCGATGTCCGCGACAGCCTGCCGCCCCCGGTGCTGCGCGACGATATCCTCGACCTCGAGGACCTCAAGCCCGGCATGATGCTGACCGGCACGGTGCGCAATGTCATCGACTTCGGCGCCTTTGTCGACATCGGTGTCCACCAGGACGGTCTCGTCCACATTTCCGAGCTGGCTGACCGCTTCGTCAAGCACCCCTCTGAGGTGGTCGCCGTCGGCGACGTCGTGCAGGTGCGCGTGCTGAGCGTCGATCTGGCCAAGCGGCGCATCGCCCTGTCGCTCAAGTCTGAGAAGAAAAACGGATGATTTTCATATATGAAAATCATTTTTCGTCCAAAAGGCCGCATATTCATGGTTTGGTTTTATAAATTGTACATTTTATACAAACAGATTGCTGAAAATTTGGGGAATTACCCTCTTCCATTTGGCGCGAAAATTTGATACAATATTGTACGTTGAAATCGGTCTATAAACCACGCGAACGGTTGGCGGTACGCCTGTCGGTTCGATAATTTCAAGGAGGAAAATTACAATGGCAAGTCTGTCCCTTAAGCACATTTATAAGAAGTATCCCGGCGGCGTTACTGCAGTTTCGGACTTCAACCTCGAGATCAAGGACAAGGAGTTCCTGATCCTCGTCGGCCCTTCCGGCTGCGGTAAGACCACGACCCTGCGTATGATCGCAGGTCTGGAGGAGATCACCGAGGGTGAGCTCTTCATCGGCGACCGTCTCGTCAACGACGTGGCCCCTAAGGACCGCGACATTGCGATGGTGTTCCAGAACTACGCTCTGTACCCGCATATGACCGTGTTCGAGAACATGGCATTCGGTCTGAAGCTGCGCAAGACCCCCAAGGAAGAGATCAAGCGCCGCGTTGAAGAGGCTGCTCGTATCCTCGATATCACCCACCTGCTCGACCGTCGCCCGAAGGCTCTGTCCGGTGGTCAGAAGCAGCGTGTTGCACTCGGCCGTGCAATCGTCCGTAACCCGAAGGTCTTCCTGCTTGACGAGCCTCTGTCGAACCTCGACGCAAAGCTCCGTGCAACCATGAGAACCGAGCTGACCAAACTTCACAAGAAGCTCGAGACCACCTTTATCTACGTTACGCATGACCAGACCGAGGCTATGACGATGGCTACCCGTATCGTCGTTATGAAGGACGGTCTGATCCAGCAGGTCGATACCCCGCAGAACCTGTACGACAGCCCCACGAACATCTTCGTTGCAGGCTTCATCGGCACGCCTCAGATGAACTTCATCAACTCCTCGCTCGAGAAGAAGGGCGACGATCTGTATGTTGACTTTGCCGGCACCTCCATCAAGCTGCCCGCAGAGAAGGCAAACAACCCCGCACTCAAGGAGTACATCGGCAAGGAGGTCGTCCTCGGCCTGCGTCCCGAGTCCATCCATGATGAGCCCATGTACCTCTCCAACTTCTCCGACAGCGTCATTGAAACCTTCGTCGAGGTCACCGAGCTGATGGGCGCTGAGATCTACCTCTATCTCGTCGTTGAGGAGCAGAACCTCATCGCGCGCGTTTCCTCCCGCTCGCAGGCTCGCTCGGGCGACACCATCAAGGTTGCTCTCGACACCTCCAGAATGCATATCTTCGATAAGGATACTGAGCGCTGCATCGTTCACTAAGCCAATACATCAAAGCCCTGTACCAATCGGTACAGGGCTTTTTTCTGTATTTATGTAACCCGGTGCACTGACTGGTCGCCGACTCCGTCGGCTACAGCTGATGCGCAGATGGGAGCTGTGAATATTCGTCACCCTAAGCCAAATCAGCAGGAAGTCCTGTCAAAAAGCGTGTTGGAAAGCTTTTAGGGGTTCTTAGGCGCCCTTCTGAGATTGCTGTAGGCAATCTCCCTGGGAACTGCCCAAAGGGCAGTTCGGTTCTCGAAAAGGGGCCTAAGCAGGGTTTGGACAGCGTCCCAAGGTCTTACCCCATCATATGATCAATCGCCGGAACCACCCACTTGTCCCAGAAGGCCCAGTTGTGGATGCCGTCGCCGTCTTCAAAGGTGAAGTCGAAGGGCTTGTCGGCCATGAAGTCGCGGAAGGCGAGGTTGTCGGCGTAGAGGCTGTCCTGCTTGCCGCAGCAGGCGTACATGCGGGGCTTGGGTGCGGCGGCGGGGAAGGCCTCGATCAGGTGCTTGATGTCGCTCTCGGTGCCCCTGGTGCAGGTGCGGAAGTCGTCGCCCCAGATGGCGGCGGCTTCGGCCGTCCACTGGCAAACCTTCAGCCGCTCGACAATGTCCACGCAGCCGGACAGCGACGCGCAGGCGGCGTACTGCTCGGGCCGGCGCAGCGCGATCTGGAAGGCGCCGTAGCCGCCCATCGACAGGCCGCAGATGAAGGTCTTCTCGCGCTTGGTCGAAAGGCGGAAGACGCGGCGGGTGTAGTCGACCAACTCGTCGGCGACGTAGGTGAAGTGTTTCTTGCCGTACTTCATGTCGGTGTAGAAGCCGTTCTCGCCGTCGGGCATGACGACGGCAAGCTTTCGGTCGTTGGCGTAGCGCTCGATGTTGGTCTTGCGGCACCAGCCGGTGTGGTCGCCGTGCATGCCGTGGAGCAGGTAGAGGGTGGGAATGTCGTCGACGGGCGCGCTCTCGGGGAGGACGACGTTGATGGTCGTGTCGTGGTTCAGCGCGGCGGGACGGAAGGTGGTGGTGATGAATGCCATGGGGTGTCCTCCTGTGATGTTTGATGAGACCATTGTACACGAAAACGCGAGGATTGTCAAGGGGGTTGTAATTCGCGCGGGAATGTGGTATAATGTAGAAAAATGCAGGAGGTGGCGTGATGCAGGAACAGTCAACCATGTATTGGAAACCGAAGCGCAGTCCCGTGCGCAGAATTCTGCTTGTGTTGCTGATCGTGCAGATCATCTGTGCGGAGATCGTTGCTGGGATGTACTTGTATCGTTTGTATTCACGACCGATGGGGTATAGGTATGTCAGACAGCTGGTCGAAGAAATTGACAGCGAACGCATAGCGGCTGACCTTTCTGTGTTGGAAAATGCGGGTTATGTACTTCTGGATGAGTCTGAATATGATTATACTTATTCATGCGAAGATGCAATGCACAGCTTGAAATTCACCAACTCTTTTGATCTGCTCGTGAAAGTGAATAAACATCCGGCTTCAATAGAACCGATGTTTATTTATGACAAAAAGTATACGGATACAATATTACCATGTCGTGATGGGTATTGGCTGTTTTATGCTGATGGCTATATTACATTGACGATGCTTACAAATGGAAAAACCAGTCCAACGCTCGCTTTGAAAGCTCTGCGCAGTTTTATTGACGCAACAGCGGAAGGAGCTGAATCATATACACCACCTATTTATCGATAACCCCCGAAAGGAGCCCCCATGGATCACCGCTATCGTCAGCTTTGCATGCGGCTGGGCGCCGCGATGCTTTGCCATCACGTCCTCATCAACACCGTCATGTCGGGCGTCATCGTGGCGCTCGAGTTCGCCACCCTCGGCCTCGATGACCGCACCTATAACCTTGTCTACCAGCTCACCTATGCCGCCCTCTACCTCGCCAGCTTCATGCTGCCCGTCGCCTTTTTCCGCATCCTCGACCGCGGCGAGCCGCAGGCACCAATGGGGATGGCTCCCGCGCTGACCTGGCGTGCGGTGCCGCTCATCTTCGCCGTCCTCGGCGTCAACATCCCCTGTGCCTACCTCAACAGCCGCTTCATGGAGCTGCTCGAGGCGATGGGGATCGGAAATCTGCTCAATTACGTCGAAACGCCCCTCGTCTACCCCGAGGACTACGTCCTCCTGCACCTGACGCTGGCGCTGGTGCCGGCTTTCTGTGAGGAGTTTCTCTTCCGCGGGCTGATCTGCGGGCGGCTGCTGCCCTACGGCAAAACGGTCGCCATCGTCGGCTCGGCGGTGCTGTTTGGGCTGATGCACGGCAACCTCGGTCAGCTCTTCTACACCACCATGGCCGGCGTCCTGCTCGGCTGGTGCTACGCCGAGACCCGCTCGATCTGGCCGGGCGTCATCGCGCACATGCTCAACAATCTCACCGGTTTCGTCACCGAGTCGTGGTACGCGAACCTCCCCGAGGCCCGCGCGATGCTGTACGACAACATCCTCTGCGCCGCTGTCGTCTTGGTGGGCATGGTCTGCCTCGTCTGGCTGCTCTGCACCCGCCGGCGGGACGATGCGCCGCTGCTCGGCCTCGGCAACACCCGCCCGCTGCCCGATGCGCCGACCGTCCCGATGCCGATGGCAGCATGCGTGCGCGGCTTCTTCCGCCCGACGATGGTGGTCTACTTCGTGCTGGCGGTGGGCGGCATCCTGCTCTATCTGGGGCTGGGCGTGATGATGACGTGGTTTGAATCTATGGGAATGGAGCTGCCGTTGTACTGATGGAAAGAAACGATGAATTCTGGATGCGTCTCGCCCTCGAGGAGGCGCGGCTTGCCGCGGCGGCGGGGGAGGTTCCGGTCGGCGCGGTGCTGGTGCGCGGTGACGAGGTCATTGCCCGGGCGCACAATCTGCGCGAGACCGACCGTGTGGCGACAGCCCATGCCGAGCTGCTTGCCATCGAGGCCAGCTGCCGGGCGTTGGGCGGCTGGCGACTGAGTGGCTGCACGCTGTATGTGACGCTGGAGCCCTGCCCGATG
>JAFTOI010000005.1 GCA_017463865.1 Clostridia bacterium | reverse complement strand
CTTATTTTATCACAAAACTGTTTACAATGTCCTTGCACTACCTGTATACTATCTTACTACACTATACACCTGTGTGGCCGCCCGTTCCAAACACATCATGCCGGATGAAACGACCTGTTATTATTTGTGGCGGGCGGCCACGCAGGGCCGTCCCTACAACGTTGTTTTGTGATTGTGCAAAATATCAACAGATTTCATGGAATAAAATGGCACCTGTAGGGCCGCCTCTGTAACGGATTTGGGGAAAATATGGGATAATCCGCTCCCGCCCGGCGTATACTGAGGACAGGCTGGAAGGGGGCGTTTGGATGCGGAACGACAAGACGGTACATCGGGCGGCGTGGGTGATCTGTGCGGCGGGGGTGCTTGGGGGCGGGTGGCTGCTGCTCGAATACGGGCTGCCGCTGGTGGCGCCCTTTTTGCTGGCGTGGGGTGTGGCGATGGCGGTGACGCCGCTGGCGGAGAAGATGAGCGCCCACTCGCGCATCCCGCGGCGGCTGTGCGCGGCGCTGATCCTGACGCTGGCACTGCTTTTGCTGGCTCTGCTGCTGACGCTGGCGGTGAACCGGCTCATTTTTGAGCTGCAGCGGCTGGTCGGATGGCTGGGCAGCGAGGGTGGGGCGCGGATCGCGGCGCTGTTCGGGCGGGTGACCGACTGGGTGTGGAGCCTGGGTGAGTCGCTGCCCTTTCTCGATTTTCTCTGGAGCAGCGAGGAGCTGGCCGGTGTGTGGGGAAGCATCGATGAGATCGCGGCGGGGATGATTGCCGAGGCAGTGTCAGGTCTGAGCGGCATGATTCCGTCGTGGATCGCGGCTGTGCTGCGGGCACTGCCGGGGATCGCGCTCTTTCTTGCGGCGTGGATCATTGCGTCCTACTATTTCTGCCTTGATCTGCGGGCGATCCACGCGGCGCTGTCGGTGCTGATCCCGGCGTCGTGGCGGGAGAAGCTCCCGACACTGCGCCGCCGGGCGGCGGGCACGGCACTGCGCTGGCTGCGGGCGTACATGCTTTTGCTGGCGCTGACGTTCGGCGAGCTGCTGATCGGGTTCTCGATCCTCGGGTTGGATTACGCCTTTCTGCTGGCGCTGGGGATTGCGATTGTCGATCTTCTGCCGGTGTTTGGGGTGGGAACGGTGCTCATTCCGTGGGCAGTGGTGTTATTTATCGGCGGGAACTACTCGCTGGGGCTGGGAATCCTCATCATTTATGGTGTCGTTGCCGTGGTGCGGCAGGTGGCTGAGCCCCGCATTGTGGGGGGGAGCATTGGCCTGCATCCGCTCCTGACGCTGGCGGCAATGTATGTGGGGTTCAAGCTGTTCGGCATTGCGGGGATGCTGCTTTCGCCTGCGGCGGCGCTGGCGCTGGGGTTGTTCGTCGGCGGGGAGGAGAAATTGTAAATATATTTGTGCGTGCATTGACAGGCGGGCGGAAAAATGGTATGATAAATATGATTGTAGAATTGAAGTTTCCGCGTTGCTTTTCGCGCTCCTGCGCGATTGGGAGGGGAGGAACCATCTCAGACGCCGAAGTTTCCTCCCCTCCCTCTGCCCGCTGGCGCGGGCATTCACCTACCCCACCTCCTTGGCTGGGTGTTTGCTCCCCCCCCTCCGGGGGTAGCGCTCCCTTTGGCTAGATGGCGGTATGACGGAAACAGATGAATACAAAACCTGACCCATCGGAGGCCAACATGAAGAAGAACACCAACTACGTTTACGACATTCCCCAGATCCTGACGCTGCGCGAGCTGCTGGAGCGGTCGGCGGAGCTGTATGCTGAGCTGCCGGCGTTCGCTGTCCGCGCGGCGGGCGAGGTGGAGGAGATCAACTACGCCGATTTTTACGCGGATGTGGCGGGGCTGGCGACCTATCTGAATTCGCTGGGGCTTGAGGGCAAGAAGATTGCGCTCATCGGAAAGAACTGCTACGCCTGGGCGCTGAGCTATTTCGCGGTCACGGCCGGGTGCGGCGTGGTCGTGCCCTTTGACAAGGAGTACAAGGCGGGCGAGGTGGCGAATCTCGCGGCTGACGCAGGGATCGATGCCATCCTTTACGCGCCCGATCAGACGGCGAAGGTGGAGGGGCTGCCGGAGGCGGTGGTGCGTCTGCCGTTTGACCAGTTCCCGGCCTGCATTGAGGCGGGCACGAAGCGGATGGAGGAGGGCGACACGAGCTGGGCTGGCCACAAGATCGACCCGCATGCGCTGGGCGTGCTGATCTACACCTCGGGGACGACCGGGGTGGCGAAGGGGGTCATGCTGTCGCAGTACAACATCTGTGCCGACCTGTGCGGCGTCCTGCGCGTCTTCCATGTGACCACCGACGACCGCACACTGTCTGTCCTGCCGATGCATCACACCTACGAGTGTCTGGCCGGGTTCCTCTGCCCGCTGGCGTCGGGGGCGAGCATTGCCTTCAACGAGTCGATCCGCACCATCCAGGCCGACTTTGCGCGCTATCAGCCGACGGTGTTCATCGCCGTTCCGCTGCTGCTTGAGAAGCTGCATGCCAAGATCGTGGGCAAGTATGCCTCGATGAAGGGGGGCACGGCGCTGCTGGCGACCCAGCGCGCCATGGCGCGCGCCAATCCGCGCGGGGCGCGGAAGATCTTCGCGGCGGTGCACAAGGTGTTCGGCGGGCGGCTGCGCGCCATCATCTGCGGTGCGGCGGCGCTGGCACCTGAGGTCTACCGCGACCTCGAGACCTTCGGCATCGCGATGTACAACGGCTACGGTTTGACCGAGACGGCGCCTGTGCTGATGGTGCACCGCGACAGCTATCGCTCGGCGACTGACGTCGGCCCGGCGCTGCCCGGCGTTGCGGCGAAGATCGACGAGCCCAACGAGGAGGGCGTGGGCGAGCTGATCGTCCGCGGCCCGAACGTGATGCTGGGCTATTACAACAATCCCGATGCGACGGCCGAGGTGATTCGCGATGGCTGGTTCCACACGGGTGATCTGGCGCGGTATGATGCCAAGACCGGCGCGTATGCGATCGTCGGGCGGTGCAAGACGATGATTGTGACCAAGAACGGCAAGAAGATCTTCCCCGAGGAGATCGAGTATTACGTCGGGCAGAGCCCGTATGTGGCAGAGTGCATGGCGTTCGGCGCTGAGGGCAAGGACGGCGACGTGAAGGTGACGGTGTCGATCTACCCCGACGCCGAGGCGCTGGCCGCGGCCGGGTTTGATCCGACCGACGTCTGCTGCGCAGCCGAGGTCGAGGCGCTGCTGCGCGACGCCGTCAAGGCGGCCAACCGCAGTCTGCCGGCCTTCAAGCACATCGGGCGGATGATCGTCCGCCGCGAGCCGTTCGTCAAGACGACCACCCAGAAGATCCGCCGGAACGCGCCTGAGAATCTGGCCGATCCTGCGGCGAACGAAAGTGAGGCAGAGGCATGAGCGGCGAAGTGAAGAAGGTCGGCTTCCGTGACCGGCCAATGCCGAAGTATACGAAGGGTGAGGAGATCTTCAACATGGTCTCGCACATCGTGGGCGGGGCGCTTGGCGTGACGGCGACGGTGCTGTGCGTCATCATGGCGGCGCTGCACCACAATGTGTGGGGCGTGGTCGGGGGCGCTATTTTCGGCGGGACAATGATCGTGCTCTACACGATGTCAAGCATCTACCACGGGCTGTCCCCCCGGCTGATGGCCAAGCGGGTGTTCCGGGTGATCGACCACTGCTCGATCTTTTTCCTGATTGCGGGGACCTACACGCCTATCGCGCTGTGCAATCTGCGCGAGTACAGCCCGGCGTTGGGGTGGACGATCTTCGGCGTGATCTGGGGCATGGCGGCGCTGGGCATTACGCTCAACGCGGTCGATCTGGAGCGGTTCAAGAAGTTTTCGATGATCTGCTACCTCGGCATGGGGTGGTGTATTCTGGTGGCTATTCCGCAGACCATTGCGTCGATCGAGACGGGCGGGCTGATTTTCCTGCTGCTCGGCGGTGTGGCGTACACCATCGGCGCGGCGATCTACGCCGTCGGCAAGAAGATGGGGCGCGCGTATGTACATGGCGTGTTTCATTTGTTTGTGGTGGCGGGGAGTCTCTTGCAGTTTTTCTGCATTTTGTTTTATGTGATGTGAAATGAATGAAAAGAGCAATAAAAAGCTGACGCCTTATGCGCAGGAGCTGCGCAGACAGATGACGAAGGAAGAGGCGTATTTATGGTACGATTTTTTGAAGAATCTGTCTGTTGTGGTAAAGCGGCAAAAGGTGATCGGAAAATATATTGTAGATTTTTACATTGCAAAGGAAAAACTTGTCATTGAATCGGACGGATCGCAGCATTACGAGGCAGAGCACAGAGAGGCTGACCGCGAAAGGGATGCCGATTTGGCCGAAATGGGCATAACGGTGCTGAGGTATACGAATCTGGATATATCGCGGAATTTTCCCGGGGTGTGTCAGGATATTCTCAGTCGTTTGTGACACCTCATCCGTCTTCGCCTTGCGGCGAATCCACCTTCCCCTCGAGGGGAAGGCCTTAAGTAACCGCGATGTAAAATAAGCCTTCCCCTTGAGGGGAAGGTGTCACCGTAGGTGACGGATGAGGTGTCCCCCGAGCGGTTACAGATTCAAACAATAGAAAAAGCACCTATGGCCGAAACCATAGGTGCTTTTGTTATTCCGTCCGCGCACTCTGCGGCAGGTCGACCGTCACGCAGAAGATGTCGCCGTCCAGCGTCAGGTCGAATCTTCCTCCGCAGAGCTCGGTGAAGCTTTTGGCGATGGGGAGGCCGAGGCCGTTGCCGTCGGTGGTGCGGTTGCGGTCGCCGCGGACGAAGCGGGCGAGGATCTCGTCGGCGGTGAAGTCGATATACTCGCGGGAGGTGTTCTTGACCGTCACCCGCCAGACCGGCGTGCCGTCGGCGAGCGCGGCGCTGCTGAGCCTGAGGAAGACCCGCGAGCCATCGAGGGCGTAGCGGAGGGCGTTTTCGAGCAGGTTGGCGAAGACGCGGTAGAGCTTGGTGCCGTCGTTGAAGCAGGGGCATTCGTGGTCGGGCAGGGTGGTGACCAGCGTCACAGGCGCGGCGGCGATGGCGTCGGCCTGCTCGGCGAGGAGCTGATTGAGCAGGCGAACCAGGTCGAGCGGCTCGGGGCGCAGGGGCAGGTCATTGGTGGTGGCCTTGCTGAGCTCGAAGAGGTCTTTAATGAGGGCATTGAGCCGCACGCTCTTCTTGGTGATGACCGCGACGTAGTCGGCGGCCTCGGGCGGCAGGCCTTCGATGCCGGCGAGAAGATCGGCGTAGCCGACGATGGAGGTCAGCGGGGTCTTGAGGTCGTGGGAGATGTTGGTGACCATCTCGATCTTGGTGCGCTCGCTCTTTGTCCGCTCGGCGACGGCGGTCTCGATGCCGGCGTAGATGCTCTCGAGGGCGACGGCGTAGGGAGCGAAGCGGTGGGATTCGGGCAGGCTGAAGGGGGTGCCCGCGCGGCCTTCGCGGATCTCGCAGATGCGGTTCATGAGGGCGGCGATGTCGGCGTAGTCCTGGCTGCGGGAGCGGAAGAAGAGCAGGATGAAGACGAGCGCGCCGACACAGCCGTAGATGCCGAGGACAATGAGGAAGACTGCCGAGAGGCCGTAGGTTTCCGAGGCGAAGCCGAAGCAGAAGAAGGCGGCGATGACGCAGAGGGCGGCGGGGATGCCGTAGACCCGGATGCGGCGGGCCATGGCCTTGTGCAGGGGCAGGCGGGCGGTGCGGCGGCGGGCGAGGTTCACGGTGCTTGTGATGATGTTGCAGGTGAAGGTGCGCAGGCCGTTTTGGCGCAGGTCGGCGCCGATGCAGTAGAGCCAGAACCAGAAGGTGGCGATGAGGAAGATATAGCCGACCGCTTCGTCGTAATCGATGAGGCAGACATAGAACCAGACGGCGATGAGGAGGATGGCCCAGCGCAGCTCGATCCAGATGCGGCCGATGAGGCGGCCGATGGCGGCGTCGGCCGCCGCTTTGCTGCGGATGTCGATGATGACGCCGACGAAGAGGGCGATGATGAGGGCGATCAGCGCGACGATGCCCCAGCAGAGGGCAGCGAGGGCGTAGGTTTGGCGCTGGCCGGCCGAGAGCAGGCCGCCGTAGCTGTCGACGATGCGGGAGTTGGGCTGGAGGATGATGGTGACGGTGGGGTCGAGCTCGGTGAAGATGTCCCGTGCGTAGCCGTTGGCGGTGATGTCGCGGAGATATTCGCGCAGGGTCTCGACGTCCTGATAGGGACGGCCGAACAGGTTGGTGCCGGGGATCGCAAAGGTGGTGGAGCATTCACTGTCTGCGCCGATGACGTACAGCTCGCCGCCGACCCACGCGAGACCATAGCCGTAGTCGTAGCCGCTGCCGTCGCTGATGGTGGTATCGCTGCGGGTGACCGAATAACTGAGGTTATCGGCGCGGACGTCGTTGATGAGGCACTCGCCGATGTAGCTGGTGTAGGTGACGTCGGTGATGGGTTCCGTCAACTCGACGGCGACGGTCGTCACGTCGGGCACAGCAGTTTCGGCCTCGGCCTCGGTGACGGGGGGCTCTGTCTTGGTTGTATCGATCTCGAACAGCTTGAACGGGGGCTCGGTGTCGGCGGCGATGGTTTCCGCAGGCTCGCCATTGACCGTGAAACTGTAGTCGACGGTTTCGGTCACGGTGGTCTCGTCGGCTTCGCGGGTGAAGCGGTAGTCGTTGACGAAGTGTCCCTTTTCCTCGTCATAGACGACGAGGGGGGTGTCGCCGGTGATGGCCTCGTTCAGATACTGCATGTACTCGAGCAGATCGTCCCAGTAGAGGTCGCTCCCGTGGTAACGGAGCTGCATGACCTTCGGCACGACGCGGCAGAGCATGTCGCGGTAGTCGTACAGCTCGCCGGCGAAGCTCAGTGCCACACCGATGCCGCCAAAGAGCAGCGTCATGGCCAGCGCGAAGCAAAGCCATGCGCGGACGGGATGCAGCCGCTTATTTCTTGTCGATCTTGTATCCAATTCCCCACACCACCTTCAAATAGTCGGGTTCGCGCGGATTGAGCTCGATCTTTTCGCGGATGCGGCGGATGTGTACCATCACCGTGTTTTCGCAGGAGTAGGAGGGCTCGTTCCAGACCCGTTCGTAGATTTCTTCGGCCGCGTAGATGCGGCCGGGCGTGCTCATGAGCAGCTCGACGATCCTCAGCTCGGTCGAGGTGAGATGCACCGGCTCGCCCCGCACGGTCAGCGATTTTTCATCCTTATTATAGACGAGGTCGCCCACCGTCATCACATTCTCGGGCTGCGCGTCGACGCTGCCCAGCGTCAGGTAGCGGCGGAGCTGCGCCTGCACCCGCGCCAGCAGCTCGTCGGGGTTGTAAGGCTTGGCGATGTAGTCGTCGGCGCCCATGGACAGGCCGAGGATCTTGTCCGAATCCTCGGTCTTGGCCGAGAGCAGGATGATGGGGATATTTTTTGAGGCGCGGATGCGCATCATGGCCGACAGGCCGTCGAGGCTGGGCATCATGATGTCGAGCAGGATGAGGTGAAGCGGCGTTGTCGCGACGATGTCGAGGGCGTCGAGGCCATTGTGTGCTGTGTAGAGGTGGTAGCCCTGTTTCTCGAGCAGGAGCGAGATGGCGCGGACGATGTCGCGGTCATCGTCGACGATTAAGATGGAAGGCTGCATGGTTTACTCCTTTGCTGTCATGACGTCGGTTTTGAAGGCGGCCCAGGCAGTTTCGTCGTCAACGAACCACTTGGGGCAGCTCTTGCCGGTCACGTCGTAGTGGCGGATGATCTGGTCGGCGTCGAGGTCGCACGCGACGCAGAGCCAGGCGGTGAGGCGGACGAGGGCGTCGTAGGCTGCGTCGGTGAAGACGCCGGTCTCGTTGGGGTGACAGACCTCGATGGAGATGGTGTCGCTGTTGCGGTGGTTCGAGGCCGAGGATTTTTCGTGGAGCGGGATGCACTGGATGATCTCGCCGTCGAGGCCGACGACGAAGTGCGCACTGACGGTGGAATCGGGGTTGTTGAAGTAGTTCCGGTTATTCTGCGCCGTCGTGCCGGGGTTGCCGACGTAGTGGACGACGATGGCGCCGAGGTCATCGAGTGTCGTGCCGCGGCGGGATGCGCCGTCGATCTTGATGAGGTCGACCTCAATCCAGTCGGGGACGGCGAGGCTGCGCAGGGCGGTGACGGCTGGCGGCTCGGTGACGAGGCGGTATATATTGATGGAAACGATGATGATCGCGGCGATGAGTGCCATGTTGATGAAAATGATGCCTGCGGTTTGCACGGCGTGCGAAACGCGGGAAGAAGAGCGGCGCATAGGTTTACCTCACGAATGAATGTATACGCACATTGTACCCCATTTGGGGCGGTTTGTCAACCGATTTGCTTTGGTGGGAATAGGATACAGGAAAAAGTTTAAGAAGACTTGGATGAAATTCTTGCGAATTTCTTACTTTGCTGGCGATGTTTTGGAGAGAGTGACGAAACGGAAAGTTTTTTGCGGAAATTTGCAAAAAGGTGTTGACAAAACGAGGGGTGTGTGTTATAATATCAAAACTGTCGCGAGAGCGGCGGACACGCCGGACGGACGAGCGGTTGAAAAAACTTTTGAAAAAAAGTTTGAAAAACCTCTTGACAAACCGCTTCGGATGTGATATAATAATCAAGTCGCCTCGAGGGAACACCTGAGAGAACGACGAAGATGATTGGTCATTGAAAATTGAACAACAACAAGAGTACAAAGCATAATATTGTGCGAAACATACTCGACAATTCTTTACAAGAGTTAATTAGTAAAAGAGCTAAACAAAGCTCTAAATAAGATTTCATTCGGCTTCGGCCGGT
>JAFTOI010000048.1 GCA_017463865.1 Clostridia bacterium | reverse complement strand
GCCGTGGCGGCCGAGGCTTCCGCCGCGGTGGCTGGGGCCAGCCAGTGCAGCCGGCCAAGGGCGGCACCGTCCCCAATGCCAATGCCGCGAATGGTGCGTGCGGTGGCTTCCACGGCTCAGATCACCTCTTCACAGCGCCGCCGCAGTGTCTCGGCTGCCTCAGCCTCGTCGTCCCCCTCAATGCGGAAACAGAGCACATCCCCGCAGCGCGCGCCGAGGCTCATCAGTGAGAGCAGCCGCTTGCCGTCGGCCGTTTTGCCGCCGCAGCTGACCGAAACTGACGCCGCAAAGGGCTTGGCCGCCGACGCAATGAGCCCCGCCGGCCGGGCGTGAATGCCGTGCGGATCCTTGATGGTGTGGGTGAATTCTTGCATGTGTATCGCCATCCTTTTCGTTGTGAGTATCCATATTGTGTGAGACTTTGGGGAAAATATGCGCCCAAATTGCGAATTGCCGGTGTCGGCGGCGCTGCTGCCGTGGGGAAGACACAGAATTTACTTGACATCAACGGTATTTTATGGTAGAATTATTGTGTCCATACCTCAGACAGGCCCCGGCTGCCTGTTCTGCCCGATCCCCTTAAACGAAAAGGAGAACACACATGAAACACACCATCAAAAAGCTGTCAATATGGCTGCTGACGGCAGTTCTGCTGGTCACCGCGCTGGCCGCGCTTTCTCTGCAGGCGTCTGCGGCAGACGCTGCCTCTACTCCCATCTACATCGGCAGCGTGCAGTTGTCCGACGGTGACTACCTCGCCACCGACGCTGACACGCCCACCGAAACCAAGCCCGCCTCGGGCAGCTACGCCTTCTACAACGGCGGCACACTGACCCTGCACGACTTCACCCTGACCGGGGACACCGGCATCGGATCGGACGACCCGCTGACCGTTGTGCTGGAGGGCAAGAATGTCATCAATGTCACGAACGATGACGGGCTCGAGAACGACTATGGCCTGACGATCAAGGGCAGTGGCTCGCTGACGATCACCACAATGGAGTACGACGGCATCGAAGTCGACGACGGCGATCTGATCATCGAGAGCGGTACGATCACAATCACCGTTCTGCAGACCGATCCCAACTTTCCCGCCGACGGCATCGATATCACCGACGGCGACATCTATATCAACGGCGGCACGCTCACCATCGTCGCCACCGACCATGGCATCGAGAGCGACAATTCCATCGAGGACGACGAACATTTCTTTGGCGTCTATATCAACGGTGGCACGGTGGACATCACCGCCAAGGATGAGGGCATCGATGCTGAGGATTCCCTTGAGATCAAGGGCGGCACGGTCATCGTCCGCGATGCCGACATCGGCCTTGACTGCGGCGGAAATGTCCTGATCGAGGGCGGCACCATCGACATTACCTCGCAAGACGACGGCATTGAGGCCTCGGATGCCCTCACCGTCAACGGCGGCAGCATCAAGATCACCAGCGAATACAACGCCATCGAGAGCTACTGGGACATGACCATCAACGGCGGCAGCATCACCGCCAACGCTGCAGTGGACGGCTTGGCCTGCTACGGCACGCTGACCGTCAATGGCGGCAGCCTGCAGATTATTGCGGAAGACTGTGCGGCATGGGGCCTGGAAATTGTCCTTTCCCCCGAAGTTGAGCCCGCGTTCGGCAAGATCGTGGAAGAAATCGCGGGGGATGGTACCGTCTGGTACTATGCCGCAGACAAGAACGGCAACCCGCTGACCGAAGTGGACAGCGACGTTGAAGTAAAGCTGACCAATGACACGCTGAACAACACCCTGTGGCTGCCCGTCCTGATGAAGCTCTATAACACCAGCCTGCCTATCACCGCAAGCACCACCGAGGGCGGCGAGATCAGCGGCGAGGGCACGAAAATGGTCAAGTACGGCCGCAATTACACCTACACCATCACCCCCGATGAGGGCTACGCCATCGCCGACGTGCTGGTCAACGGCAAATCGGTCGGCGCGGTGAGCGAGTACACCTTCACCAAGGTGCGCCGCGCGCAGGTCATCGAGGTCATCTTCGCCCCCGACCCCGAGGCGGTGCCGGAGACGCCGGTCGAAGAGCCGGCTGACGACATTGCTGACCCGATGTATTCCTACGAGGATATTGCATAACGGAAAAGAAAACCGGGACTCCCGCGGGAGTCCCGGTTTTTTTCTCACCCCGGCAGGGTGACGCTGATGATGAGCCGACCGCCCTCGCAGGCGGCGGTGATGCGGCCCTTGTGCGCCGTCACGACGGCGCGGGCGATGGAGAGGCCGAGGCCGTAGCCGCCGCCCGAGCGCGCGCCATCGACGCGGTAGAAGCGGTCGAAGAGGTGGGCGAAGTGGTCGCCGTCCAGCGGCTCGGCGGTGTTGGCGGCGGTGAGGGTGATGCTGCGCCCCTGCCGGCGGGCGGTGAGGGTGATCTCGCCCCCCTCGGGCGAGTATTTCAGCGCGTTGTCAAGCAGGATCGACACCAGCTGGCGGATGCTCTTCTCGTCGCCGCAGAGGGTGAGCATCGGTTCGACGTCGACGGTGAAGCGCTTGCCCTGCGTCACAGCCGGCGCGGCAAAGGACTGCGCCGTCTCGGCGACGACGTCCGAGAAGGGAAACTCGATCATCTGCAGCTCGACCCGCTCCTCGTCCATTTTGGAGAGGTAGATCAGGTCAGCCGTCAGCCGCCCGAGGCGGGCGGTCTGGCGGCGGATATCGTGCAGCCACTCGTTGTCCTCGCCGACCTCCATCTCGAGCAGCTCGGCGTCGGCGTCGATGATGGTGATGGGGGTCTTGAGCTCGTGGCCGGCGTCGGTGATGAAGCGGCGCTGCTTTTCGTAGCTCTCGGACATGGGGCGGACGATACGGCCCGAAAAGAGCCAGATCAGCACGAACACTGCGCCAAGTCCTGCGGCCGAGACGGCGCAGCTGCCCCAGAGGAAGGTGCGGAAGGTGGCGCGCTCGCGCTCGCAGTCGAGGAAGATGACCCGCACACCGCCCTCCAGCGTCTGGCGGACGTAGCGGTAATCGCCCGCGAAGCCGTGCTCGCGCGCGCCGACACGGACGCGCGCGGCCATTTCGATGGCGGTGGTCTCGTCGACGGCCGCGATGCGGGAGGTGTCGGTGTGTATCACGGCGCCGTCGGCGTCGAAGACGACCGAGAAGTAGCGCGACATGAAGGGGAGCTCGACCGAGAAGCGGCGCTTGGTATGCTTGGGGGGATCGGCCGGCTCGGCGGCGTCACCGGCGGTCGGTTCGCCCGGTTTGGCCGGCTCTGCCGGCTCGGCGGAGGCGCCATTGGTTGGGGTGACGCTGGGGAGGGTGAGCGGGAAGGCGGCGGGGAAGCTGCCGCCGCCCTCGGCCAGCAGGGCGAGGGTGCCGTCGGCCTGCGCGGTCATGCTTCGGTAGTTGAAAATGTTCAGCGTGCCCATGACAACGGTCAGGACCAGCAGCAGGGAGAGCATGGATGCCGCGATAAGCTTGCGGCGGAGTCGTTTGATCATAGACGTGTTTCCTTTGGCTGAACGATCAGCCGATCTCTTCGAGCGAGTACCCGGCGTTGCGGGTGGCCTTGATCTGGATATTCGCGCCGAGGGCGGCGAGCTTTTTGCGGAGATAGGAGATGTAGACCCAGACGACGTTGATCTCGGCTTCGCTGTCGTAGCCCCAGATGCGCTCCATGAAGTGCTCGGTCGAGATGAGCCGGCGGGGGGAGCGCATGAGGAGCTCCATCATCTGGAACTCCTTGTTGGCGAGGCGGAAGCCGCCGGTGGGAGAGGAGAGCTCAAAGGTGGCGCAGTCGAGTGTGATGTTGCCGGCGGTGAGGCGGGTGTCGGACTGGAGGGCCGTGGTGCGGGTCATGGCGCGGATGCGGGCCAGCAGTTCGCGGGCGGCGAAGGGCTTGGTGAGGTAGTCGTTCGCCCCGGCGTCGAGGCCGTCGACCTTGTCGTCGACCTCCGATTTTGCGCTGAGGATGAGCACCGGCGTGGTGTTGCCGTTGGCGCGCAGCTGCCGCAGGGCGGTGATCCCGTCCATGCGGGGCATCATGACGTCGAGGATGACGCCGTCGTAGTTGCCGGTCTCCAGATATTCGAGCGCCTCGGCCCCGTCATAGACGGCGTCGACGGCGTAGTTGTTTTTTTCGAGGATGGCCACGATGGCGCGGGACAGAGAGCGCTCATCTTCAGCCAATAGCAGTCGCATGGGATTCTCCCCTTTCTGAAATGATTATAGCATGATTTTGCCGATTTGGCAAGCGGAAGAGGTTACTTATTGTCATAATCGACTTTTGTTTGGGCGGATTGCTAATAATAATAAAAAAATTTTATAACGTATTGACACATTAACCAATGTATGTTACAATTAGATTGGTCTATCATAGCCATATGTATATTAGTTCAGTTCTTCTTTGCGGAAAGGATGTGAGATGGACATGGTAATTGAACTGAAAGGCTGTTTAAGTCTGCCTGTGCGAATACTTCAGGGCGACTCTTTCATTTATACCTTACCACATCCGATTAAATGTATTCATTTTTGTGCACAGGCTGCGTGCAGGTAATGTAGTTACTTGCAAACAGGCTGTGCGCTTTTTTGTTATCAGTTATGTATTTTTGCTTGATTAGTGTGAAAGGAGTTAGGTGTTATCATCATTACATATCTTATTCCGCTTGCATGGGAAGCAGCGATAGCCGCATTGGTAGAAACTAAGGCACCACCGCACAAAAAGCGGTAGAAACCTTCACAAATTAATGGTATAATAAACACATGAACAAACAACTGAGTCTGTCGTTCATACACGACGAATTAAAAGAAGTAAAAACGCACAAACGGGAATTTCTTGAAAAGATGGATGTCATCATGCCGTGGGAGCAGCTGTATGAGCTGGTCAAGCCGTGCTATTATGAAGGAGTGCGCGGGAATAAGCCCTACGATCTTATGCTGATGCTGAGAATCCACCTTCTCCAGAACCTGTACGACCTGTCCGATGAGGGAACCCGGAACGAAATCATTGACAGCCGG
>JAFTOI010000004.1 GCA_017463865.1 Clostridia bacterium | reverse complement strand
TTCCTCCGGCAGAGAGAGCATAAGGGAGAGCAGCCCCTTCGCTTTCAGGGACAATCCCGTGTTACGCAGATGATGATTTGACATGACCGTGTAATCACGGGTCTTGTCTATGCGGAATACTGCCATTTCCGTACCTCCTTCCTGTAAAAATGAAAAGTGTTGATTTTCGGTGTTTTTGCCGTCTGTATCCCTCCGTTATCCTCCGCAAAGGAAAACACCCACGCCCATCACGGAACGCAAGGCACAGAGGATAGAACGGCGGTTTTTCCACCCTAATTCATACATTTTTTCAAAGGCACAAGGAAAACAGGGCATAAAAAAACGCCATAGGATTTTTCACCTACGGCGTAAGAACAGGAAAAGGACGCTGATATTTGCGTATCAGCGCCCTTTATGCCTGTCAGTATTTGATTTTTTCGACTTCGCACCGTGTTTGTACCTTGAAAAACATTGATATTACTGACTTTTTCAATGTTTTCTTATTTGGTACTACCTAAGCTGAAATGGCTTTCGTGCCTCGCCCTCTGCGGCGAGCCGAAAGCCATTTCCTATGTCTATATGCAAGGTGAGCAGTCGCCGCGTTCACGGCGGCTGCCAATTGATGCGTATCTGCGGCCTGCATCCAAGCCGATTACATGCGTGCTGGAAAGCTTTTGAAGAGTCCAGAGGGACTTTTCTCGAAAAGTCCCTCTGGTGGGGGCCAGGGGGCGGCGCCCCCTAAAACCCCCTTGCAAATCCCCGCAATCTGTGCTATACTAATACCACTACACACAAAGGACGATCACCATGACCACATACACCTACGTCGCCACCTGCCTCTTCGGGCTCGAGAAACTGCTCGGCGCCGAGCTCGACGCACTTGGCTATACCCGCACCGAGACCATGGACGGCCGCGTCTACTTCACTGGCGGGCTGGACGCCATCCCGCGCTGCAATATCGGCCTGCGCACCGCTGAGCGGGTCTACCTCCTGCTCGGACGCTTCCCTGCCCGCTCCTTTACCGAACTCTTCGACGGCGTCGCCGCCCTGCCGTGGGAGGACTTCATCGGCCGAGACGACGCCTTCCCGGTCAAAGGACACGCTATCCGTTCGGCGCTCTTCTCGGTGCCCGACTGCCAGAGCATCGTCAAAAAGGCCATTGTCGACCGCCTAGGCTCGGTCTACGGGAAATCGTGGTTCGACGAGACCGGCGTCAAGTATCAGGTCGAGTTCTTCATTTTCAAAGACGTCGCCGCCCTCATGATCGACACCTCGGGCATTGCCCTGCATAAGCGCGGCTACCGCCCCGCCGCCAACGCCGCCCCCCTGCGCGAGACCCTCGCCGCCGCGCTGGCCATGACCGCCCGCCCCCGCAACGATGTCCTCTTCTGGGATCCCATGTGCGGCTCGGGCACCATCCCGATCGAGGCCGCCATGCTCCAAAGCCGCACCGCACCCGGTCTGAACCGCTCCTTCGCTGCCGAGGACTACCCCCTCATCCCCGCCGCCCTCTGGGACGACGCCCGCGACGAAGCCATCGCCGCCATCGACGAGGACTGCACCTTCGAGGCCTGGGCCTCCGACCTCGATCCCGCCTGCGTCAAGCTGACCCGCGAAAACGCCCGCCGCGCCGGCGTGGCATCCTTCATCAAGATTTTCGAAGCCGACGCCCGCACCATCGAGAAGCCCGACCGCCGCGGCACCATCGTCTGCAATCCCCCCTATGGCGAACGCCTCCTCACCCCTGAAGAGGTGGAAACCCTCTACTGCGCCATGGGCGAGCGCTTCGCGACCTTCGCCCCGTGGCAGATTTATGTCCTGACCTCGCACGAGGGCTTCGAGAAGCTATACGGGCGCAGGGCGGACAAGGTGAAGAAGTTATACAACGGGATGATCCCGTGTAATCTTTATCAGTTTTTTAGGCCGAGGAGTTGAGGGGGCTTTGCCCCCTGCCCCCCACTTAAGGGCCTTTTTCGAGAAAAAGGCCCTTAAGAATCCCCAAAAAGCTTTCACGCACGCATGTGTTTGGCTCACCGACAGGCCGCAAATACGCATCAATTGGCAGCCGCGGTGAACGCGGCGACCACTCACCTGACATATAGACATAGGAAATGGCTTCCGGCTCGCCGCCATGGGCGAGGCACGGAAGCCATTTCAGCTTTGATGCGTACTTTTTTGTTCCCGGTTACTTGGTGCACTGACCGATGTCGCCAGCTTTGGCTTCGCCAAAGCGCGAAGTCGGCTTCGCCGACATTCGGCGACTCCGTCGGCTACCGTTGATGCGCAGATACAAGCGGTGAACACTCGTCCCCCTAAGCCAGCTTAGCAGGAAGTCTCGTCAAAACATTTGCTGGAAAGCTTTTCGGGGTTCTTAGGCCCCTTTTCTCGAAAAGGGGCCTAAGCAGGGTTTGGGACAGCGTCCCAAGGTCTTCACAACTCAAACACCCTGATCCCGTGATCGTCCCGGATGTTCGCTTCGGGCGGGACACCAAGCTCGTCGAGCCAGGCGCGGGTGCGGATGACGCCGGTGTTGTGGGTGCCGAGGCCGTCGCCGCGGTCGCTGTACCAGAACTTGTGGCCGATCGTCCACAGGTAGAGCTTTGCGCCGGTGGCCGCGTAGACCTCGCCGGTCACGTTGCCGCAGCCGTGGTGGCCGACCTGGACGATGTCGGCCGCCAGGTCGGCGCGGCAGCGGGTCAGCAGATCGTTGTTGCAGACAAACTCAGCGTCGGCTAAGAAGAGCACGGTCTTTCCGCCGTCCACCTTCAGCTGCCAGACTACACTCGAGTCGTTGGTGTTCATCAGCGCCGCGTCACCCATCTTCGGGGTGTGCAGCACACGGAAGTGCAGCTCGTCCACATCGAAGGTGTCGTCGTCGTCGACGATGTGCACCGCCGCGCCAAGCCGCTGCGGCAGATTCAGCAGCGCCTCGCGGATGTCGTGCGCGTAGCTCAGCGGCTCGCGGCCCAGCTTGGTGTAGAACTCCTCTTCCAGCAGATTCAGGTAAACATCGCCCACCTCGAGGAATTCGGCCGCCTTCTCATCCTTCAGCAGGCTCACCAGCGCGCCGAAATGGTCGCCGTGCAGGTGGGTCATCAGCCACGCCTCGATGCGGATGTGGTCGGGATCGGGCGCGAGGGTGCGCAGCACCGACAGCAGATATTCCCGCTCCCCCTCGTGGCCGCCGTCGATCATGACCAGCTTGCCCGACTTGGTGCGCAGGATGAAGGACATGATGTTCCAGTTGAGCTGCCCGGTGACCGGCAGCATGTAGAGCGCCGTCCCCTCCACCTCGGGCACGGGGCAGGCGCGCAGGACAGCGCGGGTGTAGTCGCTGACGTACCCCTCCGGGATCGCGCAGTCGGGCTTCACCGGCGCGGGCACGCTGTGCAGGAAGGGATACTCCAGCACATCCTCGACAAAGCGGTAGACCGCGCTGACCGTGCCGAAGCTGCCGTCGTCGTAATAGCGGTAGGCTGACACCGCCGGGAAAGGCTCCTCCTCGGCGACGCCGTGCCCGCAGAGGTGCAGGCGCTCGCCGACCAGGCGCAGGGTGAACTCGTCCCGCCCATCGAGATAAGCCGGCACCTCGAGACCGTCCGGCGCAAGCCGGTTGGTGCGGCCGACGCAGAGCTCGCAGGCGACGGGGGCGTCGGTGTCGGGGCAGATGGGCAGCATCGCACCGGTGACGACGCGGATGGCGTTCTGCAGGAAGATCGCCGCGCGGGTCTCACCCCGAACAGGTGCGGCGGGCGTGATGATGCGGTAAGAAGAAAGCGGCTGCATAAATGTACCTCCGAAGGCTGTTGATGGTTTTATTGTATCACACCGGGCGCGATTACACAATGGCCCGGCCGGTATTTCCGCAAAAAAGGGAGCCTCACGGCTCCCTTTCGGTTAGATTAGTGATTCTCGCGGCGGCGGAGAGCCAGCACGGCGATGGTGGCGGCCAGCATCATCGCGGCGGCCAGCATGATCCCGCTGTCAGCTGTTGCGGGGGTCTGCGCGGGCGCTGCGGTGGTGGCGGCAGGTGCCTTGGTGGTCTCAGGAGCCTTGGTCGTCTCGGGGGCCTTGGTGGTTTCGGGCGCCGCGGTGGTCTCGGCAGTCTTCGGGCCGGCGAAGGCGATAAAGTTGTAGAGCGAGTTGGGCGCGTGGTTGAACTCGAGCATCAGGTCAGCCTTCTGGGCATCGGTCAGCTGGTTGTACCAGCCGAAGGAACCGCAGGAGGTGCCGGAGGCAACATAGTTGGCGCTGAAGTTGAACCATGCCTTGTCGGCGATCTTGTCAAGGCCGAAGGCATCCTTCATGACGGCAAACGGAATGTGGATCTCGTAGGTGGTGATGGCCTTGCCCTCACCGTCGGTGCCGCGGGAGTACTTCATCTTGGCGTTGAGCTGCTTCATGTAGTCCCAGCTCTTCTTCTGGGTGCCGTTCTCGTCATAGGTAATGACCGAGATACCGCCGAACTCGGAGCCGTTCTCGTTGATGGCGAGGGTAGCCTCGATGTAGGCGCGGGCGCTGATCATGTCGTCATCCATGTCGCAGCCGAGGTGGAAGACGAACGCGGAGTAGGGGCTGCCCTTCTTGGTATGGTCATCCTCCTGCACGACGCCGCCGATGTAGAGGTAATCTGCGTCGTAGCCGATGTTGACGTCGATGTAGCCGAAGGATTTATCGTTCTTGAGGCTGCTGACGGTGCCGGCGTCGCCGACGTTCCAGCGGCGGGTGGTCGGATACTCCCCTGCGGTAACGACACCGTCGAGGGTGGGCACGGTGGAGACCTCATTGATCTCCCAGGTCGTCTGACCGGCGTCAATGGTCTGGGGGGTGACAGCGGCTGCAGCCGAAGCCGGAACGACCGTCGCGAGGGTCAGCAGAGCGGCGAGTGCGATGCGAGCAAACTTTTTCATGATGATCTTCCTTTCTGGAAAGAATATTTTACGTCAGCCATCAGCCGGCGTTGGTTTCAACCTTGCCAAGGAAAGTGGTCAGCTTCTTGTCGTAGACCTTCTTGAAAGCGGCGAACGAAGAAGCGAAGGTGTTCTGCTGGGCGGTGACCGAGTCCTTGATGGTGGTCTGAATACCGATCTGTCCATCATAGAAGCGAGCGAAGTCGAAGCTTACGCTGTCGTACATGATGTCCATCATCTGAGACGATGCCTCGTCAGCGAAGTAGCGCGCCTTCAGAATGACCTCGTAGTAAGCGGGCAGCAGGGACGCATAGGTCTCGGCGGCGAACGCCTCGGTGAGGATCGACGCACGCTCGAGATCCTTAACGTCGATCGGGATGGAGTAGATGTGCATACCACCCTGGATCCAGGTTGCGTAGTTTTCCTGGGCCTCGTTCATCTTCGGCACAGGCAGCACGCCATAGGCCTCGACTGTGGGCGCGATCTGAGTCTGGGCATAATAGAGCCACTCGCTGTGGAAGAGCGCCTTATTGTCGATGAACATCTTGCGGGCATCGTTCTGGGAGGCAACATAGGTATATTCATTGCCGTAGATGAGCTTAATCATGTTGTCGATGACAGTACCCATCTTCTCCACATTGACGTTGATGACCGGAGTACCGTCTTCGTCTCGAGTGGAGAGCATCTCGCCCGAGGCAACACCGTACATGTTGGGAATGTTGGCTCCGCTGAAGAAAACGGTTCCCCAACGGTCGCCGGCGCCCATGACGTTGTCACCGTCCATCTCCATGTTGGCATTCGTGCTCAGCTCGGTCATTTTGTCCCAGGTCCACTTGCCGTCGAGAACCAGCTGGTAGGGATCGACGCCGGTGTTGACCTCTTCCATCAGCGCGGGATTGAAGAAGACGCAGGACATCGAGTAAATGGCCGACAGCGAAAGCGCGCCGAGACCGAAGTAGTTGACACCATGGATCTCGGTAGCTTCATTGAAGCTCTGCCACCACCAGGGTTTGTCAAAGTCGATGTGCTCGAGGGTATTCAAGTCGTAGAGCATACCGGTGGTCGCCATGTTGGCGAAGGGAGACGAGTAGCCGGCGATGAGGTCGTATGCGCCGGTGTTGGCCTGGATCGAGGCCTGCAGCTGCGGCAGGGTGGTCGAGTTGTAGTCCGACCAGGTGCCCTGTGCGACGATGTTCAGGGTGATGCCATACTTTTCCTCAATGGTGTTGTTGCGCTTGTAGATAGCGTCGTTGAGGGCTTCGCCGGTGACCTCCTCGGCCAGCCACTCGTACTTTTCGACGTTACCGCGAGTGTGGACGGTAAAGGTCTCACCCTCGAACTTGACGTCGGGCAGATCGGCTTCAACGATCTCGCGGCCGTACTGGTCGAGCGCAGGGCCGGTCTCGACAGGCGCGGTGGTTTCACCGGTGCTCTGCGTGCTGGGGGCGGCAGTGGTATCGGTGCTGTCGCCCGAGCCGCTGCACGCGGGAAGCGTCAGCATCAGGACGGCCAGCAGCGCAGCCATCAATTTTGTAGACAGGCGGTTGTGTTTCATCTAATTTTTCCTCCTTAAACCATTTTCGCTCAGCTTTCTTTACCTTACGAATCATAAGTTGATTATACCATATTCCGCCCTTTTCTGTCAAGTATATTATTGATAATCATGCTTCGCGTCAAGCAATTTCAACAGTTTTCACAACTTTGCCCAGCTTTTTTTCGGCGTTTTGCACAGCAAAAGAGAAATTCCACCGAAATACCGTAACCATTCGTAAGTTTTTGACGCAAAAAAAGCGCCGCAGAGCGGATCGCATCCACACTGCGGCGCCTCCCGGTGCAGGATCACTTGGTCATGACGGCCATGGTCTGCAGCATTGTGCCGACGGCATCCATGGCGAGGCCCGCCCGGCGGGTCATGCGGCGCGCGCGGAGCTTGGGCGAGCGATAGGCAGTCACGGCGGCGCCGGCGAGCATCAGCCCAACGATCCCGGCGGCGGCAGCGGTCGATTTTGCGGTCATAAAAACATCCTCCTTGCTTTGATTTACAAAGATAGTTTCACCCGATTTTTCGCCGCTTATGCAGGCAAAAGTCCGATCAGGCGTGGATGGCGCGGCGCTGCTCGTTCTCGGCCAGCAGCGCAAACGCACGGCGGCGCACCCGGAAGGCAGTGGCGCGGCTGATGTACATCAGCTCAGCACAGCGCTCGATGCTGTGACCTTCAAAATAATGCAGCTCCAGCAGAAGCCGCTCGCGCCCGACCGGCAGCGCGCGCACCTCACGCTCGATCTCACGGACGCGCATGCCGATCAGGACGCGGTCGCTCGCCCGCACCGGCTGATCGCGCAGCGCCAGCATCGTCTGATAGGTACGGTACTGTTCCAGCCGCTTCGCAATCAATTCCTGCTTACGGTTGGTTTCGCTGTTGATTGGTTTCATCTTACGTCCCTCCTTTGGGTATATGCGCATCGTTTTACTTTCCCGCCGCCCGCAAAATAGGGCTTGACAATCGCGCGGGAATGATTTATACTATTATATATGGCTTGTGCGCACAGCACTTTATGTTGTGTATATTATACACCATTATGTGCCTTTTGTCAAGGCCTTTTTCTGATTTTTCTGTTTTTCGCATTCGACGATGAAAGGAGGTCATCTCCATGACCAGCATTTCTGTCAACGATCTCTCGCTCTCCTTCGGCATCAAGCCGGTTCTGGTAAAGGTTTCCTTTTCTTTGGAAGACGGGGACAAGCTTGGCATCATCGGCGTCAACGGCTGCGGCAAGTCGACGCTGTTTAAGCTGATCCTCGGTGAGCTTGAGCCGGACGAGGGCAATATTTTCTTTTCCAAAAATAAAACGGTCGGCATCCTGACCCAGGACGGCGCGTTTGAGGTCAGCGACCTCTGCGGTACCTCGGTGCTCGAGCAGATGTACACCGCCTACCCACAGCATCTGCGCGCCGAGACGCGCCTCGCCGAACTCGAGGCTGCACTCCACGACGACACCCGCCCGGCCGAGGAGACCATGCGCGCCTCGACCGAATACGCCGAGCTCTACCGCAAATACAGCGAGGGAGGCGGGCTCGAGTTTCGCGGCCGTGCGGCGTCGATCCTGCAGAAGATGGGCTTCGACGCGGCGGCGCAGGCGCAGGACATCGAGACGCTCTCGGGCGGTCAGCGCACCCGCTTGGCACTGGCCAAGCAGCTCTGCGCCGAGCCGGACATCCTGCTCCTCGACGAGCCGACCAACCACCTCGACATCGAGACGATGGGGTGGCTGGAAAATTTTCTCATCGACTACGCCGGCAATGTGCTGATCATCTCCCACGACCGCTTCTTCCTTGACCGGGTTACCAACAAGACCCTGCGCATTGAGCACTGCCGTGCCAAGCTGTACAACGGCGGCTACACAGCGAGCGTCGCGCAGTACGAGGAAGACCGCGCCATCCAGGAGAAGCACTACCAGATCCAGCAGAAGGAGATCGCGCGGCAGGAGGCCTACATCGCCCAGCAGCGCGCCTGGAACCGCGAACGCAACATCATCGCCGCCGAGTCGCGCGAGAAAGCGCTCGAGCGGATGGTCAAGATCGAGAAGCCGAAGGCGGCGCCGAAGTCGATCCGCATGCACTTCACCGCCTCGGGCGAGAGTGGCAACGAGGTGCTGCGCGCCCGCGGGCTCTCGATGGGCTTCGGAGCGCACACGCTGTTCTCAAACCTCGATTTTCTCATCAAAAAGCGGGAGCGCGTCTTCATCGTCGGCCCCAACGGCTGCGGTAAATCGACGCTCATCAAGCTGATGCTTGATCAGCTCGCCCCCACGGCGGGGCTGATCGAGTTCGGCTACAACGTCGAGATCGGCTACTACGACCAGGAGAACCAGAACCTTGACCCAACAAAGACGGTGCTCGAGGAGCTGTGGTCAGCTTACCCCACCCTGCCCGAGCTGGACATCCGCAATGCGCTGGCCCTCTTCCTCTTCCGGGGCGATGACATCGAGAAGACCGTCTCTGTCCTCAGCGGCGGCGAGCGGGCGCGGCTGACGCTGGCCAAGCTGATCCTGTCGAAGATGAATCTGCTCATCCTCGACGAGCCGACCAACCACCTGGACATCAACTCCCGCGAGGCGCTGGAGGCGGCGCTGGAGGGCTTCGACGGGACGCTGATCACCGTCTCGCATGACCGCTATCTCATCGACAAGCTGGCGACCCGCATCCTCGCGCTCTCGCCCGGCGCGGCGATGGGGGGCGGCGACCTCTACGACTACCGCGTGACCCACGAGGGCCACGGCTACAGCGAGCTTCGCGAGCTGATGGCCGAGCGCGAAGCGGCCTACACCGCCGCGCAGGCCGAGTCACCCGACGCCGAGGTCAGCTCTGGCCGGGAGCAGTACCTGCAGCAGAAGAAGTCGCGCAACGACGCCCGCAACGAAAAAAAGCGCCGCGAGGCGCTGGCGCGAGAGCAGGTCAAGCTCGAAAAGGAGCTGGAGACGCTCGAAGAAGAGCTCTGGGGCGAGGCGGCGACCAACTACGTCCGCGCGGCCGAGATCGAGGCGCGGAAGAGCGAGGTCGAGGAACGGCTGATGGAGATTTACGAGGAGATTGGGGTGTAAGGAAATTAAGCTCACGATAGCATCCTATCGCACACATTTATTTTCCCCCTCTATAAAGTAACTCTCATCCCCTGTCATTCTGAGCGCAGCGAAGAATCTTTACGAGGTGAGCAAATGTACTATGTCTATATCTTAGCAAACTGGAACAACAAAGTCATTTACACCGGCGTAACAAATAATCTACAGCGACGTTTATATGAACATCGGAGCAAGCAAATTGACGGATTCACGAAAAAATATAACGTCACGAAATTAGTGTATTATGATTACACAAACGACATAAACTCAGCGATCCGCAGAGAAAAACAAATCAAAGGCTGGACGAGAGAAAAGAAAAATGCTTTAATCGAAAGTAAAAACCCACACTGGAACGATTTAGCAAATGGCGTAGAAAAAGATTCTTCGTCGCTCTGCTCCTCAGAATGACAGATTTGTTCAGTTCGTGCATAGTAGCCCCCGGCGACAATGTCGCCGAGGGCTTTCTTCACCTTCTCCCCGCGAAAAACCCCCGCAGCAGCGCCAGCGCCTCGTCGGCGCAGACGCCCGCCGTCACCGCCACGCGGTGATTGAGCGGATACGCGTTCAGGTTCAGCACGCTCCCGTACACCCCCGCGCGGGGATCCTTCGCGGCATAGACCAGCCGCGGCAGGCGCGCGTTGACGATCGCCCCGCCGCACATCGGGCAGGGCTCCAGCGTCACATACAGCGTGCAGCCGCTCAGCCGCCAGC
>JAFTOI010000041.1 GCA_017463865.1 Clostridia bacterium | reverse complement strand
TTACGAGGGCGGCATCATGCTGACCCAGAGCGACATCGAAGCCGGCGGCAAGTTCGACGACGTCGTCGCCTTCGGCGGCTGGCCGATGGACGACCACAACCCCTGCGGCATCCGCATGACCGAAGCCAAGGAGGAGCCCTCCATCCTTTACAAGGTGCCCTCGCCCTACGGTATTCCCTACCGCGTCATGTACTCGGCCGACATCCACAACCTCTTCGTGGCAGGCCGCAACATCAGCGCGACCCACGCCGCGCTGTCCTCGACTCGCGTCATGGCTACCTGCGCCCTGATCGGTCAGGCCATGGGCTCGGCCGCCGCGATCGCCTGCCGTGAGTCGGTCGATCCGGCGGACATCTATCCGAAGTATATCCCCGAGCTGCAGGCCCGCCTGATGGAAGACAACTGCTTCCTGCCCGGCCTGACCCGCCCGATGCCCGCGCTGACCAAGAAGGCCGCCATCAACCTTCCCGCCGCCGAGCTGGCACTGCTCCAGGACGGCATCGAGCGCCCGCGTGAGGATGCTGACCACGCCGCAACCCTGCCGGTCGGCGGCGAGCTCACCTTCACCTTTGACGCACCCGAGGCGGTAAAGGAGCTGCGTATCGTCTTTGACCCCGACTTCTCCCGCAAGTCGGTTACCCCCAACTTCAAGATGCGCGTCTTTGCCCAGCGCATTCACACCGGCAAGGACTTCGTCCCGCTGAAGGTTCCGGCGACCCTCGTCCGCCGCTTCACCGTCTTCGCCGACGGCAAGCCGGTCGCGGAGATCGAGAATAACTATCACTCCCTGGTCAAGGTGCCGCTCGACGTGACGGCCAAGACCATCACCGTGCAGTTCCACGAGACTTGGGGCGCCGACAGCGTCAGACTCTACGCCTGCGACGTCAAATAAGCGACAAACCAAACTCCCCCGCCTTCCGGTGAAGGCGGGGGAGTTTTGCGGTTCGGCTCAAAGGGCGGCCTGCTGATTGATGAGCGGCGTTGACTGGATGAGCGTGTACTTGCGCAGCGGCATCAGGCCGTCGGTTACATATTCCGACGCGGCGAGCGCGGCGGCGCGGCTCTGCGCCGCGATGTCCTGTACCATCAGCAGGGCGATGGTGCCGTCCTGCATGTACTGGTTGTCGGCAGACGGCGTCTCAAAACCGATGACGACCACATTGCGCAGGCGGCCCAGCTTGTGGATGGCCAGCGCGGCCTTGTGCGTCACGCCGTTGAGGCAGCAGAGGGTGTCAAGGTCGGTCAGCCCGTGCGCTGTGATCTCGCGGGCCAGGATCGAGGGCAGCAGGGGCAGACGCCCGGCTGGCACCGTGACCCGGCCGTAGATGCGCTCATGGCCGATGGCGTCCTCGAAGCCGCGTTGGCGCAGACTGGCCGACTCATTGTCGCTGAGGACAACCACGACCCGCTCACGCTCGGGCATGCGGGCACGCAGCAGCTCGCCCAGCTGCCAGCCGTCGCGGTAGCCGTCTGAGCAGAAGGAGAAGGTGTTGACCAGCGTCGAGGGCTCGCAGAGAAAGAAGAAGCGCATCCGGCTCTGGCGGATGTAGTCGGCACAGGCGGGGAAGTAGGGCATGATGACCGCGCGGATGCCGCCGGCCTCCATCTCCTGCAGGATCGAGAGGGCGATCTCGGCGCAGGTGTCGCGCAGCGACTCGATAAAAGCGGGGCGGAAGTTGACGCCTGTCTCCTGCAGAGCGACCCGCAGATGCTGCCAGGCCATCGACCAGAAGAATTTCGGCCCCTCGGGCAGGATCAGCCCGACTGTGTATGTACTGGTGGCGAAGGGGTTCATGGGATACTTACCCTTCAGCCCGCCCGCGATGCGCGCAGCCTCCTCGCCGGTGCCCGGGCAGTAGTTGAGCGCACGGGACAGGGTGGACTGGCTCAGCCCGCTCTCCCGCGAGAGCTCCTTCAGTGTCGGCATGCGCCTCACCTCCTTGCGTGCCGTTCGTGCGGACGGCATGGTTTCTATTTATATTTTAGCACAAACCGGGCAAAAAATCCAGCCCCGAAGAGAAAAAAATAAAATTCATCTTTTTATCGTAGTAAAGCACTTGCAATTTTGGGATAAGTATGTTATAATGTCCATAAGCCGATCCATCGGCTAATTGACCCCGTCCGGCCGCCGCGGGCTGCCGACGGAGAATTGAGGTATTTGACAATGGAAAAGTTTTTATCCCTGATGCTGGCGCTGCTGATGTGCGCCATCCCGCTCTGCGCATGTTCATCGTCCGACAACTTCACCGAGTTCACCATCATCGAGGAGAACTTCGGCGATGAGCTCTACGCCATCGGCTTCCGCAAGGGCGATGTTGCGCTGATGCTCAAGGTGCAGGAAACCCTCGACGCCATGGTCGCCGACGGCAAGGCTGCCGAGATCTCGACCGAGTGGTTCGGCTCCGACAAGCTGCTCAAGGATCAGGCCTTCCCGAACGACACCACCGCTGCCGCTGACGACACCTCGCTGCAGTACATCCTCGACAAGGGCACCTTCATCGTCGGTCTCGACCCGGCGTTCCCGCCCATGGGCTACACCGATGAGTCCAACGGCGACCTCGTCGGCTTCGACATCGACCTCGCCCGCGAGGTCTGCGCACGCCTCGGCGTTGAGCTGAAGCTGCAGGCCATCGACTGGAGCGCCAAGGAGATGGAGCTGGCCGGCAAGAACATCGACTGCATCTGGAACGGCTTCTCGATCAACGACGAGCGTGTTGCCGTCCTGACCCTCTCCAAGCCCTACCTCGCCAATGCCCAGATCGTCATGGTGCCTGAGGGCTCGACCATCAAGACCAAGGCTGATCTCGCCGGCAAGACCGTCGGCCTGCAGGGCGGCTCGTCCGCGTACGAGGCTGTGATGGCTGACGCTGTCTCCGCACAGATTGGCAAGATCGAGGAGTATGCCGACAACCTCAGCGCCTTCATGGATCTGAAGGCCGGCCGTATCGACGCTTTCGTCGTTGACCGCGTCGTCGGCGAGTACATGCTGACCACCGACGCAGAGTGATCCATTCTGCATCCCAACAGCGGGTCGCACACTCTGCGGCCCGTCTGTTTTTGTGTGTGAACATCCCATAAAATGCCAAAATGAGGTGCGTCATGTTCGAAAATCTGGCGAGTATCTTCTCCATCCTGATGCAGGGCATCGGCTACACGCTGACTGTTTTCGCGGTCACCATCGTGCTGTCGATCCCCCTTGGGCTGCTGCTGACCTTCGCGTCGCGCTCCCGCATCGCTCCCCTGCGCTGGATCACGCGCGCGTATGTCTTCGTTATCCGCGGCACGCCGCTGATGCTGCAGCTCTTCTTCGTTTACTTCGGCCTGCCTTTCCTGCCGGTTGTCGGCCCCTATCTCAAGCTTGGGCGTCTGGCGGCGGCGAATATCGCTTTCGTGCTCAATTACGCGGCTTATTTCTGCGAAATTTTCCGCGGCGGCCTCCTGTCCATCGACCCCGGGCAGTATGAGGCGGCCAAGGTGCTGGGCTTCGGGCGCTTCCGCACGATGATCCAGATCATCCTCCCGCAGATGATCAAGGTCGCACTGCCGTCAGTCGCCAACGAGACCATCACGCTGGTCAAGGACACGGCGCTGGTATCGGTCATCGGCCTGTCTGATCTGATGGAGCTGTCGAAGAAGCTGGTCAACAGCATGGTGGACGTCACGCCTTACATTATCGCGGCGGGGATCTACCTTGTGCTGATCTTTGCGCTGACTAAGCTGTTCGAGAAGCTCGAGAAAAAAGCGGCGTATTAAGGGGGCGTGAATATGATTCAAACGATTGGACTCCAAAAGAGCTTCGGCGACAACCACGTCCTGCGCGGCGTTGACTTGCATATCGAGCGTGGCCAGATCGTGGCCATTATCGGCCCGTCGGGCAGCGGCAAGAGCACCTTCCTGCGGTCGCTGATCGGGCTCGAGCGCATCGACGGCGGCACCATCCGCATTGAGGGCGAGGCGCTGGCCGAGGACGGGCGCTACCCGAAGGAGCGCGTCTGCCGCCAGGTCTGCCGCGGCATGGGGATGGTCTTCCAGCATTTCAACCTTTTCCCGCACATGTCGGTGCGGGGGAACCTCACGGCGGCGCCGCTGGCGGCGAAGAAGCTGACGAAGGATGAAGCCGACGCGAAATGCGCCGACCTGCTGGCGCGCGTGGGACTGAGCGACAAGATCGACGCGATGCCGTCGTCGCTGTCGGGCGGCCAGAAGCAGCGTGTCGCCATCGCGCGGGCACTGATGATGGATCCGGACATCCTCCTCTTCGACGAGCCGACCTCGGCGCTCGACCCCGAGCTGACCGGCGAGGTGCTGGCCGTCATGAAGGATCTGACCGGCACCGGCATCACGATGGTCATCGTGACGCACGAGATGGCCTTCGCCCGCGAGGTCGCCGACCGTGTGATCTTCATGGACGGCGGTGTGGTCGCGGTGGATGGTCGGCCGGAAGAGGTTTTCGATGACCCGAAAAATGAGCGCCTGAAGGCCTTTCTGCGGGCGCTGTAATGATGAACAAATTGTAAAAAGCCCCTCTCGACCACTGGTCGAGAGGGGCTTTGGCTGTTCTTGAAGCGATGTGCAAATGACAAAGATCCCTCCCGGATGGGAGGGATCTTCGTTTGGAAGAGTTTATTTACCACTCTGCAGGGATGGTGCAGAAGAGATAAATCGTGTTTGCGACGTCGGCGCGGGTGGCGGCGACGGCGGCGGCTTCGGCGTCAAGGCCGATGTAGTCCACGTCGGTGGTACCGGCGTAGGCGTTCAGAGCGGCGTTGAGGTCGGCCATGGTGATGACGGTGTCAGCCTTGACGAGGCCGTCGGCGTCGGGAGTGAGGATGCCGTCGGAGGCGGCCCAGAGGATGGCGGCGTCGGTGGAGTCGTTGACGGTGACGGTAGCCTCGAACTCGGGCTTGCCGGCAACGGCGTAGAGAACATTGGCGATCAGGGCGCGGGTGGCCTCAGCCTCGGGGGCGAACTTGCTTTCCTCGACAGCAGTCATAATGCCGTTCTCGGTGACGTACTGCACAGCTGCGTTGTCGGCAGCAATGTCAGTGTAGGGGTTGGTGTAGAGCGCCTCGGTCACGACGACGAGGGTCTGGGGGGCGACGACCTTCTTGAAGGTGACGGAGTCGACTGCGCCGAGGGACTGGCCGTTGGCGATGACGTCGACGAGCTTGTAGCCGTCGGCGACAGCGATATCAACGGTGCCGCTGCGCTTGTACTTGATGGAGAGGTCGCCGGTAACGGTGGCGTTCTCAGCGGTGACGATGACGTCGAACTTCTGGCTGTAGCGGGCGGCCAGGGCGAGGAGGACATAGTCGAAGGTGGGAGTGGCGACATAGTCAGCATCCTCAGCTCCGCAGACGGTGCAGACGCCATTTTGGAATGCGTGATTGTCGTTCTTGGTCAGGATTTCCTCGGAAACAGTGGTACCGCAATAGTCACAGATTACTTTCTTCCAGCCTTCTTTAGCGCAGGTAGCATCCATCATGTCAATGTGGGTTTTTACATGTTCGCCGGTTGCTTCACCCACTTCGTGGTTCTTTTCAGCACCACAAAGAGAGCATTCCATCCATACGTAACCGGGCTCTTTGCAGGTTGCTGCCAACTCCTTGACTACTACGTAATCGTGAGCACCATTTGCTTCGCCTACTTCGTGGTTCTTTTCAGCACCACAAAGGGAGCATTCCATCCATACGTAACCGGGCTCTTTGCAGGTTGCTGCCAATTCCTTGACTACTACGTAGTCGTGAGCACCATTTGCTTCGCCTACTTCGTGGTTCTTTTCAGCACCACAAAGGGAGCATTCCATCCATACATAACCGGGTTCCTTGCAGGTTGCTGCCAAT
>JAFTOI010000040.1 GCA_017463865.1 Clostridia bacterium | reverse complement strand
TTACGAGGGCGGCATCATGCTGACCCAGAGCGACATCGAAGCCGGCGGCAAGTTCGACGACGTCGTCGCCTTCGGCGGCTGGCCGATGGACGACCACAACCCCTGCGGCATCCGCATGACCGAAGCCAAGGAGGAGCCCTCTATCCTGTACAAGGTGCCCTCGCCCTACGGTATTCCCTACCGCGTCATGTACTCGGCCGACATCTCCAATCTCTTCGTCGCCGGCCGCAACATCAGCGCCACCCACGCCGCCATGTCCTCGACCCGTGTCATGGCCACCTGCGCCCTGATCGGCCAAGCCATGGGTTCGGCTGCAGCCATTGCCTGCCGTGAGTCGGTGGATCCCGCTGATATCTATCCGAAGTACATTCCCGAGCTGCAGGCCCGCCTGATGGAGAACAACTGCTTCCTTCCCGGCTTGGCCCGCCAGATGCCTGCGCTGACCCGAAAGGCCGCCATCAATCTGCCCGAAGCCGAGCTGGCTCTGCTTCAGGATGGTATTGAGCGTCCTCGCGATGACGCAGACCACGCCGCGACCCTGCCGGTCGGCGGTGAGCTGACCTTCACCTTTGATGCCCCCGAGACCGTGCAGGAGCTGCGCCTCGTTTTTGATCCCGATTTCTCCCGCAGATCGATCAGCCCAAATAAGAAGATGCAGGTTTTCGCACAGCGCATTCACACCGGTAAGGATTTTGTCCCGTTGAAAGTTGCCGCTCCCCTTGTTCGCCGCTTCACCGTCCTCGCCGACGGCCAACCGGTCGCCGAAGTGAACGAAAACTACCACTCCCTCGTCAAGCTCCCACTGAACGTTACAGCCAACACCATTACCGTGCAGTTCCACGAAACCTGGGGCGCAGACAGCGTGCGGCTCTACGCCTGCGACGTTAAGTAAGCGATCACACAAAAAGCTACCACGTCGACTCCGCGGGGGAACCGAACCAGAACCCTGTGATTGACGTGACAGAGTTCAAGCTGTTCGGCGAGGAACTGGATCTCGCTCCCATTCTTTCCTGTATGGCAGACACATTGTGAGCTAACCATATCCGACCGTCCCGATCTGGCGGTGGTACCGGATATGCTTGAGAAAGCGGTTGTGAAGCTCCCGGACAATACAGAATTGATTCTGCATCCTGACCAGGGACGGCATTATCAGCACAAACAGTATCAGAGAATGCTGAGGAAAAGGGTATCCGGCAGAGCATGAGTCGGAAGGGCAATTGTCTTGACAATGTTGTGTAGGACTAAGATTTATAGCAAAATCATCGCAATATCGTGCGCTGATAAATATCCATAAAATACTATATCACAAATCCCGCCAAATGGCGACAAGATCCCAGCAAAAATTCAATTATCGCGAATTTTCGCTATTGACATAAACCACCATCTGCCTGCATACACTGTTTTATAAATCCAATTACAGGTGATACAATGAAACGATCAATAGGACTTTGGCAACTGATGGGCTTTGCAGTGACATCGCTTGCAGGCACGCTATTACACTTTTTATACGATTGGACTGGCGGATCTGCATTGATCGCGCCGTTTTCGGGTGTGAACGAATCCACATGGGAGCACATGAAGCTACTCTTTTGGCCAATGTTTATCTTCTCTCTCATACAAAGCTTTTTCTTCAGCGATCGAGAGAATTTCTGGTGCGTCAAACTGAAAGGTATCTTGCTCGGTCTTAGCTTGATTCCCATAATCTTCTACACCTACAACGGCGTAATCGGCACATCTCCTGACTGGATCAACATTGCGATTTTCTTTATCTCCGCGGCGGTTGCGTATATCTACGAAACACGACAGTTCAACAATGCCCCGCCACAATGCAAGTCACCGAAGTTCGCGATTACCATGCTTTGTGTGATTGCCGCTCTGTTCGTCGTGTTTACTTTTGCCACACCCGAAATTGACATTTTCAAGGATCCGTTGACGGGTAAATACGGAATATAGTCAAAAGAGGCTCCGCAAATTATCTGCGAAGCCTCTTTTCATCTTGAGCTATTAACAATTCTGTGGTGTAATAACATTACAAGCCTCGGCTTGAATATTTTTTTCGGAGTGTGCTTTGTCACTGTCTATTTTCGGGGGTATAGTCCACATTGCATGTTATATACACAACACCGGGCTTGAATCGTAATTTTCCTCACTGCACAATCAGCAGTCGTAACTCTTCAGCTTCTCCTTCACCCGACCAATCCGCCGGACGATCTCAGAGATTTTGATCTCCCCAACAGAAGCAACGGCTGTTTTGGCTGTGTCGTTGAGGCAGCCATACCATCTCTCGTCAACGCCGTCGATGCCGACTGCGGCGCCGATGATGCTTCCGGCCGTTCCCGCGTTGCAGTCGGTGTCAAGTCCGCAGCAAACGGCAGAAGTAATGGTTTTGCTGTAATCCATGCCGCCGTCCAGAATCGCCAGCACAACAATCGCCATATTGTTGATGGTCGCGGCAAACGGCAGATGGCCCCAAGCGGCCATGATGCGGTCGCATACCGTCTGGCGGTCGGGGGTTTCCCGATACCAGCCGCGGACCAGCCGAACCATTTCGGCCAGCCGGCTTGTCTGCGGGACGATGGCAAGGCCGCCGTCCAGGATGCGATCCACCGTCGGGTTGGCTGTCAGCGCGGCCGCAATGCAGCCTGCCGTAAACATACCGCCGTAAATGCCGTTCTTCACCAGCGAGAAGGAGCAGTCACGATATGCGCCGAGGGCGGCCTTCACCGGGTCACCCGGCGCGATATAGCCCCAAAGATCGGTGCGGATCTGGCCGTCGATGCACTCACGCCAGGGGTTGAGCAGTGTGGGAATCTGCCGCACGGGAACCTGATTGATCATATGGTAATACGCCTGCCGGGATGCGCACCAGCACCAATGATACGGAATGTTATCCAACCAGTTGCGGCCGACGTGCTCCGGTTTGAAATCCAGCCCGTATTTTTCGGCAAGAAGCAGGGCGAGAAGCGTGTAGTGGATATCATCGTCGCTCTGGGCGTAGTGAATGTTCCCTCTGGTGCTGGCGATGCAGTCTTTTCGCGCTGATTTCCCGCTTCCGGGCGACTGCGCGGGAACAAAATCATCCAGCGGCCAGGCGTCCGCCCCCTCCAGATAGGCCCGGACATCCTTGTCCCGCAGGCCCATCTCCAGCGGCTTGCCCAGAATGACGGCGGCAAACCGGCCGTATACGGCACCGCGCAGCCGCCCGACATATTCGTCATCGGGCAGCGGTTCCAACTCGGGCATCGGCGCGGCGGAGGCGAGGATCTCCTCCCATCCATTCGGCTCGGTATAGGGATAATCTGCTCTGAGCGGCCCCGACAAACGAGAGGCTAACTGTTCATACGCCTTCTGCCAGACGTCCGTGTCGTTCTCCGGCTGCTCACAGCCCGGGAATGGAAGGAGGAACGATCGGTCATCGCCATAGCTCGGCAGATCGCGCAGATCATAGCCCTCCTCCCGCATCTGAAACAGTTCTTCATCAAATAATTGCTTCCAATTGGCATATCCGGGCATTATTCTTCTCCTTTTCCGTACATATCCGTGAGATATAAGAACATCTCAGCCGCGTGCCAGGTGTGCGGCGCTGCGTGCCGGCCATCTGCATATCCGGGGAAAAGCCGGCGCAGGTTTTCATACTCCGCTTCGCTTGCGCGCGTTTCGGAAGAGATCGGATAGGTCGGCGCGAGCAGCGCAGGATCTACGGCCTGCCGCATGGTATGCTTCTTCGCCCACCACAGATAGGGATACTTCGTGTTGTAGGCATCATCCGCAGGCGGCATGGTATGCCCGTCCATCCAGAAGATCGCTGCATACGAATCCTTCACCTCCGGAATGCGAAGGTGGCTGCTGTCCAGACCCAGCGCATCCAGACCCAGCTTCAGCCATTTGGTCTGATAGACAGGATGCGGCGCATAATCGGTCGAGCCGGTCAGCACGCCGTCCTCCAGCCGTCGGTTGGCCTCCTTGATGGCGGCGTCAACGAGAGGATGATCGCACAATCCGGTCTTGGCCAGGATGTAGAGCAGCTGGCCCAAATTGTCGGATTCTTCATTGCCTTTGTTGTTGCGGTCGTAAAGCGCAGTGAGTCCCGCCGCCCAGTCACGGATCAGATGCAGGTTCCCGGTCTGCTCGAGCACCATCGCCATCATTGCGCCGTCCCGGTACCACGCCTTCGGATAGACAAAATAGTTGGGCACGGGCTGGCCCTCGATGATGTTGACGAGGATCTCATGATGCAGGATGCGAAGCGTGTCCCGATTCGGATGATGCGCAAAGGACGGAAGATGGAGCATACCCTCACCAAGGCAAAGCGTTTTCCCCTGCATCGAAAGCCACACGCCCTGCTCGTCTTCCCACAGCCGCACAGGGCCGCCGGTCGTTTCCAGCTGCACCGTATATTCCGCCGGCAGGATGGTCTCGCTGAGACAGTCGAACCGATACAGCGCCTGATACGAAGGGTAGGCGAACACCACGCCGTCCATATAGATCAGCTTTGGACGGTTCCCCATCCCGAAGAGGAAAAATGGCTTCTGTTCCATTATTTCGCGCCTCCCGTCAGGTTTGCAATACAATCTTCCAATGCACGTTCAGCCGTTTTCTGTCTAATCTTGATGGCCGAGGCAATCGACTCCGTGCCCGCCTTGCCGAGTGACATCCAGGTGTTGTTCATCTCGCCCCAGTTGTAATAGGTGCCGATGTCATAATATCGGTTGGCAAAGATAATATCGATCATGGCCGCAGAGCTGTCGTCGCGGGAGAACTTGGTCTTGAGGGCGGTATCATAATAAGCGGGAAGCACCGTATCGGACGATGCACGCATGATCGCTTCGAGAAGGATGCCCGCACGTTCGGTCAGTGCGTCTGACTGGGACAGGGTAAGAGGAGCGACTGTGACATAAGCTTCCTTCCATACCATGTGCTTGCCGTAGCTTCCCGCTTCGCCGGAAGGCAGCGGCAGGATGCCGAAATCATTCTCAAACCCGCGGAAGCGCTCTGCATTCTGCATGGCCTCTGCATAGAACAGGATCTGTTTATTGCCGAACATTGCTTCGGATTTGCGCCAACGATTGGCATATCCGTCATAGGGCATGGTCTCGATGTCGTGGCAGAGGTTGTCCGAGAAGAAGAGGCTTCGTACAACTTCGTAAGCATCAAACAATTTGTCGGTGTTCGTGTTCAGCTGCGGCAGATCGTCCGCATCCTTCACGAAGCTCATCGCGTTCATGGAATACATATAGGCAATGGTCGAGCGCGCGAATACCGTCACGTGCGCATACAGATCATTCTGGTCATACTGCCCGTCGCCGTTGAGGTCGGTGCTGACATTCTCGCAGAGCTCACGGAATTTGTCAAAAGTCCACTCCTTGTTGGCCGCCAGCGCATACAGATCGGGCATATGATAGTCAAGGGCCAGCTGCTTGTCGAAAAACATACACCAGGTCATATCCTTGTCGTTGATGTTCATGTCACCGATGGTCATGTATTTGCGGTTAGCCAGCGAAAGGTCTGCCGTTGCGTTCTGATCCCACCAGGGACCTTCCAGATAGAGGTGCGGGATACTGCCGAAATCCATCAGCAGATTTTTCAGCGCCAGACTGCCCGCACTGGTCAGACCGATCAGGGCAATGTCGTATGCGTGAACATTGGCCAGGACATTGGTCTCCAGTGCGGCGGCCTCCTTGCTGACAGGCGTATTGATCAAATCGACGTTGTACTGCTCTTCGACCAGCGTGTTTCGCTTGAAAACGGCGTCATTGACCACGTCGCCGGTCACATTTTCCGCGGCAAACTCGACCGAGTGATAATCGTCCGAGCGGTTGTTGACCAGAATGATAAATTCCTCATCCTTGAAGTCTGCCTCGGGCAGCGCCGGGTATGCTTCGGTTTCCGGCGCTGCCGCTGTTGTCACCGCGTCTGCTGCGGTCGTTCCCGGCGCTGCGGCTGTTTCCGCCGCTGCTGTCGTTTCTCCGTCGGGCGTGTTCGGCTTGCCGCAGGATGCGGCGGAAACAGCCAGCGCAGCCAAAACCAGGATCCAGGCGATTGCACGTTTTGCTCTCATGATATCTCCTCCTTAATGAACGGATGCAAACGAAAATATCTTGCTTTTTCTCCGTGATTGTGCTATCATTATAGCAAACAAACGACCACTAAGCCACGCAAAACGAGGTGTTTCTGTGCATTTTCAGTCAAATTCGATAAAACAATCAAAATTTTTTTCAGGCGCGGAATCCGCCGATGCCATTTTTCAGGAAGAACATGTATCCGAACCGTTCGCAAGTCATTATACGCTGTACAAGCAGTCCTGGCGGACAAAACAGGATCTGCATTACCACAATTATCCCGAATGCGGACTTTGCCTGAAGGGAGACGGACTATTTTTTGTCGAGGATCGTATCTATCCGTTTTCCGCTGGGACAGTCGTCTTTTTCCCTGTCGGCATGCAGCACATCGCGCAAAGTCCGGCGGAAAGAAACAGCTTGTGGGAATATATCTGGCTGGACGCCGCCGTACTCAATTTGACGGTGCCGACGTGTGAAGTCATCGTCCACGACAAAAACTGCGCATCGCTGTTCAACCTGATGCGGCAGGAACTGAAGGAAAACGGGAACCGGGAAATCTATGTTCACCTGTGCGCCGCCTTCTTCGGAAAGCTGCATACCTTTGCCCGCAGTGAGACCGGCTTGAACGAAGACGCAAGGCAAAGCATTCTGCCGGCCATCCAGCTGATCGCAGCACAATACAACGAGCCAATCAACGCGGCCCAGCTTGCCAAGATCTGCAGTCTCAGCGAATCCACGCTGCGCAGAAACTTTCAGACGGTGACCGGTCAATCCCCGATGGAATACGTAAATTCTGTGCGGCTGATGATGGCGGAACAGCTGTTGGTGGATACTTCTCTGACCATACTTGAAATATCGGAGCGCTGCGGTTTTCTGTGTTTGTCCACATTCAACCGCCAATTTTTGAAACGCCATGGAATCTCCCCCCGCGAATACCGGAGGCAGCGATAGGCATCCCGGCCGCGCGGAAACGCGCGAAAACACCGCCTCGACCCTCGCCACCCTGAGCGAGGCAGCGGTCAGCTTTTTGGTCGGTTTTGCGCATGGGGCAACCGTCCTATAGAATTGTTGCGGTGCAATTGTTAAGGTAGACATTGATCGGTTGTCAGTTTGTTTTTTCTGCCTTGACAGACAGTGCAACTTCATTTTACAATACACCATGACAAAACCTCCTGTTGCAGCTTTATGCTGCAACAGGAGGCTCTTTTTTCACTTTCTATTTTGGGGAGGGCGGTCCACCCCTGTACAAATCAATCCTTGACCGCGTTGATCGTACTCTGGATGGTTGCCTGAATCAGCTTTTTGACCGATTCGATAAAGGATGCACACTCGGTGTTCATATTGTGGAAGGTCTTCTCGATGAGCGGCATGCGGATCTCATCGTTCCAGACGGTGGTGCCAAGATCGTAGGTCATCGTATTGAAGATGATATCAATCATATCCGAGTCGTTGGCCGCGTCGGCGTACTTGGCCTGCAGCACGACTTCCTTATAGATCGGCAGAACCTTCTCGCGGCTGTAGAAGGCCATCGCCTCCAGCAGCAGGCTGGCGTTCTTGGCATCCTCTGCCGCAACATCTTTGGGAATGGTGGTAACCACACCGGCAATGCTGATCGAATAATAGTTTTCCTGCGCTTCATCAAATTTCGGCGCCGGCAAGATTCCGACCGAGAAATCGACGTCGCGGAAGTCGTTATAATCCCAGACGGTGGCGCTGAGAAGGCCCGCGCGATTGCCGACAAATTCGGTCGCCACAATGCCGGAGTTCACTTTGTTCGGGGTGTTATTATAGTAAACGGGGTTAGCACTGTGCTTTTCGACGATCTTGGAGATGGTGTTGATCGCCTTTTCGTTGTCGGCAATGGCAAAGTACGGATTGCCCGCGCTGTCGGTGTCGACCAGCTTGATGCCGGCACCCGACAGCAGGGTCTGAAAATACACCTTCGATCCGCCGACCACACCAAACTGGTCGTCCGCGTCGTAAGCGTCGTTGTCCAGATCGGCTGCCAGCCCGGCGGTCATCGTCAGCATCTTGTCGATGGTCCAGCTGCCGTCCTTGACTGCCTTGTAGAGATCGTTCACGTCGCCGATGGAGCCGTAGAGATTCTTATTCAAGAACATGACATAGGCCTTGGAATACATCGACATCGAGTGGTCACCCACTGCGGCGTACTGTTTGTTGTCGATCCGGAAGCAGGCGTTGGCGTCAGCATTCCACCATGCGTTGTCCAGATTGACGTAGGGAAGCAGCTGCTCGTTCCACTCGGCAATGATGCCGGAGGTGATGCAGGTGCCGATCTTGCGGTCGTAGATCATGGCCACATCGTAACTCTGGTTGTTGGCCAGCACCGAATTGGTCAGGTTGGTGATCAGCTTTGATCCGTCCTGCACCTCGTTGATCACGCAGTTGAAACGGGTCTCCATGGTACGGTTGCGCTCGTACATGGCGTCGTTGAGCGGCTCACCAGACAGATCGACCGGATCCATGGCCTTCAGCGAAAAGCTGTGCGCAGCATCGTCGTAGTTGAGGATCGTCAGCTCCCAGCCGTTGAGGTTGGCCTCGGGAAGGCCGTCGGTCAGCTCGGTTTCGGGCGCGGCTGTTGTGTCAGATGAGAGTGCACCGGGCGCAGCCGTGGTATCGGCGTTCTGCTCTTCCCCACCGGCACAGGCAGCCAGCGTGCCGCACAGGGTCATTGCCGCGAGCAGCACACACAGAATCTTCTTTGTGTTTTTCATGGTTTACTCCTTATTTAGGTTAATTATCATTAAACGCTTTCACGTTCGATGTCATCCGCAATTTTCCGCATGGCGGCATACAGGCGCTCCAGCAATGCCTCGTGCGAAAAGCCTTCATAAACGGTGAAATGCCCGTCCTCGATCCGCACCAGCCCCTGCTCCAGCGCAGCAGTACGGGACAGCATCGCGCGGATATCGCTGGCAGACCGGCCGGGGCAGTCGCGGCTGACCACGCCGGCTACCTCCGCGCAGATGAAGCGGCGCCCGTGGGGCGTCGCGGCCAGCTGCCGCGCCGTCCCGCGCCAGTCAATGCAGCCGTCGAGGGGCATCAGATGCAGATCATTCTGCCCATCATTGTCCTGCAGGTGGGTGGCGGTGAGGCGGCTGCCGTAGAGACCGAGGAAGTCAGCGCCGGGTGCAAAGGCATTGCGGTGGCCGCTGTCAAAGCAATAGCCGAGGCTGGGGCTTTTCAGTCGGTCAAGCACATAGCAGAGGTGCGTGTCGCTGACCGAATTTTCCAGCGCCAGCGTAAAGTTGTGCTTTTCCGCACACTCGACCACGCGGGCGAACCGACGCAGGCCAATCTCACCGACCGGCGGAGGTGGGTTAATCCCCCAGGTGGCGTGCATGATGCCGGTCTTGACGCCGTAATCGGCGCAGAGTGCGATCTCACGGCAGTAGCGCTCTGCGATGCGGTCGCCTGCCTCGCCCTCGGCCCACATGTCATGCGTGCCGTTCCCGGTCAGATGGACGTTGTCAAACGCGATCCCCACTCGTGCGCAGAGCTCGGGCGTCAGGCCGGCGTCCTCGCCGGCAAGCATGGGCTTCATCACGAGGCAGACGTAATCAAATCCCGCTGCCTTGATCATGCGCAGCCGCGTCTCGGGCGTGAGGGAAGGATCTTTGATCAAATAGGTCCCGATACGGGTCATGGATATTCATCTCCTTGCGTTGCAGGATTACGGTTTGCCGCACGCCATGCGCTGGGCGACATGCCACGCCGGCGGCGAAAAATTTCGGAAAAATATTTCTGGGAGGAAAAGCCGCATGATGCGGCAATATCCGTGATCGACCGCGATGTCCCGACCAGCAGCGACGCGGCCAGTGCGATCCGCTCGTCAAGGATATATTCCGTCACCCCGCGCCCGGTCGCCGCGCTGAACAGATGCGCCAGCGTCGACGGGGCGCAGAAGCAGGCGGACGCGATCTCGGCGACCGTCATCGGCTTGCGCAGATTGGCTTTGATGTAGTGCAGGGCAAGCTCAAGGCGGCTGCTTTCCCGGGCGGCATCATCCGGCGTGCCGGCAGATGTCAGGGCCATGTACCGTTCACACAGCTGCTCAAAATAGCGGGCACAGAGTGTGAACACCCCGGTCAGCAGCTCGTCGGCGGGCAGGCGGTATCGTCTGATGCTGTCGTAGGCAGCGGCCAGCGCGTCGGCGTCCAGCCCGTATTTGTCCGCCAGCCGCGCCCACGACTGCTCCGCCCGCGCCGCGTCACAGGCAAAGCAGCCGACGATCATCGCCCCGATGACTGTCTCCCCCCGCCAGCGCAGGGGGATGACATACTCCCGCACGCCGCCGTGGCAGACACCCCAGAAGGGAGCGCCGGGGTCGGGGGCGTGGGTGATTTTCTCGTGCAGGCGGCGGTGGCTGACTCTGACACAGTGACGAAACGCGGTACGGTCTGCCTTGACCTGCATGCAGTAGGGATTGTCATGCAGCAGGAAATGGGACACCAGCGGCGCGATTTGGGGCGTTTTGAGCATCTGCCCGGAAAAATCCTTGATGACAACGGTAACGTGCAGACTGCGGCAGAGGTGATCGAGCGTGCGCAGCAGCGTTTCCATGGTACACACTCCTTACCGTAATTTTGGCTCAGCGGAAATCGAAGGAGAAAAGGTGCAGACGGTCGTTGCCGCCGTAATCGGCACCGAGGGTCAGCGCCAGCCCACAGAGCGGCTCGCCGGGCACCGCATTGACAATCTGCCGGCGGTTGGCGTCATCCTCAGCCAGCAGGACACGGCTGCCGTCGGGGCGCAGGCCCCAGAGCTTGTATGCCCGGACGAGGGTCAGGGGCAGATGCATCACTGGCGCATCGGGGAGGAGGTTGGCCCGCATGCCGTGGCGGCGCTCGCATTTGTCACCGGGCAGCGTCACACGGTCAAGGTCGGAGTCGAAGGCGATGTGAACCTGCTCCACCGTGCGAGGGGCGAAACGGTAGGTAATCGTGGCGCCAGCCGGGCAGGTGCAGCCCTCATCGGCCTCGCCGTAGGTGTGATTGCAGCGGTCTGCGCCATTGCGCAGGTTCTCGAGGGCATCAGCCGGCCCGTCGCAAGTCAGCTCAGCCGCCCGTGCGGCCGACGTATCGCGCCGAATGCCGGGCAGGAAACAGCCGTTTTCCATCAGCCGTGCCTGCAGCAGGGCGATCTGCTCGCGATAGACGCCGTCAGGGGTCAGGCCGAACTCGCGCGCGATGTTGGCGGCAGTGCCCACCGCCTCGCCGAGCAGTGCGCAGGTAGCCATGACGCGGGTGCTGCTCATGGCGGCGTGCGTCATACTGATGTTGCGCCCGGCGAAGAAGAGGTTGTCAATGTTGGCCGAATAGAGGCAGCGGTAGGGGATGCCGTAAGGCGCGGGGGTTTTGCCCCAGGTGTTGGGGTTGCCCTTGTGATAGAACCCGTCGGGGTGATGGTCGTCGAGCGGCCAGCCGCCGTAGGCAATCACATCGTCAAAATGCCCACCCGAGAGCACATCGCCCTGGGTCATGATGTACGGCCCCATCATCCGCCGGGACTCACGCTTGCCGGGCAGGATGCCGAGGAACTCAAGGTGCCAGTGGTCGGCATCCTCGACCTCACCGCTGTTTTTGACCCAGTCCCACATGCCCAGCGCCAGTGCGATCAACTCGTCGCGCAGGGTCTCGGTGTCGGCGATACTGTCCCGGTTTCCGCCCAGCTCCAGATACCAGAAGTTCTCGGATGACCGCTCCATATGCGGGCGGCGGAGGGCAATCATCTCGGGCGTCATCTGCGTCGCGCCGGGCTGGGGAACGAAGCGGGAGGTGGTGTGAGGGTCAAACCGCGCCTGCATGAGGCAGGACATGCCCATCGTCTGCCGGTCGGCGGCGGTCACCGAAACCGATTCGCCGAACTCGTCGGCGGACTCCCGGCCGACGCGGTATGCCGCGCCGGTCAGCGGCGCGAGGATGCTGTCGCCCGAGCAGTCGGCGAAGTAAGCCGCACGAACGGTGTGCCAGGATTGCGTCGTCATCTGCCAGCCGGTGACCGAGACAATGCGGCTGCCGTCCATCTCCGCGTCGCAGCAGGAGCAGTTGAGCAGCAGGGTCAGGTTCTTTTCACGGCGGGCAACATCAAGCAGCAGCACATCCCAGAGGGGGTAGCGCTTCTCGGGATTACGCCAAAGGTTCTCGAGGGCGATCTCCTCAATGATGCCAGTCTCGCGGTTGTTCTTGCCGTCGGCCCCGCAGACCCACATGCGGATCTCGGATGACGCGTTGCCGCCCAGCATCGGGCGCTCCTGCATCAGGATGACACGCGAGCCGCCCCGCGCCGCCGCGACGGCGGCACAAAGGCCGGCCATGCCGCCGCCAACCACACAGAGGTCGGCGGTGTGGTGGATTTGGTTCAGTTTCATCATTCTTTTCCTTTGTTTTGGTAAGATTGCCGGCTCAGATGAGCGCGGCTCTTAGCTACTGGCAGTATTATAGCACGTCTCACCGTTTATTTCAATCCCGCTTTATGCATAAAACACCCGTAATCCTGCATTTGCATAGGCGGCTCATGCAGCGGGAAATGAACGCGAGCAGCAGTCAGAGTTGGTTTTTCCGCACATGTTCTTTACTCCCCAATCAACAGAAAAAGGGGACCACGCGAATCGCAGCCGCACGGCACCCCAATTTTTATAACCCCTGCAAAGCGCCCGGATCTCCAGCCCCCCCGTCAATGATGCGAGCAGCCCCCACTCTGCCAGCTGTCGATTATCGCTCCGCTTTTCCCCGTTCTTCTTTCCCTCCAGATAACTCACTGCATTGGATAGGCCAGCCATGCTTGCGATGAAAATCACTGCCCTACGGGATGGCAATCTTTCGCTAAAGCAGATTCGCTTAAAAACTCTTTGTCGTAATCAACTTTTTTCCAAGTGCTTTTCTCAAAGCCATATCATTGGGCTTCGCTTCCATGACAACATAATCGATATCTTCAAATCCAAAGCCTCGATAGGTGTATTTCTTTCCTACCTTTGATGTATCCGCCAGCAAAATCGTCTTTGCGCTGTTTTTCTTCATTTTTTTAATAATATTCAATCTGATCATATCAACCGAGCTGAAGCCCTCCGCAGTAATGCCGCTGCACGAGAAGAAAAACAGATCTGCATTGAATTGCTCAATCGTGCTTTCCGTCAATGTGCCGATCAAATCATAGTTTTCGTACAGTTCGCCGCCCGGAATGATAATCTTGGCGGATAAATGATTGTTCAGCGCAGCGACTGTATCCAATCCGTTTGTAATAATCGTAAGATTTTCATACTTGTAAAAAAATTTCGCAAGCTTTGTCACGGTCGTGCCGGACGCAAGAAAGATCGTCATATTATCCTGCAAAAAATCAATGGCAATTCTTGCAATGGCATTTTTGGCATTGACGTTTGCGTTCGAACGGACAAACAAAGGCGGGTCGCTGTTAATGTTGCTTGTTAAAACTGCACCGCCCCAAGTGCGGATCAGCAAGCCCTCCTGCTCCATTTGGGTCAGATCGCGGCGTAAGGTTGCTTCACTTGCAAAAATCTCCCGCTTCAATTGCTCAATGGATGCGTTCCCCTGCTTGTTCAATATTTTGTATATTTTTTCCTGGCGGTCGTTCATAAAAATTTTGCTCCCTTTTCCGGATTGTGATTGAATTATATCATATTTTGATTGATTTGTCAATTTCAATCGTCTAAGCTTGGTTTTGCGTTGACATTCGATCATTCGCATGCTATACTTTGGACAAATACCACAAATCGGACGAAGAGGGAGTAAACATGTTTGGCAAGCATTCTGCAGGAATTTACGAAAAAGCATTTGACCCGAAAATCAGCTGGCAAGAAAGGTTTGACAGGGCAGCGAGGATCGGTTTTGATTACATTGAAATCAGTGTGGACGAAACAGATGAACGTCTGTCAAGACTGGATTGGAGCCGAGCGCAAAAAAAGGAACTGCTCGATGCATCGTGGGATTCCGGCGTATCTCTTCGCTCAATGTGTTTAAGCGGTCATCGCAGATTTCCCTTCGGAAGCATAGATCCTGCGATCAGAAAAAAAGCCCACGACATTATGGAAAAGGCAATTGATTTTGCCTCCGAACTCGACATTCGCGTCATTCAGCTTGCGGGTTATGATGTGTATTACGAGGAATCGACCGAGGACAGCGTGCGCCGCTTTGGGGAAGGCATGATGTGGGCAGCAGAGCGAGCGGCCGGCGCACAGGTCATGCTTGCCATGGAGATCATGGACACGCCGTTCATGAATTCGATCAGCAAGCATCTGCCCTATGAAAAGCAGATTAATTCGCCCTGGTATCGCGTTTATCCCGATCTGGGCAACCTCTCGGCCTGGCGCGAAAACGACCCCGAGGCCGAGCTGAACAAAGGCATCGGCAGCATTGTGGCGATCCATCTCAAGGACACCATACCGCCGACCGAGTGCTCTGCGGGGCAGTTCAAATGTGTTCCGTTCGGCTCGGGCTGCGTGGACTTTCCAGCCCGTTTCGGTCAGCTTGAAAAATTGAACTATACCGGTCCGTATATGATCGAAATGTGGCATCAGGACGGAACCGATGACGTAACGGAAATCACAAAAGCCGCAAAATGGCTTAACAATCAATATGAAAAGGGGATTTTATGATGCTGGAACAGTTGAAAAACGAGGTTTGCCGCGCAAACCTGCTGTTGAAGGAATATGGGTTGATCACGCTGACCTGGGGTAACGTGTCGGCAATTTCGGAGGATCACCGCTATGTCGTGATCAAGCCCTCCGGCGTGCGCTACACCGAGATGACGGCAGACATGATGGTCGTCACCGATCTGGACGGAAACGTCGTGGAGGGCAGCCTTCGCCCCTCCTCCGATCTTCCCACGCATCTGGAGCTATATCGGAATTTTCCTGAGATCAAATCCGTCGTCCACACCCATTCCAGATGGGCGACCGGCACAGCGCAGGCGGAATCGGGCATCCCCTGCTACGGCACGACCCACGCCGATCACTTTTACGGCACCATCCCCTGCACCAGACACCTGACCGAGCAGGAGATCAAAACCGACTATGAGCTGAACACAGGCAGGGTTATTGTCGAAACCCTGAACGAACTGAAGATCGACCCCATGGCAGTTCCTGCCATTCTCGTCTGCAAGCACGGCCCGTTCGCGTGGGGAAAAACGCCCGAAAAAGCGGTAGAAAATGCGCTGGTCCTGGAGGAATGTGCGTATATGAGCTTTATCGCCCGGACATTGACGAACGGCAGTGTATCTCCCGCTCCACAGGTGCTGCAGGATAAGCATTATTTCCGCAAGCACGGTGCCGGTGCATATTACGGACAGCCGGTGCATATTACGGACAAAAGTAAGGGGGAACTCTGATGATTGAACAGTATATTGCAAAATCCATCGCCTGCGCCTGCGGAAAAACGCACCGCTCGCGCGTGGAAACGATCGAGATCAAGCCGAACGTCATCGAGCACGAGCTGATCGATTTTCTGAAAAGCAAGGCGTACAAAAAGCTTACGGTCGTATGCGACAAAAACACCTACCGCGTTGCCGCAGACAGAGTCTGCGCGACGCTGGAGCAGAGTCAGATCCCCTTCAAGCTGCACATGTACCAGGAGGATTCAGTGCTGCCCAACGAGCACTTCATCGGCAATCTCGCCATGGGAATGGCGCTTGACTCCGACCTGATCCTCGCGGTCGGCAGCGGAACGATCAACGATATCTGCCGCTATGTCAGCGCCGTGGCCGGGAAGCCCTACTGCATCGTCGGCACCGCGCCCTCGATGGACGGCTACATCTCGGGCGGCTCCGCGCTGATCTACAACAATCTGAAGCTGACCTTTGAAACGCACACCCCCACCGCCGTTTTCCTCGACCCGCAGATTCTCTCGCACGCGCCCAAGGACATGATCGCCGCCGGCGTCGGCGACCTGCTGGGCAAGATCAACTGCCTGACTGACTGGCGTCTCTCGCAGATCGTGAACGGTGAATGGCACTGCGACTTCATCTCGGACATTGTCGACGCCGCCATTCAGAAGGTGGTCACGGGCAGCGATCAGATCGCCGCAGGCCAAGATGAGGCCATCGCCGATCTGGTGGAGGCGCTGCTTCTCTCGGGCGTGTGCATGGATTTTGCCGGCAACTCCCGCCCCGCCTCGGGCTGCGAGCATCACATGTCGCACTTCTGGGAAATGCGCTATCTGCTGGAGGGTCGCGAGGCCGTCTTCCACGGCACCAAGGTGGGCATCGGCACGGTGATCGCGCTGCGGGCGTATGAATATATCGCGTCGCTGACGCCCAATTTCGACCGGATCAAAGCGCTCCCCCACAAGCCCTTCGACGAATGGGAGCAGGACGTGCGCGGCGCATTCCTCGGCGCGTCTGACGAGATCGTGGATCTCGAGCGAAAAAGCGGCAAGAACAGCCCCGAAAAGCTGGCGGCACGCCTCGCCTCGACCGAAGCGAACTGGCAGCAGATCAAGGCACTGGCAGAGCAGACCGTAAAATCCGAGCTCGTATACGGCATTCTCAAGCAGCTTGACGCACCGACAAAGCCCGGCGAGATCGGCGTGGAAAAAGAAATGGCCAGGCAGGCGATCCTGTACGCCAAGGAGATCCGGGACCGCTACACGGTGCTGCAGCTTCTTTGGGATCTTGGCGAGCTGGAACGCTTTGCGGATCAGATCATAACGGACTATTACGCATAATCAACATGATTTTTCGGAGGAAAGGAGCAAACACATGGAAAACAAGGTAACACTGACTGCGCACAGAGGCTGGCGCGCGAAATATCCCGAGAACACGATGCGCGGGTTCAGAGAGGCGATGAAGCTCGACATTGACGGCATTGAAATGGACGCGCATATGACGAAGGACTATCATATCGTGGTCTGCCACGACGCACGCCTTGACCGCACGACAGACATGAAGGGCGAAATCTACAATATGACGCTCGAGGAGGTCAGAAAAGCAGACGCGGGCATTAAATTCGGCGAGGAATTCAAAGGGGAAAAGATCCCCACCTTCGAGGAGTTTCTTGAGCTGATGGCAACCCGCCCCGACCTTCGGCTGCTCCTTGAGCTGAAGGACTATCCCGAGGAACTGGGCGATTTCGCCTACGCGTCCGCTTCGCTCACGCTGTCGCTCTGTAAAAAGTACGGCGTGTTTGGCCGGGATCGGCTGACCGTGATCACCTTCTCCACGGGAATCTGCGCCTGGCTCCGCGAGCGCTACACCAAGGAGGACTTCTACATCCACGGCTTCTACCCCAAGGCGAGAATGAAGGGCTATGCGTCCGACGATCCGTATAAGTATTACGACGAGGTATGCCTGTTCAACAGCGGGGAAAAAGATCCGCAGGGCTTGCCGATCAAGCGCAGCAGCATCGTGGCCGACAAAGCGAGATACACGGAGTTCGCGCTGATGGGTATCCGCCCCTGCGTCTATTACGGCATGAACACCGACGAGGCGGTCTACCGCGAATCCTATGAGCACGGCGCACTCGGTTTCACCTGCGACCATCCCGATATTTGCGGACAGATCCTGGACAAGATCGGCGCGCGGAAGCTGAAGAAGTAATCGTCAGCCGGTCTGTGCTCAGATTCCAGAAACATGATTCAGGTAAGCACAAGGGATGCTCTCCTCATCCACCGCTGACGCGGTCCCCCTTCTCCGCTGGAGAAGGCTCACCGAGGTTCGCTGTGTATTGCAGCCTTCCCCTCGGGCTGAGCGAAGCGCAGCTGGAAGGCTGTCGCGCAGCGATGGATGAGGTGTCCCGCGCTGATGCGCGGGAACCCTGTCAACCAAAAATCCATATGGATTTCTCAAAAATCTATTTCAAAGAAAGGAATCACACGCATGAAGAAAACCTCTCTCCGCATCCTTTGCGCACTTCTGCTGTGCGCAATGCTGCCGGTCGGTTCGCTCGCCTGTACGAAGGACGACGGCCAGCAGAGCAATACGCCCGGCACAACGGCCGCCCTCGACAGCACCCAAACGACCGAAGCCGAGACCACCGATGACGGCCTTGACGAAAACGGCTACATCGAGGACGATCTGCCCGATGATCTTAATTACAAGAATGAAACTTTCCACGTTCTCGCGTGGAAACATGCACTGCCTGAATTCGATGTTGAGGCATTGACCGGCGATGTCATCAACGACGCGATCTTTAACCGCAATCAGATCGTTGAAGATCGCCTTGGCGTTGATTTGGAATTCACCGTCATTAATGGTAATAACGCCGCTGTTGCATCGTTCTGCAACACCGTTACCAATTCAGTTCAGTCTAACGCACAAGCCTATGACACCGTTGCATCCTATCCTCGCTCGGCCGGTTCGCTTGCGATCAACCATATGCTATTGGATATGCTGGAGCTCGAGTACCTCAATTTCGAGCAGCCCTGGTGGTCTGACAGCCTGGTCGAGCTGAACACCATTTACAACAAGCTCTATTTCGTCTCGGGCGACATTGCCTCGACGCTGCTCTTCCAGATGATGTTCATGATCTATAATGACGATCTCGGCACAAACCTTGGCCTGACCAACCCGCAGAAGCTGGCGATGGAAGGCAAATGGACACAGGACACCATGCTTGAACTGGCTGCCAATGTCTACTCCGACCTTGACGGCAACGGACTCAAATCTGAGGCCGACCAGTACGGGCTTTTCTCGTTTACCCACCCCAACCTTGATATTTTCTATATGGGCGCTGGATTAAACTACATTAAACCCAGCGATACGGGCGAACTGGTTCTCGCAAACGACTTTGCCTCGGAGAAGTCGATGGCCATCGTTGACAAATTCATCAACATTTTCCACAATTCAAACGACGGCTATTTCACCAAGTCGCTCGCCGACGCAAACAACCTGACTTCCGGCAATGCACTGCTCTACAACATTACCGGTCAACTGCTGTATAATAACTTCCGCTATTCGGATATGGCCTACAGCATTCTTCCCGCCCCCAAGTACGACGAGCAGCAGGAGGATTATCTGACCACCATCGCCTTTACCCACACCCAGTACTGTGTCCCGCTGGACGCCCGCGACCCCGATATGTCAGCCGCTGTGCTTGAATGTATGGCTTCGGAGTCCTACCGCCGCGTCACACCGGCCATCTTCGAGACAACCTTCAAATACAAATATTCGAACAATCCCCTCGATGCGGAAATCTTTGACCTCATCCGCGCGGGAACCGTCTTTGACCTTGGCCGTCCCTTCCACGATGAACTGGGCAGCGACACATCGGGCATGGTTCGCTACTGGCGTAAGTCAATCGAAGAAGGCTCAAATATGTTGACTACCTTTAACATGGCATTTGAACGCTCCTGGCAGAAGATGCTCGATAAAATCAACGAGAAGTTGACGGTAGACTGAGTCCTCTGGAACAACACGCATAGTGAATCGCGGATCATCTGCGATTTTCTATAAAAATATTTTTGAGAAAGGAAAAACACACATGAAAAAGTTTTTCTCCCTCCTGCTGATCGGAATGATGCTCGTTTCTCAGCTGACAGTCGGCGCTTCAGCTGCCCCGTCCACTTCCCCTGATGCAGGCAAAGTCCTCAACGCCGCTTACGGTACAGCCGAGATCGACGGTAAGCTCGATGACGCTTATACCAAGGGCGACAAGATCACCTCTTGGGTGCACAACACCTATGAGGCGCTCAAGGATAAGAAGGATCAGGTCGAATGCGACTTCTATGCTTACCTCATGTACGATGAAAGCAATATCTACATCTTTGGTGAGGTTTATGACAAGACGCCCGTTACCGCCGCCAATGCACTCAAGAAGACCCATCTCACTGACTGTATCGAGTTCTACATCTATATGCACGATCTGACTGCTGCTGGTGATGTGAAAGTTTACAGCAAGGATCTGACCGATGTCGGTGCAGGTTATCTGCGAATCCATCCCACTGAGGTTTGCCCGGCTGATGACGAGCTGATGAACAACCATTGGATGGCAAACAGTGGTCTTGGGCTGGCTCTGGCTGGCGAGGAGGCCAAGTCCTCGCTGAGCCGTGTTAAGACCGATACCGGTTACATTGTTGAGTGCAGCATTGGTATCCCCGAGACGGTCAAGACTGAGGTCGTTTCTGGTAAGGAAATCGGTTTCGGCATCCAGGTGAACGACGATATCGACGATAACAACACTCGTGACGCACTCCTCTGGTCGAATAATAACCTCGGCGACAACCCGAAGTGCGGTCCGTTCATGCTCCTCGCAAAGGATGCTGCTCCTGCTGAGACCACCACTGCTCCCGCTGAGACCACCGCAGCGCCCACCACTACCGCTGCTCCCGCAGTTACCACTGCTCCCACCACCACGCCCGCTCCCGCAGTTACCACTGCTCCCACCACCACGCCCGCTACCGCAGTTACCACTGCTCCCACCACCACGCCCGCTACCGCTGACTCCACCGTCGTCGTGGCAGGCATGCTGGTGATGGCAGCCGCTCTACCCCTTGCCCTCCGCAAGAAGAGCGCAAAGTAAGCTAAACGAAATCCCCGCACCACTGGACTACACCCCAGAAAATAGACAGTGACAAAAAGAGCCTCCTGTTGTAGAATAGATATAACTACAACAGGAGGTTTTGTCATGGCCAGACAATACACAAAAATGGAATGGATCACGGAAGAAGTATTCCGGCGCAAAGAGGCAGGAGAAACAAACCGGCAGATCGGAGAAAGCTACGGATTGACAAAACAGCAGATCAAGCAGCTGGTGACACGGCAGAATCGAAAGATGCGTGCAATTGCAGAAGGATACATTCCGCGCCCGAAGGGACGTCCGCGGAAAGCTCCAGCAGAGGAAAATGAGGTAGAAAGACTGAAGAGAGAGCTCGATCAGGCAAAGAAGGAAGTGGAGCTGCTGCGAAATTTTCTGTTAGAAGCTGGGAGGAGGTGAGCCTGAAATACAGAGTGATCGAACGATTCAGGAATACATACAGCATCACAGAAATGTGTAAAATTTTCGAAGTTGCGCGCAGCAGTTACTACGCCTGGCGGAAGCGACAAAGAGAGCCGGATCGTGATCAGGAAACAGCAGATAAGATCAAAGAGATCTGGAACCGATCAAAACAAACCTACGGCTGCCGCAGAATGTGGAAATACTTCCGGGAAAAGCTGCATATACCGGTAAATATCAAGAAAATACGGCGAATCATGCGGAAATACGGTATTTCCTCTGTGATTCGACGTCGAAAAACATATACATGTCACAAAAATGCTGTGCACAAATACCAAAACCTGCTGGCGCGACAGTTCCGGCAGGAACATCCCAATACCTTCTGGGTGACGGACATTACCTATATCCACACGTCGAAAGGGTTCGTTTACCTGTGTGCCGTTATGGATCTGTGTGGACGGAAGATCCTAGCATGGCGAGTCGGCGACGATATGACGACGACGCTTGTGACCGATACGATCAGGAATGCACTTGCAAAAGAAAAGGTCACTGTTGGACTCACACTCCACAGTGACCAGGGGTCTCAATACACATCCAATGAATATTTTGACCTAATACAATTATACCACATTCAGCCGTCTATGTCCAGTCCCGGATGCCCATATGACAACGCTGCAATGGAAAATTTTTTTGGCACACTCAAGTGCGAGTGCCTGAACCGGATGAAGTTCTCTGATCGCGCCGAGGTTGAAGCTGCAGTGGCTGAGTACATGTATTTCTACAACTTCGAGCGCATCAACATCGAAAACGGCCTTACCCCTGACGAAATCAGGAGCAAAGCCGCGTAAAAATGAGATATTCTGCGATAGGTGTTTCTTTTTTCTGTCTAATCGCCGGGGAGTGGTCTACACGATGCGGGGATTTTGTTTTTTGCGGTCAGCAAGGTGGAAACCTCAGCACGACCGCACCTGCAGATCAAAGCTGGGTATTGACAACCCCCGCCGAAATGATGTATAATATAAGCCAGATGAACGGCCACTGATCGACGGGTGGTCGAATGTCCGAATCGAAAGTTAGCTTCCGCTAACCCCATAAGAATCTTCAAACCCAAGGAGACAGATCCATGACGAAAATCGACATATTCTCCGGTTTTCTCGGCGCGGGAAAGACCACCCTCATCAAAAAGCTCATCGCCGAGGCCTACGCCGGTGAAAAGCTGGTGCTGATCGAAAACGAATTCGGCGATATCGGCATCGACGGCGGCTTCCTGCAGGACGCCGGCGTCAACATCACCGAGATGAACTCGGGCTGTATCTGCTGCAGCCTGGTCGGCGATTTCGGGAAGGCCCTGCAGCAGGTACTCGCCGACTACACGCCCGACCGCATCCTCATCGAGCCCTCCGGCGTCGGCAAGCTCAGCGACGTCATCGGCGCGGTGAAAAACATCGACACCGCCGGCATCCAGCTGGGTGCGGCCGCCGCAGTGGTCGACGTCAACAAGTGCAAGATGTACATGAAGAACTTCGGTGAATTCTTCAATAATCAAATCGAGAGCGCCGGCACTATCATTCTCAGCCACACCACCGGCGTCTCCGACGCCAAGCTGACCGCCTGCGTCGAGCTGATCCGGGAACACAATCCCACAGCCGACATCCTCACCACCCCCTGGGAGCAGCTCACCGGCGCCCAGATCCTGGAGGTGCTCGAGAAGAAAAACACGCTCGCAGCCGAGCTCCAGCAGCTGACCGAGGAAGCACAGGTCTGCCCCGTCTGCGGCCACCATCACGAGCATGAGCATGAGCACGAGCATCACCACGAGCATGAGCATCACCACCACGATCACGACGATCACTGCTGCTGCGGCCACGATCACGACCATGAGCATGACCATCATGACCATGACCATGACCACGATCATCACGACCATGACCACGACGGCCATTGCTGCTGCGGCCACGATCACGACCACAAGCATGACCACCACCATCACCACGCCGACGAGGTCTTCACCAGCTTCGGCGCGGAGACCGGCCGCCGCTACACGGTAGAGGAGATCACCGCCGCCCTCGAAGCGCTGGAGAACGAGCGCAAATACGGCATCATCCTCCGCGCCAAGGGCATCGTCAACGGCCCCGACGGCTTCATCCACTTCGACTATGTCCCCGGCGAGCCCGACGTCCGTTCGGGCAGCGCCGCGCCGACGGGCCGTCTCTGCGTCATCGGCTCGGATATCCACGAGGATGCCTTAAAGGAACTGTTCATGCTTTAAGCAGAGGAGGATGACCATGGAAATTCCCGTCTATTTGTTCACCGGGTTCCTCGAAGCGGGCAAGACCAGATTCATTCAGGATACCCTGGCCGAGCAGGCGCTCGCGCCGGAGGGCAGCATCCTCCTGCTGGTCTGCGAGGAAGGCATCGAGGAATACGATCCCTCGGCCTTCTGCGCGCCGAACGTGTACTGCGAGCTGATCGAAAACGAGCACGACCTCACCCCCGCGCACCTCACCGCCCTGCAGAAGAAGCACAACGCGGTGCTGGTCATGATCGAATACAACGGCATGTGGAAGCTGAACTCACTGTACGACAATCTCCCCGACGCGTGGTTCATCTTCCAGGAGCTCTTCCTCTGCGACGCGCGCACCATCGAGCTCTACAACAAAAACATGCGCAGTCTTGTCGTCGATAAGCTGACCTCCTGCGAGCTCGTCGCCTTCAACCGCATGGAGGCCGACACCGACCGCATGCCCCTGCACAAGCTGGTACGCGGCGTCAGCCGCAGCGCCAAGATCATCTACGACATGACCGACGGCACCATCGAATACGACACCATCGAAGACCCCCTTCCCTTCGACATCAACGCCGAGATCATCCGCATTGAGGATCGGGACTACGCCTACTGGTACCGCGATCTGGCCGAGGAACCCGAAAAATACGCCAAGAAAAAGGTGCGCTTCAAGGGCGTGGTGCTCAAGGATCACACCATTCCCCGTGGAAGCTTCATCTGCGGTCGGCATGTGATGACCTGCTGCGCCGACGATATCCAGTACAGCGGCATCGCCTGCAAATGGAAGGACAGCGAAAACCTCCACTCCTACGACTGGGTGACCGTCACCGGCCAGCTCGTGATCGAGCGGCACAAGGTCTACGACGGCCCCGGCCCGGTGCTCAAGGTCAGCACCCTCGTCCCCGCCGAACCGCCCGAAAAGCAGCTGGCAACCTTCGACTGAACAGCAAAGTCCCCCGACTGTCGTCAACGACAGTCGGGGGACTTTTTCGATTCTGATGCACACGTTCGCCTCACAGCGCCCGGATGAGCCGCATCTCAACCTTGTGCGCCGAGACGTCAGCCTCCTCGATCCGCACACGAATGCGGTCGCCGAGGCGGTAGACCTGCGCGCCGCAGGTAAGACGGTAGTTCTTCTCGTCGTACACAAAATAACCGTCCAGCGTCGCAATGGGGATCAGCCCCTCGCAGGTGTTGTCCAGCTCAGCAAAGAGGCCGAAGCCGGTGACCGACGAGATCCGCGCGTCAAACTCCTCGCCGACATGCGCCGACATGAAGATGGTCTTGTACAGGTCCTCGATCTCGCGCTCGGCCATCAGCGCGCGCACCTCATTCTCGCTCGACTCCTTCGCCGAGCGCTCGGCAAAGGAGGTCAGCTTGTCCAGCGTCTTGCCGGTCGCCTTGCCGGCCAGCGCCGTGCGGATGATGCGGTGCACCGACAGGTCGGGATAGCGGCGGATCGGCGAGGTGAAATGCGCGTACAACTTGATCCCGAGGCCGAAATGTCCCAGCGCCTCGGTCGCATAGCGCGCCTTCTGCAGCGAGCGCAGCAGCACAAAGGACACGATCTCGCCCAGCTCCTTCTCACTCGCCCGCTCCATCACGGCCGCGAGATCGGCGGGCGACGCCTTGCCCTGCCCCAGCTTGCCCACCGGCAGGCCGAGGTTCCACGCAAATTCGGAGAAAGCGCGGATCTTGTCCTCCAGCGGCTCCTCGTGTACGCGGTAAACGCAGGGCAGACCGCGCTCGTTGAGCCAGGTCGCCACACCCTCGTTGGCGGCGAGCATGAACTGCTCGATCATCTTCTCGGCATCCCCCCGCTCGCGGCGGATGATGTCGACCGGCTCGCCCTCCTCGTCGAGGATGAACTTCGCCTCAGCCGTCTCAAGCGACAGTGCGCCCCGCTTCGCCGAGCGGGCGGCGAGGATCTCGTACAGCTCACGCATGTCGCCCAGCACCGGCAGAACGGCGGCATACTTCCCGGCAAACTCGGACTGCTCGCCCTTCTCGAAGATGTCGTTGACCTCGCTGTAAACACCCCGCACGGTCGAGCGGATGATCGACTCAGCCATCTCACAGCCCCGCAGACTGCCGTCGGGCGCCAGATCAAGCAGCGCCGACATGGCGTAGCGGCTGACACCGCCGTTCAGCGAGCAGCAGCCGTTGGACAGCGCCACCGGCAGCATCGGCACCACCTGATCGGTGAAATAGACGCTCGTCCCGCGCGCCATCGCCTCGCGGTCGATGGCCGAGCCAGCCTTGACATAGTGGGACACATCGGCAATGTGCACGCCCAGCTGCCAGCCGTCGGCGGTACGCTTCAGCGAAACGGCGTCGTCGAGGTCCTTGGCATCGGCGCTGTCGATGGTGAAGATAATCTCCCCCCGCAGGTCGAGCCGCCCGCGTGAGGTAATGCGCTTGGCCGCCACCTCGTCAGCCTCGGCCAGCACGTCGGCCGGAAACTCGGTCGGGATGCCGTTCTCGTGCAGAATAGCCGCATAGTTGGCCGCACGGGTGTCCTTCGGGCCGAAGATACGCGTCACCTTGCCCCGCGCCGGCGTGCCGGCAGTGGGGTACTCGATCAGCTCCAGCTCGATCTTGTCGCCCCGGGCCGCACCAAAGCTGTCAGCCGGCGCGATCTCGATCTCAAAGGCCAGCTTCTTGTTCTCAGGCAGCGCATAAAGGCGGCGAACCGTGCGCCGGCCCCGGATGTGCGCCTCGACGCAGAACTCACCAATAAGGGTAGTCACACTCCGCTCCAGCACCTCCGTGACCGCCGCCTCGGGCCGCTCCTCACGGCCGCCGCGGTCCCCGCGGTCACCGCGGCTGAACTGCCGCCGGTCAGGCTGCTGCATCACGAACGCGACCCGGTCGCCGTCGATTGCCCCGCCTGTCATGCGGGCGGGAACAAAGACATCCTCAGCTGCCGGCGCCCCCTCATCCACGTCGGGGGTAATAAAGCCAAACCCGCGCGACGTGCCGTGAAAGACACCGTTGAGGGTGACCGCCGCACGAGTAGCCGCCTGCGCCGTCTCGACCGCAGCCGCCTGAGGCGCATTCCTCTGCCTGCGCGCCCCCTCCTGCTTGCCGCCCCGCCGCACCGGCCGGCGGGCGGGCTGTTTGTTTCGTTTTTTGTTTGTTTTAGGCATAATATTTATCCAACTTCTTTCGTAAAAATCAATACAAGTTTTCTATAAACCACATCAAGAAAGCAAAAACCGCCTTTGGATACAGCATACCCAAAAGCGGTATTGTCATGCCGAGCGCTGTATGATCAGATGATGACATACAGAACCAGAACAAGAACAGCGAAGACAATGGCAACGATGGTGGTCACCTTCGAAAGCATCTTGTCCATCGTGCTGGCCTTGGACTTGCCGAAGAAGGTCTCAGCGCCGCCTGCAATGGTACCGGAGAGGCGCTTGTCCTTACCGGACTGCATCAGGATAGCAGCAACAAGGAAAATTGCCATAATCAGCAGAACGATACCGATGATAATTTCCAGAATATCCATTTTCGAATAGCTCCATTTCTCCGCCGCACTTTCGTATGATCCCTGGCATCGCCCCCGGCGGAGAAGCGACCCGCGATGATCGCATGCGTGGCATGCGCAAAAATTGACGTATAGTTATTATAGCATAGTTTCAGGGGGATTGCAAGGGGTTTAAGAAAATTTGTTTTGATTTTTTGGTATCCGGGCGGAAATCTTCGAGCATGAGCATTCGCGCTGATCGTTTCCTTCGTGGCAGCCAGAAGAGAAGAGGGACCACTGACAACCTATCACAACATCTGATTTGCCCGAGCGACCTATCCTTACATAAATAATAATTGGCACGAACAATTTCATCTGCACAATCGTCCCCGGCCAAACCGTATGCACTTGCCCAACCGTCCAACGCAGTCGGCTTTCCTCTCGATAACCGAAAGACCCCTTGATGCGCATAAGCGGTAGTGCCCTTACATCATCTCAGCAAAATGCAAACGATCAAAGCTGCATAAAAATAACTTTGCGAACGAAACACATCCAATCCAAACATAAGTGGCAGGGGTACCCCATCATCTAATCTGACGCGCCAACAGGGCTGAGAGGAGGTCCGGAGGAGAGAGGGGCATGCGGCGTAAGCTGCCCCTCTCTCCTCCGATCCAACCCGTACAAACGACCAAGCCAACCCCACAATTTACAATTTATTCACACCTCTCATTCACAATTTGTTTACAACTCCCCCATTGACAAACGCACTTGCGTATGCTATAATGCTCCTAACATCAAATAAAGACGATGACGAAGAGGTTCCGATCACGCAGCCTACAGAGAGCCGGCGGAAGGTGCAAGCCGGCGGTGAACGATCAGCGAGCTATCACTTCCGAGTTGAAGATCCGAGCCCGCACCCGCGGGGGTAGGCATCTTCCGTTATTGCTGCGTCAAGGCATAAGGCTTGATAGAGCCCGAGGCGTGCGTAGTTGGCGTCCCGTCAGCAGCACAATTTGAGGAATCACGAACACATCAGTTTCGTCTCGAGCCGGTGCCCTCCGCTCGAGACGTTTTTTTGACGAATTTTTCGGGAAAAGAGGTACACACATGGACAACCGCATCAAAGAAGTCGCAGAACGCATCCGTGCCCTGCGCGAGATCATGGAGCTGAGCCGTGAGGAAATGGCGGCCTGCACCGACACCACCCTCGAGCAGTATACCGAGCTTGAGGACGGCCGTGCGGATTTCAGCTTCACCTTTATCTACAAATGCGCCAACCGCTTCGGCGTCGATGTCACCGACCTGCTCAAGGGTTCGTCGCCTACTCTGACTTCGATGTCTGTCGTGCGCGCCGGTGAGGGCCTGCCCATCGCCCGCCGCCGCGGCTTCTCCTACAGCAATCTCTCCCCCATGCTCCGCGACAAGCTGGCTGAGCCCTTCCTTGTCCGCGCTCCCTTCTCGGCCGACGAGCAGAACAAGCCCATCCACCTCGCCACCCACAACGGGCAGGAGATCGACATCATCCTCTCCGGCCAGCTCAAGGTGCAGGTCGGTGACCATGTTGCCGTGCTAAACCCCGGCGATACCGTCCATTATGACAGCTCCACCCCCCACGGCATGATCGCCACCGGCGGCGGGGACTGCCAGTTCTACGCCATCGTCCTCGGCGGCGAGGGCCATGCCTACACCGCGCCCGAGGTCGACGCTTACCACGCGCCCGTCCCGAAGGGCGGCCGCCGCGTCGGTGACTCGCCTGTCGCCGCGCCCTACCTGACCACCACCGTCGACGAGAACGGCGTGGTCAACTCGATCAAATTCCATGACATCGAGCGCTACAACTTCGCCTACGACTGCGTCGACGCCCTCGCCGCCCGCTGTCCGAACAAGCTGGCCATGCTCCACCTCGACAAGCACAAGAACGAGCGCCGCTTTACCTTCGAGGACATCCGCCGCGAGTCCAACCGCACCGCCAATTACCTCAGCTCGCTGGGCATCAAGCGGGGTGACCGCGTGTTGCTGGTGCTGAAGCGCCACTACCAGTTCTGGCTCGCACTGCTGGCCCTGCACAAGCTGGGCGCGATCGGCATCCCCGCCACCAACCAGCTGCAGAAGAAGGACTACGTCTACCGCTTCAACGCGGCCGGCGTGTCGGCTGTCCTGGCCACCGTCGATGATGGCGTGCCGAACCACATCGAGGAGGCCCTGCCTGAGTCCCCGACCGTTGTGACCAAGGTTCTCGTCGGCGGCAGCCGCGAGGGCTGGCGCGATTTCGACGCCGAGCTGCCCCGCTACTCGGGTGACCTCAAGCGCGTCGACGTCGGCGGCGATGATCCCGCCATCATGTTCTTCACCTCGGGCACGACCGGCTACCCGAAGATCGCCGTCCACGCTCACAAGTATGCGCTTGGCCACTATCTGACCGCCCGCTACTGGCACAACGTCAATCCTGACGGCCTGCACTTCACCATCTCCGACACCGGCTGGGGCAAGGCGCTCTGGGGCAAGTTCTACGGCCAGTGGCTCTGCGAGACGGCCATCTTCACCTACGACTTCGACCGTTTCAACGCAGCTGATATCCTGCCGCTGTTCAAGCAGTACGGCATCACCACCTTCTGCGCGCCCCCGACCATGTACCGCTTCTTCATCAAGGAGTCGCTGGATAAGTACGATCTGTCCTCCCTCGAGTACGCAACCATCGCCGGTGAGGCGCTCAACCCCGAGGTCTACGAGCAATTCAAGAAGGCCACCGGCCTTTGCCTGATGGAGGGCTTCGGCCAGACCGAGACAACACTGGTGGTCGGCAACTTTGTCGGCATGACGCCCAAGCCGGGCTCGATGGGCAAGCCCAGCCCGCTGTACGATGTTGACATCGTCGATCCCGACGGCAAGTCGGTGGGCGTCGGCGAGACGGGCGAGATCGTCGTCCGCACCGACAAGGCTGTGCCCTGCGGCCTCTACCTCGGCTACTACAACGACGAGGCGCACACCAAGGAGTCCTGGCACGACGGCATGTACCACACCGGTGACACCGCGTGGCGTGACGAGGACGGCTACTTCCACTACGTCGGCCGCACCGACGACCTCATCAAGTCGTCCGGCTACCGCATCGGCCCGTTCGAGATCGAGAGCGTCATCATGGAGCTGCCCTACGTCCTCGAGTGCGCCGTCACCGCCGCCCCCGACCCGATCCGCGGCCAGGTGGTCAAGGCCTCGATCGTGCTGGTGAAGGGCCGCGAGGGTTCGGATGAGCTCAAGAAGGAGATCCAGACCTACGTCAAGGAGCACACCGCGCCCTACAAGTACCCGAGAATTGTCGAATTCCTGCCCGAGCTGCCCAAGACCATCAGCGGCAAGATCCGCCGCGTGGAGCTGAGAGGCGAGAAGAAGTAAGGGCATGGGGCGCTGCCCCAAACCCCGCTTAGGGGACTTTTTGAAAAAAGTCCCCTAAGAACCTTCAAAAACTTTCTGACAAGGACATATTCGGCGGTGAAAGGAGACGCACAATGGTATTTGAGACCAAAGAAATTACCTTAAAGAACGGCAAGACCGCCGTCCTGCAAAGTCCCCGCCCTGAGGACGCGGCGCAGCTGATCGACTTTATCAAGACCTCCTGCGGTGAAACTGAGTTTCTCGCTCGCTATCCCGAGGAGTGGGGCTTCCTTACCATTGAAAAGGAGGAAGCCTGGGCAAAGCGCTTCCTTGAAGCCCCCGACGCGCTGGCCATTACCTGCTATATCGACGGCCGCGTAGTGGGCAACGCCGAGATCAACTTCCGCGGCGGTATCAAAACCAGTCACCGCGCGGTGATCTGCATCGCCATTCTGCGCGACTACTGGGGTCTGGGCATCGGCTCTGCAATGTTTGAGGGACTTCTCGCCGCCGCACAGGAACGGGGCACCATGCTCGTTGAGCTGGAATACATGGAGGGCAACGAGCGCGGCCGCCGTCTCTATGAAAAATTCGGCTTCCGCATCGTTGCGGAGAAGCCCAACGCCTACCGGCTCAAGGACGGCAGCATGCGCAGCGAGATCCACATGCAGAAGTATATGTAACCAACCGAAACGCCCGGTCGTCTGTCCGAGCGTTTCTGCATCATGGAGGAAAACGATGATCACCGACAGCTTTGACAACAAATCCCCGGCGAAGATCAATCCACAGCGGAATCCAGACGCGCCTGCGGTCGATGCCTGCATCATGACCTTTTCCTATCTGATCGAGCAGTTTGTTCTGGAGCACTACCCCTGCCAAGAAATCGCACAGCTCGAATCGGTAACGGGAATCACCCCTATTTATGCCATTACGCATAACGGAAAACAATTTGCCTTCTTCAAAACGCCGGTGGGTGCTCCGGCTTGCGCGGCGGCGATCGAGTCATCATTGGCGAAAGTCAACACCGACAAATACATCCTTTTCGGCGGCTGCGGCTGTCTGGACAAGGAGATTGCTCGCGGCAAGGTGATCGTCCCCACCGCCGCCTACCGCGACGAGGGCACCTCCTACCACTACGCGCCGCCCGCTGACTACATCAGTATCCCCAACGCATCTATCGTGGAGCGCTTCATGCAAGCCAACGGCATCCCATGCGCCGTGGGCAAGACATGGACGACTGATGCCTTTTACCGCGAGACCGAGGGCAACTTTGCCCGGCGAAAGGCCGACGGATGCCTCTCGGTCGAGATGGAAAGTGCCGCCGCGCAGGCAGTGTGCGATTTCCGCGGGCTGGAGCTGTATGTGTTCTTTACCAGCGGCGACCTGCTCGACGCACCGAAATGGGATGCGCGGCGCAAGGAGGGGCAGATCGCCCACACCCAGCACGACGCGGGGCATTTTGACATTGCCCTGGCGCTTGCTGATTTTGTGACCGAATAAAGAAAACCGAGCGTCACCGACGCTCGGTTTTCTTCATTCAATATATCCCGCGCCCTCGTGCCCCCACACCTGCGCCATGACCGTGCCGTCCGGCGCGGTCAGTGTCCAGCCGGTCTCGTCCGAGCCGGCGGCGGTGAGGGGGGTGAGGGTGGCGGTGTCGTGATCCCACCACCAGAGCGAATCAAACGCGCCGATGCGCTTGAGGTCGCGGTTCCAGGCGGTGTAGTATGGGTAGGAGTCGGTCGCGAGGGGGTAGACGTTCGGCACGGCGTCGGTCATGGCCCAGAGTGCGCCTTGGATGGCCCAGTAGCTCTCGGTGACGCCGTGGATGTGCTCGTGGTAGAAGCTGTTCTGCTCGGCGAGATAGCTCGGGTTGAGGTTCAGGATGCCGATGCGGCCGTCGGCGCCGTCAAGCTGTTCAGCGAGGGCGGTGAGGGCGGTCTGGTCGTTGTCGTAGGTCGCGCGGTAGTCGTGCAGCTCAGACACCGATGCGATGCCGCAGACGAGGGTCAGCAGGCAGGCTGCAATGGCGGCGGTCTGCTGGGCGCTCCGTGCGTGCCGCCCGAAGAGGGCGCGCAGGGCGCAGTCGGCGAGCAGGGCGAGCCCGGCCAGCGCGGGGACGGTGTTCCGCAGCGAGAACCACGGGTTGGCGACCACGAAGAAGGGGGAGATCGCCGCCGCGATGCAGAGCAGTGCGAAAGCGAAGGCCGCCCAGCCTGAGCCGATCCGCCGTGTGGCACGGCCGTTCGCCCCGGCGGGGGTGAGGCAGAAGGCTCCGATGCCCAGCGCGATCAGGGCGAAAAGGGCGAGATACCACCAGCCCCCATCGGCGATCAGCGCCAGCCCCCGCGCGAAGCCGCGGGAGAGGGTGTACCAGCCTCCGCCGAGGAAGGCGGAGCGCATCTGGCCGAGGAGTTCGGGCAGGAAAACGTCAAAATAGCCATCGTGCCAGGGCAGAACGAGCTGCATGCGGTCAGCCAGACTGCCGGTGCTGTTGAGGCCGGTAAAGGTGAAGTAGACGGCCAGATTCACCAGCGTCAGCAAGCCCGACAGCGCCCGGCGGCAGAAGCGCCGCCGGGGCAGGTACAAAAGCAGCATCCCCAGCGCCGCGCCGCCGGCGAGGGCAAGGGTCTGCTCGTAGAAGCCGAAGGCGGCCAGCTGGGCGACGGCGAAGGAGGCAGCGTATGGCCAGCGTCCGCCCTCGATGAAGCGCAGATAGAGCCACAGCGACAGCGCGCAGAAGAACATCCCGCAGACGACGCGGGTCGCCGCTGAGAGCCAGTATGTCCCCTCGAAGGTCAGCGGCAGCAGCAGATAAAGCACGCAGAAGAGGCTGCCGCACCCGAACAGGCGGTCGAAGACCCGCCGAAAAAGCAGGGCCGACGCCGTCCACAGAGCGCCGAGCAGGAGGATGGCGAGGATCATCCCGCCCCCCCAGAAGTGCGACCAGACCGCGATGTCGGCCACCCCGGCGATGGGGCGGGAGGCCAGCAGGCCCAGCCGCTCGATCATCTCGCCCAGGGGCGCGAAGCGGGCGTATTTGTCGTATTGTATGTAGTCGTCGAGCTGCGGGAAGTAGCGGAAGCCGTAGTAGAGGAACCGCAGGACGGCGGCAAGATAGAATAGAAAGAATTCGGTCACCACCGGCGGGATCCGCCATCGCCGCCGGGGCAGGCGGCGGGGCGCCCCCTCGTCGATCACCTCCCGCAGCGGCGGGGGACGGAGCTGGGTCTGCATGTTTTCACCTCACTTTCGGAAAAAGCAGCGTCGGTGACGCTGCTTTTTCATGATGTCTGCTGAACTTACTCGTAGAGCGGATATTTCTTGCACAGCTCGGCGACCTCGGCGCGGATGGCGTCGGCCTCGGTGTCGAAGGCGACGGCGGTGCGCTTGAAGAGGCGGGCGAGGGTACGCATGTCATCGGTGCCCAGACCGCGGGTGGTGGCGGCGGGGGTACCGACGCGGATGCCGCTGGTGATAAAGGGCGACTGCGGGTCGTTGGGGATGGCGTTCTTGTTGACGGTGATGTGCACCTCGTCGAGACGGCGCTCAAACTCCTTGCCGGTGAGGCCGACCGGGCGCAGATCAAGGAGGGCGAGATGGTTGTCGGTGCCGCCCGAGACGAGGTCAAAGCCCTCGGCCAGCAGGCTCTCGGCCAACACCTTCGCGTTCTCGACGATGCGGTGCTGGTAGTCCTTGAACTCGGGCTTCAGCGCCTCGCCGAAGCAGACGGCCTTGGCGGCGATGATGTGCATCAGCGGGCCGCCCTGGGTGCCCGGGAAGACGCCCTTGTTGAGGAGCTTCGCGAACTTCTCCTCGTCGCGGGCAAGGATCATGCCGCCGCGCGGGCCGCGCAGGGTCTTGTGGGTGGTGGTGGTGACGATGTCGGCATAGGGGATGGGCGAGGGATGCTCACCGGCGGCGACGAGGCCGGCGATGTGCGCCATGTCGACCATGAAGTAAGCGCCGACGTCGTGCGCGACCTTGGCCATGCGCTCGAAGTCGATGATGCGCGGATAGGCCGACGCGCCGGCAACGATCAGCTTGGGCTTGACCTCGTGGGCCTGCTGCTCGAACTTATCGTAGTCGATGCGGTGAGTCTCGTCGTCAACGCCGTAGGGAACGAAGTTGAAGTAGAGGCCGGAGATGTTGACCGGGCTGCCGTGGGTCAGGTGACCGCCGTGGGCCAGGCTCATGCCCATGACGGTGTCGCCGGGCTGGAGCAGGGCGACGTAAACGGCCGTGTTGGCCTGCGCGCCGCTGTGGGGCTGGACGTTGACGTAGTTGGCGCCGAAGAGCTCCTTCGCGCGCTCGATGGCCAGATTCTCAGCTACATCAACGCAGGCGCAGCCGCCGTAGTAGCGCTTTGCCGGGTAGCCCTCGGCATATTTGTTAGTCATGATCGAGCCGGCGGCCAGCAGGACGGCCTCCGAGACGAAGTTTTCAGACGCGATCAGCTCGATGCCGTTCTGCTGGCGCGCGTATTCGGCGCGGATGGCATCGGCTACCGCCGGGTCAAACTCGGCCAGGCGGGTGTACATATCTTTGATCATGGCAGGATCCCCCTTGGAAAAATAATATTGCGTCTATTATACACGATTTTCCGCAAAATTGCAAGAGGATTTACGAAGAAGCCTGCAAGTTCTTTCGTTTTAACTTGCAAATTTCGGCGTTTTTGGGTCTTGCTTCGTCCGCTAAACTTTTTTTCCAAAAAGACGCCCCGACCAGTTGACAATACTGGCATTTTCATGGTATAATAATACTGAAGTTGGATTTCCGTCCAGCAATTTGCACAGAGGAGAGGCAAACATGTCGGATAATTCTTGTAAATTTGTCTCAGTCCTCGTCACCTCCTGCAAGGGAGGGGTCGGCAAATCGACCGTCACCGCCAATCTTGCGCTGGCGCTGGCCAGACGCGGCAAGCATGTGCTTGCCGTCGACTGCGATTTTTCCAACCGCACCCTCGATCTGCTCTTCGGCTGTGAGGACGCCGTCCTCTATGATCTCTGCGATGTCATCGCCGGACGTGCCGCCGTCGCCGACGCCCTGCTGGCCGACCCGCGCGCCGAGGGACTGCACCTGCTCCCCGCCCCCTTTCTGGGCGAGGACGAGCCCAGCGCCCTGCTCGACGATGCCTTTACCGCCCGCTTCGGCGAGGTGCTGCGCGAAGCCGCCGAGGCGACCGGGGCCGACTTCATCCTCATCGACACCCCCGGCAGCGCCGAGGCCCTGCTGACACTGGCCGCGCAGAGCGCCGACATGGCGCTGATCGTCACCGGCCACCACCCCGCCGCCATCCGCGGGGCTGAGAAGACCGGACTGCTCCTCGACAGCCGCGGCGTGCCCGGCCAGAAGCTGGTGCTCAACCGCTTCGACATCGACGCCGTCATGGACGGCCGCCGCCCCGGCATCAACGCCATCATCGACATGACCCGCACCGCCATCCTCGGCGTCATTCCCGAGGACCGGGGGTTGGAGCTGGGTCAGGAGGCAGGCAAGCTCTACACCGAATCGGCTGCAAAAAACACCGCCCGCGCCATTGATAACCTGGCCGCGCGCCTGTGCGGCGAGAGCGTGCCCCTCTTCGCCGGCCTGCGCCGCCTGCGCCGCCGACGCCTGGTCGAGCGCTGACTACGGTGCACCCAATCGACATATAGATACCAATATACGAAAGGACTGATATTTGATGGAAATCGCGATCATCGCACACGACATGAAAAAAGAACTGATGACCCAATTCTGTATCGCCTACTGCGGCATTCTGAGCAAGCATAATCTGTGTGCGACCAGCATCACGGCCAAGTTTATCTCCGAGGCGACGGGGCTCCACATCGAGCGCCTGCTGACCGGTGAGCATGGCGGCGAGCAGCAGATCGCCTCCCGTATCGCGTACAACGAGATCGACGTCCTTCTCTACTTCCGCGACACCCGTCAGAAGGATTTTTATGACGAGAACGACCACGAGCTGCTGCGCTTGTGCGACTACTATAACATCCCCTACGCCACCAATATCGCGTCGGCGGAGGTGCTGGTCTGCGCCCTCGACCGCGGCGACCTCGACTGGCGCGAGATCGTCAACCCCCGCTCTGACTACAACCGCCGCAAGAGCGGACATTTCTAAGCCCCCTGCCCCATCATCCCGCCGCGGCTCGTCCCTGTGGGGCTCTTTTGCCGCGCCGTCCGGGCACAGCAGCCAAAAAACGAGGTAACACCTATGAACAATTCCCGCCGCGCCGCGTGCGCGCTTCTCGCTCTGCTCTCCATCGCCCTCTCTGCCTGCGGCTCCGCGGCGCAGGGGGGCGATTCTGTTTCTTCGACCGATGCCGGCATCACCGAACCGGCACCGGCTGAGGTGAAGATGCTCGACGTCCTCACCCTGCCCATCGTCCGCTCGGATAACGCCGGTGACCTGATGGTCAGGGCCGCCACCGGCCTGTACAAGGCGTTGTCGGCCCACTCGTCGAGCGCGGTCATCACCACCGACTGGGTCAAGGACGAGAGTACCATCGACCCGAACGCCGCCGAGATCATCCTCGGCACCACCAACCGCCCGGCCGGCAAGGCGCTGCAGGCTGAACTTGTCCCCGGCACCTTCGCCATCTCGGCCACCGAGACCCAGCTGCTGATCGTCGGCGCAGACGACGTCGACAGCTACCGCGGCGTGCAGTATTTTATTGATGAAGTCCTCGCCGGCAAGGTCGAGGGCATCGAGGTCGGCGACGGGGTGCTCCGCATCCCGGTCGGCTATCATTATGTCAGTGAGGTAATGGATATGGGCCCGAGCACCATCCTCAATTCGACCGACAGCTTCATCGCTGAGACCAAGCTGGTCGGCCCCGTCCCCCGCATCGGCAACTACAAGGTCATGCAGGGCGGCGTCGTCACCGAGGACTACGCCTATTTTGCGCTGATCAACACCGCCGACTTCCCCGAGTCCGCCGTCGAGGCGTATATCCTCAAGTATGACCGCGAGACCTGGAAGGAGGTCGGCCGCTCGAAGTCGCTGGTGCTTGACCACGCCAACGACATCACCTACATTCCCGAGACCAACGAGCTCTATGTGGTCAGCTGCTATGTCGACTCGAAGCGCATTACGGTTCTTGATGCCGACACGCTCGAATTCAAGGAGCGCAAGTCGCTGGGCGGCTCGAACGGCGCGTACGCCCTCGAGTACAATCCGCTGCGCGGGCAGTTCGTGTCGGGTCTGGGCAAGACCAATATGTGCATCTACGACAAGGATCTGAACTACGTCACCTACCATCAGGGCAAGAACACCACTCTTGTCACGCAGGGCATCTGCGCCGACGATAAGTACATCTATCACGTCCTCTACTCGACCAAATCAAACACCGAGGAGCCCGACAACGTGATCTTCGTCTACGACTGGGACGGTAACTTCATCACCAAAATTCCGATCGGCATCAAGTCCTACGAGCCCGAGAATATCAGCCTGGTCGGCGACACCTTTTACATCGCCTGCAACAACGCCGACTGGACAGGCGGCATCGTCTTCACGGCGAAGATCGTCAAAGAATAAGGAGCGAGCCGCATGAGCAAGATCAAGATCGTCCAGATTGGCGTCGGCCACGACCACGCCGATGTCATCTTCAAGAGCCTCCGCAAGCAGACCGACCTGTTCGAGGTCATGGGGCACGTCGTGCTCCCCGGCGAGGAAGTCATGTACAATGACCGCATCAAGGCCTACGAAGGCACGCCGTCGCTGACCGTCGAGGAGGCGCTGTCCATCCCCGGCCTTGACGCCGCCGCCATCGAGACCGACGACTGGAACCTCGTCAAATACGCGCAGATGGCCGCCGACGCCGGTCTGCACGTCACCATGGACAAGCCGGGCAGTGAGGATCCCGCCGACTTCGAGCGGATGCTCTCGACCGTCAAGGCACACGGCAAGGTCTTCGCCATCGAATACATGTACCGCTACAACCCCGCCGTCCGCGAGGCGCTCGAGCTTGCCCGGTCGGGCAAGTTGGGCGAGCTTTACGCGGTCGAGGCGCAGATGAACTGCGATCTGGCGCTGGAAAAGCGCGATTGGCTGGGTCACTTCAAGGGGGGCATGACCTTCTACCTCGGCTGCCACCTCGCCGACCTCATCGTCCGCTTCATGGGTGTCCCCGAGGCAATCATCCCCTTCAACAAGCCCACCGGCATCGACGGCGTCACCGCCACCGAGTTCGGCATGGCGGTCTTCCAGTACAAGAACGGCTGCTCCTTCCTCAAGACCTGCGGGGCTGAGGTGGGCGGCTTCCCGCGCCGCCAACTGGTCGTCGCCGGCTCGCGCGGCACCATCGAGATCAAGCCGCTCGAGATGAACACCTCTACCACCTGCGTCTCGACCCTCGAGTCGGAGCGCATCCTGTACAGACGCGAGGGCACCAAGCGCCTGTCCTGGCGCAACCGCGGCGAATACCGCCGCTTTGCCGACTTCGACCGCTACGACGACATGATGCGCGACTTCGCCGAAAAGGTCGCCCGCGGCCCGTCGACCGACGAGGAGCTGGCCTATGAGGCGATGATCCACCGCGTTGTGCTGGCTGCCTGCGGCATCGAGTGCGATTTCCGTGGGGAGATTCGGCTGTAAAAACACTTGACAAAACGCCGATTCTGCGGTATAATAACCCCTATGGAGGAGACTTGTCGTCCCCGGTAGCCCATGCACAGAGAGCGCGCTGATGCTGCGATGCGCGACTTGGGTCGGTGTCGGTACCACTCGTCCGTTTAATTGAACACATTCTCTGAGTGAAACGCTCGGGTGGAACCGTGTGAATTTCGTATCCGCACCCCGAACATACTGTGTATGTTCGGGATTTTCTTTATTCAAACGAAACGATTCTGTCATTCTGAGGAGCAGAGCGACGAAGAATCTTTGCGAAGGAAAAGATCCTTCGCTGCGCTCAGGATGACATCGGTTTCATTCGTCCGCAAATTGATTTTGCACAACGATATTCTTAAAAACAGGAGATATACCATGGACGCAAACATCAGAATTCTTGCCAAGGTCGGCGCCGCCGTCATCACCGAGGCAGACGTGACCGCCGCTATCGCCTCGATGGGGCAGAAGGCACAAGCCTACAACTCCCCCGAGGGCAGACGCGCCATCCTCGAGCAGCTGGTCAACAAGCAGCTGCTGATTGCGGAGGCCAAGCGCAATTTCTACGAAGCAGATCCCTCCTTCCAGGCTCAGCTGGCCAAGATCAAGGACGAGCTGCTGGCCAACTTCGCCATCGAAAAGGCGCTCGCCAGCGTGAAGGTCGACGAGGCTGAGGTCAAGCAGTTCTACGAGGATCACAAGAGCGAGATGGTCGCCGGCGACACCGTCGAGGCCAGCCACATTCTCGTGGACAGCGAGGCAAAGGCCAATGAGATCGCCGCCGACATCGCGGCCGGCAAGATCACCTTTGAGGACGCCGCACGCCAGTACAGCTCCTGCCCCTCCTCGGCTGAGGGCGGCTCGCTGGGCGAGTTCGGCCGCGGCCAGATGGTGCCCGAGTTCGACGCGGCTGTGTTCGCAATGAATGTCGGCGAAATTTCCGCGCCGGTCAAGACGCAGTTCGGCTACCACCTCATCAAGCTGACGAACAGAAAGGCCGCCGCCGAGATCCCCTACGAGCAGATCAAGGCGCAGCTTGCCCAGCAGGTGCTGGCCGACAAGCAGCAGAAGGCCTACACCTCGAAGATCAACCAGCTCAAGATCATGATCCCGGTCGATCTGTATTGATTTCCGTCAAAAAATCATCATATAGAAAGGATACCACCATGAACATCATCATCAACGGCGCGCCGATCAGCGCCGACGAAAACGTCACCGTTTATGACGCTGCGCAGGCCGCAGGCCTCATCAGCCGCGAGGTTCTCGCCGCTGAGGTCAACGGCGAGCTCTGCGCGCTCACCAAGCCGCTCGCCGAGGGCGACGACGTCAAGCTCCTCACCTTCACCGACGAGGGCGGCGCGCATGTCTTCAACCACACTGCGGCTCACGTCCTCGCGCAGGCCGTCAAGCGCCTTTACCCTGCCACCAAGCTGACCATCGGCCCGGCCATCGACGGCGGCTTCTACTACGACTTCGACTCTGAGATCTCCTTCACGCCCGAGGTGCTGACCGCGCTCGAGGGTGAGATGAAGAAGATCGTCAAGGAAAACCTCCGCATCGAGCGCTTCGAGCTGCCCCGCGACGAGGCAGTGGCTCTGATGACCGAGCGCGACGAGCCCTACAAGGTGCAGCTCATCAACGAGCTGCCCGACGATGCCGTCATCAGCTTCTACCGCCAGGGCGAGTTCGTCGACCTCTGCGCCGGCCCCCACCTCTTCGCCACCGGCGCGGTCAAGGCGTACAAGCTGACCCAGTGCACCGGCGCCTACTGGAAGGGCGACCAGAACAACAAGATGCTGCAGCGTGTCTACGGCACCGCTTTCCCCTCCAAGGACGCCCTCAAGGCGCATCTGACCCAGCTTGAGGAGGCCCGCAAGCGCGACCACAACAAGCTCGGCCGCGAGCTGGAGTACTTCACCACCGTCGACTCGATCGGCCAGGGCCTGCCCATCCTGCTGCCGAAGGGCGCGAAGGTCATCCAGACCCTCCAGCGCTGGATCGAGGACGAAGAGGCCAAGCGCGGCTACCTGCTGACCAAGACGCCCCTCATGGCCAAGCGCGATCTGTACAAGATCTCCGGCCACTGGGATCACTACCTCGACGGTATGTTCATCCTCGGCGACCCTTACGACGAGACGAAGGAGTGCTTCGCCCTCCGCCCGATGACCTGCCCCTTCCAGTATCAGGTCTTCCTCAACCGCGCCCGCTCCTACCGCGACCTGCCCATGCGCCTCGGTGAGACGTCCACCCTCTTCCGCAACGAGGACTCGGGCGAGATGCACGGCCTGATCCGCGTCCGCCAGTTCACCATCTCGGAGGGCCACCTGATCCTCCGTCCCGATCAGCTGGAGGAGGAGTTCCGCGGCTGCTTCGAGCTGGCCAACTACTGCCTCGAGACCCTTGGCCTCAAGGAGGACTGCTCCTTCCGCTTCTCGCAGTGGGATCCCGCCAACCCGAACAACAAGTACGAAGGCACGCCCGAGCAGTGGGAGCACGCGCAGGGCGTCATGAAGAAGATCCTCGACGACCTGGGCATCGACTACAAGATTGGCATCGACGAGGCCGCCTTCTACGGCCCGAAGCTGGACATCCAGATTAAGAACGTCTTCGGCAAGGAGGACACCCTCATCACCATCCAAATCGACATGCTGCTGGCCGAGAAGTTCGGCATGGAGTACACCGACCGCGATGACAAGAAGGTTCGCCCCTATATCATCCACCGCACCTCGATGGGCTGCTACGAGCGCACGCTCGCCCTCCTCATCGAGAAGTACGCCGGCGCCCTCCCGATGTGGATGGCCCCCACCCAGATCAAGATTCTGCCCTTCGGCCCCGAGCAGATGGACTACGCAAAGTCGGTCAAGGCCAAGCTCGACAACGTGGGCATGCGCGTCGAAATCGACGGCCGCAACGAAACCATCGGCTACAAGATCCGCTCCGCCCAACTCGAAAAGATCCCCTACATGCTCATCATCGGCGACAAGGAAATGCAGGACGGCACCGTCGCAGTCCGCTCCCGCAAAGCCGGCGACCTCGGCGCAATGCCGGTCGACCAGTTTGTGGCTGACGCTGTGATGGAGGTTGCGGAGAAGCGGAAGTAAAAGACCTTGGGACGCTGTCCCAAACCCTGCTTAGGGGACTTTTCGAGAACCGAACTGCCCAAAGGGCAGTTCCCAGGGAGATTGCCGAAGGCAATCTCGGAAGTCCCCTAAGAACCTTCAAAAGCTTTCCAACAAATGTCTTGACAAGACTTCCTGCTAATTTGGTTTAGGGTGACGACGCATCACAGCTCGACTCTACGCATCAACGGTAGCCGCCGGAGTCGGCGACCGGTCAGTGCACCAGGTAACTTTGGAATAGGAAGCGTACAGCAAAACTAAAATGGCTTTCGTGCCTCGCCCTTGCGGCGAGCCGAAAGCCATTTTCTTTGTCTATTTGTCAGGTGACCGGTCGCCGCGTTCACCGCGGCTGCCAGTTGATGCGTATGTGCGGCCTGTAAGCAACCCAAACACATGCGTGTTGGAAAGCTTTTGGGGATTGTTAAGGCCCTTTTCTCGAAAAGGGCCTTAACTGGGGTTTGGGGCAAAGCCCCAAGGTCTTTATTCCAACTCAAACGCACCCGTGTACAGCTGATAATACTTCCCCTTTTCCTCGATCAGCTTTTCGTGGCTGCCGCGCTCGATGATCCGACCGTGCTCAAGCACCATGATCACATCCGAATTTTTGACCGTCGATAACCGGTGCGCGATCACAAACACCGTGCGGCCCTTCATCAGCGCATCCATGCCGCGCTGGACGATGGCCTCGGTGCGGGTGTCGATGGAGGAGGTCGCCTCGTCCATGATCATGACCGGCGGGTCGGCGACGGCGGCGCGGCTGATCGCCAGCAGCTGGCGCTGGCCCTGCGAGAGGTTTGCGCCGTTGCCGGTCAGCATCGTCGCGTAGCCCTCGGGCAGGCGGGTGATGAAGTCGTGCGCGCCGGCCAGCTTCGCGGCCGCGATGCAGTCCTCGTCGGTCGCATCAAGGCGGCCGTAGCGGATGTTGTCCATGACGGTGCCGGTGAAGAGGTTGGTGTCCTGCAGCACGATGCCCAGCGAGCGGCGGAGGTCGGCCTTCTTGATCTTGTTGATGTTGATGCCGTCGTAGCGGATCTTGCCGTCGGCGATGTCGTAGAAGCGGTTGATGAGGTTGGTGATGGTCGTCTTGCCCGCGCCGGTCGCGCCGACGAAAGCCACCTTCTGGCCCGGCTCGGCGTAGAGGGTCACATCGTGCAGAACAGTCTTGCCCTCCTCGTAGGCGAAGTCGACCTCGGTCAGACGCACGTCGCCGCGCAGGCGCGTGTAGGTGACGCTGCCGTCGGCCTGGTGCGGGTGTTTCCATGCCCAGATGCCGGTGCGTTCAGCGCACTCGACCAGCTGGCCGTTCTCCTCGCGCGCATTAACGAGGGTGACGTAGCCGTCGTCCACCTCGGGCGCTTCGTCGAGCAGCGCAAAAATGCGCGCGGCGCCGGCCAGACCCATGACAATGGCGTTGGCCTGGTTCGAGACCTGGCTGACGTTGCCGGTGAACTGCTTGGTCATGTTCAGGAAGGGCACCACCACGCTGATCGAGAGCGGCATGCCGGCCAGGCTGAGGTTGGGCGCACCCGAGAGCAGCAGAAGCCCGCCGGCCAGCGCCACGATGACGTAGAGGATGTTGCCGATGTTGTTCAGGATCGGCCCCAGCATGTTGGCGTAGCGGTTGGCCCGCTCGGCCTCGTGGAAGAGCTCGTCGTTGAGCCGGTCGAAGTCGGCGCAGGCCGCCTCCTCGTGGCAGAAGACCTGCACGACCTTCTGGCCGTTCATCATCTCCTCGATGAAGCCCTCCTCGCGGCCGATGGCCTTCTGCTGGCGCACGAAGTGCCGCGCCGAGCCGCCGCCCACCTTGCGGGTGACGACCAGCATCACGCTCACGCCCGTCAACACCACCAGTGCCATCCAGACGCTGTACCGGAGCATGATGAAGAGCACAGTCAGCACCACCACCGACGCGCTGAGCAGCTGCGGGAAGCTCTGCGAGATCATCTGGCGCAGGGTGTCGATGTCGTTGGTGTAGTGCGACATGATGTCGCCGTGGTTGTGGGTGTCGAAGTACTTGATGGGCAGGGTCTGCATCTTGTTGAACATGGATTCACGCAGCTTGGCCAGCGAGCCCTGCGTGATGATGGCCATCAGCTGGTTGTAGAGCAGGCCGGAGGCCAGCGAGAGCAGGTAGAGAATGCCCAGCGTCAGCACGATGATGAAAATCTGGCCGCTGACCGATGCCCAGTCGCCGGTCGACCAGCTCTGCTCGATCAGTGCGATGACCTTCTGCATGAAGGTCGCCGGGATCGAGCTGATGACAGCGTTGAAGAGAATGCAGACAACGGTGACGGGAAGCATGACGGGGTAGAAGGAAAAGAGCATTTTGAGGAGGCGCAGGATCATTTTGCCGCCGCCCTGCGGCTTCTGGGGCTTATTCTGCATCGTTGTCACCTGCCTTGTTCTGGGAAATATAGATCTCGCGGTAAATGTCGCACGTTTTCATCAGCTCAGCGTGCGGGCCGGCGGCGACGATCTCGCCGCCCTCCATGACGAGGATGCGGTCGGCATCCTCGACCGAGGCGGTGCGCTGTGCGATGATAATCTTGGTCGTCTCGGGGATGAACTGCCGCATGGCGGCGCGGATCATGGCGTCGGTGCGGGTGTCGACAGCGCTGGTCGAGTCGTCGAGGATCAGGATCTTCGGCTTCTTCAGCAGCGCCCGCGCAATGCAGAGACGCTGCTTCTGGCCGCCCGAGACGTTCGCGCCGCCCTGCTCGATGTAGGTGTCGTACTTGTCGGGGAAGGTCTGGATGAACTCGTCGGCGCAGGCGAGCCGGCAGGCCTCCATCATCTCCTCGTCGGTGGCGTCGGGGTTGCCCCAACGGAGATTTTCCTTGATCGTGCCCGAGAAGAGGATGTTCTTCTGCAGCACAACGGCGACCTGATTGCGCAGTGCCTCGAGTGAATAGTCGCGCACATCGACGCCACCGACGCGGACGGTGCCCTCGGTGGCATCGTAAAGGCGGGAGATCAGCTGGATCAGCGACGACTTCGACGAGCCGGTGCCGCCGATGATACCGATCGTCTCGCCCGAGCGAACGTGCAGGTCGATGTTCGCCAGTGCCTTGCGCTCGGCCTTGGCCGAATACTTGAAGCTGACGCCGTCGAAGTCGATCGAGCCGTCGGCCACCTCGGTGACGGGGTTCGCCTTCTCGGTGAGGGTGGGCTTTTCCTCCAGCACCTCGACGATACGCTTGGCCGACTCCGAGGACATGGTCAGCATGACGAAGATCATCGACAGCATCATGAGACTGCTGAGGATCATCATGCCGTAGGTCAGCAGGGCCGACATCTGGCCGATGTCAAGCTCGACGCCGCGGGTGGTGATGGCCAGATAGGAGCCGAAGGACTGGACGAAGATCATGACCGCGTAGAGGCAGAACTGCATCATCGGGCCGTTGAAGGCCAGGATGCGCTCGGCGCGGGTGAAGTCGGCGCGGACATCGTCGGCTGCGTCGCCGAACTTCTTCTGCTCATACCCTTCGCGGACGTAGGATTTGACGACCCGCATGCCCTTGACGTTCTCCTGGATCGAGGCGTTGAGGTTGTCATACTTCTTGAAGACCCGGCGGAAGAGGGGCATGGCAAAGCGGGCGATGCAGAGCAGGCCGAGCCCCAGCAGCGGGATGAGGGCCACGAAGATCCACGCCATCTTGCCGCCCATGATGAAGGCCATCACGAAGGAGAAGACCAGCATCATCGGGCTGCGCACGGCGGTGCGGATGAGCATCATGTAAGCATTCTGGACGTTGGAGACGTCGGTGGTCAGACGGGTCACCAGCGACGAGGTCGAGAAGCGGTCGATATTCTCGAACGAGTAGCCCTGCACGGCGTAGAACATGTCACGGCGCAGATTGCGGGCGAAGCCGCAGGAGGCGGTCGAGCAGGTCACACCGGCCGCCACGCCGAAGGTCAGCGACAGCAGCGCCATCAGCACCAGCAGGAGGCCGTACTTGAGCAAGGTGCTCATCTCACACCCTGCCTTGATCTGGTTGACCAGCTCGGCGATGAGGAAGGGGATGATGCACTCCATCACCACCTCCATGCCAACCAGGATCGGCGTGGCGATCGAAGTCCGCTTGAACTCGCGCACGCTTTTGGCTAGTTGTTTCAGCATATAAACACTCCTTTACATGAAAAGAACGAGCCCTGTTCCACCCGAGTGGCGCATCGCTCGTAATTAGATATATTGTAGCGCAAATCCGCGCAAAAGTCAATGAATGGATTGTTAATTTTGCGTGCAAGTGCGGATTGAATGCAGGTTGAAAGGGGGACGAACGCAGGACGAGCCGGCGCATAGCGTCGGCTCGTGCGGGATCTGCTTACAGGAACTGTTTCATCAGCTGCGGGAAGGTGCGGTAGTCGTCGATGGTGATGAAGTTGAAGTCGGAGAGGTAGACTGACTCGTCGTTGCCGCCGGGGCCGTAGTCGTCGCCGACGTAGACGACCTCGTCATGTGCGATGCCGCGGGCCGCGCAGTAACGGTCGAGGGCGTAGTATTTATTGTAGGGGAAAGGAGCCATGTCAAAGGAGGATGAGCCGCCGACGAAGACGGTGTAGTCATTGAAGACGGCCTTGATGTCGTCATAGATGGCGCGGCGCTTCGAGCGGTCAGGGTCGAAGGCGAGCTTGTCCGCGATGTCGGCCTTGGTGCCAAGGATGGGGAAGGTCACGCAGCCCGAGGCGTGGAACTCGACATTGTCGCCCTTGAATTGGGTGAAGCCGTACTTCTCGCGCATGGCGGTGACGCGGTTCTCGAGCGATTCGCGGTCGCAGGGCAGGACGTTGTCCTCCTTGATGACGATGTCGCCGCTGGCTGCGTCGTACTCGGCATACTGCAGGCCGTAGTTGCCGATGATGTCGATGGGGTAGCCCCCCATCTGGTTGAAGATGCGGCGGCACATGCCGGCACCGGCCATGATGAGCTTGTATTTCTTTGCCAGCGCGTCGAGGACGGCGCGGTTCTCGTCGCCCAGGGGAGACTTATGCTGGGTCAGCGTGCCGTCAAGGTCGAAGGCGATGAGCTTGATGGTTGCGGGGTTGATGGACATGGGGGATCCTCCGGTGATTTGATTTCGTACCGATATTATAACACGATTCGACGGCGGCGTCAATATGCACCGGGAAAGAAAAAATGACAGCAGCATTTGCTTCTTTACGCAAATCTATATTGTTTCAGTTGGACAGGGTCCCCGCGCATCCGCGCGGGACACCTCATCTGGCCCCGTAGGGGGCGGATGAGGTATAACCCTGCTTTTGATTATGATTTCCAAATTACAAAAGTAAATGCTTCCGCTGTGGCTGTCCGCAGGCTTTCCATTGACAAATCGTATAGCAAAATGCTATTATGTAAAGCCATAATGTAAAATAGTACGATTCGATACTGCTGTCAAGATAAAATCTGTCTGAAACTATTCAATAGTTTTGCATTGAAGAGTCACTTTATCGAGAACTTTTTTATTCACACAATATACGATATCCTCTCCTTTTTCCGAACAGCATATGACAGCACATGAATTTTTATCTATCAGCATTGCTTTGATCACATAATCATTTTCTATATTCATTTCGTATTGTCGCAATTCATTGTCTTTCAGGATAAATATTGTTTTTGTTCTGCGTGTATAAAAAACAGGTTCTGTAAGTAGAGGGTTACGTGCACACTCAAAATTTTTTCCTCTGTACACTTCCACTAAATTTCCCTGCTCCAATCTCAACAATGTACCGTTATTTGATGCATTGAGTATATAAATATAATCACCAAAAACTTGCATATCAGAAATAAAGCTAGACATTACATAATCATGCAAATTCTGTTCAATTTTTATTGAGTCGATTTCCTTAAGGGTCAAATCGTAAACTTTTAAATATGTCTCAAGTTCTTCCGAATCTTTTCGTTCATCATATAGAATGTAAATGCGATTATCGTCAGCACACATGCCGAAAACTGCATTTCCTTTTTGCAATATAGAATTAAAGCTACACGAAATCAACGTGTTATATTCGTTATTTTTAACATCAAACAACTCAATGAATGTATTTGTATATTCATTGTTTATTGTGGTTTTCAAAGTTGCTATATTATCATGAAAACAATATGTTGGTATTCCTAATGATGTATTATCGCAATTCCTATATGTTTTCAGATCATTTTCTGCCAAATTTATTTCTAACAATATATTGTCCGGATGATTGTTTTCACTATCATATGCTCCAACATACGAATATAGTTTATTTTGGAGAACTACAGATTGTCTCATGCTGATGTAATATTGGGGAATTTCCCCCAAAAGAACAGTATTCCCATTCATGTTCGTTGAATAAAAGCCCAGTATCCCAGTTCCATAATCATATTTCTTGTATATCAAACAATCATTAATAAACGCTGTGCAAGATAGTACAGTTTCCATATCTATATCCATCAAGATTGGCTCATATTCACAACATGAAGTCAATATGCCACATATAATAATTAAATATAACAATATTACTTTAATCTTCATTTGTATCCCTCTATTTAAAAGCATGGGCAAAAGAATTGTAATCATTCAATCACCCATGCTTTGTCTATTTTAGTAAATGAATCCCGCCAAACCAACAACACTATGTGCTGCATACAGGTCGTTCATCGACATATCAAACCATCTATATGGCGAAGTACTACTAACATACCCTCCCCACGGATCAGCAATTGCAACGTCACTTTTCGTTGATGTTATAGAATAAATCGTCACTGCATGTACAGGTAAATCAAAAGGCCATCCATCTTCCGTCGATTCGCAAACTGCGATAATTGCTGGCGCATCCTTAGTTACGATTGCAGTATAAAGATTATCCTTCACAAATGTTTTGGTTGCATACTCAATATACGAATAATTAACTTGATCCAACTCTGCATTCACATACTCTACTACATCACTCAGAGCTCCACCGTCTTTAGCAACTTTGCATCCTTCGCGCACGGTTTCTTCGGTATAGTAATTCCCTGTTAAGTATCTCAAGGCCATTCGTGCACAGGCAGCAGTGCAAGAATAATTTGTTTCCTGTGCGTAATAAATAAACGAACTCATATTGTCTAATTGATACCAAGTTGGATCAAACAAGTACGGTGATGCAATATCATTTTCGTCTACCACATCACCATTTGGCACAATAACATTTTTTGTGGGGGTGGACGGCAATAAGACGCCACTAAAACCAGCGTATGAAGAGTCAGTTTTGTTCTGCGTGATGATATCATAGTTTGAACCATCTACAGGGACATCATGATAATCAATTGCATTTGCAGGAAGACATGCCCCACCAATTAAAGATATAACCAACAACAACGAGCAAATTTTGAATTTGAACATATTTTTTCTCCTTTCCATTGGTAAACAAATTTGGTTCCATTTGTATTGTACTATATTAATATTTTTTTGTCAAGTATTTTTATAATTTTTGTTTTTAAAACAATCGTATTCCCCCATTTTACTGCTTATAACATTGACAAATCGTATAGCAAAATGATATAATGTACAATATACTGATACCATCACGAACAAAGGAAATAGAACAATGGTCATCTCACCTAAACAAACCACCATTGCCTACCGATGCCCGCACTGCGGTGCCGGCATCATGAGCGCGGTCGGCTTCTTCGCCCTCTCGGGCGACATGCTCAAGCTCAAGTGCGACTGCGGCGAGAGCGAGCTGGTCATCCAGCGCGGCCGCGACGCCAAAATCCGCCTTACCGTCCCCTGCATTTTATGCCCCAAGCCCCACCAGTATACCATTTCGGAGAACCTTTTCTTCGGCCGGGAGCTCTTCACCCTCTCCTGCCCCTACTCCGACCTCGACGCCTGCTTCATCGGCGAGACCAACCACGTCAAGGCCGCCCTGGCCAAGAATGAGCTGGATCTGCTCGAGCTGATGGAGGAGGCGGGTGTGGAAAGCTTTGATGCGCTGCATCAGCCCCAGACTCTGACCGACCCGCAGATCTACGACATCATCCTCTTCGTCATCCGCGAGCTGGAGGCCGAGGGCGAGATCCACTGCCGCTGTGCCGACGGCGAGGGGGAGTACGAGGTCGAGGTGCTCGACGACTGCGTCCGCGTCAGCTGTGCGAAGTGCGGCGCCGAGGCACGGCTGCCCACCGACAGCGTTCTCGCGGCCAACGCATTTCTCAACGCCGACCGACTGACCCTCGAATAATTTGACAGCAAACGACGCACACAATTCGGCATGCCTCATATCATGGTAGTGTAGGGCAGCGGCGAGCCAGCCGGCGAGCCGCAGCACCTGCGAAAAATTCAACTTTCGAAGGAGATCACACCATGAATAACAGCTGCCTTTGCAACCTCTTCGACAACAACAACTCCTGCGCATGGATCATCATCATCCTGCTCATCATCCTCTTTTCCTGCAACAACAACGGCTGCGGCTGTGGCTGCGGCTAATGCGCTGAACGGAGACTGACCATCGGCGGGGCGAAAGCCCCGCCGATTTTGGTATCCGGATGGAACAAAATCGGAAAATTTACGTCTAACAGGTAAAGGAATATAAGGAGGCGTTGACATGAAGCGATTGACCGCGATCCTGCTTCTCGCCGCACTGCTCTGCGGCTGTGCGCACACCGACGGTGCGCCGGCGGAGACGACGGCGGAAGTGACAACGGCGGCTGAGACGGCCGCTGCCCCCGAGACTGAGGCAAAGTTTGTGCCGTCGGTCGGGACGATCAAAATGGCAGATCTGCCCAACTGGGGGCTGGACGACGTGCGGAGCATCCTCTATGACTATGATTCGGCGACCGACACGGGCATCGCGTGGGTCTGGCACGATAAGGCGCTCAGCATTACCCGTTATGCCGTGCAGGGACTCGATTGGATCTATGGCGCAAAACTGTCGGCAGATGATGTGACTCTGCTGGATGACTGCTATATCTGCCCGGTTTGGAGTCAGGGAAACAGAAGGATCGGCTTCGGCAGCTACAATGATCTGTTTATCTCCCGACAGCGCACGTATCTCTTTGACAAATATCAGGACTTGCTCAGCTTTATCCCGCGGGCTGAGTTGACTGTCGGGGAGACTGCATCTTTCTTGCCCAGCCAAGCGGGGATGGCACCTGCGCCGTCTGGGGCGGCGCAGAATCGCAGTTGGCCGATCGGATTGTGTATTCGGCGGCGGCGCTCCGCCTGGTCTGGGATTATGCCTACGCGACACGGACCGTGCCGCTCGGCGGGCTTGAAGCGGTCTATCGCCGCCTGCCCTCGGCAGAGGCAGAACATGCCGATATCAGCCACGGCGACGGGCTCTACTGCAAAGACAGCACGACGCTCTGGCGCTTCTCCCACTATGCCGGGACAGGCTACACACTGGATGACCTGCTCGCCCGCTATGGTGTTGTCTCGGCGGCTGAGCTGGCGTCGGTCAGCTACACCGGGCCATCCGAGTCGGTTGGCGCCATCGCCCCCCGGGAGAGTGACGCTCCGGCTGAGATAGAGGCTTTGCTGGCTCTGCTGCGGCAGAGCGAAGTGCCCCAGAATCCCGTCTATGCCGAGTACGTTTTCCCCGGCGAAGCAAGTGCGGCTTATACAGCGGGCAAACACGCCAGCTATTTCTGGCGGGATATCACTCTGACCACAAAAGAGGGCGAGACCCTGATTCTCAGCCACTTTCCCACAGAATCAATGCTTGTCTGGCAGGGCGAGACGATCCTCACTTTGCCCGCAGAGACCAACCGCGCACTGATGCAGTACAGCTTTTTCATGAACGAAACCGAAGTCTGGGCGTTCTATGATGCAATGGAAGCATTTTTGGCGACACAGGGAAGAGGACAGTCGCCCGGCACGACGGCCGTAACGACCGCCCCACCCGGGACGATGTCTGACTGGATGTACACTCCTCTGCCCGGTACAACGCCGATAGGCTGATCTTGCCGGAAACCACGACGCGCTTCTGCGCTTGAAAGGAGAATACATATGAGTTCCCGTTTCTTATATCGAATTATTCTCTGCGTTTTTATTTGTTTTGTGTTCTCTTCATGTCATCATTCGCTCTCTTCTGAATCAGTACTTGATCCTGACACAACTGAAAAAGTGGAAGTAGAGATCGGAATAACTGAAACAACCACAATTCCCGAAGAAATAAAAGAAGAAACAACAGCGAAAATTCCAGTAGATTCGACTTTCCCCCCGGGATGGGATCGGGTTGCACCTGTCGTCGATGAATCGCATCCGCCGATCAATCTTACATTAGGTGGTGATCTGGCGGAGATCAAGGACAGCTTTGAGGTAGCAATTTTCCTGTTTGACCCTGTCCTAAACAGCGGAGAACTATTGATTTGGGATCTGCCGTTTGAGATCATGATCCCATCAATCGAACTCGAATTTCCGGAAGGAACGATTTCCACAACAATGTATAACCCTGCTATGTACACGGAACAGCCGATATTGTATGATTATACGACAGATAATTTGGATTGGGTCTATGGGGGTGATGCTCCATCCGGTACATTTACTTTACAGGGTAAGGCAGACACGGTTTATGTCGATGACACAGGAAAGCGTGCGGAGAGCGCACATGATTGGTGGTCTGGTTGGGCGTATCATGTCTCTCGTCCGTTCAATTACAAATTAACCTCTGAGCCGGATGCCGTGTATATTCCCGTTGAGCGGCAGTTTGTGCCCCGTGATGCGCTGGTTACAGGTGAGCGGTGTATTTATGTCGGCTTCCGTGACCAAACATCTGGATATCTGACGATGGCCGGCGGCAGCGAATCGCAAATGAACGATCGGTTCCGACGGCTGATCGCCAAAGCCGAAGAGATGCGCGACCTGACGTTTGGCGAAGTGTCCGAAACATCTTGACTGTTTTTTTCCAAAATCCCCCCATCCTCTTGACAAATGGGGGGATTTTGCGTATACTGGACACAGACGCGCTTCTGCGCTTGAAAGGAGACTACATATGGGCAAGTATAAATTGGGCGTTGACCTCGGGATGGGCTACGGCCAGCCGGTCGAGGTCGCGGCGAAGGCGGTCGCGGCGGCGGGCTTTGACGCCTGCTTCACCGGCTGGGGCGAGGGCTGTGACGTCGAGGGATGGGCGAACACCATCGCGCGCGAGGGGCTGATCTATCAGTCGATCCACTCCCCCTTCACCAAGGTGCATAAAATGTGGGAGGAGGGCGACGAGGGCGAGGCGGTCACCGACATGCTCATCGCCTGCGTCAACGACTGCGCCAAGGTGGACGTGCCGGTCATGGTCGTGCATCCCATCATCGGCATGGATAAGCATAACCCCACCGACCTCGGCATCACTCGCTACGCACGCCTCGTCGAGGCGGCCGAGAAGGCCGGCGTCAAGCTGGGCTTCGAGAATGTCGAGGGGCCGGAGTATCTGGCCAAGATCATGCAGGATCTTGGCGGCTCGTCTGCAGTCGGCTTCTGCTGGGACACGGGGCATGAGATGTGCTACAACTTCAGCCGGGACATGATGGCCCTCTACGGTGACAAGCTGGTCGCCACCCACTTCAACGACAACATGGGCATGACCGACCCCAACGTCGTCACCTGGCACGACGACGCGCACCTGCTCCCCTTCGACGGCATCGCCGACTGGGCGGGCATCATGGCGCGCATCAACCGCCACGGCTACGAGGGCATCCTCACCTTCGAGCTGACCTGCAAGAACAAGCCGAACAAACACACGCATGATGCATATGCGGAGTGGACGATCGAGGAGTTCGCCGCGCAGGCTTATGCGAGAGCGATCAAGGTCGCGGCGCTGGGGAGGTGAGCCAACGATGCGGGTCTTTCTGATCGTTGTTGGTGTACTCAATCTGATATTTCCGTGGTTAGTTGGCGGCAGCTGGGGCGCTTTCATCATCAATGTAATCTCCAGCATCCTCGGCTCGATTGCCTACTTCCTCCTCGCCAATCTGCTTCGGCGGCTGCGCGAGGCAGAAGAGCGTGTCGCACGGCTGGAACGCCAGTTGAACCCGCCAAACGAATGGAAATTGGGCGACGATTGATCGCCGGATCCGCCCCCTTGCGGGGCGGATCTTTTTCGTTCATCAAAAATTTGCAAAATCACGTGCTTGCAATTTTCTTTCATATATGGTATAATATGTATACGGATTTCCGTCACGGGAGTGCATTCGCAGCGTGGCTTGCACATCATCTCTCTGCATCACCGCACGATACAGTGCAGAGGGAGGTGAACCCATGAAACGAGTCAAATCGGCCTGCATTTATCAGACGCTGGTCTTCGCCCAGAAGGAGGACTTCGGCTACACCCGTGAGCAGGCGGCCGCCGCCAACCGCGACGAGATCGCCCGCTACCGCGCCGCGATGGATCGTGCCCGCACGCGCTACCAGATCACCGACGAGACCGAGCTGCCCGACGGCTCGATCGAAATCCGCGTCCGCAAGCAGTACAATGACCGCGCTGACGTCAGCGAATATTTTGCATAAGTGACGGGGGGGAAGATGCCTTTTTCGGCATCTTTCCCCCAACCTCTTGCATCTTGTGCTTTTTCGTGTTATAATGGTACATTCCTAAAGAACCGAGGCAAACACCATGACCATTTCTCCCGACCGATTCCTTCTTTTCGATGGTGCCATGGGCACCATGCTGCAGGCGCGCGGCCTGCGCGCAGGCGAGCTGCCCGAGCGGCTCAACCTCACCCATCCCGACATTGTCCGCTCGATCCATGCCGAGTATGTCGCGGCGGGCGCTGATGTCATCACGGCCAACACCTTCGGCGCGAACGCGCGTAAGCTGGCTGAGGGCGGCGGAGCTGACCTCACCGTTGAGGCTGTCGTTTCCGCCGCGGTCAAGCTTGCCCGTGAGGCGGGCGCAAAGGCGGTCGCGCTCGACGTCGGCCCGACCGGCGCGCTGCTTGAGCCGCTGGGCACGCTCAGCTTTGATGAGGCCTACGCCCTTTTCGCCGAGACAGTTCGCGCCGGTGCGGCGGCGGGCGCGGATGTTGTGCTGATCGAGACGATGTCCGATCTGCTCGAGGCCAAGGCCGCTCTGCTGGCCGCCAAGGAGAACTGCGACCTGCCCGTCTTTGTGACCATGACCTTCTCGGCCGACGGCCGCACCTTCCTCGGCACTGATCCGAAGACGGCCGCCGTCACGCTGTCGGCACTGGGCGCTGACGCCGTCGGCCTCAACTGTTCGCTCGGGCCTACCGAGGCCGCGCCGCTGGTGCGCGAGATCCTCGACTACGCCACCGTTCCGGTCATGGTACAGCCCAACGCCGGACTGCCCCGCATCGTCAACTGCGATGATGATGCCTGCGGCTGCGGCGGCAGTCACACGGTCTACGATGTGACGCCCACCGAGTTCGTCGACGCCTGCGCCGGCCTTGCCCGTGACGGCGTGACGATCTTCGGCGGCTGCTGCGGCACGAATCCCGCCTTTATCGCCGGTCTGCGTGCGATGCTTAACGCGACAACGCCCGCGCCCCGTACCCCCGTTCGCCGCACTGTCTTCACCGGCACCGGCCGCACTGTCGAGCTGAACGGCCCCGACGTTGCCGTCATCGGCGAGCGCATCAATCCGACCGGCAAAAAGCGGCTCAAAGAGGCGCTTCGCGCCGGTGACGACGCCTACGTTGTCAGCGAAGCCATCAGCCAGCAGGAGGCGGGGGCTGACATCCTCGACGTCAATGCCGGTCTGCCCGAGCTGGACGAAGCGGCCGTCCTGCGCCGTCTGGTCAGCGCGATCCAAGCCGTGTCGCCCCTGCCCCTGCAGATCGACAGCTCCGACCCCGCCGCCATCGAGGCCGCCTGCCGCGTCTACTGCGGCAAGCCGATCATCAACTCGGTCAACGGCAAGGAAGAGAGCCTCGCCGCCGTTCTGCCCATTGCGAAGAAGTACGGCGCGGCCGTCGTCGGCCTGACGCTGGACGAAAACGGCATTCCCGACACCGCCGAGGAGCGCTTTGCCATCGCCGCGCGCATCCTCGACCGGGCGGTCGCCCTCGGCATCCCGCGCGAGGATGTGCTCATCGACTGCCTGACCCTCACCGCCTCGACCAATCAGGCGCTGGTGCGCGAGACCCTGCGCGCCGTGTCGATGGTCAAGCGCGAGCTGGGCCTGCGCACTGTACTGGGCGTCAGCAATGTCTCCTTCGGCCTGCCCGCCCGCGAGGTACTGAACGCCAACTTCCTCGCCGCCGCCTTCGGCGCGGGGCTGGATATGCCCATCCTCAATCCGCTCGCCCCCGCCTACCGCGCTGCCGTAGCATCTTACCGCGTACTGAACGGGCAAGACGCCGGTGCGGTCGGCTACATCGAGGCCGCGCCGACGCTGGCCGCGCTCCCGACGGGAGCTCCTGCCGCAGCCGCCCCCGCACAGCCCGAGGAAGCCGCGCAGGGCCTGACCGGCTACATCCTCACCGGCCGAAAGAAGGAGGCCGCCGAGGCGGTCACCGCCATGCTGACCAAGCTTGACCCGATGGAGGTCATCAACGGCCATCTCATTCCGGCGCTGGACGAGGTGGGCGCGCGGTTCGAGCAGGGCCGGCTCTTCCTGCCCCAGCTGATTGCTGCCGCAGACGCGGCCAAGTCGGGCTTCGAGGTCATCCGCGCCACCTCGACCGGCTCGACCCAGACCCGCGGGCAGATCCTGCTGGCGACCGTCAAGGGGGACATCCACGACATCGGCAAGAACATCGTGCGCATGCTGCTCGAGAACTACGGCTACGCCGTGCTTGATCTCGGCCGCGACGTTGCGCCCGAGGCGATCGTTGAGGCGACGCTGAAGCACAACATTAAGCTGGTGGGGCTCAGCGCCCTGATGACCACCACCGTCAAGGCCATGCAGGAAACCATCACCGCCCTGCGTGCGGCCGGCGCCGACTGCAAGGTCATGGTCGGCGGCGCGGTGCTGACGCCCGAGTATGCCGAGATGGTGGGCGCCGACTACTATGCGAAGGACGCCGCCGAAGGCGCCCGCATCGCGGGTGAGGTGCTCGGATAAACGCAGTCAAGTCCATCTTCTTCCAGAAGATGGACTTGACTTTTGTTTGGCGCTGTGCTATACTGGACAGGCGCAGGGCGGGAGAAAAAGGAAGGCGGTGTGAATCCGCCGCGAACCCGTCGCCGTGTTTGGAGTTGATCGGTCTGCCCGATGTCGCCGCGGACATCGGCTGTCACTGCTGAAAAGTGGGAAGACGCAGACCGTGATCCATCAGCCGAAAGACTTTGCTCCCCAAGTACCCGATCCCCGCGGATCGTCGGAGCGGCTATGCCGCTGTCGGGCCCCCGCGCGAAAAATTTACAAAAGGAAGGTATTTCCCATGAACACACGCAAGACCATGCCGGCCTTCGTGCGTTTCTCGGCCCTCTTCCTCGCAGTGCTGATCGCGGCAATGGCACTCACGGGATGCGGCAAGACCGAAACGCAGGCTGGCAGCAAGACCATCACCGTCGACATCGTCATGTCCGACGGAACGACCACCAAGACCATCACCACCGACGCGGAATATCTGCGCGGCGCGCTGGAGCAGGAAAAGCTGGTCGCCGGTGACGAAAGCCAATACGGGCTCTTCGTCAAGACGGTGAACGGCTACACCGTCGACGACAGCAAGCAGGAATGGTGGTGCTTCACAAAGGGGGGCGAGGCTCTCTTCACCGGCGTCGATGACACGCCCATCGCCGACGGCGACAAGTTCGAGATCACGCTGACGGTCGGCTACTGATGCGGCATCGACAGCTTTTTTCGCTGGTGCTGGGAGCGATGTTCGGCGCGATGCTCTGCATCTCGCAGGTCGTGCTGGCTGGGCTGCCCAACATTGAGCTGGTCTCGCTGCTCATCATCGTCTGGACGCGGGTCTTCCGCGCGGGCGCGCTGCCCGGCATCGCGGTCTTCATCGTGCTGCAGGGGCTGCTCTACGGCTTTGGCATCTGGTGGGTGTCCTATCTCTACATCTGGTTTGTTCTGTGGGGCATCGTGATGCTGGTTCCCCGCCGCGGCGAGGTGCGCTATCCCCTCCGCGCGCTCGGCTGGGCGGTGCTCTCGGGCGCCTACGGCTTCGCCTTCGGCGCGCTGACGGCCATTCCGTGGCTCGTCACGGGCGGGCCGAAAACTGCGCTTGCCTACTGGCTGTCGGGCATCAGCTTCGACATCCCCCACGCCATCGGCAATTTCGTCATTGCCCTCGTGCTGGCAGTCCCGCTGATTGAGGCACTGACGCGCATCAAACGGCGCATGCTCGTCTGAATTTTTCCCACACAGCGAAAATCTCCTGGCCGCCCTTGACAGGGCGGCTTTTTCGTGCTATAATAAACATAATGATGTTATGCTCAACGGAGGAATCTATTATGCCTTATGTAACCAGTGAAAAAATGCTGCTCGACGCTCAGCGCGGCGGCTACGCCATCGGCGCGTTCAATGCCGAAAACATGGAGATGGTCATGGCCATCATCGCCGCTGCCGAGGAGATGCAGGCGCCGGTTATGATCCAGACCACCCCCTCGACCGTCAAGTATGCGGGGCTCGATCTCTACCGCGCGAACGTGTATGCGGCCGCCGCGAAGGCGAAGGTGGACGTTTGTCTGCACCTCGACCACGGCTCCTCGTTCGATCTGGCCGTGCAGGCCATCAAGGCGGGCTACTCGTCAGTGATGATCGACGGCTCGCACAGCCCGCTCGAGGAGAACATTGCCGTAACCCGCGCGGTGGTGAATGTGGCCCGTCCCTGCGGCATCCCGGTAGAGGCGGAGCTTGGCAAGGTGGGCGGCAAGGAGGACGATCTCGTCTCGGACGGCTGCGGCTACACCGACCCCGATGATGCAGTCCGCTTTGTGGCCGAGACGGGTGTGAGCTCGCTGGCCGTGGCCATCGGCACGGCCCACGGCATCTACTCGGGCACGCCGGTGCTCGATGTTGACCGTCTGCGCGCCATCCGCAAGGTGGTGGACATCCCGCTCGTCCTGCACGGTGCATCCGGCCTGTCCGACGATGCTGTCCGCGAGACCATCGCCGCCGGCATCTGCAAGGTGAACTTTGCGACCGAGCTGCGCATCGCCTACTCCGACGGCGTAAAAGAAGTCCTCGCCGCCGACCCCGGTGTGTTCGATCCGAAGAAATACGGCAAGGTGGGCATGGCCCGCGTGACCGAGCTGGTTAAGGCAAAGATCGCGGTTTGCCGGGGGTAAGGTCGCGGGGCACCGCCCCGCACCCCGATGGGGAGCTTCTTGAAAGAAGCTCCCCAGACCCCGCAAGAACTTTCCAACAAATGATTTTTTAGGAGAAATACATAACATGAAAGCTGCTGTTCTTTACGGTAACGAAGATCTGCGTTACGACGATTATCCTACGCCCGAAACCAAGCCCGGCACGGTGAAGATCCGCGTTCGTGCGTCGGGCATCTGCGGCTCGGACATTCCGCGCGTGCTGCACAACGGTGCGCACTTTTTCCCCATTGTACTGGGTCACGAATTTTCCGGCGATGTGGCTGAGGTCGGCGATGGTGTGACCGGCTTTGCGGTCGGTGACACGGTAACGGCTGCGCCCCTGGTGCCGTGCATGAAATGTGCCGACTGCCAGCAGGGCAACTACGCGCTCTGCCGCCACTACAGCTTCATCGGCTCGCGTGAGCAGGGCAGCTTTGCCGAGTATGTAGTGGTTCCGGCGGGCAATGTCATCAAGTATGATCCGTCAATCCCCTATGAGCAGGCAGCGATGTTCGAGCCGGCGGCGGTTGCACTGCACGGTGTGATGTGCAATGATTTTGCGGGCGGCGGCTATGTGGCGATCCTCGGCGGCGGCACGATCGGTATGTTTACGGCGCAGTGGGCGCGCATTTTCGGCGGCCGCAAGGTCGTGGTATTTGATCTGATCGAGGAGCGTCTGGAGCTGGCGCGCGAGCTGGGTGCGGATGCGACGGTGAACACCAGCGAACCCGACTTCATGGAGAAGGCGATGGCCATCACCGGCGGCCACGGCTATGATTATGTTTTTGAGACGGCCGGGTCGCCTGTGACGATTAAGATGGGCTTTGAGCTGGCGGCAAACAAGGCGCACTTCTGCTGCATCGGTACGCCGCATGTGGACATGACCTTCACGCCCAAGCTGTGGGAGTGCATGAACCGCAAGGAGTTCAAGCTGACCGGCTCGTGGATGAGCTACTCGGCGCCTTATCCGGGTAAGGAGTGGAACGTCGTGGCCGACTGCTTTGCCGACGGCCGTCTGCGCTTCTCACCGAAGCTGATTCACTACACCTTCCCGCTCTCGAAGGCTGACGAGGCGTTTGCGCTGTACAAGACGCCGGGTGCGGTCAAGGGTAAGATCATGCTGGTGAACGATTGATTTTATATTGAATTTTGCGAAAAAAGCGGCGAAATGATTGACATTTCGCCGTTTTTCGGTTATTATTAAGGGAGTAATGCAGAAAAGAGGCCCCCTATGAACATTGCCGTTTTCGCCTCCCACGGAGGCAGCGACCTGCAGGCCATCATCGATGGCTGCACGGCCAACCGTATTCCAGCCCGCGTTGCGGCGGTCATCAGCAACAACGCCGACTCGCTCGCCCTCGACCGCGCACGCGCGGCGAGGATCCCCGCCTGCCACCTCAGCGCGAAGCTGTTCGGCAGCGAGGAGCTGCTCGCGCAGAAGATCCTCGAGGCGCTGGCGCGCTATGACATCGACATGATTTTCCTGGCCGGCTACATGCGGATGCTCCACCCCGCCGTCCTCGACGCTTATGCGGGCCGCATCTTCAACATTCACCCGGCGCTTCTGCCCAAGTTCGGCGGGCGCGGCATGTACGGCATCCATGTGCACGAGGCCGTCCTTGCCGCCGGCGAGGACGAGACCGGCGTCACCATCCACCGCGTTTCGCCCGAATACGACAGCGGCGAGATCGTTGCGCAGACCACCGTCCCCGTCCTGCCCGGCGACACCCCCGAGACGCTGGCCGCCCGCGTCCTTGAGCGTGAGCATAGCTTCCTTGTCGAGGTCGTTGCCGATATTGCCGCCGGGAAGATCCGCCTCGGCTAAATCATCACAAAGGAGTCACCACCATGTCCAAACTCGATACCATCAACCACATTCTCGCCGAAAAGCTGATCGTCATCATGCGCGGCTACAGCCTGGACGAGGGCCTGCGCGCTGTCGATGCCATGGCGAAGGGCGGTGTTTCGCTGGTCGAGGTCACCTTCGACCAGACCGGCAAGACGCCCCTCTCGGCCACGACCGAGCTCATCTCCGCCATCGCCGCGCGGGGCGACATCTGCGTCGGTGCAGGTACTGTCATGACGCCCGAGCAGGTCGAGCTTGCCGCCGCGGCCGGGGCGAAGTACATCATCTCGCCCGACAGCTGTGAGGCGGTCATCCGCCGCACCGTCGAGCTGGGGCTGGTCTCGATCCCGGGCGCGATGACTCCCACCGAGGCTGCCAACGCCCACCGTTGGGGCGCTGACTTTGTCAAGCTCTTCCCGGTCGGCGAGATGGGCCCGTCCTACCTCAAGGCCGTCGCCGCGCCGCTGGCACACATCCGCTTCCTCGCCGTCGGCAGCGTCCGCGAGAACAACATGGCCGAATACATGGCCGCCGGCGCGCTGGGCGCCGGCGTGGGTGCGGGCAGCATCGCGCCGAAGGCCGCGCTGGCTGCTGGCGACGCAGACACCATCGCCGCCAACGCCGGCCGCTATCTCGCACTGGCAAAAGGGGAATAACGATGGCAACCCAGTTTTCGTTCAAAGAATCATCCTTCCGCATCGGCTCGGGCCGCTACATTCAGGACTCGGGCTGTATCGCCCAGCTGGCCGAGGAGATCACCCGCCTCGGCTGCGCGCGGCCCTACATCATCGGCGGTGAGACCGCTCTCTCGCTCGCCCGTCCGGCCATCGACGCAAGTCTCACCGCCGCCGGGCTGACGGCGGCCTACTACACCTATGCCGGCTTCTGCTGCGAGCCCCACCTCGACGAGATCATGGCCACCGACGTGTTCCGCGCCGCCGACATCGTGGTCGGCGTGGGCGGCGGCAACGTGATGGACGCGGCCAAGTTCTGCGCCGTCACGTCGGGGCGGCCGATCATCAACATCCCCACCTCGTCGGCAACCTGCGCGGCCTTCACGCCCCTGTCGGTCATGTACACCCCCGAGGGGCGCACCGCCGGGACAAAGCACCACAAGGTCGAGGTCAACTGTGTTCTTGCCGACATGGACATCCTCTGCCGCCAGCCCGTCCGCCTGCTGGTCGCCGGCGTGTACGACTCGCTGGCCAAGCTGATCGAGATCAACCAGCGCCTGCTTGGCCGCACCGAGGCCGACACCGACATCGGCCTGCTCTCCTCCTATGCGCTCAGCCGCTTCAGCTACGACTGGATGCTGCGCAACCTCGACGAATGCTGTGACGATGTCGCGCACGGGCGCGACACCAAGGTCGTCTGGGACATGGTCTACATCCTCATCGCCCTCACCGGCGTCATCAGCGGCCTGGCGCGCGGCTCGAACCAGTGCGCCATCGCGCACAAGGTGTATGAGACAACCCGCACCGTCCGCCCGGCCGAAGCCAAGCCCTGGCTGCACGGCGAGCTGGTCGGCATCGGCCTGATCGTCCAGCTGATCTACAACGGCGAGCCGGAGGAGGCCGCACGCTTTGCCGAAAAGATGGCCAGCCTCGGCATGCCGACCCGACTGTCGGCCTGCGTCCCGGTCACCGACGACGATCTGCGTCAGCTGTTCGAAAAGGTCTGCGCCTCCACCGCCATGGCGGGGACGGGCGACACCGAACAGGCACGGCTGTGGGACGCGCTGCAGCTTGTCCGATAAAACAACACCGCCCCGACCTTCTGGTCGGGGCGGATTTTTCTCGTTATTTTGCCGGCTTCAGCTCGCCGTTGGTCTCGATCACTTCTGCGCCGAGGGCGATGGCTTTTTCCAGCTGCTCATCGGTGCTGAGCGTCCAGATCCCGAGGTGGCCGACCTCCTTCACCATATCACAGATCGTTTCGTTGGCGTTGTTGATTCCCACCCAAATGTAAAGCTCGTGCGTCTCGGCGATCGGTGCAAGCTTTTTCAGCACGACCGGGGCGATGGGGCCGTCGTAGTGGATCGTCACCCCCGGCAGGCGTTCGGCGACGCGGGTGACAAAGCCAATGTCCTTGCAGGTAAACCCGATATCGGCCTTCGAGTTTTCGGCCAGCGTGAAGATGATCTCCAGCTGCTCGTCGGTGTAATTCTGGATCTTGTTGTCCAGCTTCAGCGCAACGCCCGTGCCCTCGACCAGCTCAGCGACCTCGGACAGCAGCGGAACCTTGGTTCCCTTGAACTGCTCCCCCTTGAAGAGGCCCGCGTCGAGCTTGAGCAGATCGGCATACGCGATGCTGCCCAGCGCAATCGCGGCGTCCCCCAGACTGCTGCCGTCCGCGTTCCGGCAGGTGCGGTTGATGGTCGAGTCGTGCATCAGCACGCACTGCTGATCAAGGGTGAAGTTCGGGTCGAGCTCGATGAATTTATAGCCCTGGTCGATCGCCCCCTGGAAAGCGGGGAGCGTGTTTTCGGGAAAATCGGTGCTCACGCCGCGATGCGCCTGATACAGCAGGACAGGTTCCTCTGGCTCTGCCGCTTGCGCGGCTGTGGTTTCGGGTTCTGCGGCGGTGGTAACCGCAGGCGCCTCCGCTGTTGTTTCCGCGGTTTTGGTCTGCGCTTGGGTCACCGTGGGATCAACGGCCGCCTGCCCGCCGCATGCGGCGCAGGAAAGCAGCGACGCCAGGCAAAGGAGTAAAGAAATGAACTTCTTCATGATGATTATACCTCTTTCCATGTTGCCGTCGACAGGCAGCGGTCGTCGGTGCAGGCAGCATTGGCAGAATGATCGAACAGGCCGGGGATGAAGCGGTTCGGGATGGCGGCACAATGATGCGGCGTGCGGCCGATGGGATCGATGATGGATCGGCAGAACATGGTGAACCTCCTGTTGATTGATAGAAACAGTATAACACGCAGCGAGAGGATTGTCAAGCGCTCGCCGCATGCAATTTTTTTCGGCACGCGGGAACTTTTTTGCGAATCCTGCGTCTAAATGGATAAACGAATAAAGGAGGTCATCCCGATGAAGAAGCTCACTTTGTTCCTGCTCGTCCTCTGCCTGCTCGTGCTGCCGGGATGCCGCGCCGAGGATGGCGTCGAAGCACCGCCGGTGCCTGACACGATGGTCATTGCCGATCTCGATCTCTCCGATGCGGCGGCTGTTGAAATCTACAGCGGCATCACGGGAAACAAGCAGATGTTCACCGATTCGGACACGGTCAGCGCTATCCTCGAAACCATTCGACCGATCTCCGGCACCGACCCGATCAGCTCATATGGCTATTACGCAACATTTTTTGCGCTGACCTTTTACCCGACCACCACGCCTGACACAGACACCGAGCCTCTGCTGCGGCTGAGCCTGGTCAAACCCAACGCCCATTGCTATGTGGGCTACGGCACCTATGAAACCATCAACGGCTTCGACTATTCGGCGCTCTATGAGCTCGACGCCGCGCAGTTTGACGCTGTCGATGCTCTGTGCAGGTCGCTCATGGACGAAGTGGTCGTCTACGGCTGAGCCTCATGCCCGTGCCATCCAGACCTCGCGCGTCGCCACCGCGTCACAGAACGCCGCATCATGTTCCACAAACAGCATCGTCGCGTCACTGCCGCGCAGCAGCTCCTCGAGCTGCATCCGCGACAGGACGTCGATATAATTCAGCGGCTCGTCCCACACATACAGGTGCGCCTGCTCGCCCAGACTGCGGGCGAGCAGCACCTTTTTCTTCTGCCCCTCGCTGAACTGCTCAATCGGCCGGGCGAGCTGGTCGCGCGAGAAGTCGAGCTTGCGCAGGAGCATCAGGAAGCGGCTGACCTCGATGCCGGCGTCGCGGGCGTAGTCCTCGGGCAGGCCGCAGAGATGCCCCGTCTCCTGCCCGACGTAGGAGATGCGCAGACGGTCAGGGCGGTTCATCGTGCCGCGATAATCGAGCGCTTCGCCGCAGATCAGCCGCAGCAGGCTCGACTTGCCGCAGCCGTTCGTGCCGCGCAGAGCGATCTTCTCGCCCCGCTCGACGGTGAGGCTGACCGGCTCGCTCACCGGCGCACCGTCGTAGCAGACCTGCACCCCATCCAGCGTGAGCAGGCGGCGAACCGGGTAGTCGATGGGGGACAGCTTCAGCGCCTCGCTCTCCTCCACGTTCTGGCCGAGCGCGCGGCGCGCCTCGGCCTCGGCCAGCAGACGGGACTCGATGTTCTTCGCCCGCTTCATCGCCTTGGCCGCCTTGTGGCCGACGAAGCCCCGGTCGGGGCGCAGGCCGCCATTCCGCTCGCCCTTGGCGCGCTCGGCGCTGGACGCCCACTCAGCACTGCGGCGGGCAGCCTCCTCAAGACGGCGCGCCTCCCGGCGATGCTGCTCGGCCTCGGCCAGTTCGGCCGCGTCGCGGGCCTGCTTGCCCGCCCACCACGAGCTGAAATTGCCCTGCTCGATCTCAATATTGGTGCGGTTGATGGACAGAATGTGGTCGACGCAGCCGTCGAGGAAGTCGCGGTCGTGCGAGACGACGATGAAGCCCCGCTTGCCCCGCAGATATTCGCTCACCGCCGCGCGGCCGGCGCGGTCGAGGTGGTTGGTCGGCTCGTCGATGAGGGCAAAGGAGGCGCTGTCGTCGACGAAAAGCAGGCTCAGCGCCAGCTTGGTGCGCTCGCCGCCCGACAAAATGCGCCACGGGCGGTCGAAGACCGCCTCGTCCAGCCCCAGCAGGCCGGCCTCGCACCAGAAGCGCCACTCCTCCGCCTCGGGCGCAAGGGCGCGCAGGACGTCGAGGGCCGACCGGTCGGCCAGCACGTCATCGACGGTCGGCGGGAAGGTGACGTACCGCAGGCCCCCGAGGGTGGTGATCCGCCCCCCATAGGGCAGCTCGCCCCGCAGCAGGCGCAGGAAGGTGGTCTTGCCCCGCCCGTTGCGGCCGGTGAAGCCCAGCTTCCAGTCGGTGTCGAGACGGAAGCTGACGTCGTCGAAGAGATTGTCGCCCCCATCGTGGGCGAAGGTGAGGTGGGATATGTCGATCATGGCCATAAAAAATCACTCCTTGAAGCAAAAATGGGCTGCAAGAAAGAATCTTCTTGCAGCCCATCGCGCACGGGGGGCACAATTGTGCGGCACGCCATGCGCAAAGCGGAAGATGAAGCATCTCTCTTGCGGGCGCAACAACAAAGCCGGGGAGCCCCCGGGCGTCGTGCGCCGTATCAATCAAGAGAGTTACAGCTTCATCTTCTCACCTCACCTTCGTGTTTGATTGGATTATAGCACAGTTTTGCGGAATTGTCAAGCGATAACTGACAAACTCACAGCTGAACCGGCGTCAGCTCGCCCTCGGTCTCGATATAGTCGATATCCCAGCTGCGCACCAACTCCAGCTCCTCGGGCTTGTCGAGCAGCCACAGACCGATGCGCTTGGCGTAACGGTGGGTCATGTCGATCAGTGCCTGATCGCAGGCCGGCGTCTTGCACCAGGCAGTGCGGTTGTTGGCAAAGCGCAGCCAGACGGTCAGCTGGTCGGCGGGAACGACAGCGGCCACGGCGGCCAGCGCCTCCTCGGTGATGTCGCCGTCGTAGTGGATCTGCGCAGTGGGGAAGCGGGCGATGATCTTCTTGATGAAGTCAAGCTTGCTCGAGGTGAAACCGACGTGGGAGAGCGCATTCATGCGCTCAACAGTGGAGAAGAAGATCTCGTGCTGCTCGTCGTCGAACTTCTGCAGGACATTGTCGAACTTCAGCGGGATATCGTTGTCGGCCGAGAAGGCGATGGCCTCCTCGAGGGTGGGGATCTGCACGCCGCGGAACTGCTCACCCTTCCACAGGCCGTAGTCGAAGGAGCGCGCCTCGGCGAAGGTCAGATCCTTGATGGGGGTCTCCTCGGCCAGCTCGCGGCCGTCGGGATAGCGGGCGGTCTTGTTGATGGTCTTGTTGTGCAGGCAGACGCAGCGGTTGTCGGACGTGAACTTGTTGTCCAGCTCGATCATGCCGTAGCCAAGCTCCTTCGCGGCCGCGAAGGCGGCAAGGGTGTTTTCGGGATAATACGCGGACACGCCGCGATGGGCTTCAAGAATGACGGACATGGGTATGTACCTCCAATGGGATTTTTTTCATTCTACCACAAATCCGGGCAAATTGCAAGGCCCTTGCGTCAAAAAATTGACAAAGTAAAAGGGCGGCGCGCCGGCCGGCGTGCCACCCTGTGTGGTTTGGTCAAAACTGCCAGCCGGGCGCGTTGCCGACGGCACCGCCCATCATGTCGCTGGCCATGCCGGTGGCGATATTGCCCACCAGCTCACGCATCTGCGTTTTCGAGCTGACGCTGCGGGCACGGTCAAGCACGCGCTGCTGATCGGTCTCGCTCATCAGCGCGAAGTTGCGCATGGCGTCGTTGTTCTGCGCCAGCATCATGGCCAGACCGATGGGCATGCTTCTGTCGTAGTATTCGTTCATGGGAACCATCCTTTCGCGGGCCGTTGCCCCGCAAGGTTAGTATGGCTTGCGCGGAAGGCGATAAACAGAACAGTTTTTGACAGCAGACAGCAAAAATCCCGGCAGATTTCACGATCTGCCGGGGATCATTCTGACCGGAGGATACAGCGCTGTGCGGTCGACCAGGCCCAGCGGGCCGGTATAGACCAGCCGCAGCTCGGGGATGGCGAGGAAGTCCATCGGCTGCATCAGCGAAACGGCCTTTGGCAGCGTGCAGGCGCCCGTCCGGCGCAGCATATACGCCGCGAACTGCGAGCAGAGATAATGGTGCTCCCGCTCGTAGGGGATGCCGAAGAAGCAGAGGGGCACGCCGAGGAAATTGTAGCGGTAGGCGTCGTAGTGGTCGAAGAACCGCTCGATCATCCCCTCAAGGTCGGCATAAGCCTCATCGGTGACCTGCAGCGCATAGAGCGCGCAGGGCTGGTCGCCGTTGCGGCCGAAAATACCGGTGTGGATGTTCTCGATAATGAAGCCCCCGATGAGGGGATTGTGGATCCGCCGGCGGGCGAAGCTGTAGAAATCGCTCCGTGCCGCATCCAGCGAGATCGAAACATGGTTGTACCGGCAGGCCGTCGCCAGCCTGATCAGCCGTGCCGCAACGGTGTTGGTGCGCGACAGCAGAATATAGATGGTTTTCATGAATATGTGCCAGCCAAAATCAAAAAATATGTTGGAAAGCTTTTTGAGGATGCTAAAGGGACTTTTTCTCGAAAAAGTCCCTTTAGCAGGGTTTGGGACGGAGTCCCAAGGTCTTTATCTCACCCACTTCGCCTGCGCCGCGTAATAATCCAGCACGCCCTGTGCCACGGCGTCGCCTGTGGCAGCGATGACGTCGGCGTTCTGCATTTTCTCGTATTCCTCGACGCAGGTGATGAAGCCGACCTCGATCAGGGTTGAGGGGAAGCGCGCGTTGCGGCAGAGGGCCAGACGCTGCTCGGCGGGCGTCCGCTCGTAGCGGTTCAGTTCACCCGAGACGGCCGCCGAGACGCACTCGGTCAGCAGCTTACCCGCGTCAGCGTAGTAGAGGCCGATCAGGCCCCGCACCTTCGTAATGTCGGTGGCGTAGCCCATCGAGTTCTGGTGGATCGAAATCGACAGGTCGGGCGCGATCTCGTCGAGCTTCGCGAGGCGGTCGTCCATTTCGACCGTCACATCAGCCTCGCGGGTCAGGATCACCTCGGCACCCAGCGCGCGCAGGGCGCGGGCCGCCTCAAGCGTGATCGCCAGGTTCAGATCGGCCTCGTTCATCTCGCCCCAGGCGCCCAGCGCGCCCGAGTCGGCTCCGCCATGCCCGGCATCAAGGACGATCACCTTGCCGGCCAGCGGCTGCGCGCCGTCGGCCAGCCCCTGCGGATTGCGCAGACGCACCAGCGTCCGCCCCGCCGCGTCGTAGTCGAACTCGAAGCCGTAGAAATTGTTCACGTCGCGCAGGGTCAGCGCCAGCTTGATGCTGTTCGCCTTGGTGCTCTTCGCCCAGCTGGCCGCCGTGAAGAGGGGGTTGTCCGCCAGCTCAACCTTGCCCGTCCAGCTCGTGTCGATGTTGTAGAGCGAGAGGTAGAAGACGCCGTTCTCGACGTAGCCGTTCATCGGGATCTGTTCGGCCGCGTTGATCGTGATGACCGTGTGCTCGCCCTCGTCGGCGACGGTGATGCGGTTGATTTTGGCAATGTCAATGTCGGTGCCGGCCGGCAGCTCGCGGAGGTTGCCCTCCGCAATATAGCCCGCTACCCGCAGCTTGTAGTAGCCGTTGCCCTGCGAGACGGCGTAGTCGCGCATGCCGGCCACCTGCGGGGTGAAATCGTCGTAGTACCAGGTGTTGTAGCCCAGCTTCATCTCAGACGAGTCGCGGATAACCTCGACCGGGATCACCGCGTCCTTGCCCATCACGCGCAGGCGCGCGCCGGTGGCCGTCGCGCTTTCCCCCTTGCGGGTCGCGCGGTAGGTGATGGTGCCGAGGTCAACGACCGCACCGTCGGGTGCGGCCGGCAGGGTGTAGCTTCCCGAGTAGGTCGCCGCGAGGTATTTGCCGCTGCCGGTGGGTGTGGAGGCCGCCTTGAGGGTGACTGTCTTGCCATTGATTTCGGCCGTGACGGTACTGCCCGACGGGGCGACGCAGGCCAGCGTCACCGCCGTGCCGCCGGCCGCCGCGATGTCGTTCGCGGGCGCGCTGACACTCAGCTTGAACGCGCCGAGATCCTTGGCCGCCGTCGTGCCGGTGCCGGACGACGGGCGGGTGCCCGAGTTGACGGTGTATTCGATCTCCTCACCGCCGTAGGTGAAGGTGAAGGTATTCTTCCCCTCTTCCAGCTTGGTGTAGAGCGAGAAGTAGCCGCTCTTGGTGCGGCTGACCGGCTCGCCCTCGAAGAGGAGGGACTTGGCCGGATCGGACGAGCCGATGATATAGGTTGAAGCCGCGTCAATCCACGCGCCGCTGGCCGGCGACGCGACGGTCAGTGCCGCGCCTGTGGGGGTGGGGTCGGTGTAAATGATCTCGTCGGCATACATGGCGCGCAGCTCGTCGGCGAGGCCGTGCGAGTTAGCCGTGATAGCCGCATAGCCGTAGTGGATGCTGCCGCGGTAGTTCAGCTCACTGCGGGCGTACTCGAGCTGTTCGGACAGCTCGCCCTCGGGGTTCTCCCAGCTGTCGTAGTTGTAGACGCCGTGCGAGATGAGCAGATCGACGCCCGTGCCGTCGACCTGCGCGTTCCACCAGCGGGTCAGCACGTCGTAGCGGGCGGCCGTCGTGGTGAAGCGCCAGTAGATCTGGGGCGCGATGTAGTCGATATAGCCCCCCTCGATCCAGGCGAGAGCGTCGCAGTAGATCTCGCTGTAGGAATTGAGGCCGGAGGTGTCGCTGCCGCCGTTCTCGCCATTGTCGTTCTGCCAGATGCCGAAGGGCGCCACGCCGAACTCACATTCGGCGTCGATGCGCTTGATGGCGAGGTAGGTGCCCTCGATGAGCTGGTTGATGTTGTCGCGGCGCCAGTCGGCCTTGTCGGTGATGCCGCGGCTGAAGGCGGCGAAGGTGGCGTCATCGTTGAAGGCGGCCGTTTTGCCGTCGACCTTAGTGGGGTAGGGGTAGAAGTAATCGTCGAAGATGACGCCGTCGACATCATAATTCTGCACGATCTCGGCCACGCCGTCGATGATGAATTGCCGCACCTCGGGGATGCCGGCGTCGAAGTAGAGCTTGCCGTCAGCATAGGGGATGGCCCAGCCGGCATTGACGCGGGCGGGGTGGCCCTCGGCGAGGGCAGTAATGTCGATCTGGGGCTTGGAGGCCGAGCCGGAGGTCACGCGCAGGGGGTTGACCCAGGCGTGGACGCGGATGTTGCGCGCGTGCGCCTCGGCGAGGAGATAGGCCAGCGGGTCAAACCCGCCGTCCAGCGCCTTGCCCTGCTCGCCGGTGAGGTAGTACGAGGTGGGGAAAAGCGCGGATTTATAGAGCGCGTCGGCGGTAGGCCGCACTTGGAAATAGACGGCGTTGAAGTTGTTGGCTTCACAGTTGTCGAGGATGGCGTCGATCTCGGCGGCCAGCTTGACGGCACTCAGCCCCGGTTCGGAGGGGAAGTTGATGTTAAGCACCGACGCGATCCAGACCCCGCGCACCTCGGCGTCGGGGTTAAGGATGCCTTCTCCGCCCTGCTCGGGGGCGGCATAGGCGATGGGATCGACCCGCGCAATGGCAGGCTGGGCGGCGGCAGACGCCGGCTCGGCCGCCGAGGCGTCGGCGCAGGCGGTAAACAGGCTGACAACGGGTGAGAGCAGGATCATCGCCCCGAGCAGAAGGCTGGTGAGCTTGGGGGCGAGCAGTTCGGGCATTTCCATGGGCGCGGTCCTTTCTTTCGTGGGTGCGGAATAGTCCTCGATCCAGTCTATGCAGGCCGGGACAAAGGTATACGGACGGGCTGCGGTGGTGTTTTGTTCCATCGGAATGTCGAAAAAATGTACTTATAATTAGTATACCATATTCCCACGCGCATGTCAAAGGAATTTGTTGTAAATTGTCGATGAATTGCAGGAAAACGTCATCCCAAACCGGCATCTCATGCGGCGGTAAAATTTTTAGGCATATTATACCATAATAGTTTAGAAAAATAAACCGTTAATTTGGTCAAATGTCATATAATTATAGTATAGAATTATGGACCATTTATAGGGAGATGCATGGCCAATGCAATTGAATCAAGCAATCAGCAAACGGCTATCTGAATTGCTGACTGAACGCAACATGACCCAATATGCTTTGTTTACAAAGTCGGGCGTTTCCAAAGGGACGGTCAGCAACATCATTTCCTGTCGGCACAAAGCGTTGAATCTCCGCATCCTGTGGGAGCTCTGCCAAGGATTGGGCATCACGCTAAACGAATTTTTCGACTCTCCGCTGTTCACCTACGATAACCTTGATCCGTAAGCTCCGTGTTGATCGGAGCTTATCTTTTTTGGCGAAAAAGTTTCTCTCCCAGCATGTTAGCCTTGACAAACCGCCATATAATATGGTAAACTATACCCAGTCAAATAAGGGAGTAATCGGCGCGCGAGCGCTGCGGAGTCAACAGACTGGCAACCGCCTGGCTCTGCATGAAATGATGAGACTTATCTGCCGTGGGGCAGGTAGGTCATTTTTTGTTGTTTGGAGGATTTCACCATGGGACTTGGAGCACTTTTCATCACCGCAGTAGGGCTGTCGATGGACGCCTGTGCCGTCGCCATCTGCAAGGGGCTGTCGGTACGGGCAGTCAAGCCAAAGCACATGCTCATCACCGGACTTTGGTTCGGCGGCTTTCAGGCGCTGATGCCGCTGATCGGCTATCTGCTGGGCATCAACTTCGCCGACCTCATTGAGCGGTTCGACCACTGGATCGCGTTCATCCTGCTCGCCTTCATCGGCGCGAACATGATCCGCGAATCCTTCTCCTGCGCCGACTGCGAGGAGCACAACGACCGCTTTGACGCGAAAACCATGTTCCCGCTGGCCATCGCGACCAGCATCGACGCGCTGGCCGTCGGCGTCTCCTTCGCTTTTCTGAAGGTCGACATCGTGCCGGCGGTGGTCTTCATTGGCACCATCACCTTTGCCCTATCGGCGCTGGGCGTCAAGCTGGGCAACGTCTTCGGCGCGCGGTACAAGTCCAAGGCCGAGCTGGCGGGCGGCATCATCCTCATTCTGATGGGGACGAAGATCCTGCTCGAGCACCTCGGCGTGATCGGGTAAGCAAAACGATCCATGTCACATTGTGACATGGATCGTTTTGCTTTAGTGGAAGTGATCAGGCATCGCCTGCCGCAGATTGTCGGCGTAAGCCGCGTCTACGATGCGGGCGGCAAAATTGAGCCAGTCGGTGTAGTCGGTATAGGCGAAGTTGTTGAAGGAGACATAGGTCACCGCGTCGCCCTGCCGGAACTCGACGATGAACTCGCACTCCCCGCTGCCGCCGCCCCCGCCGGCGTAGATCGGGCGGGCGCTGTCGTAGGTCAGCCCCTCGGGGATGGTGAGCGGGAGGGCAAGGTCAAGGCCGCTGGACGAATCATAGTAGCGCACCGCGAAGTAGCGCGGGTCGGCCTCGTCAATGTAGAAGCGGAGGGTGGTGGCGCTGGTGAAGATCCGGTGCGAGAAGTGCAGTGTGCCGAACGGGCGCACCGGCTCGCCGAGGGTGACGGTCACCGACTCGATGACCGGGTGCAGGACGCGCTCGAGGTAGTCATCACCGTCGCCGGGATAGGCGAGAACGCCGAGACGATAGGTATACCCCTCGCCCACATCGAAGCAGAAGAGGTACCAGTCCCGTTCGAGCGGCTCGGGCTGCACAGCGATGCTCAGCAGGCGGTAGCCGACATAGCGGTGGCCGCTCCGGGTCGTGCCGGTGATCGGGCTATCGAGATCGAAGGTCCCGGCGGGGCCTGTCGCCAGCTCAGCACGGAAATCCTCGAACGATTCGCGATAGAGCGAATTGTGCAGGCTTAGGCGCTTCTGCTCGCCCTCGTAAAATTCGTGGAAGATCCCGTCGGGCATCCAGGTGGTCGGGAGTTCGAGCGAGACATGGAAGCTGCGGTCATCGTAGAGCACGCCGCCCCGGTAGGTGTAGGCAAGATCATAGCTGTGCACCGCCGTCTCGACTGGCGCGGGGGTCTCGGGCAGACCGTGGCCGATGAGATAGAGGGCGTCGTCGGTCGCAAGCCAGTATATGTGGTTGTACACATCGGCGGGCAGCTCGACGGCGGCCAGCCGTTCGCTGAAATCAGGCGTCCAGACCGTCAGGACCGCCGAACCGGCTGTGTAATCGGTCAGCTCGCCGAGCACCCATGCGTCCCCATCGAAGCGATAGGCCAGCTCGCCGCCGGGGTTGGTGTAGAGCTTGGTCTTCTGTCCATCGAGGGTGATCTGCCAGAAGCTATCGGTGGAATAAGCAGACTTTCCCCCTTTCGCCGCGTAGATTACACCGTCGGCATAGCCGAGTAAGCTATACCCCGCGCAGTCGGGAAATTCAGTGATCACTCCCGTCGCCACGTCGATCAGCGCAAATCCCCGCGCCCATTCCCAGCCGCTCATGCCGTAGAGCAGGCGGGTATTATCGACGAAAGCGACCGGATCATAACCGATCACGTCGCCGAGACCGACTGTCTGGCCGTTGGGCAGGACATCGCCCAGATCAAGCCGATCCAGAATGCGCTGGCGGCTGCCATCGGGGCCGATGGCGTAGACGTCGCCGAGGTAGTCCTGTTCAACCGTATACTTACCGTCGGGTGAAGTGACCGTTTCCCACAGCGGCTTGATCTGCCCGGGAATGGCATTCAGCACATTCAGTCCAGACGGACCATAGTCAAGCGTCACCGCCGCGACGGGGCGGTAGACCTCGCCGGCCGCGCCGCTCTGGGCGTAGAGGTAGGTCATGCCGCCATCGTGCAGCAGCCGATCGAGCAGGCGGGGTTCGGTGATGGGACAGGAGGCGGTGAAGGTGCCGCTCTCGGTGTCGAAGAGGTGGAGCTCCTGATTTTTCACAGCAGCGCTGCCGCTGATGGGATCGTAGGTGATGAAGAGACGGTAGCGCTCGTCCAGCTCGAGTACCTGATACTGGGCACCCACGCCCGGCAGGGCAACGGTACGGACGGTGTAGCCGTCGGCGGTCTCGAGGATATCGTACTCCTCCACCGCGGGCGTCCGGGTCGCGGATAGGTCGCGGGCGATGATATACATGCAGTCCTCGCCGGGCAGCCAGATAAGGTCGCGGTTGCGCTCCTCGGTGATCTTCATCTGCGCCAGCATGGCGTCGCCGGGGTCAAGGGTGTTGAGGGTGACGACCAGCGTATCGTCGCTCTGGCGAAGATCCTCCTTCCAGCAGTTGCCGGCAAAGCCCCAGACCTTATCCGAGCCCTCGGGGGGCAGGGTGCCGAGGACGGTCATCTGGCCGTCCGCCGACATGTGACCGTACTCATCGGTAGCCCAGTCATGAACATAAATCACGCCATCGGCAACGCCCCATATATGCAAATCACGGTCGGTGTCGAGCGGGGTGATCGCGCCGGTCTCTATGTCGATAATCTCGTGCCCAGTAATACTTGTCATATCGGAGACACGATAGAGCAATTTCGTGTTGTCAAGGAACTGCACAGGCGTGTAATAAGATGTGCGCAACTCACTAATAAGCAGGCGCTTCACGCTGCCGTCGGCCATACGGAGATCGATGTGCCACAGCCGCTCCTCATTCGTCTTCCCCTCGGTCACGCGGTAGGCAACATACCGCCCATCCGGCGAAGTGACGCGGCAGTCCTCCCGCGTCCAAGCCACGTCGGCGGGCGAGAGGCGCAGGACGCCGCTGGCATAGTCCACCGCATAGGCGACTTTGCCGTCGGTGATATAGAAGAGGTCGCCCCGGAAATAGGTGGCGTTGAACGCGTTGATGACGGTCGCGTTAAAGTCGTAGGTCGAGACAAACATGCCCAGCCTGCGGTCGAAGAGGTGGAGCTGCTGGTTCTGGTTCCCGTGCGCGGGGTCGTAGGTGTAGAACAGCGTGTAGCGCTCGTCGATGCCGAACATACTGTGATAGGATCCTCTCCCGGGCAGGGGCACGGTGCGGACGGTGAAGTCATCCACGACGAAGTTGATGCCCAGCCCCTCCGACACCTCGGTCGCCGCGGGGATCGCGGGGTTGGCGGGTGTGGGCGGTGCAGTCGTGACCGGGGGCGCGGTCGTGACGGGCGGCGCAGTCGTGACGGGCGACGCAGTCGTGACGGGCGCAGCTGTCGTGACGGGCGGTGCGGTCGTGACCGGCGCGGCAGGCGGATCACCGGCATAAACAGCATCAGCCCCACCGGGAACGAAGAGGTAGAGGGTGTCGTCAACGGCGTGGACATAGCAGTTTCCCCCTCTGCCAGTCTGCCCGTAGTTTGCAGACCAGAGCCCCATCGGCGCATCCACCGTGATCTCAGCCAGCGTGCCGTCAAGGTCGGGCGCGTGGATAAACAGGCGCAGATCCTTCCCGCCCAGCACCGACGACATCCAGCAGGAGTCGAGACAGACGAGATACTGCGTATTCGGTTCGATGGTATAGATGCGGGTCGCCTGCCCGTCGGCGCTGAGCTTCCAGTAGGCAGCATATTCATAGGTAGAAAGCCCCGGTTCGGCGGCGTAGATTGCACCGTCGTGCGTACCACAGTAGCTGTAGCCCTCTTCCGCGAAGAAGGTCCGATCCGCGCCGGTGGCCACATCATAGATGCCGAAACCACCACCGCTCTCGTAGCCGTACATCCGATAGAGCAGGCGGGTGTTGTCAAGGAAGCAGACCGGCACATAGGCCGTCCCGCCGAAGTGCCCGACCACGCTGCCGTCAGGCAGGGTGTCACCGACGGCATACTGGGTGAAGATCCGCTTCACCGTCCCGTCGGGCAGATGCAGATCGACTCCGGCGCGGCCAACACCGTCCTCGATGACGCGATAGACCTGATATTTTCCGTCAGGCGAGCCAACGCGCGACTCGGCATAGGGGTAGACCTCCCGCTCGCTCGGCTCAGCCGTCAGCGTGCCGTTAGCATAGCGCACGGTCCAGGCCTCGTCGAGAACAGCCTTCCCGTCCTCTGTCGTGAAATTGAACAGGGTCAGCGCATCGCGGGTGTAGTGTACCTGCGTAAGTGCGGCTTCCGTCGTCAGGTTGCAGGCGGCGGCAAAAGTACCGCTTGCGGTGTCGAACAGCGCCAGACGCAGCTGCTTTCCCCTCTCCAGCGAGAACAGCAAATGCGTGTCGTCGTAGGGGAAGGCCTGGATGTGCCCGACCCCGGCGGGCAGACCGACCGTGCGCACCGAAAAGCCGTCGGCGAGGTCGCTGACGGTGACATTGACCGGCTGTGCCATGGGAGCTGCCGTTGTCTCAGGCGCAGCTGTCGTCTCCGGCGGGAGCGTCGTCTCGGGCGCAGCCGTCGTCACGGGCGCGGCAGGCGGATCACCGGCGTATACGGCATCGGTCAGACCGGGCGCAAAGAGGTAGAAATCATTCCCTTCGGCGTAAGCAAAAGCAATGCCGTTGGTGACTCCGAGGTAGTGGTTGACCTGCATTGCCGCATCAAGACTGAGCTCGGCCAGCGTACCGTCAAGATCGGGAGCATAGACCGTCACCGCCGTGGTTCCCTCCCCAATTTCCACCTTCATCCAGCAGAAATCGAGGCAGTCAAGAGCGGGATGCTCGGTGTCAATGGTGTAGAGCCGGGTCATGCTGCCGTCAGGTGTGATCTTCCAGTAGGCTTTCATCATATTTAGATCAAATGCATCCGGCTCGGCGGCGTAAAACGCGCCGTCATGCGTGCCGAGATAGTCGTAGCACTCCTGCGTTTTGAAGGTTGTGCTCTTGCCTGTCTCGACATCGTAAACAGCGAAGCCGCCGCTGTGCTCGTAACCCACCATCTCATAGAGCAGATTGGTGTTGTCGAGGAAATCGACCACCCTGTACACGATGCTGGCGCCGAATCCAGCCGTTGCGCCATCGGGAAAGCGGTCGCCGACAAGGATATTCTCGAAGATGCGCTTCACCGTGCCGTCGGGCAGGTGCAGATCGATCCCGCCGTGCCCTTTGCTGTCATCGGAAACTTGATCGGCGCGGTATCTGCCGCCAGGCGAATCGACGCGCAGTGTAACATAGGGGAACGCCACCCGCGCGGTCTGCTCGGCCGTTAGGCGGCCGTCGGCAAAGGTGACGGTGTAGGCAAGCTCTCCCGCATTGGTATCGGTGCGGAAGAGAACCAGTCCGCTGTCACCGTAATGCACCAGCGGAAGAAACTCCCCGCAATCGACGGTACACTCGGCGACAAATTTTCCGCTTTCCGTATCAAATATCGCCAGGCGAAGCTGTTCCTGCTGCTGGATGTAGAAGAGCAGATGGATATCGTCATAGCGAAACACCTGCAGCCGCTCGATCGCCCCGGGCAGACCAACCGTGCGCACGGTGAAGCCGTCGGCGAGGTCGCTGACGGTGACATTGACCGGCTCCGCCGCGGGCGCAGCTGTCGTCTCCGACGCGGTCGTCGTATCCGGCGCGGATGTCGTACCCGGCGCCGCTGTCGTCACGGGCGGGGCGGCAGTTGTCACGGCGTCGGTGGTATCGTTCGACACGGACTCGTCCTGCGTGCAGCCGGCGGCGGCCAGCGCCAGCGCGGCGGCGAGCAGGGCGGCGAGCAGTGTGGGCTTGTATTTCATGGTCATTCCTCCTGTCTTTACCGGTATAGACGAAGGTTTGCCCAATTTTGTTCCCGCAAATCAAAAAATTTTTACATCTTTTTTCGCCGAACCCCTTGATTTTACGGGCAAATCAAGGTACAATATATCATGTATAAATTTTGGCAAAATCCAAAAAGGAGTGTAAACAACAATGGCACTTGTAACCACCAAGGAAATGTTCAAAAAGGCCTATGCCGGCGGCTACGCCATCGGCGCGTTCAACATCAACAACATGGAGATCATTCAGGCCATCACCGAGGCTGCTGCCGCGGAGAAGTCCCCTGTTATCCTTCAGGTCTCGGCCGGCGCACGTAAGTATGCAAAGCATGCATACCTGCTCGCACTTGCTAAGGCTGCCATCGAGGATGCTGGCGTTGACCTCGCCCTCCACCTCGACCATGGCGCAGATTTCGAGATCTGCAAGTCCTGCATCGACGGCGGCTTCACCTCCGTCATGATCGACGGCTCGCACCATTCCTTCGAGGACAACATCGAGCTGACCCGTCGTGTCGTCGAGTACGCACACGAGCGCGGCGCAGTTGTCGAGGGCGAGCTCGGCCGTCTGGCCGGCGTCGAGGACGACGTCAAGGTCAGCGCTGAGGATTCCTCCTACACCCGTCCCGAAGAGGTCGAGGAATTCGTCACCCGCACCGGTGTTGACTCCCTCGCCATCGCCATCGGCACCTCCCACGGCGCATATAAGTTCACCCCCGAGCAGTGCACCCGCAACGAAGAGGGCATTCTGGTTCCGCCTCCGCTCCGCTTCGACATCCTCGAAGAGGTTGGCCGCCGCCTGCCCGGCTTCCCGATCGTTCTTCACGGTGCTTCCTCGGTTCCTCAGGAGTACGTCAAGGAGATCAACTCCATCGGCGGCAAGCTCCCGAACGCTATCGGTATCCCCGAGAGCGAGCTCCGCAAGGCTGCCAGCATGGCTGTCTGCAAGATCAACATCGACTCCGATATCCGTCTTGCCATGACCGCTGGTATCCGCCGCGTTCTGCATGACGATCCCGCCGTCTTCGACCCTCGCGGCTACCTCTCCGTCGCCCGCGACGAGGTTAAGAAGATGGTCCAGCACAAGATCAAGAACGTGCTCGGCTCGTCCAACTCTCTCTAATTCAGCATTTGGTTGAGGGAGGGGTCTCTGTGACCCCTCCCTCGATTTTGGAGGCACACATGATCTTTACCGCACCATTTACGGTCGATTTCCACGACACGGATCTCTACGCCCGCATGCGTCCCTCGGCGGCGCTCAAATATATGCAGGAGGCGGCCAACCTGCACCTCAACGCCTACGGCCCCACCATGGACGAGCTGCGCGCCGGCGGGCGCGCCTTTCTGCTCAGCCGTATCCGGGTGTCGATCCGCCGTGCGCTGCCGGCCTACACCCCCATTGAGGCGCAGACCTGGGTCAGCATGGACGACCACGGCTACTCCTTCAACCGCTATCACCGCATCATGGCCGGGGGTGAGGTCGCGGCTGAGGCCATGTCGGTCTGGGCGCTGGTCGATCTCGACACCCACCGCCCCATCCGCGCAAACGAATTCACCTACAACTTCACCGGCGATGTTCCCCTCGATCTCGAGCTGCCCCGCCGCATCCGCTTCCCTGCCGAGCCGGAGGCTGTCGGCGAGCGCCGCGTCGTCTACAGCGACTGCGACTACAACGGGCACATCAACAACACCCACTACCCCGACCTGCTCTGCGATTTTCTGCCCGACGGCGAGACCCGCCGGGTCGAGGATGTGGTCATCAACTTCCTCGGTGAGGCTCCCCTCGGCGACACGCTGACTGTCTACCGCGCAGCCGATCCCGAGCGGGACGGCCGCTATCTCTTCCGCACCCGCCGCGCCGACGGCTCGACCAACATTGAGGCCGTGCTGACGCTGGCCGCTGACGGCGAATGAGCCGCACCGTCCTGCTCTGCGGCGCTGACGCCTGCCTCACGCGCATGCTGGTCTACGAGCTGACCCTCGCCGGCTTCACCGTTGCCGGCGAGCAGGATCAGCCCGACTGTGCCCTCGTCGACCTCGACAGCGCCTCCCTGCCGACCGGCCTGCCGGCAGTGGCCTACTCCCGCCGGGGCAGCACGGCGCCCGAGGGCGTGCCCGTCCTCGTCCGCCCCTTCGCGGTGGAGGCTCTGCTCGACGCGCTCGCACGGCTGGGGCACTCCGAGGCGGCTGCGCAGCCCACCCCTGGTGGACTGCGTCTCGACGACGCCACCCACACCGTCACCCGAGGCGGCACGCGCCTTGCCCTGATGCCGGCTGAGTATGCCGTCCTGCGCCGTCTCCTCGACGCCGAAGGCGAGCCGGTCAGCCGAACCGAGCTGATCGGCGTGCTGCCGTCGGGCAGCACGCCGACGTCGAACCTCGCTGAGGTCGTCATCTGCACCCTCCGCCGCAAGCTGGAAGCCAGCTTCGACATCCGCCCGATCCGCACCGTCCGCGGTATCGGCTATCGCTACACGCTCTGACCTGCCCGGCGCGGCCCTGATCTGTGAACAGGTCATGACCGCGCCGTAACTTTTGCCCCAGCGCCTTGACGCAGACGGGAGCGGCAGTGTATAATAAAAGATACTGCTATATGAAAATTGGAGAGAAATTTCATGCTCGAACTCAAACAAATCGTCAAGGAATACGGCGACGGCGAAAATACCGTCCGTGCCCTTGACGGCGTCGACATTGCCTTCCGGGAGAACGAGTTTGTCGCCATCCTCGGCCACTCGGGCTGCGGCAAGACAACCATGCTCAATATCATCGGCGGCCTTGACCACTACACCTCGGGCGATCTCGTCATTCGCGGCACCTCGACCCGCGAATACGGCGACCGCGACTGGGACGCCTACCGCAACCACTCGGTCGGCTTCGTCTTTCAGAGCTACAACCTCATCCCCCACCAGACGGTGCTGGCCAACGTCGAGCTGGCGCTGACCATCTCGGGCGTCTCCCGCGCCGAGCGCCGCCGCCGCGCCACTGAGGCGCTGGAGAAGGTGGGCCTGGGCGATCAGCTGCACAAAAAGCCGGGCCAGATGTCGGGCGGCCAGATGCAGCGTGTGGCCATCGCGCGGGCGCTGGTCAACGACCCTGACATTCTCCTCGCCGATGAGCCGACCGGCGCACTGGACACCGACACCTCGGTGCAAGTCATGGAGATCCTGCGCGAGATCGCGAAGGATAAGCTCATCATCATGGTCACCCACAATCCCGAGCTGGCCGAAGAATACGCCACCCGCATTGTCCGCATCCGCGACGGGCGGCTCACCGATGACTCCAACCCCTACGATCCCGCCGCCGAGGCCGCGCCGGCAAAGCCAGCCGCCGATCCCGCAGCCAAGCGAGTCTCGATGTCCTTCCTCACCGCCGTTTCGCTGTCGCTGAACAACCTGATGACCAAGAAGGGCCGCACCATCCTCACCGCCTTCGCCGGGTCGATCGGCATCATCGGCATCGCGCTGATCCTTGCGCTGTCGACCGGCATCAACAACTACATCAATCAGGTTCAGGAGGACACCCTCTCGTCCTACCCCATTACCATCGAGGCCGAGCGGGTCGACATGACCGAGATGATGACCTCCATGATGGGCATCCGCGAGGAAAAGCTGTCGGGCAGCGCCGACTTTGAGGAGGGCCGCGTCTACTCCTCGACCGTCATGTACGACATGATGAACGCCATGATGAACACCGAGATGGCAACCAACAACCTCCGCGACTTCAAGGTCTGGCTCGATCAGGAGGACAATCCCGTCGCCGACCTGGCTACCATCCGCTACGGCTACAACACCAAGTTTGACATTTTCACCCGCGACGAGGACGGCGGCATCGTCCGCAGCGACGTCATGGCCCTGATGGAAGAGGCCATGGGCGCCATGTACGGCGGCGACTACTCCTCCTACTTCTCGACGATGGGCTCGATGTATCAGGGGATGAACGTCTGGGAGGAGCTGCTCCCGGGTGAGAACGGCGAGCTGATCGCCGAGCAGGTGCTGGGGCAGTACGATCTGCTCCACGGCCGCTGGCCGGAGGCCCATGACGAGGTCATCCTCTTCGTCGATTCGCACAATCAGATCTCCGACCTGATGCTCTACGCCCTCGGCTACATCTCCTCCGACGCAATGACCGAGAGCATGCAGGCCATGATGAACGGCGAGACCATCGAGACCGAGCAGCTGAGCTGGAGCTTCGACGAGATCTGCGCCACCGAGTTCAAGCTGATCCTGCCGGCCGAGCGCTATGTCCGCGACGCCGCCACCGGCCACTACGTCGACATGTCGGCGACCGACACCGGCATGGACTTCCTCTACAACAGCGACGATATCGGCACGCCCCTCAAGATCGTCGGCATTGCCCGCCCCAACCCCGAGTCGTCTGCCTCGATGGTGACAGGCGCCATCGGCTACACTTCGGCCCTGACGACCCACGTCATCGACACGACCACCGAGCTGGACATCGTCCGCGGCCAGCTGGCCGACGAGACGACCGACATCTTCACCGGCCTTCCCTTCGCCACTGGCGAGGAGACTGAGCCGACCGCCGATGAGAAGCGCCGCGACATCACCGCGCACATCGGCACGCTGAGCGGCACCGAGAAGGCGGCGATCTATCTTGATCTGATGCGCACCCCCTCCGACGAGTACATCGCCGGTGTGGTGGCGCAGCAGATGCAGGGGCTCGACCGTGCGGCCATCGAGGCAATGATCGTCCAGCAGTACGCGGGCGAGATGGGCGTCGACGCCGAGACGGTGAAGGGCTACATCGCCAAGATGGACGACGCGACTCTCTTCGCCCAGGTTGAGCAGGCCATGGCGGCCCAGATCGCCGAGCAGTACGCCGCCGCGATGGAGGCCCAGCTGGGCGCAATGACCACCGACGCACAGGCGCAGGCGCTCGACGGCATGCTGGTCACTGCCGCCCTGACCGAGGCGCAGTACGACTACCTCTACGACAGCCACATGCCCGCGACCCACATCGAGGGCAGTGCCGAGGACAATCTTGACACGCTGGGCTACGTCGACATGGACAGCCCATCGACGGTGAGCATCTACGCGACGACCTTCGCCGAGAAGGACGAGATCGCTGCGCTGATCGAGGAATACAACGCCGGCGTGGCCGAGGATGACCAGATCGAGTACACCGACTATGTGGCCCTGCTCATGAGCGCCGTGACCGACATCATCAGCGGCGTTTCCTACCTGCTGATCGCCTTCGTGGCCATTTCGCTGGTGGTCTCGTCGATCATGATCGGCATCATCACCTACATTTCGGTGCTGGAGCGCACCCGTGAGATCGGCATCCTGCGCGCCATCGGCGCGTCGAAGCGGGACGTGTCCAACGTCTTCAACGCCGAGACCCTCATCGTGGGCTTCCTCTCGGGCACAATCGGCATCGGCGTCTCGGCGCTGCTCTGCATCCCGATCAACGCCATCATCCATCACCTCACCAATCTTGACACCCTCAACGCATCGGTTCCGCTCGTCGCCGGTGCCGCCCTCGTCCTCATCAGCATGACCCTCACCCTCATTGCCGGCCTCATCCCCTCCCGGATGGCCGCCCGCAAGGATCCGGTGGAGGCACTGAGAAGCGAGTGACGAAACAGAGACAAAGCTGAGGAAGGGGGACGCCTTTTGTAAAAGGCGTCCCCCTTCCTCGTCTCTGCGGCGGTGCCGCAGAGACTTCACCATCCCCCCGCGAAAACTTTCCGGCACGCTTTGGGGTTTGGGCAGCGATAAGCGGGCGTTCGTGCGACTGACGCTTGCTTTGCTGATGGCTTATCCCTGTACGCCGGTGTTGATCGGCTCTTCGGTGGTGGTGACGGCGGCTGCGCCCCGGTCCCCGCCGGCGAGGCCGAAGCTGATCTGGATGGCGTTGTTGACTGTCTGCATGGTATCGTCGTCGAGGTGGCCCATTTTCTCCTTGAGGCGGCGCTTGTCGATGGTGCGGATCTGCTCGAGGAGGATGACCGAGTTTTTGGTCAGGCCGGCGCGCTCGGCGTAGATATCGATATGGGTGGGCAGCCGCGACTTACTGAGCCGGCTGGTGATGGCAGCTGCGATGACGGTGGGACTGTACCGGTTGCCGATGTCGTTCTGTATGATGAGCACAGGCCGCAGCCCGCCCTGCTCCGAGCCGACCACGGGACTGAGATCGGCATAATAAATATCTCCGCGTTTGACACTCATCTGCGTTACCGTTAACCTTCCTTTTCGCTGGGCGAAACGTAATATGGACTCGCGGCCGGGTAAACCTGTGCCGCTGTCCATAGTTTTCCCGCAGATGGGGCGGGTTTAATCATTCGCCCCGCGATTTTTGCATGGGATTTTCTGGCGGTCGCCCGCCACTCACAGGATATGAAAAATGTCGGATAGTGGTGACGGGAGAATCGGGGGAGGAGAGGGCGGCTCTGGAGCCGCACGCCCTCTCCTCCCCCGACTATCTGCGAAGGAAAAAATCAGATTTTCCGCAAAACCCCCTTGCAAAACCCCACCCAACCGGCTATAATAAATAATATAATACATAAAATCCCCCCTCGCCCACGCGAAGAAAGGAGCCCCCATGTCACGCGGACTCATCATCCTCGACCCCGGCCACGGGCCGACCGGCAATCGTTTCACCATCCTCACCGACTTCTACGAAGGCACGCAGATGTGGCACCTCGGCCAGTTCCTACGCGACGAGCTCACCGCCTGCGGCTTCGACGTCATGCTCACCCGTCCCCGCCTCGAGGACAACCCCTCCCTCGCCGAGCGCGGCGAGATGGCCGGCAAAAACGGCGCGCTCATGTTCCTCTCCCTCCACTCCAACGCCCCCGGCATGATGAACTCCCCCGAAGCCTACGCCGCCGTCAACGGCGCCGAGACCTTCTACTCAATCACCGATCCCGACCGCAACATTCCGATCGCCAAAGCCCTCACCGAGGCCGCTGTCTCCACCATGCAGACCGGCGACCGCGGCATCAAAACCCGCCTCTACCCCGACCGTCCCGACCTCGACTACTACGGCGTCATCCGCGCCGCCGCCACCTCGGGCTGCCGGCAGGCCTTCCTGATCGAGCAGGGCTTCCACACCAATCCCCACGACTCAGCCTTCCTCGCCGACCTCGACTGCCTCCGCCGCCTCGCCGTGGCTGAAGCCGACGCCATCTCGGCCTGCTTCGCCTGATCGTCTCAGCACATTCGCAAAAAGAAATCGCCGCGACGTTAGGCGGGGCTTCGTAAAACAGTTATTTTGAAAAATGCTTGAAAACGAGTGTTTTCAAGGGACGGCGTGACTTCGGTCACGCCGTTTCCTTTTTCGCAAGTTCTTCCAAAGGGATAAAGCCGATGCCGTCATATTGAATGTGGATCTTTTGTCTGCGCTTGCCGCTGGACTTGTCGGGTGCTTCCACATAGATCGCCTTTATCAGCTCTCGCAGCATACACGGGTCGATTTCCTCAATGTCCACGTATTTATCTGCCGTTCGGATGAACCTTTCAATATTTTCGTTCTGTCTTTCCTGTACTTCAATCTCCTGTCGCAGAGCGACAACCTCTGCTTCAAGCTGTTTCTGTTCCGCTTCGTAGTTTTGGCTCATCATCTCATAGCGTTCATCACTCAAATTACCTTTAGCGTTATCCTCGTAAATCTTGATGAACAACCTTTTCAGTTCTGCGATTCGGCGCTCATTACGTTCAAGCTGTTTGCGACTCGTCTGCAACTTTTCTGCCGATTCCAACTGGAGCTGTTGTTCCATTACGAAGATGAAATGCTGACGGTATCTAAGAATATACCCCATGACCAACTGGATGTGTTTCAGCACCATTCGCTCTAATACAGACTCACGGATAAAGTGGGTTCCGCACTTGTCCTTGTGCTTCCAATGAAGCGAACAATCAAAGAACGCTCCCTCACGCTTACCGTTGTTCGTGGCTCCGTAGTACAGTTTCTCACCGCAATCGGCACAGTACACCAAACCGGAAAAGGTGCTTGTGCATCCCGACTTGGTTTTGCGCTGTCGCTGTTGGCGAATAACTTGCACCTTCTCGAAAATGTCCTTTTCGATGATGGCTTCATGAGTATCCTCAAAGACGGCTTGCTTTTCAATGGGATTGTCCCTTTGCTTCTTGTCCCAGATAGAATTGGTATAGGTCTTGAAGTTGACCGTACAGCCTGTGTATTCTCTGCGTTCCAGAATAGCAACGACTGTGCTGCTATGCTATCCATAAGGATTCTCTGGTGCTGTGTTGAGACTTTTGATGCCCTGGCTGTCCTTGTAGGCGGTAGGGGTAAGAATACCGTCTGCCTTTAGCTGATTGGCGATCTGCGAGGGGCCTCGTCTGCTCATACACATCTCAAAGATGCGCTTCACAACGGATGCCGCTTCGGGGTCGATCAGCCAAGTCTGCGGATTCTCTTTGTCCTTGATGTAGCCGTAAGGAACATTGGTAGTCAGCGGTACACCACGCTCCCCCTTTGCTTTCTGCACAGCACGGATTTTGCGGCTGGTATCTTTGGCGAAAAACTCGTTGAACCAGTTTTCGATACCCGCCATGTCGCATTCGGTACTGTTCATGTCGATGGAATCGAAGTGGTCATTGATGGCGATATATCGAACACCGCTTTTCGGAAATACGATGTTGATATACAGGCTGGTCAGCGCAGAGTTTCGTCCAAGTCTCGACAGGTCTTTTGTGATGATCGTACCCACACGACCTGTTTTGACTTCTGCAAGCATCTGCTGAAAACCGGGACGATTATCGAAGTCAACACCGCTGTAACCGTCATCCACGAAAAACGTGGGATTTGGGAAATGATTCTGCTTTGCGTATTGAAGCAGGATCATTTTTTGCGTCTGTATCGAATTCGACTCGTCAGCTTTTGCGCCATTCTTGCCCTCCTTCATATCCTCAACAGACAGTCTGCAATAAAGGGCGGTAATTTTGTCTGTTGCTCCTAACATTTCTGTTTCCTCCTCAATCGGAGCAACTGTCAGTACAGGATTGGCTGTCTCAATTATATCAAACTTTCGAATATCTGTCATTGATGTCCCCCTAACTGATTTGTAAACTTTCTCGATGCGATGCGCTCCAACTTGCGAATGAAGCTGTCCTCGCCCTCATAGGTGCCGGTTACGGTGTAAGTTGTGCCGGTGATTTCTTCGGTAACGGTCAGCTCTGGAATCCAGTAGGCAGAAATATTTTTGACAACGATATTGCCGTTTTCATCGAAACGGATATTGCGACATGGTTGGTTTCCCGGTAGTGGCTCATGCTTCAGATATGGGTTGGATGCGGAGAAGTAGTAGCAAGGTATCTCGTTATCTTCAGGTACGGTCAAGGAACTGAGCCATTGTTTCAGTTCCTCCGGTGTCATGTCGATTGCTTTCTTTTGTTCGCTCATAAGAATTGTCCTTTCTGTGTATTTGAATGGAATGAAGGGAAAGGATTGAATCAGCGTAACTGTTCGTGTTTTCTCTCCCGTCTGTCGCCCAGCGTCTGCTCGATGTTGTGGCGAATAGCATCAAGCCGCTGTGCTTCTTCTCTGGCGGTCTGGTACTGGTTGTAGAGCGCGTTTTTCTCTTTGATGAGCTGCTCCACTTCTGTCTGCAGCGCCTTGTAGCTCGGTAGCTTCTTCATTCCTTGGAATCAAAATACCGTTTGGCGGCGTTCAGAATGATGAAGTCGCTGTCATGCTCGTCACGATATTTCTGACGGGCTTTTTCATTCTTGCAGGCTTTCAAACCTTCGGCAGCCTGCTTGGTTTTGAAGTAACCGGTCAGATGGTTGCGGAATTCTTTCTTTTCCTTGATAGCTGCTTCCACGGATTTCATTTTGGTACGAATATCATCCACCTTGGCACGGGTATCATCCCAAGCGGCAGCCAATGCTTCGGGAGAATCAAATCCCATTTCCTGATACAGCAGATAGGCTCGGCTTGCGTTTTTAAGGTTGTGGGTCTTTGCCCAATGCTCATAACCTTTACCCTTGGTTTTAGCGGCTTCCATATCCACCATGCGGTTGACGGCGTTCTGCTGATTAACACGCTCCTGGATGGTCGGTGCGGAATGAACAAAGGGCGATTTGGTTCTTACCTGTTTTGCGTTTCTGACAAAGGCGGCGAACACAGCCGTTTTATCAAAATCGTCACCCAGCTTCCATGCCGTGATTGCTTTGGTGCGGTCGGGTGTGAGATAGGACAATCTCCCTCGGCTCTCCTTGACGGTGATACCACGACGGAGAAGTTTTTCGGCAAAATCCTCAAAGCTGACAGCATCGGAAAGTGCTATTTGGATTTCTTCACGGAGCTTGTCTTTGTCAGTTCAAACTTGGTCTGTTTTACAGGCAAGCCCTGTTCGGCAAGCACGGCGTTTTCTTCATCCAGCGCAAGCTGTCCTTTCTTCTTTGCCCAATACTCACGCTCGGTCACACGGGTCTTACTGCCGTTCAGCAGATCAATCTGATACAGCCCCGCATCGTGGCACATCTCCATGACCTCGGCACGAAAATATTCCATAGCTGCGTTGGTGCATCGGTGCTTCATGCCCGGTTGCGTATCGCATGGTCTGTCCATATACGGCATGAACGGGACTTCTTCAATTCGCAGAGAATTGATCACGATGTGTACATGAACATTGCCGCTGCCGTTGTGTCCGTCGGGGTGAGTACATACGATGGCTTGATGACCGGGAAAGTGTTCCTTGCAGGATTTCTCTCCAAGGCTCTGTGCCAAATCTACGTTCAATCCGTGGTCTGGAACATCCTTGGGGTCGAAGCCGATGATATAGTGATGGCTTTTGACATCTTCCCGTTTTTGATTTTTGCCGTAACGGAGATTAGCTCGGAGACAAGCAATCGCAAAATCTTCGTCACCGCAGTTCAGCGTAGAAATGCTATAATCCTCTCTTGGGATAAGCCTGCCGTTTTCGTCCAGGATGGGCTTCATGGTGAACTCATCATGCTCAAAAGTGAGGTAGGCTTCGGCGGCGGAGTAGTCAGCGTTCTTAGAGCTTATATGCTTGAACGTCGCCAATCGCATCACCTACCTTTTTCAAAATTTCAAATTTTAGAGTGGCAAGATCAGCCACGGCGTCTCGCAATTCCTTTGCCATAGCAGGATAAGGAGTTCGCCATTCGTTGAGATGTCTGGCAATCTGATTTAAGTTGTTGCCGACTCTGCCATACTCCGCAGTTAGCTTTCCGATGGTTTCCAACAGAGCATCATTTATATTTGATGCAAGGATAACTGGGCGGATTGTTGCACCCCAGATCGCTTCACGGATAAACTCCGATTGGTTCATTCCGTAAATGTTTAATTGACGCATGAACTGAACAGGTCCAGTAAAAACGGACAATGACAAAAAAGAGCCTCCTATGATAGAATAAAAGAACTACCATAGGAGGTTTTGCTATGCCAAGAGAATATCGCCATATACAAGAATATGAAAAAGAAATAATGGAACTAAGGTCGCAAGGAAAAACAGGACGAGAAATTAGAGAAAAATTTGGATTCAGTAAAAAACAATACGACAATTTTATCAACAGATATAATCGCCGTCAAGATAAGATAGCGGCCGGGATAGTCATCCGGAAGAAAGGCAGACCCGCCAAAGATAGTGTTGTAACGACAGGAGATAAACTGGCCGATCTACGCTATAAGTTGGCTCGTAAAGAAGCTCGGATAAAGCAGCTGGAAATGGAAAACGAATTGATGCGGAATTTTCTCTCGCTCACAGGAAGGAAGTGAGAGTACGGGTAAAATACATGGTAATCTATCGTCATAAGGATAAATACAGTATTAGCGAAATGTGCCGATTCTTTAAGGTATCCAGAAGCGGCTACTACGATTATGTCAAAAGAATGGATATTCCTGTGGGAGACCTTGCGCTTGCTGAGAAAATACAGGAATGTCAGGACAAGTATGGCAAGACCTACGGATATCGTCGGGTACATATCTGGCTGGAGCGGAACGGTATCCATAAGGATCCTAAAACTGTGCTGAGAATCATGCAGAAGTACAATTTGCTGTCTGTAATCCGGCGGAGAAGGTTTTACAGATACGATCAGCATCTGCATCGGTACAAGAATCTCTGGAAACAGGATTTTCATGCGGACAGACTGAACCAGAAATGGGCGACCGATATTTCATATATCCATACAAAGCAAGGAGTATTGTATCTTTCAATCATTCGTGATTTGTATGATAACAACATTGTTGCTTACAAAACCGGAACACAGCAGACTGTGAATCTTGTACTGGACACGATCAGAGCCGCCAAGAAGAAAGAGAAAGTCAATGCAGAGTTGCAGCTCCACAGTGACCAAGGCTTTCAATACACGTCACAAGCATATTTCAAGCTGACACAAGCATACCACATTACACCGTCCATGTCAAGTAAGGGAAACCCTTATGACAATGCAATGGCGAAAAATTTTTTCTCGATTCTCAAAACCGAATGCATACATCGTGTGAAGTTGAAAACTTTTGAGGAAGCTCGCCTCCTCATTGGGGAGTATATCCGTTTCTACAACCACGAGAGAATCCAGACAAAAACAAAACTGACTCCGCTTGAAAAACGAAGCCAGTTTGCTGCTTAAAATTTAATATTTGCTACCTTAGGACTCTTTTTTGTGCTGTCCGTACATTTTGGGGCAGGACACATATTGTCGAGGCACTTTTTCTGTACAATTATTTCTTTTCCTTGCCCAGGATCGCGTTGGTCAGAATGCCCAGAATAAGCGCAGTTGCGATCGAGGTAATCGAGACCGCACCGAAGTTAAGCGACAGCCCGCCGATACCGGGAACAAGCACAGCTGCGACTACGAACAGATTGCGGTTGTCGCCCAAATCGACTGCCTGGATCATCTTCAGGCCCGACACGGCGATGAAGCCGTACAGCGCGATGCAGATACCGCCGATGACGCAGGAGGGAATGGTGTTGACAAACTGCACGAAAGGATTGAAGAAGGACACCACAATGGCCATGATCGCGGTGGTGGTGATGGTGTAGATCGACGCATTGCCGGTGATGGCCACGCAGCCGACGCACTCACCGTAGGTGGTGTTCGGGCAGCCGCCGAAGATGGCGCCGACGATCGAGCCGACACCATCGCCCATGACGGTCTTGCCCAGACCCGGATCCTTGATGAGGTCACGGTCGATGATGGTACTCAGATTCTTGTGGTCAGCAATATGCTCGGCCAGCACGACGAAGGCGACCGGGACGAAGAGCAGCGCGAGCGAAGCGATGCTGGAGGCGCCGTCGAAGAACGCGCCGCCTTCCTTGATGGCCTGGATGAAGGTCAGCTCGGGGAGACGGATGATGTTGGTCAGGGTCAGGGTGGAGAAGGCCGAGTAGTCGACGATCTTGAGGTAGTCGATGCCGGCCACGGTGCCGATGACGGTGAAGACCGAGGCGAGGGCATACCCGGCGAGGATGCCGATGATGAAGGGGATCAGCTTCATGGTGCGGCTGCCCTTGACCGAAGCGATGACGGTAACGAGGAAGGTCACGATGCCGCAGAGAATGGCGATGAGGTTGTAGTTCTCGGCACTGACTGCGGTGTTGTTGAGGTTGTTGATGGCCGAGCCGGAGAGCGAGAGACCAATCAGCGCAACGGTCGGGCCGATGATGACGGGTGGCAGGAGTTTGTCGACCCATCCCGTGCCCACAAAATGGATGATCACCGAGATAGCAACATAGACCAGGCCGGCAAAGACAGCACCGACGATGATGCCGAGGAAACCAAAGGCGGCGGCGCCGATCAGGGGAGAAATGAAAGCGAAGGAAGAACCGAGGAAGACGGGGCTTCTGCGGCGGGTAATGAGGAGATAGACAAGCGTGCCCGCGCCCGCGCCGAAGAGCGCAGCCGAGGGATCCATCACGATGGTGGACTGTCCGCCGTTGACGAGCATGGGGACAAGCAGCGTCGCCGCGATGATGGCAAGCAGCTGCTGCAGCGCGAAGATCAGGTTGGCACCGAACTTCGGCTTGTCGTGGATGTCGTAAACCAGTTTCATAAAAACCTCTTTCTCCGCCGTTGAATTTTCAGAGGGCAGCCGCCGCGGCGGATGCCGGCCGCCATATTCTGCATCATTATATCATGATTTTTGTCGATTTGCAAGATGGTTTTAGGTAAATCCATACGAATTTTTGTCGGACAGGTGTCCCATTGCTTTTGTAACAATTATGCTGAAAATATACGCAAATTATTGCGCACAAACGAAACACCCCTGTCATTCTGAGGAGCGGCGCGACGAAGAATCTTTGACGAAGGAAAAGATCCTTCGCTTCGCTCAGGATGACACGGCGAATCGTTTGGCTGTCAAATGTTTCATTTGATTTCACACAAAATGTAAAGAATCTGTGCATCTTTCGCCACGCTTTACCCAAATGGTCAAAAATAATTTGCAATTAAATTTATATAAAACGCTTGACATTTTTCATAATGCGTGCTAAAATTATATCATCAAAGCGAAAGGAGTTCGCCCGCCATGAAGAAAACCGTATATTCCCTCGTGCTCAGCGAGGATGTCGTGGCCGAAATCGACCGCCTGGCTTACCACAAGGGCACCAACCGCTCGAACATGATCAACCAAATCTTAGCTGAGTACGTCTCCTATACCACCCCCGAGAAGCGGATGCAGGACACCTTCCGCCGCCTCGAAGCCCTGCTCGACGGCCGGGACAGCTTCCACGTCCAGCTCGGCACGTCGGACAGCATGCTGTCCCTGCGCTCGGCCCTCGACTACAAATATAACCCCACCGTCCGCTACAGCGTCGAGCTCTACCGCGCCGTCACCGGCGAGGGGGCAATCGGCGAGCTGCGCGTCGCCCTGCGCACGCAGAACAGCACGCTGCTGCTCTATCTGATGCAGTTCTACAAGCTGTGGAATCGGGTCGAGGAGAGCATTTTCGGCGGCCCCGTGCATTGCCGCGTCGAGGACGGGGGAAAATATGTCCGCCGGCTCCAGCTGCACACCCTCACGCAGGGAGGACAGCCCGTCGAGCCGGGCAGCGAGACCCTCGGCGAGCTGATCGCGGCGTATATCCGCACCTTCGATGCCGCGCTGAAGGCGTATTTCTACAATTTGAACAACCCCAATCAGGCCGTTGCCGAGGTCGAGCGCATTTACCGCGAATATCTCAATCAATCGACGATGATCCTATAAATTGACAAAAAATAAAACAGGAGGTAGGCTTTATGAACCTGCAAAAATTCACCCAAAAGAGCCTTGAGGCGGTGCAGACCGCCCAGAGCATGTCCCAAACCAACCATAACCCGCAGATCGAAGAAGAGCATCTGCTGCTCGCCCTGCTCGAGCAGAGCGAGGGGCTGTGCGGCGAGCTGCTGGCCAAGTCCGGCGCCGATGCCGCCGCGCTGACCGCCAAGACCCGCGACGCCATCACCCGCCTGCCTCAGTCGGGCGGCTCGGGCTATGACCCTGAGAAGATCTATATCTCCCGCGACCTCGAGGCAGCGCTGAACGACGCCGAGGCGCAGGCCGGCAAAATGGGGGACGAGTACGTCTCGGTCGAGCACCTGCTGCTTGGGCTGATGAACAAGCCGTCGGCGGCACTCAAATCCATCTTCACCGAGGGCAAGGTCGACAAGAAGGCCTTTCTCGACGCGGTCAAGTCGGCGCGCGGCGGCCGCAAGGTCACGTCCGATAACCCCGAGTCGACCTACGATGTCCTCGAAAAATATGGTCAGGACCTCGTCGAGCTGGCCCGCGCCCAGAAGCTCGACCCCGTCATCGGCCGTGACGATGAGATCCGCAACGTCATCCGCATCCTTTCCCGCAAATCGAAGAACAACCCCTGCCTGATCGGCGAACCGGGTGTCGGCAAGACGGCCATCGCCGAGGGGCTGGCCCAGCGTATCGTCCGCGGCGACGTGCCCGAGAATCTGCGCGACCGCTCGATCTTCTCGCTGGATATGGGCGCGCTGGTGGCCGGCGCGAAGTACCGCGGCGTGTTCGAGGAGCGGCTCAAAGCCGTGCTGAATGAGGTCAAGCAGAGCGAGGGCAAGATCATCCTCTTTATTGACGAGCTGCACACCATCGTGGGCGCCGGCAAGACCGACGGCGCGATGGACGCCGGCAACCTGCTCAAGCCGATGCTGGCGCGCGGCGAGCTGCACTGCATCGGCGCGACGACGCTGAACGAATACCGCAAATATATCGAAAAGGACGCCGCCCTTGAGCGTCGTTTCCAGCCGGTACTGGTCGACGAGCCGTCGGTGGAAGATTCCATCTCCATCCTGCGCGGCCTGAAGGAGCGCTACGAGGTCTACCACGGCGTCAAGATCCACGACGGTGCGCTGATCGCCGCCGCCACTCTGTCCGACCGCTATATCTCCGACCGTTTCCTGCCCGACAAGGCCATCGACCTCGTCGACGAGGCCTGCGCCATGATCAAGACCGAGATGGAGTCGATGCCCACCGAAATGGATGAGCTGTCGCACAAGATCATGCAGCTGGAAATCGAGCAGGCTGCGCTCAAAAAGGAGACCGACAAGCTGTCGGCCGAGCATCTGCGCCAGATCGAGGAGGAGCTGGCTAACCTGCGCGAACGCTTCTCGGGCATGAAAGCCAAGTGGGACAACGAAAAGGCCTCGATCGGCAAGGTGCAGAAGATTCGCGAGGAGATCGAGCAGGTGAACGCCCAGATCGAGCAGGCGCAGAACAGCTACGACCTCACCCGCGCGGCCGAGCTGAAGTACGGTCGCCTGCCCCAGCTTCAGCGTGAGCTGGCCGAGGAGGAGGCCAAGGCTGAGGCTGCCGAGTCGACCAACACCCTGCTCCGCGACAAGGTCACCGAGGAGGAGATCGCCCAGGTCGTCGCCCGCTGGACGGGCATCCCGGTGGCCAAGCTGATGGAGGGCGAGCGCGAAAAGCTGCTCCACCTCGATGACAAGCTGCGCGAACGGGTCATCGGCCAGGATGAAGCCGTCGAGCGGGTCAGCGATGCCATCCTGCGCTCCCGCGCGGGGATCCAGGATCCTCGCCGCCCGATCGGTTCCTTCCTCTTCCTCGGCCCCACCGGTGTCGGCAAGACCGAGCTGGCCAAGGCGCTGGCGCAGGCCCTCTTCGACGACGAGCACAGCATGGTGCGCATCGACATGAGCGAGTATATGGAGAAATATTCGGTCTCCCGCCTCATCGGCGCACCTCCCGGCTACGTCGGCTACGATGAGGGCGGCCAGCTGACCGAGGCCGTCCGCCGCAAGCCCTACGCCGTCGTCCTCTTCGATGAGATCGAGAAGGCGCACCCCGACGTTTTCAATGTCCTCCTGCAGGTGCTCGACGACGGCCGCATCACCGACAGCCAGGGCCGGACGGTGGACTTCAAGAACACCATTCTGATCCTCACCTCCAACCTCGGCTCAGACATCATCCTCGACGGCATCAACGACAACGGCGAGATCTCGGACGAAGCGCGGAAGGGTGTCAGCGAGCTGCTCAAGCGCTCCTTCCGCCCCGAGTTCCTCAACCGCCTGGACGAAACCGTCTTCTATCGCCCGCTCTCGAAGGAGACCGTCCGCGGTATCGTCGACCTGCAGATCGCTGACCTTGGCCGCCGCCTTGAGGCAAAGCAGCTGAAGCTGGTGCTGACCGACGCCGCCCGCGACTTCATCATCGACACCGCCTACGACCCGATCTACGGCGCCCGCCCCATGAAGCGCTTCATCCAGTCGAAGATCGAGACCCTGCTGGCCCGCAAGATTATCGGCGAAGACCTCGCCCCCGACACGACCATCACCGTCGACGTCGAAAACGGCACGCTGGTCGCCAGATAAACGCCACGCTTCCCCCGGAACGGTCCGCCTTCCCATCATCACCGAGAGGTATCCATCATGAAAAACACCCCCGAATATACGCATCATTACGCTTCACCGCTCGGCGGGATCACGCTGGCCAGCGACGGCGAAGCCCTGACCGGCCTGTGGTTTGACGGGCAGAAATATTTTGCCGACACATTGGATGCGGCGCACGAGGAAAAGCCGCTCCCCGTTTTCGACCTGACCGACCGGTGGCTCGACACCTATTTCAGCGGCAAAGCGCCCGATTTCACGCCACCGCTCCGCCTCAAGACCACCGACTTCCGCCGGGCGGTGTGGGAGATCATGCTGACCATTCCCTACGGCAAGACCATGACCTACGGCGAGATCGCGGCGCGGGTCGCGGCACAGAAGGGGATCGCCAGCATGTCCGCGCAGGCGGTGGGGGGCGCGGTGGGACATAATGCCATCTCGCTCATCATTCCCTGCCACAGAGTGGTGGGGGCCGACGGGAGCCTGACCGGCTACGCGGGCGGGATCGAAAAAAAGCGCCGCCTGCTCGCGCTGGAGAAGGGCGATCCGGCCGGCTTAGACGCGCAGTAAGCGAAAAATAACCGGAAGGCGTAAAGCCTTCCGGTTTTTCTTATGTATAGTTCTGTTTAGTCCACCGTAACGCCCATGTTGGCGAAGGCAGTCGCAAGATACTTGTCGGCGACCTTCTTGGTGCGGGCGATCATGGATGCGAACTGGTTCTGACCAGCGCCGAAGCAGCCGTAGATGGCCGTGGTCATCGGCGAGTCGTCGAACTTGATGATGTAGGAGATGGTGTTCTTGATGATGTCGAGCATCTCGTAGGACTCCGCGTCACGGGTCGCGCGAACCTTGACGGCGTTGTCAAAGTAAGCGTAGGTGACCGAGCTGTTGCCGGCATAGCTGTTGCTGGAGTAGTAAGCCAGTGCCTCGAGGATGATGCCGGTGCGCTCCTGGTCAACATGGTTGGGGACCATCAGTGCGTGCGGGTTGGGCGAAACGTGCCAGTAGCTCTCCTGCTCCACATCGTACTTGGGGAAGGGAACGATACCGAAATCCTGCTGCATTTCGCGCATACGGGTCGCGCCATAGAGCGTCCACGAGCAGAAGAGGCCGCGGCCTTCCATGAAGTAGTTGATGGACTGGTCACCATCGAGGATGGTAAAGCTGTCGGTGTTGAAGACGTCAAGCAGACGCTGGCAGACATCGTAGAAGGCTTCATCATAGCAGTAGAAATAGGGGATGCCGTCCGAGCCCTGCTTCATGATCTCAGCGTCGGAGGAGGTGAGGTAGATCTCATAGAAGGAGGTCGCGTTCCAGCAGATCATGCCGTAACGGTCGTTGGCGTCCATGGTCTGGTTACCGTCGAGGTCGGAGACCGCCTGCAGGCCCATTTCGCGGAGTTTGTCCAGCGTCCAGGTGCCCTCGCGGACCAGCGTGTAGATGTCCTCAAGGCCGAGATCCTTGTGCAGCTCACGGTTGAAGTAGAGCGCACGGCCGTTGTCGAGCTGGGTGATGAGGAAGTCGGAGAAGGTGTGGAAGAGCTTGCCGTCGACCGACAGCTTATCCTGCGCGTTCTGATCCCACCAGGGCATGGACAGATCGATACCCGGCAGCGTGTTGAAGTCGAGCATGTAGCCCGAGTTGATGAAGCCGCGGACACCCGAAAGGTCGACGGTCATGAGGTCGAACTCAGCCGCGCCGGCCTGGAGGTTGGTCTTCATCTTGGACTGGGAGATGTCAAGGTCGACTACATCGATGCCCAGCTTGTCCTCAACGGCGACGGTACGCTTGTACATGGCGTCGTTGATGACATCACCGGTGAGCTCGGTAGGCGCGATAGCGTTGGTGGTGTACTTGGTGGCGTTGTGGAAGCCGTTGGCGATGTTGAAGGTGTAGCCGCCAAAGTTGGTGCCTTCGGGAATGTTGGCGACCAGCTTGGTCTCCTCGGGAACCGTGGTGTCGGTGGAATTCGGGTCAGCCGCGGTCGTTACCGTGGGAGCTGCCGTGGTGTCAGTTGACTGACCGGCGTCAGCGTCACCGCAGGCGAAGAGAGCTGTCGAGCTCAGCATCAGGAGCGCGAGCAGCATGGCGAGTGTCTTTTTCATTTGAAAATTTCTCCTTAACAAAAAAATAGTACAGTAAGTATACCACATTGGGTGGAAATTGTCAAGAGGAACATTGCCAAAATAATAACAATGCGTGACAATCCCGTGTTGTTGTGTTATAATGAAGAAAAAGGGAGGGAGGCATGCACTGATGCAAAAACGTGTTATGTGTTTGACCCATCAGCTTAGCTTACTTTTGTGTGCTGGCCTTGCGGCTGCATCTTGGATTTTTAATCCTGGCTGGTTGAGGGTTATCCTGTTTTTGGCCGCGGTGATCCATACGCTGATATTTGCTGCGATCCATATCAGTGCGGCGATGTGCCTCGAAAAATCAAGATTGCTGCACATTCTCCTTTGGGTCGATTACATCCCTTACCTGGCTGTATACTTGCTGCTGCCTGACTTTGGCGACCTTGGAGAAGTTCATATGCTGTTTGGGATGATCTGCTCTGAAGTCATCCGCACGGCGGCATTGGGGATCACTGTGCTCAGCCTGCTCGTCAATCTGGGGCTGATGGCGGTCATACTGGGCTGGGAGATCGTGATCTGGTCTGGAAAGCAAGATGCCGTTCGGGCTAAGCTGTATGCTTGGTTTCAAAATTAAAGTGATCTTGAACGGAGTGATCGGATGAGATTTGATCTAACTGACATCGTGATGGGGATGATAAATGTCTATATCGCGATAGCAACTGCGGTTGCAGTTGCTGCGGTAATGGCCATGCTATGGACGTTTATTGTTTCGATGATCCGGCGGCAATATGATAAATTGGGCTGTTGCTTGCTTCCCTCCCTCCTATGTGTGGTGATCGCGGCAGCCTCTTGGGTCTTCAATGCCGGTTTTATGCGTCTCTTGATGACCGTACTTGGCGTTCCGCATTGGCATGCAGCTTTTTTCCTTACTTACAATATTCAGGCGTCAGCTTATTTGAAGAAATCGAGCCAAATCAAGCGGTATATCTGGCTTATCTGTCTCTTCTATGAAGGTACTTATTTACTTTTCCCGGATATCGACAACGTCCGATCATATTTTTTCTTTGGCTTGATCCAAATTGATTGGCTCTATATGATCATGGCTTACCTTGCGGTTGCCTGTTTGATCATACACCTGATTATGATGAGCCGACTGCGTGCTTTACGAAAGACTTTGCAGGCCGAAGAAAAAGCAAATATGGGGTGAACCGATGACACTGATTTCAACTGAAGTGGGTTACATTTTCCACGCAATTGCGGCATTGGCTGCGGTTGGTGTAGCATACATTTTCCTCGCAATCGTGGCATTGGCTGCGGTTGCTGCGATCGTGCTCGTGCTCCGGATGGTCGTCTGTTCGATCATCCGGAAAGAATATATGAAACTGCGCTGTTATTTGTTTTCCATTTTGTGTGTGCTGATCGCGGCGGCCTCATGGGTCTTTAATCTCGGATGGTTTCGTACATTTATCACCATGTCGGGAATACCGGTCGTTCATGCGATTTTGTTCTTTTTTATGAATTCCAGAGCGACAGCTTATTTTGAAAAGTCGAGTCGAATGAAGCTCTACACCCGACTTAGTGGTCTCTTTTATCTGGGCGCCTACCTGCTTTTTCCCGATGGCGGCGATTATGGCCCAATGTACATGTTCTTCGGATTGATCCGCTCAGACACGATCTGCACAGCCGCATTTTTCCTATCCTTTGCTTGCCTGACTGCACATGTCGTGATGCTGGTCATGCAATATAATTTACGAACATCACTGCGTACCGACGAACAGCTCGGCACACAGACAAAATTGACATGATCCACAAGGAGGGGTGCATATGTGCAACATCACCGACCGTGCCGAAGCGTTGTCCGGGATTGCACGCACGAGCCGCTATCCCCACCTCCACGCCAGCTGGCGGGCGGAGGAGGCCATCGCCCACATCCACGGCTGGGATTTCTCCCACATCGACGGCCGCTATGCCGAGGAGGACAACCTCCCCTGGGACTACCGCGCCGAGATCCTCGCCCGCCTGACCCCAGACATGCGCATCCTTGATCTCGACACCGGCGGAGGCGAGTTCCTGCGCAGCCTCGGTCATCCGCCGGCGCTGACGGCGGCCACCGAGGGCTACCCGCCCAACATTGCGCTGTGTACGCGCGAGCTGCTGCCGCTCGGCATCGACTTCCGCCCCGCCGACGCGAAGGGCCCGCTGCCCTTCGCTGACGGGTGCTTCGACCTCATTCTCAACCGCCACGGCGACTTCAACCCCGCCGAGATCGCCCGGCTGCTCCGCCCAGGCGGGGTGTTCGTCACGCAGCAGGTCGGCGCCGAGAACGACCGCGAGCTGGTCGAGATGCTGCTCGGTGACACGCCGCTCCCCTTTCCCGACCAATATCTGCACATCGCCGCCGATCGCTTCACTGCCGCCGGCCTTGTCATCGAGGCGGCGCAGGAATGGTATGGCTCGATCCGCTTCTTCGACGTGGGCGCGCTGGTCTGGTTTGCCCGCATCATCGAATGGGAGTTCCCTGGCTTCTCGGTCGATGCCTGCCTCGGGGCCCTCGAGCGCGCGCAGGCGCTGATCGAGAGGGACGGCTGTGCTGCGGGGCGGACGCATCGGTTTTTGCTTATCGTTCGCAAGCCGGTTTAACGCCGCGCCGGGAAATATTTCGGGAAATTTTCCGTCCGGCCATTGACATTCGCCGCGATTTGGTGTATACTATATGGTGTCGCAGGCGTAGTCTAGTGGTAAAACCCCAGCTTCCCAAGCTGGAGATGCGGGTTCGATTCCCGTCGCCTGCTCCAAAAGTGCAAAGCACCTTTGCCCTGCGGCAAAGGTGCTTTTTCCCTACATTCACCGACTCTCACGAGGTAACGCCATGAAAATACTGATGACCACGATGTCGATGGACATCGGCGGCGCCGAGACCCACGTCCTTGAGCTGTCCCGCGCCATGGTGCGCGCGGGGTGCGACGTCACCGTCGTCTCCTGCGGCGGCGCCTACCTCCCCGACCTGGCCGCCGCCGGGGTAAAGCACGTCACCCTGCCCCTCAACACCAAGAGCCCGGCCGCGCTCGTCCGCTCCTATCTCGGCCTGCGGCGGCTCCTGCGCACCGAGCAGTTCGACATCGTCCACGCCCACGCCCGCATCCCCGCCTTCCTCTGCGGCATGCTGCACCGGCAGATGGGCTTCCGCTTCGTCACCACCGCCCACGCGCATTTCAAGGTCAATCCCCTCCTGCGCACCGCCTCCGAGTGGGGCGAGCGCACCATCACCATCAGCGACGACCTCAAGCAGTACCTCATCGACGAATACGACCTCCCGCCCGACAACATCACCACCACCATCAACGGCATCGACATGGCCCGCTTCTCGCCCGCCGTCGCCGACGCACCCGAAACGGCGGCTCTCGCCGCCGAGCTCGGCCTGCGGCCGGGCAGCCGCCGCATCGTCTTTGTCAGCCGCATGGATACCGACTGCTCGCTGGTGGCCGAGCAGCTGATCGCTGTTCTGCCCGAGCTCTGCGGCCGCTTCGGCGACGTCGAGGCCATCCTCATCGGCGGCGGCAGCGACTATGCCCGCATCAAATCGCTGGGCGACGAGACCAACCGCCGCCTCGGCCGCACAGCCGTCCACGCCATCGGCCGCCGCACCGACGTCGACCGCTGCATTGCCCTTGGCGACATCTTCGTCGGCGTCTCCCGCGCCACCCTCGAGGCCATGGCCGAGGGCAAACCGGTCGTCGTCGCCGGCAATGAGGGCTGGCTGGGCACCCTCACCGCCGACAACCTCGCTGCCGCCATGGAGACCAACTTCTGCTGCCGCGGCTATGACCTGCCCCGCGCCGACTGGCTGGCACGCGACCTCGGCAGCCTGCTGGCCAAGCCCGCCGACGAGCTGCGCGAGATCGGCGAGCGCAACCGCGCCATCATCACCGCCCACTACTCGGCCGACCGCATGGCGGCCGACTGCCTCGCTGTCTACCGCACCCTCACCCCCTATGCGCCCTACCGCCGCGGCGAGGTCATCATCAGCGGCTACTACGGCTTCGGCAACATCGGCGATGACAGTCTGCTGGCCTGCATCCTCGACAGTCTCCGTGCCGAGGCGCCCGACCTGCGGATCACCGTGCTGGCCAAATCCCCCCGCCGCATGCGGGAGCGCTTTGCCGTCCGCTGTATCGGACGGACGAATCTGCCCGCCATCCTTCGCGAGATGCGCCACGCCCGCCTGCTCATCAGCGGCGGCGGCTCGCTGCTGCAGGACAATACCAGCACAAAATCGCTTCTCTATTACCTCTCGATCATCGGCCTCGCGCGGCGCTCCGGCCTGCCGGTCATGCTCTACGCCAACGGCATCGGGCCGCTCTACCACCCCGCCAACCGCGCCCGCGCCGCCCAGGCGCTGAAACGGCTTGATCTCATCACCCTCCGTGACCCCGCCTCGATGGATGAGCTGCAAGCACTTGGCATCGGACAGGATGAACACATCGTGCTCACCGCTGACCCCGCCTTCACCCTCACGCCCGCGCCCGCGTCCCGCATCGACGCCATCCTGGCTCGCACCGACTACCGCCACGATCGGCGCTACTTCGCCGTATCGCTGCGCGCCTGGCACATGCTGGGTGCCGCCGACGGCATGCTGGGCGAACGCGAATTCGAGGACGAAGTTGCCCGCGCCGTCGGGCAGATTGCCAACGCCACCGGCATGCTGCCCATCTTCATCCCCATGCAGGCCGAGCTGGACGAGCCCATCTGCCGCCGCCTGCTTGCCCGCTCCCCCGCCGGCAGCCTCATCCTCACCGAGCTGACCGCCCCCGAGCTGTGCGGCCTGCTTGCCCGGGTCTCGCTGGCCGTCGGCATGCGCCTGCATATGCTGATCTACGCGACGCACATGCACATCCCCGCCATCGGCATCTCCTATGACCCAAAGGTCGACGCTTTCCTCGCCTACGCCGGCCAGCCCGCCCCCATCATCCCCGACCACCCCTTCGCCGACGAGCTGGCCGCCCTCGCCATCTCGGCCGCAGCCGCCCCCGACGCCGACACCCTCGCCCGCCGCGATACCGAGCTGGCCGCCCTCGCGCAGAAAAACGCCGCGCTGGCCGTGAAGCTCTGCCGCGCCGGGAGGAAGCGGTAATACGTGAAAATAAGAGCCATCCGAAATTCGGATGGCTCTGTCTGTTTTGCCTTGTGTATATTGTGCAGCCGTTACATGCAAGATAATGAGCGTTTAATCCGCAGGAGTCCATTTTTTCCCAATGTTCAAAATAACATTGTTTTTAAGAAGCTTGTCCCGCAGCTTGGATCCATCCATATCTTTAAGCTCAATATTGCTTCGGAGCGCAAGTGCTGCGGCGGTTCCCGCCGCTTCACCCATACCCATACATGTTCCCATAATCCTTGTTAAGCCGTAAATGCTGCTGTCAACAGAAGCACATCTGCCCGCTGCCATCAGATTGTGTATGTTTTGCGAGACCAAGCATCCAAAGGGTACCCCCACGGCATGCTTCACAGGCTGCAAAGACAATTGCTCTGAATAAGGTACATGAACATCCACATTGTATCCCGCAAGTGTTACAGTGTCTGCAGGAATATCACAATGACAAAGCGCATCGGAGGTGAGCGTTTTTTCTCCGATAATACGGTAACTTTCGCGTGAACCCAGACATGGAGAAATGGAAGCCAGATAACAATCTTCAAATCCGGGCGCGTATTTTTTGAAGAATCGCATGAGTTCCTTGATCTGGCGATGACACGCAAACTCTCCCTGCAAAACGCTTTCGTAATCGGATGTATCCACCCCGTTGGCGCGTGTGGTATTGACCATCACCTGTCCAGGCTCGCCGAGCGTCATAAAAATGATGCGGTCTCTCGGCAGAGAGAAATCGTTGTTTTGGCGCGCCAGCGCAATAAGCTCGGCGAATCCGGTAAAGGTGAAGGCTTTTGCATCGAAGAATTGCTCGTGTGTCTGCGCCATCCCGTAGGTGTCGGGTAATTTGGCTGATTCGGGATGTTCCTCAAGATATTTCAAAAAACGGGTTTTATTCATATTGCCGATTGTAAAGGTGAGTGAACCCGGCTGCAGCTTTTCGTTTTTTTGACACAATGCCCCAGCTTTCGTGGACAGGCAGGCATCACCGGTGGCATCAATAAACACAGATGCCGTGAAGCTTCTGATCTCACCACGGCATAGAGCCGTTATTTCTGTGATACGCTGGTCAGTGGTCGTTACATCCATCAGTTCTGCATAGAGCAGCACATCCACACCTGCTTCCTGGCACATTTCCAGTGCTATAATGCGAAACCAGTGGGGGTTAATGATGGTAAGACTGTTATGTATGGGACATTGTATATGTCCCAAGGTTCCGTCAACCTCCGCCAAACGATCCACAAATTCCTGTGGAATGCCGCCCAAAACATGATTGCCTGCTCTGTCTACAAAGCCCAAAAGAGGCAGCCCGGAATTGGCAAGCCCTCCGAGGGCGGCACTCCGTTCGATGAGCAGAACCTTCATTCCCTCCCGTGCCGCCGCAATGGCAGCCGGTAATCCCCCCGGTCCGCCGCCAACAACAATTACATCATACGTTGTGTTCATTTGTGTTCCTCCCGTCTGATATGTATTGATTCAGAAGATATTTTTCTATTACCTTGGCTACGCCGTCTTCCATGTTTGTATCGGTGATCAGATCGGCAGCGTCCTTAACAGGGTCGGGCGCATTCCCCATGGCGACCCCCATACCGGCAAGCTTGAGCATGGAGACATCATTGCCGCTGTCGCCAAAAGCCATACACGCTTCAGGCGTGATGTCGAAATAGCGACATACCCATAAAAGCCCGTTTCCTTTGGTTGCCTCGGAGGCGGTGACCTCAATTCCATTGGGACTTCCCCACACGCAGGAAACCGGTAAGCGATTGATCTCTTCAAATAATGCGCGCCTGAATTTTGGCGGTACATAGGGCATTGTCAGCTTTTCCACCATTGGGCAATTTTCTTCTGCGTATTGATTCAGATCATCCGCAAAATGGCCGTGTGCCATAAGATCATGGTCAATATGATGTTGCAGCGCGGGAATATGAAAGCTGCACAGCCGGTCGCGATCTGCTTCGGTCATCATGATTTTATCGTTTACGGTCAGCTCTATCGGGGTAAAATATTTCGCTGCAAGCTCTATGATCTGTTTCGCATCGTAATAGGGCATATGTGCTGAGTCAATGATTTTTCCGTCTGAAAAGCGTCGGTATTCACCGCCGTTGTTGAGCACACAGATCTCTTTCCACGGTAAGTCTGTGCGCAAAATGGGCGGGAGAAAGATGTATGGACGCCCTGTGATGGGGACAATATGTATCCCTGTGCGATGTGCTCTTTCCAAGGCAGCCAATAATCTCGGGGATATATTGATTTTGTCCTGCAGAAGAGCGGTACCGTCCAGATCGAACATGATTAGTTTGCATTGATTCAAAATTTCAGAACCTCTTTGTGATATTATGATATAATTATACGAAAAACACTTGACAAAAGGAATGAAATTTTATATGATTAATTTATAAAAAACTATCAAGAGGGAATACGAGTGGAAATAGCCAAAGTACATAGATATCTGCGGGTAGAGCGAAAAACTTTTATAAAAGAACATTTCTGCAGTAGGCGCAATTCCGTGTATCTCATAGAAAAAGGTGATTTTGAATATACCATAAACGGGCAGACATATCAAGCAGCCGAGTCGGATTGCGTATTTTATAAAAAAGGATCATACTATGATCGAACGGTTTTAACGCCGGTGGTGCTTCATATTTTTGATATAGATTTCGATTTTATCGATTCCGATGCCCCCATATCGTTTTTTCATTCTGATCGGATCCGATCCGATATCGCGCTGCTCAACAGTGTCAATGCGGATATTGAAAAAAACATGCCATATATTGAGCACCTGCTTAATGATATTCTGCACATTTATTATTCAGAAAAAGCAGCCCCCAAAAACCACAGCAGCATAAACGATCAACGAATCGTACAAGCTCTGGATATCATCCGAGATCGTTTTGATAAAGGAATAGCGGTAAGCGATGTCGCCAAAGCCGTCCATCTTTCTTACCCGCAATTTGTCAGGCTTTTTGAGAAAAATATGCATGTAACCCCCATTCGGTACATAAATGAATTAAAATTAGATAAAGCAAAAGCACTTTTATATACGACCGATCTGCCGATCAAAGTGATTGCTTCCGAATGTGGCTTTGATGATATATACTATTTTAGTAATTTTTTCAAAACCATGTCAGGAGTGTCTCCTACAGCATACCGGAGGACATAAGAAAATTCTGATGGTTGTATCATCGGCTGCAGCATAGGCGGGGGCAAGATATGATATGGGAATAACAACTGTTACCGTTCTGTTGGGTATGCAGTCACATCAATATTAGGTGGTCATATCGGAAAATTGTTTGCCGCATAAGCAAAAACGCAATGCTTTCAATTAAATATTGAATCTCTTTTTCAAGTCTCTCTTTTTCATAAATAAAACACAACAACCTATATTCGGATAGCCAATTCAATCCCTGTATATTTCAAGTTACATTTCGTGGTGATAAAGTATATTCAATGAAAGCACTTGAAACTGCACCTATTGAAATCTTAAAAAATTTCGATAATGTTGATTTCTTCTAAGTCATACACAAAATGCTCTGGCGAAAATTCGCCAGAGCATTTTTCTTGATTGTTAAACTATGTAACCGCGAAATAAACCATGTCTCCCACAAAAAACCGTCAGCCATAACAGACTGACGGTTTTGCATATTCATTCACCAGGGCAACACAACAGTACCGGCTTTACACTGGAACAGCTCAGTCAGGTACTCTTCCACATTCA
>JAFTOI010000039.1 GCA_017463865.1 Clostridia bacterium | reverse complement strand
CATCAGCATAAGATCGTAGGGCTTATTCCCGCGCACTCCTTCATAATAGCACGGCTTGACCAGCTCATACAGCTGCTCCCACGGCATGATGGCATCCATCTTTTCAAGAAATTCCCGTTTGTGCGTTTTTACTTCTTTTAACTCGTCGTGTATGAACGACAGACTCAGTTGTTTGTTCATGTGTTTATTATACCATTAATTTGTGAAGGTTTCTACCGCTTTTTGTGCGGTGGTGCCTTAAACTTAACCGTTGGCGATACATTTACTATGGTTTACGATTACGGTTGTTCTCAAGTATTCGATATTCGGATTATTTCAATATAGAAAAACGGACTGATTTTGTAGTACAATGCGCTCCGAACCAAATTTGTAGTGGTGACACAAAAAAACGACGTGTTTTGACACGTCGTTTTTTCTGTTAAGTTTGCCTTTACGGGCAAGTGAAGCTGCCTTCGGCAGTGAAGTTCACTTCGTGCGTGAAGTTTCGCTTGGCGGCAAAATGAGCAAAGCCAATTTGACCGTAAGATCTCCTTATAGCCTGATATGATTATCATGCACCATATCCAGCCCCGCCGCGTAAAGGTGGGACATATCCGAGAAGCAGAGCACCTTCGGCGCCGTGATGCCGCTCTTGTAGTTGCGGAACTCGAGCACCGTCACGCCGGTATGGGTGATGGCGAAGTCGGCCCAGAACATATGCTTAGGGATGTGCAGAAGGGTCGAAAGCCATGCGCGCATGAAGGCAGCGTGGCAGAAGAGCGCTACCCGCTCCTTGTTCGGGCGCAGGATGCGGTACACGCCGTTCTCTTCGCGGTAGCCGAGGCGCTCAAGGAAGTCCCGGCCGCTGGCGTCAATATAATCAAAGGTAGGCTGCAGCTTATCCGCGATGGTGTTGAAATAGGGTGCCGTCATGCTGTCCCGGTAGCCGATCTCCTGCGCGCCGTTCTCGCGCAGGTAGGAGCCTGGCAGGACCGAGATCGAGCGGCGCCGGCCGTCCGGCTGGATCACGCTTTTCTCGTCGCCGATCTCGTGCGTCCATGCCTCAATCTGCGGTGTAAGGCCGAGCAGGCGGGCAGCAGGCGAGGCGGTCAGGCGGGCGCGGCCCATGGGGGAGGTGAAGATGCGGTCGATGCCGGCGTCGTACATCCGCTTGCCTACCGCCTCGGCCTGAAACATGCCGCGCAGGGTCAGGGTGTCGGTGGGATAATCGGGATCGCCGTGGCGAATGATATAGAGCAGCATAGGTTTACCTCAGATCGTTCAAAGTTGGGCGGTCAAAGCCGCACGCTGTTGCTGTGGCGGAGATCCATCCCCGCGGCGTAAAGGTGGGATATATCCGAGAAGCATCGGCACTTGGGGGCCGTGACGCCGCTCGGGAAGTTTTTAAATTCGAGGATAGTCACGCCGGTGTGGGTGACGCTGAAGCCCGCCCAGACGATGTGGATCGGGATGTGCAGCAGCATCGACAGCCAGGCGCGCATCAGCCCCGCGTGGCAGAAGAGCGCCACCCGCTCCTCGCTTGGCCGCAGAATGCGGTAGACCCCGCCCTCCTCGCGATAACCGAGCCGCTCGAGAAAATCGCGGCCGTTCGCCTCAATGTAGGCGAGCGTGGGAGCGAGCGCTGTCCCGCAGAACCCGGGCGCGGTGAGCGAATCGGCATAGCCGATCTCCTGCGCGCCGTTCTCGCGCAGCCAGGCGTTGGGCATCTGCGTGACCGAACGGAAGGTGCCGTCGGGGAAGGTGGTCTTGATTTCGGGGCCGATCTCGTGCGACCATTCCTCGATCTGCGGCGTAAGGCCGAGCAGGCGGGCAGCCGGCGAGGCGGTCAGGCGGGCGCGGCCCATGGGGGAGGTAAAAATGTGGTCGATCCCGGCATCATACATCCGTCGGCCCACCGCCTCGGCCTGGAACATGCCGCGCAGAGTCAGCGTATCGGTGGAATAGTCGGGGTCGCCGTGGCGGATCAGATAGAGCAGCATGGCAGTCACCTCAATACAGATTGTTCTTATTATACTATACCCTGCGAAAAATGTCAAGCACACAAAAAAGAAGGCGCCCGTGCGGGGCGCCTTCCCTGTTCGATTCATTTTCCGTACCGGAAGCCGCAGGCCTCGCTGACAGGCAGCGAGAAGACAACGGCGCGGGCATCGGTATTCGCCCCGGCCTGCTGCATGATGGCACGCATGATGTCGCGCTTGGCCTCGGCATCGGCGACGATGAAGATCATCTCCTTCTCCTCGGCGATGGAGACGCCGAAGAAGGTCTGGGTGCCGGCACCTGCGGTGCCTTTGGCATGCAGGACGGTGCCGCCCCGTGCGCCGCCCGCGCGGGCGGCGTCCATCACGAGGTCAGTCTGCCCCTTTTCGGCGATGGCGACGATCAGTTCAAGGTTGGTTTCATTCATGTTGTTCACCTCACTGGCGTTGTCCGCGGGCTCAACGCCCGGCATAAAGTGTGCGAATGCGCTTTTTCCGCCCATGGTAGACAGCGGAACGCTGACCGCGATGCCCTGATCGGGCAGGTCGATGTACATCTCCGCGACCAGCGCGTCCATCAGGGTGCGCGCCTGCTCGCCCGGCACCACCGAGAAGAGCACGCTCTTCTCGGTCTGCTCAAGGCCGAACAGGTCGAGGGTCTTGGCGGTCGCCGTGCCGTTGGCCGGCACGCCGTAGATCACCTGCACCCCATGTGCGGCATAAAATTCGGTATAGCGCGGCGCGTCGGTGCGGCGGGCCACCGTGATAAGCAATTGGATATCCTTCATATGTACACTCCGTTCTTACAGGTCGATGATGTCGTCCTCGATCGGCTCAACAGGCTGTGCGGGCGTCTCGGCGACGGCTGCACGGGCGGTCTTGATGCGATAGATGAGGCCGAGGATCTGGATCGCGATGAGCGGGGTCATGGCCACCATGGCCACGATACCGAAGGCATCGGTGATGATGTTGCCGCCGACTGCGCTGCAGGCGCCCATTGCAAAGGGCAGTAGGAAGGTCGCCGTCATCGGGCCCGACGCGACACCGCCCGAGTCAAAGGCAATGGCGGTGAAGATGGGCGGCACGAAAAAGGTCAGGATCAGCGCGATGGCGTAGCCCGGGATGAGGAACCACATGATCGAGATCCCGGTCAGCACGCGGGTCAGCGCCAGACCGACCGAGATTGACACGCCGATCGACAGGGTCTGCATCAGCAGGTTCGGCGGGATAGTGCCCGACGTGATGCGGTCGACCTGCTCGGTCAGGACATGCACCGCGGGCTCGGCCTTGACAATGAAGTAACCGATCACCATGCCGATGGGGATGATGATGAAATTGAACTTCATCCCGCCCATCAGCTGGCCGAGGTAGTGGCCGGCCGGCATGAAGCCGACATTGACGCCGGTCAGGAAGAGCACAAGGCCGACATAGGTATAGCCCACGCCGATGCCGATCTTAGCCAGCTTTTTGCCCGGCAGCCGCCCGGCAAAGAACTGGAAGATCAGGAAAAAGATCACGATGGGCGCCAGTGAGATGAAGACCTCCCACATATAGTGGGGGATCGCCTCAACGAAAAGGCGAACCAGCTCGCGCGAATCGCCGGCTTCAATGGCGTCGACTGTGCTGTAGGCGCTCTCGGTGGGACGGAAGACCAGACCGAGAATCAGCACCGCCATGATCGGCCCGACCGAGCAAAGGGACACCAGGCCGAAGCTGTCGTCCTCCGAATGCTTGTCGGAGCGGATACTCGCGACACCGACGCCCAGCGCCATGATGAAGGGCACCGTCATCGGGCCGGTGGTCACGCCGCCTGCGTCGAAGGAGACGGCAAGAAAATCGGCCGGCACGAAGGCCGCGAGGCCGAAGCAGACCAGGTAGAAGCCGATCAGCAAATAGGACAGCTTCACCCGGAACAGGATGCGCAGCATGGCGATGACGAGAAAGACGCCGACGCCGATGCCGACCGCGAGGATCAGCGTCATGTTCGGGATGGTCGGCACCTGCTCGGCCAGCACCTGCAGGTCGGGCTCGGAGACGGTAATCATGATACCGACGAAGAGCGCGACGCCGACGATGAACCACAGCCGCTTGGAACGGGTGATGCTCGAGCCCACGTATTCGCCGATCGGCGTCATGGCCGTGTCAGCCCCCAGCGTGAACAGCCCCATGCCGAAGATCAGCATCACCGCGCCGAACAGGAACGCCAGCATGGCGTCGGTTGGAATGGGCGCGACGGTGAAGCAGAGCAGCAGCACAATGCCGGTGACCGGCAGCACCGAGGCGAGCGATTCACGGATCTTATCTTTAAGGATGGTGCGCGTGAAAGACAAGGGTTACATCCCCCCTTTTGGTTTGATGCGTATATTATACCAAAAAAATATGAACAAGTCAACCAACCGCACAAAAAAGGAAGGACACGGCGTGTCCTTCCTCTCAAATATTTATACTCTGCAGTGATTGATCAGACACCCATCCAGGATGATCGCGCGCTCGTCGTCGGTCAGCGAGCCCATGGTCAGCTTGATCGGGCGGATGGCGTCGGCGGTGACGACATAGCCCTCGATGACGTCAGCCTTGTCCACGACCGCCTGACGGATGCCGGGCAGATAGAGCCAGTCGCCGATGGCAAAGTCAGCGATATCCTCGGCGCAGGTCAGGGGCAGCATGCCCCAGTTGATGAGGTTGGAGCGATAGCGCTTGGTGGCATACTCGGTGGCCAGGTTTGCCCAGCCGCCCAGCACCTTCTGGCAGGATGCCGCCTGCTCGCGCGCCGATCCGTCGCCGGGACGGCGGGCGCAGACGATGCTGCCCAGGCCCGCTGCGTCGGGCTTGCCGCCGCAGGCGGCGAGGCGGGCAAAGAGATCACCGAGCTCGGGCGTGCCGCAGCCATCGCGGCGGGCAGTCTCGAGGGCGCGCACGACCTTGGCACGCTCAACATAGCCGGGATCCTTGCGGGAGAGGGCGAAGGAGGACAGCTTCTCGGGGTTGGAGCGGTAGGACGAGGTCTCGCCCGAGGGGATCAGCTCGTCGGTGGTGGTGACCGGGTCGGTGATGACCGAGGCGACCTTCAGCAGGAGGTCATCGGTCAGCGGCGACATCTGCGGCCAGTCGGCGATGTTGGGGCCAAACTTCAGCTCAGCCGTCGGATCAGCCTTGCCCCAGCCGTTGTAGACGCGGGAGGTGTAGGCACTGTCATCGTAGTGGTAATCGCGCGGGGTGTCGTCGAACTCGATGGCCGTCGCGGGGGTGAGGATACCGCCGTTGCGCGCGGTGGCGGCGATCGAGCGGGCGTCCATCAGGGCGACAGACGCGATCTGACCGCCGTTCGGCTTGGAGCCCTCGCGGTTCGGGAAGTTGCGGGTCGAGTGGCGGATCGACAGGCCGCCGTTGGCAGGCACGTCGCCCGCACCGAAGCAGGGGCCGCAGAATGCGGTGCGCAGGGTGACGCCGGCGCCCATCAGATCAGCGGCCGCACCGTTCTTGATGAGCTCCATGTAGACCGGCTGGCTGGCCGGGTAAGCCGACAGCGCGAAGGCGCCGTCGCCGATGGTGCCGCCGGCGAGGATCTTCGCCGCGGCGCAGAGGTTGTCAAAGGTACCGCCCGCACAGCCGGCAATGACGCCCTGGTCAACACGGATGCCGGCAGGGGTGATCTTGTCGGTGAGGGTGAAGGGGGCGGTCAGTTCAAGCTGCTCGGCAGCGGCCTTCTCGACCTGGCGCAGAACGTCGCTCGGATTTGCGCAGACCTCGGCCACCGTGTAGGCATTGCTGGGGTGGAAGGGCAGCGCGATCATGCAGTCGATCTTGGACAGATCGATGACCAGCGCGGCGTCATAGTACGCGCCGTTGCCGGGAGCCAGGGGCTTGTAGGCCTCGGGGCGCTTGTGGGTCTTGAAGTACTTCTCAACCGTTTCGTCGGTGACCCAGATGGAGGACAGGCAGGTGGTCTCGGTGGTCATGACGTCGATGCCGCAGCGGTAGTCGATGGGCAGGTTGGCGATGCCGTCACCGATGAACTCGAGCACCTTGTTCTTGACCAGGCCCTTGGCAAAGACCTCGCCGATGATGGCCAGCGCCACGTCCTGCGGGCCGACGCCCGGACGGGGTGCGCCGGTGAGATAGATGGCAACCACCTCGGGGTAGTCGATGTCGTATGTACGGTTCAGCAGCTGCTTGCACAGCTCCGGCCCGCCTTCACCGATGGCCATGGTGCCCAGCGCACCGTAGCGTGTGTGGCTGTCCGAGCCGAGGATCATGCGGCCGCAGCCGCTCTGGGTCTCGCGCATGAAAGCGTGGATGACCGACTGGTGGGCAGGGACGTAGATGCCGCCGTACTTCTTGGCCGCAGAGAGGCCGAAGACGTGGTCATCCTCGTTGATGGTGCCGCCGACGGCACAAAGCGAGTTGTGGCAGTTGGTCAGCACATAGGGCATCGGGAACTCGGTCAGGCCGCTGGCGCGGGCCGACTGGATGATGCCGACATAGGTGATATCGTGCGACGCCATGGCGTCGAATTTGAGCTTGAGCTTCTTCTCGTCGCCGCTGGTGTTGTGCGCCATGAGGATAGAGTGCGCCATCGTCGACTTCGCGCCGGCGGTACGGTCACATGCGCAGTCAGCCGCGGGGACGAGCTTCCCGTCAAGCCAGAATGCGCCGGTAGAGATGTATTGCATTGGGTATAGCCTCCTGTTAAACGATGAATATAGTATAGCAGAAAACGCAAGATTTTGCAAGTCGGCGAACGAAATTTTTCATATTATTCAGCGAATTAACGCGCAAAAATGCGGGAGCAGTGTCCAACACCGCTCCCGCTCGGGAAACTGATTATTTTTCGTAAGGTGTCGGCTCGAAATTCTCGGCAATATACCGCTGGAAATCAAGCCCGTTGTCGACCAGCAGGAAGTCCACACCGTTCTCGTACAGATAGTTCCACTGCTCGACCGTCTCTGCGCCGCCGCCAAGAGCCTGCGCATCAATATAAATGCGGATGTCGTCGCGGATCTGCGCCAGCTGCACCTTGGCCTCGTTGATGTACTTTTCCGGCTCTGTGATGCTGAAGCCGTTCCAGCGTGCCATCACCGCGATGCCGGTCTTGGTCAGCTGATCCAGCAGATTGCGCCAGTTTTCGCGCTCATTCTGGCTATGGCTGAACTTGTAGTAGACCAGCGGCGTCACACCACCCTCGGTCTCGATAGCCTTGATGATCCTCTTCTGCTGGGCGAGATTGAAGTGATAATTGAGGATGCAGGCCTGCCATGCGCCGGTCTTCTGCACCAGCGGATAGACATCGCGATCCCAATCCCAGACGTCGGGCTTGTCAAGGCGGATGGTTGTGCGGCCGTTGCAGACGATCAGCGCCTCCTCAAAGGTGGGGATGAGGTAGTCAGTCTTGGTGCCGTCGTTCATCTTCAGCCGGAGCTGACGAAGCTCGTCAAAGCTCCAGTCGCTGAGCTTGTTCGAGGTGGGCAGGCCGTTTTGGCCGTTTTTCTCTGCCCAGTCGGTGGTGCGGTTCAGGGTCTCGTCGTGCAGCAGCACGACCACGCCGTCGCGGGTCAGGCGCAGGTCAAGCTCGACGCTGTCAGCGCCCATCTGAATGGCCGAGATGATGCCCTCGATCGAGTCCTCGGGGTAATTCTTGAAGTCGGCACGGTGGATGGAGGACAGCATGCGGCCGTCGCCGTCGGCGAAGGCGGCCAGCTTCTCATTCCAGTCTGTCATCCACTCGGGCACGTCAAACTCGAGCACCCAGTTCACCAGGAACCGATCCGGGTCTGCGATGTACTCGTCGCGGTTGTCGGCGCCATCAAAATAGTAGCTGTAGTCGCGGGCGATCTCCCCGTTCACAATGACGTCGTTGCGGACAATGTAGGCCACCGCGTTGGCCACCGCCGTGTCGCTGCCGCCGACGATGACCAGCTTCTCGCCCTCGACGGCGATCTTGTAGTCATGCTCGCCCAGCCCTTCGGCCAGCGCGATCGACTCGGGACGGTCGGTGGTGCCGACGAGGATCTCATATTCGCCGAAGACAGGCTCTGTTCCCGGCTTTGACCAGTCAGTAGCGAGGGCCATAGTCTTGTCGATGTACTGATGAAGCTCGACCGTAGCTGCGGTGGCGTTCTCACCGAAGTCCTCGTCGCGGACGACGGTATAGGCATGCTCACCGCCGGTGAGCTTGAGCGTCGTCTCAACCGGCGCGGCAGTTTCAACCGGCGCAGTGGTGTCGCCGTCCTGCGGCTCGGCGTCAGGCGCGGAATTGCAGGCAGCCAGCGCAGCGCAAGCCAGCAGCGCGGCAGCCGCCGCGCAAAGAGAGCGAAATTTCATAACGGAATCTCCTTTCCGGGTATCAGATATATAGTAAGATTGTACCACAAATGCACGATGCGGTCAAGACATTTTGCAAAAAATGCCCGGCAGATGCAAGATCTGCCGGGCGTGGAGTCAAATCAGATTAAGCTTCAGCGAGCGCGGCGGCGAACCAGAATGATCGCAGCTGCAGCAGCGGCAAGCGCCAGGATGAAGACAGGCGAAACGTCAGCCGTTGCGGGGGTGTTGACGGGAGCGGCCGTGGTCGTCGCGGGAGCAGCGGTCGTCTCGGGCGCAGCCGTGGTCTCAGGAGCTGCGGTGGTCGCTGCGGGAGCAGCATCCTTGGCCAGAAGCATGAACGGGCCGCACTTCGGGTTGTCGCCGATGTTGTTGTTCGACCAGAGAAGGGCGTCACGCGTGTTGTTGTCGTCGATGTCGTCGTTGACCTGGATACCGAAGCCGATCTTCTTGCCGGCAACGACATCAGCCTTTACGCTGGCGTCGATGTCAACGCTGAACTCGATCACATAACCGGTAGCGCTGGACTGACGGACGACCTGTGTCTTGAGATCCTCATTCACGATACCCATGTTCATACCGTTGGTGGCGCTGAAGTGGTTAGGAAGCAGATCATCCTCAGGGCAGACTTCCTTGGTGTGAACGCGGAAGAAACCGGAGCCCATGTTAACGAGATCCTGATAAACCTTTACGTCACCTGCCTCATCGAGGTCATGCAACCAAAAATAGAATTCGATGCAGTCGGCGGTGTGATTGAACTTGGTTACATTCGCGTTGGTAGAGGGGGTCTTGTCGAAAACTTCGGCAAAGACATAGATCTTGTTGTCATCGTACATAATGTAGGAATAGAAGTCGCATTCGACCTGATCCTTCTTATCCTTGAGCGCCTCATAGGTGTTGTGTACCCAAGACGTGATCTTATCACCCTTGGTGTAAGCGTCATCGAGTTTGCCGTCGATCTCGGCGGTACCGTAAGCGGCGTTGAGCACCTTACCCGCATCGGGAGACGAGGACTTAGCAGCCGAAGCGCCGACCGTCAGCAGAGACGCAAGCATCGCGACCAGCATCAGGCACGAGAGAAATTTCTTCATGGTGTGTTCTCCTTTTAAGTAAAATTAGGATTGCCATGTTCATTATAACACAACATCATTATGTTTGTCAACATATTTATTCAATATTGCGCAATGACGCAAAAATTTCATCGAAAATGTGCATCAGCGGCGGCCTTCACCTGCGGCGGGGATCGTCGCTCTCACCGAGAGGTAGCCGATACTGACGCGGTAGAATCGCGCGAGGATGATGAGGTGCCGGACGGGCAGCTCGTTCGCACCGGATTCGCAGTGTTTATTCGCATCAATCACCAGCAGGAAGTCAGCGACAATTACATGTACAAAGCCTTTTGTTTTCTTGGTATCAAGGCAAAAACCAAACATCAGGTGCATTACCACCCGAGAAAGGTACGGGATCTATATCCGAACCTCATATTCACGCCCCGGGATGCAAAAACGACAAACAGCAGAAAGTTATCCGAGGTTTAACGCCACAATCTTATTTGCGTTGAAGAATTTTCCGAATACATATTTGTTTGACGCGCTTTCGGTCAGTGTAATGATGCGTCCGTCGAAGTAGTCGACATCCTCGCCCATGGCGGGAACTTTGATCTGTTGCACGTGATCGTAAAGATAATATACCGGAACGCCGTCAAGGGTGTTGCCCGAATAGATGGCATCCGCCTCGCTATATACATAGTATATCGTGTCGCAGATATCCAGAGAGGTGGAGAGAACGATTTTTCCGTCCGGGGTCTCATAGGGGTGATCCGTGAAGATCGTTTTGCCGTCATGATATTCGCCGACATATATGTTATTTTCGTCAGCGTAGATAAAGGATGCCTCATTGTTAACAGGGATGATTTTGGATATTTTCACACGGTCGCCGTTTTCGGTATCCAACAGGGAAGAAAGCGGGATAGCGTATATTTTATCACCGCTTGCGATATAAGCATTCTTACCGCTGATTGCTATGCCGCCCGAATGTCCCTTGAAATCCTTTCCGCTTCCGGAGATCACCGAAACGTAATAAGAACGGTTCCCTGTATCAGTCACGTAGATCCTGCTGGGACTGTGATCCGTCATATATCCCGACACCAATATTTTCCCTGTTCCTCATCAATGCAGATGCCCTGACAGACAAAGCCGTCCGAAATGCCGGGGTTTTTACAAATGTCGGTTTTGAGGGAATAATATTCGGCGTATATGGAAAATTTAGCGAGATTGAGATTTCTGTGCGGTGACCGAACGGTTTCGTTCCGTTTGCGCTTCATCGAAAAAAGCCTAACGCTTTCGCGTTAGGCTTTTCCTTGGCAGGGGCACTAGGGATCGAACCCAGGACACGCGGTTTTGGAGACCGCTGCTCTACCTGCTGAGCTATACCCCTTTGGTACAACGTTGATATTATACCACAGCTTTTAAAAAAAAGCAAGGGGTTTTGCAAAAAAATATTGACTTTTTTTGTGGCTGGGATTATAATATGCGCAGGAACGGGATACGCTCGTTTCAATTCATTGCAAAGAAGGCTTTATGATGTCCACTCCCACGTCCAAATCTCATGAATCTCTGCGCCGGCTGTGCTTGGCGGCGGTGTTTGCCGCGCTGGTGTTTGTCGCAACCGCGTATCTGCCCCGCATCCCGACGGTGAACGGCTATGTCCACCTCGGCGACACGCTGGTTTTCCTCTGCGCGTCGCTGCTGCCCATGCCCTATGCCGTGGCGGCCTCCGCGATCGGCGGCGGGCTGGCTGATCTGCTGACCGGCTATGCCATCTGGGCACCTGCATCGTTTATCATCAAAGGCGCGACTGCGTTTTTCTTCACCTCCCGCGGGAAGAAGATCCTCTGCGCGAAGAATTTTATCGCCATCGCCATTGCGGCGGTCATCTGCGTCGGCGGTTACTATGTCTGGGCCGCGATCTTCATCAGCGGCAGCTGGGCGGCGCCGGTGAGCGAGCTGTTTCCCAATCTGATGCAGACGGTCGTCAGCGGCGTGCTGTATGTCGTCATCGCGCTGGTCTTCGACCGCGTGCCGGCACTGAGACGTTATTTTTGAACATACGGGGGAGGAGCCGGCTGACGGTCCCTCCCTCATCTGATAAATAGGAAGGAACAAACATGAAAATACTGGCTTTAGGCGATATTGTCGGCGTGCGGATGGTCGAGCAGCTTTCCCGTGAACTGTGGGCCATGCGCAAACGCCTTGGCGTCGACTGCGTCGTCGCCAACGGCGAGAACGCCACCGACATCCACGGCCTCTCCCGCGAGGACGCCGAGCGCCTGCTTGACGGCGGTGTCGACCTGCTCACCTCGGGCAATCACATCTGGGGCAAGCGCGACCTCGTGCCTCTGCTTGAGGAGGAGTCGCGCGTCCTGCGCCCGGCCAATTACCCCCCCGCCGCGCCGGGCAGCGGCTATGCCACCATTGACGTCTGCGGCTGGCGGATGCTCTGCATCAATGTCATGGGCACCGTCTTCACCGACCAGCTGGCCGACCCCTTCGACACGGTCGAGAAGATCCTCGCCCGCGAGAGCGGCAGCTATGACCTCGCCCTGCTCGATATTCACGCCGAGGCGACGGCCGAGAAGCTGGCCCTCGCGCGCGTCTTCGACGGGCGGATCAACATCATCTTCGGCACCCACACCCACGTCCAGACGGCCGACGAGTGCATCCTCCCCCGCGGCACCGGCTACATCACCGATCTCGGCATGTGCGGCCCCACCGACGGCATCCTCGGTACCGACGCCGAGGCCGTCATCCGCAAGTTCCGCACCCACATGCCCCAGAAATTTACCCCCGCGCAGGGCAAGCTGCAATTGCAGGGCGCACTCTTCGAGCTGGACGGCGCGATGAAGGTGAAGAAGGTCGAGCGGGTGCGCATCTGAAAAAAATTTTCTCCGTGGTGCAACCGATCCGTTTTGTTTCTTACTTTATGGGTGAACGGCTCAGAGCAGAGCCGAATCAAATCACATTTTGGAGGGAAACAAAATGAAAAAAGTCGTAACCATGTGTCTGGCCGCCATGATGTCACTCGCCATGCTGATCGGATGCGGGAATTCCGCACCGACAGAGCCGGACGTCAAACCGACCGGCAAAGTCGTGGTCAACATCGAGGGAACGGTGACCGCCGTCAACGGCGGCGAGATCACGCTGGAGGGCGGCAAGGTGGTCATCATTTCCGAGGACACCGTTTTCGCGGGCGACCCCGACACCAACAATCAGGTGAGCGACCAGATCAATGTCGGCAACTTTATCCAGGGCTACACGAGTGACGATCCGTCGCTTGACAAAGTGAACGCGGCGAAGATTTACGCCAATCGTGCCCCGCAGCGCACCGGCGGAAAGATCGTGATCGACTTCGAGGGGACCATCTCGGCTGTCGATGGCGATCGCATCACGCTGGACAACGGAAAGGTCGTGCTCGTCGACGCAAATACGGTCTATACCGATGTGAACGGCACGGCAGAGAACCCGGCACTGGCCGTGGGGGCTTATATCCAGGGCAACACTGACGATGATCCCGCCGCTGCGGAAGTGACCGCGAAGCGCATCCATATTGTGGTATCCTGAGTGAGCGGCGTGGTGCAGGGGGATCCCCCTGCACCACTTGTACAAAGGAGGGGGAAGATGACAGACGAACAGATCGTTGCGCAGTTCTGGGCGCGGTCGGAGTGCGCGATCCAGCATACGGCCGAGCGGTATGGGCGGTATTTGCTGAAGATCGCCGCAAATATCCTGCACATCCATGAGGATGCGGAGGAATGCGTCAACGATACCTACTACACCGCGTGGAATCAGATTCCGCCCGACCGCCCGCAGCGGCTGCTGCCCTATCTGGGGCGTATCACCCGCTGCCTGGCGCTCAACCGCCGCGATTACCTGACCGCGCAGAAGCGCAGTGCCGATTTCAGCCTTCAGCTGAGCGAGCTGGAGGAATGCCTGAGCCTCACCGAGACGATCGAGAGCCAATACGAGGACGGCGAGGTGGCGGCCGCCATCTCGGCCTTCCTGCGGACGCTGGATAAGGAGAAGCGGGTGGTGTTTGTCCGGCGCTATTGGTTTTCCGACAGTATTGCAGACATTGCCGGGCGGTTCGGACTCAGCGAGAGCAAGGTCAAGTCGATCCTGTTCAGGGTGAGAAAGCAGCTCAGACTTTATCTGGAAATGGAGGGATATCGGATATGAATCGTGAATCACTTTATCTGGAGCTTGGCAAGCTTGACGATGACCTCATTCAAGAGGCCGCCGAAGCGCGCGGACAGAACAGGCACAGGATCGCGCTTGTCCGTGTGCTCAGTGCCGCCGCCTGCCTGTGCCTGATCTGCACTGCGGCGATCTTTGCCCTGCGCCGGGATATCGTATATTTCAACACAGCCGGCGCGCCGATCGCGTCCAAGCTGCTCGTCCCGATAGATGAACATACGACTGTCCTGACCATGACCGAGGAGGAGCTGTTTGCCTATTACGGCTTGGCGCAGTTCCCGGACACGCTTGCCGGCCTGCATCGAATGGGACAGGCGCAGTATTACCTTTATCGTGACGCAGAAAGCGTCATCTACGACACCAACATCCTGCGTTATCACGCTGACGACGGTGAGCAGACGCTGACAATCACGCTGACCAAGGATGAACCGGGGGAAGATTCGCTCCCTAAGACGGAGAAGCGCTCCCGGATCGACGGTGTATCGGTGATGCTCGCCGTCGATGACCGCGCTGCCTTGGTCTATTGGGCGGAGCTGTGGGAGAAAGACGTTTACCTGCGCATCGTCGCCCACGGCATGGACGAGACGAAGTTTGTCGATGCGATCCGTGCCATCATCCGATCACAGCCGTGATCGGCCTGCCCGCCGTCCCGCCGGACGGCGGGCATTTTTGCGCATGCCGACAAAAATAATTTTCGGAAAACGCTTGACAAAGCATGTCCCCTGTGCTATAATAACATTACCTCTGCAAGAGGGCTTTTTTTCGTGCGAAAATGCGCCCGCACAGCCCGCTTCTGAGGGAGGTACACACTAAAACCCGCGCAAGCGGGAAATTTGAAGAATCGGAGGTGCCGAAATCAATGGCGAAGAATGAAGCACGCGTCAAGATCACGCTCGTCTGCACCGAGTGCAAGCAGCGCAACTACGACACGAAGAAAAACAAGAAAAACGATCCCGACAGACTTGAGATGAACAAGTACTGCAAGTTCTGCCGCAAGCACACGCTTCACAAGGAATCTAAGTAAACGCAGGAGGGGAACATGGCAGATTTAGAAAAGAAAACCGAAGCTACCCCCGAGAAGAACGACGCTGCAAAGAAGGCTGAAAAGCCCAAGAAGGAGAAGGTAAAGTTCTCTGAGCGTGTCAAGAAGTTCTGGCGCGACTACAAGAGCGAGCTCAAGAAGATCGTCTGGTGCCCCTGGAAGCAGGTCAAGAACAACACCGTCGTGGTCGTTGTCATCGTGATCGCAACCGGTGCCGCTGTCGGTCTGCTCGACTTTGGCTTCTCGAAGGCCATCACGGCGCTCGGCGGCTTGTTTTAAGCCGGGGCTGGTTTAGGAAATCATGAGCGATATCAATCAAATGAATCTCGGCCCGCGCTGGTATGTGGCGCACACCTATTCGGGCTACGAGAACAAGGTCAAGACGAACCTCGAAAAGATCGTGGAGAACCGAAACCTCGGTCACCTGATCTATGACGTCCGCATCCCCACCGAGATGGTGGTCGAGACCGATGGCGAGGTTGAGCGCGAAACTGAGGAGAAGGTCTTCCCCAGCTATGTGCTCATCAAAATGACCATGACCGACGAGAGCTGGCACGTCGTGCGCAATATCCGCGGCGTCACGGGTTTTGTCGGCCCCGGATCGCGTCCGACGCCCCTGACCGACGAAGAGGTCGAGGCGCTCAATGTCGAGACGCGCACCGTCAACGCCGCATTCGACGTTGGAAGCAAAGTTAAGATCTGCGCGGGCCTTTTCGAAGGTTACCGCGGTACCATTCAGGAATTCTCCGACGACCGCAAGGAGGTCACGGTGCTGGTCAAGACCGCCCGCCGCGACATGCCGGTCCGCCTGGAGACCAAGGACATCAAGGCCGACGACGAGGTCTGATGCCCACCGTGGGAGGGAGAAAATTTTGTATTCTCCCGTATTGTGAACCACATTTGGAGGTGTAATTTTTCATTATGGCTAAGAAGATTATTGGTTATATCAAATTGCAGCTGCCCGCCGGCAAGGCTACTCCGCAGCCGCCTGTAGGTCCCGCACTCGGTCAGTATGGCGTTGCCATCCCGAACTTCACTAAGGAGTTCAACGAGCGCACCAAGAATGACATCGGCCTCATCATCCCCGTTGTCATCACCGTTTACGCAGACCGTTCCTTCACCTTTATCACCAAGACTCCCCCCGCTCCCGTTCTGATCAAGAAGGCTGCCAACATCGAGTCCGGTTCGGCTACCCCGAATAAGACCAAGGTTGCGACCCTCACCCGTGAGCAGGTCAAGAAGATCGCAGAGACCAAGATGCCCGACCTCAATGCCGCTTCTGTCGAGGCTGCAATGAGCATGATCGCCGGCACCGCCCGTTCCATGGGTGTTGTGGTCGAGGACTAAGGAGGTAGAAGGAAATGGCTAAAATGGGTAAGAAGTATTCCGACAGCATTAAGCTGCTTGAAAAGAACAAGCTTTACGATCCGAACGAGGCACTGGCTCTGGTTTGCCAGACCTCGAAGGCAAAGTTCGATGAGACCATCGAGCTTCACGTCCGTCTGGGCGTTGACTCCCGCCACGCTGACCAGCAGGTCCGCGGCGCTGTTGTTCTCCCCAACGGTACCGGTAAGACCGTCCGCACCCTCGTTTTCGCGAAGGGCGACAAGGCTGAGGCTGCCAAGGCCGCAGGTGCTGACTACGTCGGCGCTGAGGATCTGGTTGCCAAGATCCAGCAGGAGAACTGGTTCGAGTTCGACGTTGTCATCGCAAGCCCCGACATGATGGGCGTTATCGGTCGTCTCGGTAAGGTCCTCGGCCCGAAGGGTCTCATGCCGAACCCGAAGGCCGGCACCGTCACCCCCGACGTTGCACGCGCTGTCAACGAGGCTAAGGCCGGTAAGATCGAGTACCGCCTCGACAAGACCAACATCATCCACTGCCCCATCGGCAAGGCTTCCTTCGGCGCTGAGAAGCTCCAGGAGAACTTTGACACCCTGATGGGCGCGATCCTCAAGGCTCGTCCGGCAGCCGCAAAGGGCCAGTACATCAAGTCCTGCGTCCTCGCGTCCACCATGGGCCCCGGCATCAAGATCAACCAGGCTAAGCTTGGCTAATTGCCGCTGTGAGGCATAAAAAGGAGATCGGTGACAACCGATCTCCTTTTTATTTTACTTCCTGTTCTAAATTGCAAAAAAGTGGCGATTGAAAGAATTCCTCAATGGAAATATCAAGCCCATCACAGAGCTTTTTAATGGTGGAAATGGTAGTGCTGTTGTTGCGGCCGCTGACAATGTTGTTAAGGGTGGACTGCGTGACACCGCTGATCGTAGCAAGCTTGTTGACTGTGATTTTTCGCTCGCGGCACAGCTCGATTATCCGCTCCTTGACTGCTGTTCCAATGTTCACAATAATTCCCCTTGCCTGTTTTTAATATTTTACCTCATTTGAGTAAAAAAGATTAACTCAAAAGAGTTGACATTTTGCGGATTATGTGTTATACTTGGAATATAAAAATCTGAGGAGGTTTAACTTATGACTGCTAAAAAAGATATCGTGTGCCCATGCGGAAGATTGATCAGACAAACAACAAGTAATGCTGGGGCGGGAACTGTAGTTTGCCCGAGCTGTAAGAAGAGAATTCGTTATGATATTACATCGAATAAGGTGTATACATCATATGTTAAGTGAGGTGAGGAATGGGGATTTTTGGAGATGTGTTAAATGCACTTAAAGAATCAGGCGCGAAGAGAGCTGCAAAGATTGAAGTATACAAACAGCGCTTTGATCGTTATGATGATGAGTGGCTGAAACGAACAGCAACTTCCAATGCTTCTTCTATAGAGGAGAAACTTGCTGCTGCCCAACTCCTTAAAGAGCGAGGCTACTACGACAACTGAGATTGGATTAAGTGATATGGCAACACAATATACAGCAATCCAATATATTTGTGTCTATTGCGGTGCCAGGGTTACTCGGATAAAAAATACTGGTCGTCCGGCACCCGGGAATTGCCCACGCAAAGGTAAAGATTCTAAGGGAAATATGCGCCCGCACACATGGCGAATTAACCGTTATGTGTAACCAAAAAGGAGATAGGTTGGTACCTATCTCCTTTTTTATGCAAGTTTCGCGGGGCCTGGGGAGCCTTTTACAAAAGGCTCCCCAGCGGGGTTTGGGGGCAGCGCCCCAAGTTCTTACATATCCTCCGCAAACACCACATCAATCTTCCCGTTGCTGGTGGTGACGTTCAGCGACTTCTCGCCCTTGGCCTTGTGGGACGGAAGGCTGGATTTGCCGTTGACGGTCTTCGACTCGATGCGGTAGTCGGCGATCGAGCCGGGGAGGATCGCCGTGACATGAGCGTTGCTGGTTTTGAGCGTGATGTCGTTCGCGGTCGTGTTCCCCAGGCTGACCGCGCCGTTGCTGCTGGTCAGACTGATGACATCGGCGGTGATGTGCTCGGCGGTGTTCTTGCCGTTGGCGGTGACGGCGTTGATGGTGTTAGCTGTGCAGTGCTCGGTTTTGATCGCGCTGTTGGATGTCTTGAGCAGCAGAGAATCGGCAGTGCAGTGTGCGGTATTGATCGCGCCGTTGCTGGTGGTGAGCTTGAGCAGATTCGCCGTGATATGCTCGGCGGTGACGGCGGCGTTCCCGGTCTTGGCGGTGAGATTATTCGTGGTGAGCCGGCACAGATTGATCGCTGCGTTGCCGGTCTTGAGATTCGCGCTGTCGAAGGATACATCGGCGGCGCTCAGCTTGGCATTGCCTGTTCTGATCTCGAGGTTGGGCAGATAGTCGGCGGGCAGATAAAGCCTGGTCGGCTTGCGGCTGATGACGTCGAAATGGAAGACGTGGAAGATCTCCTTTGCAGTGTAGATGAGGCGGGTGTCATCGCAGGAGATGTCGACGGTTACCCAACGGGTGACGTCGTAGTCGATGCGTATGCTGGCGTCGGGGGAGGGAAGGATCTCAACGGCGCAGTTGGTGTCGGTCAGTTCGATGGTGCGGGGGCGGTTTTGGGTGACGAAGCTGCGCGGCTCGGGGCGGTTGGACTCGCCGCGTTCGGCCTGTGTTTGCGCGTGGGGGGCAGAAGGCTGCGTCGTGGCCGCATCCTCGTGCAGCGAGGCAACGATCTCGCGGAAGCTGCCCAGCGACTCGACCGCCTCGGCTTCGGTCATCCCCTCCTCAATGCGGTCGTCGAGCAGTTCGGTGAAAAAGGCAAGGGCAGCCTCGCGCTCGGCGGTGGGGAGGTCGGCGAGGGCGTCGGTGAGCTTGGTGAGAAATCCGGCTTTGGTCATGGTGTTTCGCTCCTTTCGGTGGTGGCGGCTGTGCCGCGGATGTAGGCGTAGACGCGCATGGCTTCCTCCCATTCGGCGAGGAATTCGTCGATCTTTGCGCGGCCGGTGTTGGTGATGGCGTAGTAGCGGCGGAGGCGGCTGTTGTGCTCCTCGGAGTAGACGGTCAGGCAGCCGGCGGCTTCCAGACGGCGGAGGATGGGGTAGAGGGTTGACTCGGTGACGGCGATGTACTGCGACACGTCGCGGACGATGCGGTAGCCGTAGGAGTCGCCGCCGCGAAGCGAGGCGAGCACGCAGGTCTCGAGCAGCGCGCGGCGCATTTGGGCGTCCATGGGATCACCTTCCTTTCTGTGCGATAATATTATATCACACATAGTATTGTTTGTCAAGATATATTGTAAAAGAAATGCATACGTCCGGCCCCAAAAGGGCGTTGACTGGCATCAAAAAAGCGCCGCGACGTGTGTCGCGGCGCAGTATTTACAATTTGTTCACAGCTTTGCGGGCCGGAACCGGGGCGCAGACGGGCATTATGCCTCGACCTGCGTGATGGATTTGACGATATTCGCCATCTGCTTATCCAGCATCTTCTGATAGATCTTCGTCTTCGACGACCATGCCTGGTCGTTCTCGTTGACCGCCTTCCAGAAGATATCGGTGATGTATTGCAGGTCGAGCGAGTGCATGCGGCCGAGTAGAAGGCCTCGGCGTGGTAGTTCGAATAGGCGATGGCGAAGAAGTCTTCCTTGTCCTTGGCGCCGTTGTTGTTGAGGTCCTGATAGACGTTGGAGCCGAGCTCGATCAGCTTGTCGTAGGTCCACTCGTTTTTCTCGACCAGATCATAAGGCGAGGTGAGGCCGTAGCTGGTGAAGAGATCCTTGTTGAAGAAGATACCGTACATCATGTGCAGCAGCATGGTCGAGATATCGCCCGAGACGAAGTAGAGACGGTCGTCGAATCTGGGGCCACCAGGGCTTTTCGAGGTCGAGGTAATCGACCTTACGCCCGATGCGCCCAGTCAAAGCCCGCTTCATCGAGGATGGCGCGGGCGAGGAGGGTACAGCCAGTCTGGTTGGGATGGACGCGGTCCCAGGCGACGAAGGAGGAGTGGCGGTGGGCAAAGTAGGCGTCGAAGAGGGCCTGGGTGTCGATGAGGGGCAGGTCGAGCTCGGCGGCGAGGCGGCGGCAGACGGCGCCGTATTCGTCCATGCGGGCGCGCATGGGGTCGGCGGTGAGGGGCTCCATATAGTAGGGAGTCATGAGAGTGACGCCCTTGGTGGCTGCTTTGGCCGAGGTGAGCATGGTGCGGAGATTGGCCTCATACTCTTCGAGCGAGACGTGGGACGAGGTGATGGCGGGCGAATCGAACTGGCGCCAGACGTCGTTGACGCCGATGCAGACGTAGAGCCAGTCGGGCTTGAGGTCAAGGACATCGGTCTGCCAGCGGGCGGCGAGGTCGCGGGAGGTGTTGCCGCTGGTGCCGGTGTTCGAGACGCGCAGATACAGCTCGGGGTAGAAGGCGGCGAGCAGGCTTTCAACGACGCGGACATAGCCACTGCCGACGCCGGTGTGCAGGCCCTCACCGACCGGGCGGGCGCGGCCGGCGTCGGTGACCGAGTCGCCGGTGAAGAGGATGCGGTCGTATGCGGAGAATTTCATGATGGGGGATCCTTTCTTGGGTGAGATGGGAAGTGAAAAAGGGAGCCCCGGCGGGGCTCCCTTTGCATGACTCAGTCGTCTTCGCCGTCGACGAGAACGATCTCGGCGTCGGGGGCGTTCTTGCCGATCGAGGCGATGCCGTTCTGGCAGCTGGCCTTAGTGCCGTAGCCCTCGCCCGAGAGGATGATCTGGCCGTTCTTGGCGCGCAGGCGGAAGCGGAACTCGCCGGCCTTGTCGCGGTAGACCTCGTACTTCGGGTTCTTGAGAGTGACGAGCTCGGCCTCTTCGACCGTCTGATCCTCGACATGAGCCAGAGCGTTGACCTTTACGCTGGCGATGCCCTTCTTGCAGGTGACGATGGTCTTGTAGACCTGGCTGGTGGAGATGACCTGGCCGTTTGCGGCCTTCAGTGCGAAGCGATAGCCGCCGCTCTTGGTGACGCGAATTTCAAACTTGCTTGCCATAAGTTTATATCCTTTCTATCCTGACACGATGAAGACCGTGTACATTTTATATGAACATTTTAACACAGATAGACGCTGATTGCAATAGTTTTTTTGATAAAAAAACGGATATTTTTTACGATATCGACAAACATTATGCTATTTCGTCCGGGATCCTGCGGGCGAGGCTGTGGTTGCTGTAGGCGCGGTCGCCCGTGACTTCGCAGAGTACGGTGAGCCAGCCGGGCGGCTCGACGGGGGCGTCCGGTGCGGGCAGCTCGATCTCAAGGACGGCCTGCTTGTCCCAGAAGGGGTAGAGGTCGATTTCGAGCGTCTGCCCGGCGTGGGGGATACACCAGCGGGTCTTGGCAATGGGGCGGCAGGCCGGGTCGGCGTCGCGCAGCAGGGCGGTGTATTCGTCAGCGGGGATGACGGCCTCATCCTCATCGGCGGTCATGGCGTCGATGCGGTGCTTGGTGGTGCGGGTGTAGGTGGTGATCCCGCCCGCCGTCCGGGCGCGGACGCGGCGGGAGACGCCGTCGGGGGCGGTGAGGTAGGTCTGCACGATCTCCGACGCCGCGGCGCCCGGCTGGGCGGCGAGGATGGCTGGGTCAGGCCGGGCGATGAGCCACTTGCGCTCGATCTCGAGGTTGGGCATGGCGCGGCCTCACAGCTTCGAGGGGGTGACGGCGCGGGGGCAGGCGAAGGCGTTCTTCGCCGACTCCTTGAGCAGGGCCATGACCTCGGGGGTGACGATCTCGGGATCGGGGTTGAAGGTGAGGGTGTCGACCGAGTTGCCGGTGATGCCCTGATACCAGCACATGGCGCCCAGCAGGCGGCCGATATTGTAGCTGAGGTGGAAGCCGTCGCGGGTCAGGGTGTCGCCGAGAAAGCCGGTGCGGGCATTCTGGACGGCGGTGCCGGTGGGGATGATGGTCTCATAGATGTCCAGCGGGTCGACGCAGCGGCCGAGGCAGCCGACGATAGCGGCGTACATGGCGGCCTGATCGCGGCCGTAGCGGGGGAAGTGCTTGTGGGTGCTGTCGTGCTGGTAGGCCCAGGTCATGTTCCAGATCAGGCGGGCGTGGGGCGCGTGGGCGCGGACATAGTTGACGAGCAGCGGCAGGCAGGTAAAGGTCTCGGGTGCGCCCGAGTAGGGGGAGCACTGGTGCATGACGACGACGTCCCAGTCCTCGTCGTCGAGGCCGGTGTTGATGGAAGCTTCGGGGGTCTCGGCCCAATTACCGTCGGTGGTCTTGTAGTAGATGTACTCATGGAGGTCAGCGAGGGCGCTGTCATAGTGGCGCTGAACCGAGCAGCCGCCGATGTAGAGGTTGCCGATGACGACCGGCGAGCCGAGGTCGTTGGCGACCTGGGCGAGGTAGTGGGTGCAGTCGACCGAGAAGCTGTTGCCGACGGCGAGGATCTTGAGGGGTGCGGACATGGTGAGGGCCTCCTTGAAAAATATAGTTGAGATGGTGGAATGTGCGCTTACCAGCTCCAGCCGCTGTACTCCTCGCCGACGACGGCGTGGCGGTAGGTGACGGTGGGCTTGCCGTCGACGACGGTGACGCCGACCGTTTCATCGCCGGCGAAGTAGAGCTCTTCTGAGACGTTTTTGACGCGGGAGAGGACGTTCGCGGCGCTGCCGCTGAGTCCCCGCTCAGCGCCGCCCGACGACTGCGGGTAGAGCGAAATGGTGGGCTTGACCGCGGTGTAGAGCGAGCTGAGGTTGTTCCAGCCGTGGTGCGCGACCTGGAGAATATCCGATTTGAGCACGTCGGACTTGTAGTTTTTGACGAGGATCTTCTCGGCGCCGCCCGAGGCGTCGCCCAGCAGGAGCAGCTTTGCCCCGTCGAAGTTGATGCGCAGGACGGTGCTGGTGTCGTTGAAGTCGGTGGAGGCGATCGCTCCGGTGCGGGCGCTGACCTGATCCTCGAGGGTGTAGATGACGTCAAAGGCGACGTCGGCCAGCTGAATGGTCTCGCCGGTGTGGGGTTTGTGGTAGAGGATGTCCTTGTAGTAGCTGTTGAGCAGGCCGCGGATGCGGTCGATGTCGCCGTTGGTCTCCTGGATGTTGTAGAGCACGCGCTCGATCTCGAGCTGGTCGTGGTATTTGGTGAGGAAGCGGGTGAAGCCGTTGTAATGGTCGGGGTGGCGGTGGGAGATGAACCAGCAGGAGATGGTCATCTTCTGCCCCTCGGGGATGCCGGTGACCTCGCGGAAGAGGCGGAGCAGCTCGACAGCGGTGGAGTCGCTCATCTGCTGGATGCCGCCGCCGTCGATGACGACGATGCTGTTGTCGGCCAGCTTCATGAAGTACATGTGGCCGCAGTTGAGGCGGGTGTTGCCGTTGTATTTGAAGTCGATGCCGTCTTTGTCCATCATCAGGCCGAACTGGAACATGGTGGTCGTGTCGCCGGCCTTCTTTTCGTAGGTGTAGTTGAAGGCCGACAGGGGGGCGTCGTCCCCCTTCTCGAGGATGATGCGGGTCTCATTGGATGCCTCGGTGAAATAGGCGTAGGCTGACAGCTCGCCGTTGGTGAAGCGAACGGCTGTGATGCCGTCGCCGTCGGAGACGGCGCTGACGGTGAAGCCCTTGCCCTCGGCCTTTTTGAGGTAGGCATCGAACTCGTCGCGCTTGGTGTTGGCGATGCACATCATCTTGGACGAGGCGTTGGCGGCCTTGAAGTTGAGCGTTTCGAGGAAGGCTTCGTCGGCCAGGCGGCCGCCGTCGTAGGCGGGCAGACCGTCCAGCGTCCAGCCCGGACGGACGAAGTCGGACAGGTCGCCGACAATGTCGAGGTCGGCCGGCACCGTGCCGCGGCCTGCAGCGTCGACCTCGATGGCGTCGAGGAAGGCCTGCATGGCGTTCTCGAGCATCCATTCGCTGGCGGCGCAGATGACGATGCGATCCTCCACGGCCTTGACGCGGTAGGTGCCCTCGTCCAGCTCGGCGGTGATGGCGGCGGTCTCAGCACGGTTGGTGGGGCCGACGAGGATCTCGGCGGCCATGGCGGGGATGTCGGCCTCTTTTTTGATCCAGTCGGTGGCGATGTTGATGCGGGTTTTGAAGGTTTCCTCGAAGCTGCGCCATGCGCTGGTGGCGACTGCGGTGACGGTGTCGCTGGCCATCTCGGCACGCACGATCTTGTAGTCGCTGGCTGTGCCGCTGAAGATGCAGAGGGGCTCAGCGGCGACGACGGGCGCGGCGGTCGTGACAGGGGCGGCGGTCGTATCGGCGGCAGGCGTGCCGGCGTCGGATTGGCAGCCGGCCATGGCAGCCAGCACACAGCTGCAGCAGAGCAGGGTCAGGAGCGATTTCTTCATGTTCATGCGTGCCTCTTTCCCGGCGGGGCCGGCAGATTTAATTTTGTTTGACGAAGCAGTTGACTTCGGCTGTGGGAAATTGTTTGCCTACCGCTTTCTGCATCTCATCGACCAGCGCGGAACGGTCAGTGGAAAAGCCGCTGTCACAATATTCGAACCAGCTTGATTCGGCCATGATCTCCATGTCTTTTCTCTGCGTTGGCTCTAGCTCGATCTCGCTGCGCCAAAGCTCGCCGATGTCAATGTGATACGTTCCGGTGTCGAATTGGAGCTCGATCTGCGGCTGGATCTCTTGGCCGCTCGCCTGCGGATCGAAGTGAAGGCGGATGGCTTGGATCGAGTTGTGCGGAATGGCATCCGCATATAGTTTGATCGTACCGATGGTATATTGGATGATCTCCGAAATGAAGTAATCCTGGCTGGGTTCGGGAGCGCTGAGGGCATCTGATGAGGCATTGAACAAGTCGTCGGTGAAAGCTTTGAATTCCGCGCTGTTCACGATCTCTAACAGATCACTTGCCCGACAATCTTCGCGTTTGACCAGGGCTTGAATTTGGTCACAGACGTTTTTGTGTTTTTTGAACATATCGCCGCCTCCGTGTTATGGTTATTGAAAATCATCGTTTTCATTCTACCATAAAATTCCCCGCTTGGCAAGAGAAAAAAGCGAATTTGCGTCGACTCTGCCATTTGGCTGCGGGCATGGTCAAAATTCGGTCACGATTCCACCAAAATCCGCGCTTCTTTTGCAAAAAAGCCTTGCTTTCGCGGCGTGGATGGTTTATAATATAAGATAGGTTATTCTGCCAACCGATCAGCTCTGGCAAAGAAAGGAGTGTTCCCATGTCAGCAGCGCAGAAAGTGACCGTTGTCCTCCCCTCGCTCAACCCCGACGAGAAGCTGCGCCTCGTCGTCGAAGGGCTGTGCGCCGCGGGCTTCGATGATATCATTATCGTCAACGACGGCAGCGATGCGGCGCATCTGCCGAACTTCCCGTCGCCCGACGAATTTCCCAATATTGAGATCCTTACCCATCCCGTCAATCGCGGCAAGGGGGCGGCGCTGAAGACCGCTTTTGCCCATTTCCTCGCCACCCGTGAGGGGCGCGCCGGCGTTGTCACTGTTGACGGCGACAACCAGCACCATCCCGCCGATGTGCTGGCCTGCGCGGAGGTGTTGTGCGCCATCCCGAAGAACCTCATTCTCGGTGTGCGCGACTTCTCAGGCCCCGATGTGCCTGCCCGCTCGCGGAAGGGCAACCGCATCACTTCCTTCGTATTCCGCGCCTTCTGCGGCCTCAATATCTCCGACACGCAGACCGGTCTGCGCGCTATTCCCGCCGTCCATCTGCCCCGCCTGATGGAGGTGGAGGGTGACCGGTTCGAGTATGAGACCAACATGCTGCTCGAGCTCAAGCGTGCCCACATCAAGTGGACTGAGGTGCCCATCCGCACGGTGTACATCGAGGAGAACCAGACTTCGCATTTCCGCCCGATTGTGGATTCGTGGCGGATTTACAAGCTGATCCTCAAGTTTATTCTCAGCTCGGGTGCGGGCTCGATCGTTGACATCGGCGTTTTCTATTTGCTGGCGCTCATTTTCGGCGTTGCCAGCACCAATCTGATGGTTTATCTCTATACCGCCGTCGCGCGGCTGCTCTCGTCGCTGACGAATTTTACCATCAACCGCAATATCGTCTTCCGCAGCAGCGGAAATGTGGGAAAAACGCTCGTTCGCTACTACGCTCTCGCCATTCCGCAGCTGTTTGTGTCGGCCTTCTTTGTCGACTGGCTGGCTTACCGTGTTCTGCATTTTTACACATCGGACAACGGTGCCTTCTGGGTGACCGTCATCAAGGCCATCGTCGACACTCTCCTCTTCTTCATCAGCTTCCGCATTCAGCGCGAGTGGGTCTTCCGCGACCGCGAGAAAGGAAATTAACCGAATGGAAAATAACACGCAATTTGATCCCGGGCAGAGCCGCCCGCCGGTGCGCCGTCCGACGCGCGTCCCGGCCAAGTTCGGCGGCTCGGCCCAGTCTGCCGCGCCAGCCAAGCCTG
>JAFTOI010000038.1 GCA_017463865.1 Clostridia bacterium | reverse complement strand
CTCGATCGGCGCCCGCGCCTTCGCCTCCTGCGGCGTCCTGCGCAGTGTCGATATCCCGGCCAGCGTCACCAGCATCGGCGAGGCCGCCTTCGAGCGCTGCTACGCGCTTGAGGCAGCCTGCCTCCCCGCCGGCCTGACGCAGATCGGCGCGCGGGCCTTCCGCTACTGCTCGGCGCTGACGCTGTATGTGCCGAGCGGCTCGCCGGCGCATGACTATGCGAAGGCAAATGGGCTGACGGTTAAGACGATTGGGTAAAACAAAAGCATACCCCTCGCACATGCGTGCGAGGGGTATTTTTGTGTCAACCGTTATTTTCGGCCGCCGCGGCCTCCGCCGCCGCCAAAACCGCCGGGCATTTCGCCGGGCATGCCGCCGAAGCCGCCGCTGCTGCCCGAAATGAGCTGATCCAGCGTGATCTCGGTGGTGGTTTCGCCGGTTTTCAGCGTGTAGCTGCCGCCCTGGGTCAGGCCGGGACAGCTGAGAACAACCGACGTGTAGGCTTTCGGCGAGGTCCAGCGGAAGAGCTCTGCCCCCGAGGCGTCGGTGAGCACGATCTCACTGCCGGCACTGCCGTTCCCGGTGTTGACCATGATGGCGCCCTGATTCTCGGCCGAGGAGAAATTCTGCGCCATGCCCGCCGCACCGACTGCGATGAAGATACCGCCGCTGATCGACGCACCGGTGGTGTAGTCCAGCGGCCCGTTGCCGCTGTTGGTCGGGCCTGCGACGTAGGTCGCGCCGCCGCTGACGGTCAGCGAACCGTTCGAGTCCACACCATCGCCGCCCGCGTCGATCACCAGCTTGCCGCCCGAGATGGCGATGAACATGTCACCATCGCCCCCCTGGGCAAATCCGTCTCCGGGCACCGCGCCGGGCTCACCGCTCTTGCCGCCCCGGCCGCCTCCGCCGCCGAAGAAGCCGCCAAAGCCGCTCGAATCGGCGCCGCCGGCCGCATTGAGACCATCGTCCGACGCAACCAGACTCGTCTCGCCGCCCGAGATCGTGATCGACTGCCCCTCAATGCCCTCGTAGCTCGAGGTAATGTCGATCTTACCGCCCGACACAACAGTCGCCGCGTCGGCATGAATGCCGTCGTCGCCCGAAGCAAGGCTCAGCGTGCCGCCGGCCACCGTCAGATTCGCGTTGCTATGCAGCGCGTCGTCGGCCGCGTCAATGACGAAGCTGCCCCCGCTGATCAGCAGATCGCCCGCCGCCTTGATGCCCTTGGCGCTGGTGTCGCTCGTCGTGCTCGTGCTCGCAGAGCTGCCGCCGCCCATGCCGCCACGGCCGCCGAAGCCCCAGCTCCAGTCACCGCCTGCGGACTGGCTGACCGTGCCGTGCCCGCCGCCCGTCGTCAGATTGAACGCACCGTCGGCGATCTGCAAATACGCACCCGCGCTCAGCCCGTCGCCGTCGGCCACTACTGTCACCGCTCCGCTCTCGATCACGATATAACCCAGCGCCGCATCCTCGTCATGCTCGGCCTTCAGACCATCCTTGCCCGCCGTCACGGTCAGCGCCGCGTCGGCCACGCAGATGCTGTCGTTGGCCGAAAAACCGTGGCTGGCCGCCGTCACCACATAGCTGCCGCCCGCGATGACCAGCTCATCCTTCGCCACCACACCGTGCCCGGCCGGCGAATTCACCGTCAGCGTGCCCTTGCCGTTGAGGGTCAGATCATCCTTGGCAAACACCGCACCGTCGATGCTGTTCTCATCAATGGCCACAAAGCTGCCGCCGTTGGCCAGCAGATTCTCACTGCCCTCAGCCAGCGTCACGAACACCTTGTCGGCCTGCTTCACATACAGCGCCGCCGACGCCGCACTCGTGATCGACGCGCCGTCCAGCACCAGCTGTACCTTGTCGGTCTTCTCGGCATCGACGATCACCATCCCCGCATAGTCGCCGGTCAGCAGATACACACCCTCGTCGGTGATCGTGATCCCGCCGGTGCCGATCTGCACCGCCTTTGAGGCACATACCGCTGTGCTCCCGCTCAGCTCGATTCTGATCGCACTCGCCGCATCATATTCCCCCGACCGATCGCGGTCGGAGAAATGCTCGCTCATGTCAACCGGCGCAACCGTCACCGCCTCTCCGGCCGTGACCGTCCCGTCGCCGATGTCCACGTTCGGCCCACCGCCCCGCGCACACCCGGCCAGCATCAAACCAGCCAATAAAATCGCTAAAGCCCTGAATTTCACGCTCTAACCTCCAAAATAAGTTGCCTGAAAGTTTTTGAAGAGTCCAGAGGGACTTTTCTCAAAAAGTCCCTCTGGTGGGGGTCAGGGGGCAAAACCCCCTTACAGCTCCCCGCTCGCCTCCTGCTGACTGATCGAGATCTCGAGGTTGCCGTTGCGGCAGCGGAGCTTGTCGATGAACTCCTTCTCGCGCGACGGGTCGCGCAGGGTCAGGTCGTAGGTCAGCCGGAAGAGACTGCCCATGTTGGTCGTCTTGACGGCGACCAGTTCGTGTGCGGTCGTGTACTCGGCGAAGAGATCGTCGAAGATGCCGGTGTAGTCGAGGTTCTCGGGGATGGTCACGCGCATCGTTTTGTGCTTCACCGCGCCGCGGTGCGCGCCCAGATCGAGCCGCGCGTAGAGCATCGACACACCGCCCACCAGCACTGCGAAGAGGAAAGCGTAGCCGATGTAGCCCATGCCCGCGATCAGCCCCGCGCCCATCGCCAGAAAGATCGCCGCGATCTCGCGCGCAGACCCCGGTGCCGAGCGAAAGCGCACCAGACTGAACGCACCCGCCACCGCCACGCCGGTGCCCACGTTGCCGTTGACCATCATGATCACCACGCAGACCACCGCCGGCAGCAGCGCCAGCGTCACCATAAAGCTGCGCGACATCCGCGTCCGATAACTGCACATGAAGGCCAGAATCAGCCCGATCAGCAGCGCACTGCCCACGCACAGCAGAAAATCGACCACCGAGATGACCACCGCCATCTCGCTGTCGAACAGCCCGCGAAATATCTTGTCTAACATAGTTTTACCCTCCCAGTCTCACTTTGATGCAGAATTTTGTTCTCGTAGTATGCGCCGTACTTCGAGAAAGAGGTCTTGTATATCCCCTCCCGCGTCAGCACGTCGACCATCCACAGCGGGATGCCCCCGCCGGTCTTGATCTCCATCAGCGTCTTCCCCGCCTCAAGCAGCGGCTCGCCCCCCACCTCAGCCTCCAGCGACAGGCGGTCGGGCCGGGCGAGGATGTTTTCGTCAAAGGTCACCCGAAAGCCGTCCGGCACCTCGGCCTCGGGCAGCGGCGCGAAGGCCTCGCGCTCGTAGGAGAGGAAGACCACGGGCCGCAGCGGCGCGTAGAAGCGGCGGAAATACTCGATCTCCTCCTCGATCTGGCTATGTATCGCCGGCGTGTTCCCGGCGCACAGCCAGTCGACCGCGTCGGCCTCGGGCATCACCAGCCGGCGCTTGTAGACCACCTTTTTGTACTTTTTCTTCAGCTCGACAAACACCGGCTCGCCGGGGCCAACCTGCCGGTAGCTGCGCACCCGCAGCTTCTCCTTGTAGACCGGCTTCTCGATCGACTGCCGGATCAGCCGGTAACTGTCGGTGTCGAAATAGAGGTTGCGAATCGTCGTCCGGCCGTAGCCGTCAAGCGCCATCCGGCCGTCAAGCGCGGCCAGCACCGCCGCCTTCTGCGCCGGGTCGAGCAGATATTTCAGTTCGTATCGACGGAATACCGTCTGGATCGCCACAGCACTCCCTCCTTTCGCATATAGTATACGGCATAAACCTTAATTCAACCTAAAGCCGCGCGTGAAGGTTCGATGAACTTTGGGTGAAAGCACCCCAGCCAAGGAGGTGCGGTGGGTGAATTTCTGCCAACAGGCAGAAAGAGGGCGGGCGCACGAAAAGCCCCGCTGAAGCCATACCCACTATTGCCCACGGCGCAAACTGCGCACATCAAACGTCAGCACAAACCGCGAAAAGCGCGTCCCCGCCGTGCGGATCAGCACGGCGTAGATTCCATTCGTGATCGCCCACGCGGCGGCGGCTGAGACGATCCCGATCAGCGCGGCGGCCAGCACGTCGCTGGGGTAGTGCGCCATGAGGTAGCAGCGCGAGAGCGCCATCGCGGCGATGACGCCGACCGCCGGCGCGATCCAGCGCCGGCCGCGCATGAAACAAAGCGCGCACATCCCCGCCGAGGCGGCGGTGACGTGGCCGGACGGAAAGGAAAATCCCGACTCGGCCGGTGCGCCGATCGCCTGCCACCAGGCGGCGAAGGCCTCGACCTCAAGCGGCCGCAGACGGGCCACGGCGTCCTTGAGGAGGATATTCGTAATGAGCGCCCCGCAGCAGACAGCGCCGAAGAGGCAGACCGCTGTACACCGGGTGCGGGGGAAGCAGGCAAGCACCAGCGCGGCGGCGAAGAAGACGATGCCCTTCTCGCCGACGAGCGTGATGAGCCGCGCCAGCGGCGTGAGCAGCCAGCCGAGCGCATCGGCCGTGCCGTGCATGGCAGCGAGGATAGCGTAGTCGAAGCCGGCGAAGGCTGTGTCCAGCCACGCGGCGAGGGAGGTAAGATCCATGGAAAACCTTCTTTCTGAGCGTAAAATGTGCCATAAGCCTCCCTTTCCGAGGAAGGTGGCACGCCGTAAGGCGTCACGAAGGGAGTTTGCCCCCGCCTTCGGCGGACTTCCTCAGTCGGCTGCGCCGACAGCTCCCTCGGAGAGGGAGCCTGTCTTGAGGCGGCAGGTGAGGATGGTGTGGCCGGTGTTGTCGGGCGCGGCCGTGACGTCAGCCGCGCCGGCGGGGACGGCATAGCTTGTCCCCAGCGGCTGGCGGGAGATGCACCAGTCGCCGAAGCGCCAGAATTCGCCCGGCGTCAGCGCCTCGATGTAGCCCTCCAGCGTCAGCCCGCCGGCGGTGATGATCTCGGCGTGCGGCGCGCCGACATAGCGGACGTGCCAGGGCTCGTAGGGGATGCCCGTCTCGTCCTCGGCCCCATCGGGATAGCGGATGATGAGCCCAAACTGCCGCGCATTGTCGCTCACCCAGCGCCCGGCGGCAGTTTTGAGGAAGGCCATCCCGCCGTAGCCGCTGACGCAGAGGTCGAGGGCAAGCGCGGCCTCATGCTCGCCCGTGCCGGGCAGCGCGGCGACAGCCGGGTCGGCGGCGTAGACCGCCTCCTGCTCAGCCCGCGAACGGTAGGCGTCGCGAATGAGCAGTGTCTCGCCCGTCTCGGCGAGGACTGCGGCGGCCAGCGCCGCATAGGCATCGGCCAGCGCGGGGTGCATTTCGAGACCGGTATCGGCGTATTCGGTGAGGGTCGGCGCGAAGTCGGCGGGGAGTGGGTGGCCGGCGTTGACCAGCAGAAGGGTGTCGGTCAGCGCGCTTGGTGTGAACTGCACCGTTTCAGCCGGCGTGTACGGCTCGAGGGGATGATCCGCACCGAAGGCGCGGACACGCGAAGCGACGCGATAGCCCCAATCAGGGCGGAGAGCGAAGACACCGGCGGGAACGCCGGCCAGCAGGGCGAGAGTAAGCAGCGCGGCAAGCGCGCGGCGGCAAAATTTGGACATGGCGTAAGCTCCTTTTGGTTGATCGGAGCCATTGTAGCACAAATTTGTGACAGCCTTGCGGGCGGTTGTCTTACGATTTTCTGACAGATGGGACAGTCGATCAATACCACCATGCTTGGTCATGTATACCCAGCACATCAGGAGAAAGCGCGTGCAATTGTTCTTTTTCTTCCTTGGTGTATTTCTTTCTGAGCGTCGTGCACAACCGCCCAAACGATGCAAGGCTTGGCATATCACGGATAAAATCCAAATCCCGCAGGGGCGTACTGCTGTAAAGCGAACCGCTGATGACCAGCTGCTCCAAATGCGTCAGCGCAGTCAGCGGAGAATAATCTTCAATTTGTTTGAAATTCTCGACATACAGCACGACCAACTGCTCGAGCCGGGTGATAGGCGTAATATCCTTCACGCCCGGGCAGGAACCGAGATACAGATATTGCAGATCATGCAGGTTCGTCAGTGCTGACAGATCGGTATATTTCCCCCATTTACAGCGCAGTTCGATCAGATTTTTCTGACAGCACACCGCATCAAACAGCTTCTGCGGAACATAAGAAGCAAGATGTACCGCGCGAAAAGCAACCGGGTTAGCTTGAAAAAAACGGATCCAGTCTGCCAATATCTGCCTGTGCACTCGGTCGGACTCGTCGTCGGCCAACTGTGTGCAGGCGATACAGCAACACGTCGCGCCGTCGTACTCGGCCACGGTGTGAATTATCTTTGCTGGAGGAAAGCCGGCAAGTTCAGCGAAATAGCCGTTTTGCAGCTGTTCATCGGTCAGTACGGGCATTTGACAGTCTCCTTTGGCATCGGATTTCGGACAAAAATCTACCGCCCTGCCACCATGCGCGCCAGCCGCTGCATGCGGTCGATCGTGTGGGCGAAGAAGCGCTTGTACGCCTCGCAGAACATGCCGCCCTGGCGGCGGCAGCCGCCGCGGCAGAGGGGGAACCACCGGCAGGCGCGGCATTCGTCCGATTTCTGCCGCGAGGTCTCGACGAAGCCGAGCTTCCGCTCGCGGGCGAGGATGACCTCGAGCGGATCGGTGACGAAATTGCCGAGGCGGTACTCGTCCAGCACATAGAAATCGCACGGGTACACCCCGCCGTCGGCCTCGAGGACGAACTGCACCGAGCACTGCCCGCACATGTCGCACGACTCGGGCAGCCGCCCGGCCAGCATGCCGATGTAATTCTCGAAGGTGCGGTTGTAGACGTAGCGCCCGGCGGTGAAATCGGCGTACCAGAGGTCGAACAGCCGGCAGAGGAAATCGCCGTAGCCGTCAGCCGACAGCGACGCGTTGCCTGCCGCCTCGAAAGGCGGCAGGCAGGGGATGTACTGCTGCCAGGTGAAGCCGTTTTTGGCGAAGAAGTTGTACATCGCTGTCACGCCCCGCGCGGTGCGGTCGGTGACGACGGTGAGGAGGTTGAAGTCACAGCCGTGGCGAGTCAGCGCCGCCGCCGCGCGCATGACGCGGCTGTGCGTCCCCTCACCGCGGGCGTCAACGCGGTTCGCGTTGTGGAGCTCCTTCGGCCCGTCGAGCGAGAGGCCGATGAGGAATTTGTGCGCGGCAAAAAACGCCGCCCATTCGTCGTCGATGAGCAAGCCGTTGGTCTGCAGCCCGAGCTGCACCGGCAGGCGGGCGGTGTTATAGCGCTCGATGAATTCGATCAGCGCGCGGTAAAAATCGAGGCCGACCAGCGTTGGCTCACCGCCCTGGAACATGAACCCGACCCAGCCGTCGGCAGCTGAATATTCGATCGCCCGACGCACAACCGCCTCGAGCGTGTCCAGCGGCATCATGCCGAAGCTGTGCGTCTCGCGACATGCCATCTCGTCGGCGTAGAAGCAGTACCGGCACCGCATGTTGCAGGCGCCCGACGCGGGTTTGATGAGAAGGTGCATGGTTTGTCCTTTCTGTGTCGTTTCTCCCTATATTATACCGTCCGGCGCGGGGATTGTCAAGCCTTTGCGCCGCCGCGCACAGCGGCGGCAGCGCATACATTTCACGAAAAGCATGTACAATTGCTCATGCACGAACGAAACAAGCCTGTCATTCTGAGGAGCAAAGCGACGAAGAATCTTGACGGTGGAAAAGATCCTTCGCTGCGCTCAGGATGACAACCGCCTTTCGGCCGTCGGGTAAGATGCCCTTTTACTTCCTTTTCCAAAGTAAACGCCGCCGCGCAAAAAGCCCCGCACATGCGTGCGGGGCTTGGTTTGATTCATTACAGTCCACCAAACAGCAGCAGGATCAGCCCGGCCAGCGCCAGCAGGATCAGGGCGCAGGGCACGAAGATGACCAGCATAGCCGAGGCGACCATCGCAAATTTATCCTTCGCGGTGGGCTTCGCTTCCTCCATCTGTTCGGCGAAGCGCGCCTCTTCCTCGGGGGTGGACTTTTTCAGGCGGCGCCAGATCATTTCGCGGCCTCGTCGGCGATGCGATTCGACTTGCGCTCGGTCTTGGGCAGCTCAAAGAGGTAGTTGCCGTCCTTATCCAGCTTGGGCTCGGGCAGGTGGCAGGCGACGAAGTGGCCGGGCTCGACCTCGCGGAGCGGGGGCGGCACGCGCTTGCACTTGTCACACGCCATGTAGCAGCGGGTGTGGAACTTACAGCCGGACGGCGGCTTGATGGGGCTGGGGATGTTGCCCTCGAGCAGGATGCGCTCCTTCTTCAGGCTGTCGATGTCGGTGGTGGGGATCGACGACAGCAGCGCGACGGTGTAGGGGTGGCGTGGGTCGGCGAAGATGGTGGCGGCGTCGGCCAGCTCGACGATGTTGCCGAGGTACATGACGCAGATGCGGTCGGAGATGTAGCGGACGACCGACAGGTCATGCGAGATGAACATGTAGGTCAGGTTCTCCTTCTCCTTGAGCTCTTCGAGGAGGTTGATGATCTGCGACTGGATCGACACGTCAAGCGCCGAAACGCACTCGTCGCAGACAATGAATTTCGGCTTGACGGCGAGGGCGCGCGCGATCGAGATACGCTGGCGCTGACCGCCCGAGAACTGGTGCGGGTAGCGGTGGAGCATGTACTCCTGCAGGCCGCACTCGACGAGAGTGTTGACGACATGTTCGCGCATCTTGGGCGAGCCGGGGCGGTAGAAATCGTGCGTCACCAGGCCTTCCTCGATAATCTGGCCGATGGTGAAGCGGGGATTCAGCGAGGAATAGGGGTCCTGGAAGATAATCTGCAGATCACGGCGCAGGATGCGCATTTCGGCGTACTTGAGGCGGGAGAGGTCGATGCCCTCGTCGCGCATGGCCTCGTACCGGTCAAACTCGCCCTTGCCGGCGTTCGCGGCGCGAAGCGCCTCGACCTTGGCGGTGGCGTCTGCCAGCGCCTGCTCGGCGGCGGCGAGGTCGGTGGTCAGGGCAGTCTGCTTGGCCTCAAGCTCGGTTTTCTGCTTGTCGGTCTTCTTGCTCTTCTCCTCGTCGGGAAGCTCAGCCAGGTGATCGAGGTCGATCTCGACCTCACGGAGCTGGCGGGCAAGACCAGAGCGCTTGACGTTGGCCTCGTACTCGGCCAGCAGTGCGTCGCGGCCGGCGTTGCCCTCATCGGCGGCGAAGAAGCCGCCCATGATCTTGACGATGTGGTCAAACGCCGTCTTGGCGTCGCAGCGGGCGAGGTTGCGGTTCTGGAGCAGGTAGAAGTCTGCCTGCTCCTCGCCGCCGGCGGCCTCGACCTTCTTGTCGAGGTCGTCGGCCTTGGCCTGCGCCTTCTGGTAGACCGCACGGTACTTGTCGATGTTCTTCAGCGTATCGGCGACGTACTCGGGCGCGAGGTCGGCCAGCGTTGTGCCGTAGTACATGGTGGTGCCGGCCGTCTGCGGGTAGAGCTGGAGCAGGACGCGGCCCAGCGTCGACTTGCCGCAGCCCGACTCACCGACGATGCCGAGGGTCTCGCCCTCGTAGATGTCAATGGTGATGTCCTCATTGGCGCGGACGTAGAGCTGCTCCTTCTGGAAGAACGACGACTTGGCGACCGGGAAATACTTCTTGAGGTTAGTGATGGACAGTAATTTTTTTGTGTTCTTCACTGCATCTTACCTCCTTTTCGGGATAGAAGCAACGGATTTGCTGACCGTCGCCGGTGTCGAGGAGCGCGGGCTCCTCGTCAATGCACTTCTGCGTGCAGTATTTGCAGCGGGGCGCAAACTTGCAGCCCTTCGGCAGTGCGAGCGGATGGGGCACGACGCCGGGGATGGGCTCAAGGCGCTCGGTGATGTTATCGATGCGGGGGATCGAGTACATCAGCCCCTCGGTGTAGGGGTGGCTGCGCTTGGAATCGGTGAAAATGGTGCGGGCGGGGGCCTTCTCGACGACCTGACCGCAGTACATGACGACGACATCGTCGGCCATCTCGTTGATGACGCCGAGGTCGTGGGTGATGAAGAGGATCGAGGTGCCCTTCTCGCGCTGGAGATCGTTCATCAGGCGCAGGATCTGAGCCTGGATCGTGACGTCAAGCGCGGTGGTAGGCTCGTCCGCGATGAGGATCTTCGGCTTGCAGGCGAGGGCCATCGCGATCATGACGCGCTGGCGCATACCGCCCGAGAGCTGGTGCGGATACTGGCGGATGACCGCCTCGGGGTTAGGGATCTGAACGTCGTAGAGCATCTTCAGCGCCTGCTGCCATGCTTCCTTCTTCTTCATGCCCTGGTGGATCATAAAGGGCTCGCTGAGCTGCTTGCCCACGGTGAAGACGGGGTTGAGCGAGGTCATGGGCTCCTGGAAGATAACCGAGATGGCGTTGCCGCGAATGCTGTACATCTCCTCAAGCGGCAGCTTGGTCAGATCCTTGCCCTCGAAGAGCACCTCGCCCTCGGCGATATACCCGTTGGAATCGAGCAGGCGGAGAATACTCATGGCCGAGACCGACTTGCCCGAGCCCGACTCGCCGACGATACCGATGGTCTTGCCCGGCTCGACCGAGTAGGACACATCGTTGACGGCCTTGACGATACCCTTTTTGGTACGGAAATAGGTGTGCAGATTTTTGACTTCAAGTAACGGCATTGTCTTCCCTCCTTACTTTTCGGCGCTGGACTTGGGATCCATGACATCGCGCAGCGTGTCGCCGACGATGTTGATGCAGATGGTGGTAATCGCAAGGAACAGCGCCGGGAAGAGCCACTGCCACCAGAAATTCTTGATGATGGTCGCGTTGTTCGCGCCGTTGAGCATGTTGCCCCAGGTCGGCGTCGGGTAGGTGACACCAAAGCCGAGGTAGGACAGCGACGACTCGGTCAGCATACAGCCGGCGAAGTCGAGGGTGAGGGTGACGAGGATGACCGAGATGATGTTGGGCAGGATGTGCTTGAATGCGATCTTCGACTCCTTGACGCCCATGGCCTTGGCGGCGGTGACGTACTCATTCTCGCGGGCGACCAGCACCTGACCGCGCACCAGACGCGCCAGACCCGGCCAGGTCAGCACGCCGAGGATGCACATGATGATGAAGATTCGTGTCGTCTCGCCGACCGGGTAGTGACCCATGATTGAGGAGAGGATCATCGCGAAGGGGATGAAGGGGATGGCCGAGAAGATCTCGGTAATGCGCATGAGGAGGATATCCACCTTGCCGCCGAAGTAGCCCGAGATACAGCCGATGATGATCCCGATGATGGTCGAGATGACGACGGCGATGGCGCCGATGGTCATGGTCATTGTACCGCCGTTGATGAGACGCTGGAAGATATCTGCGCCGTAGCCGTCGGTGCCGAAGAGGTAGCCCGAGAGACCCCACTTGGTGACCAGCTTGCCGCTGTCATTGACCGCATAATTCTGGAAGGCACAGGAGAAAATGGTGCTTGCCTTGTCGGCCGCGCCAGGGACGCGGCACTGGCCGAGGACGTTGCCGCCCCAGGCATAGACATTGCCCTCGTTGGTGATGCCGGTGTAGTGGTAGGAGCCGCTCTGGATGGTGGTGAAGTGCTCACCGTCGCCGAGAGCCGGCATATCCTTTGAGCCGCGGGCGAAGTCACCCGAGAGGATGACCGAGCCGTCGCTCAGCAGCAGGCTGATGTTCGAGCCGGCGCAGGCCAGCTCTTTGATCGTGCGGCCGTCGAGGATGGCGGACAGCGATTCGGTCTCGCCCTGGATATCGGTCTTGAACTTGGTGTACAGGCCCTTCGCGCCGGTGAAGACGGTCTTGGCCGAGTCGGGCACGACAACGACATAGTTGAGGGTCAGGCCGATGTCGACCAGCTTGTTGTCGTACATCAGGATATTGTCGATGTTGCCGTAGGCGTTCTTGTTGCCCCAGAGGTAGAAGGAGCCGTCGTTCATGAGGATGGCGGTCGCCTGATAGCCGGCCTCAATCTTCTTGATATTGGCAACGTCGATCTTGCCGTTCAGCAGCTCGTCGGGCATGGGGGCGATGTTGGGATATTCCTCGGGGTCAAAGTAGCCGTACTGGCCGAGACGGTTGTTGCCCCAGGCGTAGACGGTGCCGTCGTCGCCGATGGCAACGATGTGGTCAAAGCCGGCCGCGACCATGACAATGTTGGCCGCCTTGACCTCGGCGGGGATGTCAGCGATGTCGATGTTGGTGGTGCCGATGTTGGTCTCCCCCCAGACGTAGACGTCACCGGCGTTCGAAAGGCCGACCGAGAAGGTGCCGTAGGCGTCGATCATCTTGACGTCATTTTTAAGCGCCTTGGGGACGTCCATCATGCGGAATCCGGGCGGGACATTCTTCTGCGTGACCTCGGTGTAGGCGTCGTCGTAGCCGGGCATGAAGAAGGGCCCGATGAAGACGAGCAGAAACATCGCGATGACGACGCAGGCGGCGCCGACGGCGAGCTTGCGCTCCATGAAGTTGCGGAAGTACTGCTTGCCGGGGCTGACCAGCTCCTCGACGTCATTTTCGGGTGCGCGCTGACCGAAATCGTCGGGCAGGCTCTTGGACGCGCCCATGAACATACGGGTGAGCCAGGAAAGGGGAGCGATCCTGGTCTTATTTTTCTTATCTGCCATGATTTCTCCTCCTTACTTGTTGACGCGGACGCGCGGGTCCACGAGACCGTAGATAATATCAATGATGAGGTTGCCCAAGAGCGACATCGCCACATAGAAGATCTGCATGAACATGACGACGTCGAAGTCGGTCTTGCGCAGCGAGTCGATCATCAGCTTGCCCATGCCGTTGAGGCCGAACATCTCCTCGATGACGACCGAGCCGCCGAAAATGCCGAGGAACCAGCCGACGACCAGCGTGACGATCGGGATCAGCGCGTTGCGCCATGCGTGCGAGAAGATGATGACCTTCTCGCGCAGGCCCTTGGCCCGGGCAGTCTTGATGCAGTCCATCGACAGCGCCTCGATCATCGACGCGCGGACGTAGCGGGTCATGCCGCCAAGCGAGCTGAAGGTCATGACGATCAGCGGCAGGATCATGTAGTACATGCGGTCAAGGAACCACTTGATGCCGGTGTAATCCGAGCCGGGCGTTTTCATGCCGCTGGGCGGCAGGATGCCGAGCAGCGAACAGAATATCCAGATGAACAGGATCGAGATTAAGAAGGTCGGCATGCTGTAGCCGATGATCGTGACGACCTGCACCGCCTGGTCGCCCTTGGAGTTTTTCTTGACGGCGCAGAAAATGCCGAGCGGAATGGTGATGCCCAGCGCCAGCAAGGTGGCGAAGACATTGATGAAGATGGTGTTGCGCATCGGTTCACCGACAACGTTGATCACGTTGTCGCGGTACTCGTAGGAGTAGCCGAAGTTGCCCTGCAGCAGGCCGTTGAAGGAGCCGTCGTAGAGCGGGTAGAGGCCGACCCAGCGGAGGTAGCGGACGACCATATTGTCGGTATCGGTGCCGTAGCGGCGCTGATATTGCAGATAGAGTTCATCAAACTTGGTCTCGCGTTCCTCGGCGGTGAGGCCATGCTTATAGGTCTTGATCTCGTTGTTCGCGTCGGTGTAGGCGCGGTTGTTCGGCACGAGATTATAGATCAAAAACATGATAAAGGACAACACGACCAGGACGACCAGCATGAAGGCGATTCTCTTGATAATGTATTTTCCCATTTCAAATTCCTCGTTTTTGTGGTGGGTGGACGGACGGGGCAGATCATGTGGCACAGAACGGGCGGACACAGTTCGCCTCGAGAGAGACGACGTTCAGCCCCTGCGGGGCGAATTGTGTTCGCCCGCACTAAAACCTGATGTCAGCGCGAGCGTTCGCGTTCCGGGTTAGCATGCCCCGAAAAGGGGAAAATACGCCGCCGACGGGCGGCGGCGTATTCCACTTATGCGGCCGATCAGCGATCGGCAAGATTCGACTTACTCAGCTGCGGTGGTGTCTGCGGGAGCAAGACCCTTGTCAGCGTCGGTCAGCCAGTAAATATCACCGTCATCCTTGATGTAGTACGCGGAGTACTGGTCATACATGGACGGATCGATAGTCATGTTGTACGAGTAGTCGTAAACCGAGCTGGTAAAGCCGGTTGCAAAGTTGAAGCAGTTGTACATCGGCGTACCTGCGTAGAAGCCGTAAACAGCCTCCTGATACAGCTCATCCAGCATGGGGTTGAACTCACCGATGTTGTTCTGGACAACGATGCCGGCAGCAGCGATGTTATCGTTGTTCAGGAAACCGGTCATGAGCTGATCGGTGAAGGGGTTATCGGTGGTACCGTACCAGTTCAGAACCAGAGGCATGTAGTAGTAGTCGCCGACCTGGGTGACCTTGTACGTGCCGTCCTTGGACTGGAAGGTCTTATCCTTGTCCTGCATCTCTGCAGCGGGGATCTGCTTGTAGCGGACACCGGAGGTGTACGCGCCGCCCTCTGCGTTGTAGACCCAGCCGCCGGCCTCGAGAACTTCGATCGCCGCGTCAGCGGAGGTCGGGTAAACGTCAAGGGTCATGCCCTGCTCAAGAGCCTTCTTGTACATCCAGGAACCGGTATAGTACGGGCCGTTGACAGCGCCGCCGTAGCCGCCGGTGAAGTCCTTGGCGAACATCTCACGGTCCATGCAGAGTGCGACAGCCTGACGGACTGCAACAAACTGGGTCGGGCCGAAGTCAGCACGGAAGCCGAGCTTACCGTAGCCTGCGCGGGAGTAGTGAACGTATGCGTATGCACCGTTCGAGCCGTCAGCCAGCGAGATAGCCTCGTCGGTCTCAGCGCCGCCGGTGATGCCGGCGATGACGTCAAGGTTGCCGGCCTTCAGGTCTTCGATCTGGGTGGTGGGGACGATCTTCTTATAAACGACCTTGGCAATCTGGGGCTTAGTACCCTCGTAGTTACCCTTGAAGTTAGGGTTAGCCTCGAGGACAGCAGACTTGTCTGCTGCGTCGTAGGACTTGACAACGTAGGGACCGGAGTAGGGGTAGGTGGTATCGGTGTTCTGCGAGGTAGCAACGAGGGTGTCCACCATGGTGTACTTGTCGCCGCTCTTTGCGTAGAACTCGGAGGTCAGGTATGCACCGTTGCCGTCGTCCTTGACCTCAGCATTGCCAGCCCACATGGGAATCCAGTTGGGGCTGAAGGAAGCGTAGGTAACGTCGTAGAAGTAGGGGAGGTACTGCGGGTCGATGGTGACCGAGAACTGGTAGTCACCGAGCAGACGCAGGCCGGTGAACTCCTTAGTGCCGGTGGTGCCGTCATACTCGTTGAAGGCCTTGTAGCCGACGAAGGACATACCAGCAGTTGCGGAGGAGCCGGTAGCGGCAGCAGCAACAGGGCTAGAGAAGACCAGTGCGCGGACGAGGTAATGCTTAGCATTGATGGGCGAGCCGTCAGAGAACTTCAGATCATCGTAGATCTCGATGGTGAAGGTCTTGGAGCCGTCAGCGTTCTCGGTCTCGGTGTGAGACTTGACAACGGTGTCGTTCCAGACATAGCCGCCTTCCTTGGTGGTGGTGACGGTAGCGAGACCGGTGGTCAGGCTCTCGATGTCGAGGTCTGCCGAGCCGGGCGAAGAAACGCCGAAGGACGCGTAACGGAACTTACCGGACAGGTCGGTGCTGGAACCGATGATGATGGTGTTGTCCTTCTCAGAGGTCCAGTCGATCAGTGCGTCAGCGGGGCCCCAGTAGGGGTTGGTGGGGTTCTCCTGAACGCCCTTGATCTTGGCGTTGTACAGGTCGTAGTACTCGTTGCTGTACAGCGGGATCTCGGGGAGCAGGTAGTTCCAGCGCTGGATGTAGAGTCTCCACCATGCAGCGTATGCATCGTCTGCGGTGGGATACTCATCGGTGGGAACTGCGTTGTAGACCATGGCCATGGTCAGGAAGTCCAGACCCAGCTCATAGCGGACACCGTCCTTGACGATGTAAGCCAGGCCGGTCTCGGCATCCTCAACGACCTCGTCGAGGGTAACTTCCTTGCCGAACTTGTCGTAGGTAGCGGTGTAGTCGGCATCAGCCGGATAGAGCCCGGTGTCCGGGTCCTTGGCGCCGAAAGACTTGCCGACGATGCTCTTCTTCTCAGCCAGCGGGACAGAATTGATGATATCAGCATCATTGTCCTTCGGCGTACATGCGAACATGCCCAGCGTCATGACGGCTACCAGAACGAGTGCCAGTAACTTTTTCATGCTTGGTTCTCCTTAAAAAATTTATTTATTGCAGTGTCAGCATGACACATACAAACGGTAAGCAGAGAGGGATTGTTTTTGCAGGATTTGGTGAAGTTTGATGCAAAACATCCCCGGTTTCGATGCTTCGCATCGAAACCGAAACAGGCAGCTGCCTGTTTCGCCATGGCAATATATGGCAGGTGTAAGATGGGCATAGTTCACCCTACATTGCCCGGCTGGATTAAGTATACCACACTCCGTCCGATTTGTAAACAATTTTTTTCAATTTTGCGCCCTTTTTTCATAAATTATTCGCGTTTTTTGCAGGAAAGCGGGGAAAATACAGCAAAAATCGCCGGTTTGCGGCAAAATTTTTATTGATAATTTACCACTTTAGCACAATAGCGCAGAATCACAATAAAATCGCACCGGCATCAGCCGGTGCGATGGAGTGAGCAGGGCAGATCAATCCTCGAGACGGCGAACGGTCTCGATGACAACATCAACGCGGGGGCAGTCGCGACGGTCGGTGGGCACGGTTGCGATGGCGTCGATGACCTCCAGACCCTCGATCACCTTACCGAAGCCGGCATACTGGCTGTCCAGATGGGGTGCGTCGGCATGCATAATGAAGAACTGCGAGGATGCAGAATCGGGGATCATGGTGCGGGCCATCGACAGCACACCGCGGGTGTGCTTGAGGTCATTCTGCGTGAAGCCGTTGGCGGCGAACTCGCCCTTGATGGAGGGGGCGTCCTTGTGGTTCATATTGACGTCGTAGCCGCCGCCCTGGATCATGAAGCCGGCGATGACGCGGTGGAAGATGAGGCCGTCAAAGAATTTCTTGTCGATGAGGGAGAGGAAGTTCTCGACGGTCTTCGGTGCCTTGTCGGGGTAAAGCTCGGCCACCATGCGGCCGTAGTCGCGGACGATGAATTCGATTTTCATGGGGTGTCTCCTTTTATTTACAATAATTATATGCAGTGCAAATGCTTTCCGCGCTTCCGCGCGGTAGGGCGAGGAGGGACCATCTCAAACGCCGAAGTTCCCTCCTCGCCCTCTTGCCGCCGTTGGCGGCAATTCACCCACTCCTCCTCCTTGGCTGCGCCGAAGTTAGCTCAAAAGATGTTACTTCGTGCGCTGACCGGTCGCCGCCTCGGGCGGCTGCCGATTGATGCGCAGAGACAAGCTGTGATGCGTCGCCACCCTAAGCCAGCTTAGCAGGAAGTCTTGTCAAGGGCGTGCGTGAAAGCTTTTCGGGATTCTTAAACCCCTTTTCTCGAAAAGGGGTTTAAGCGGGGTTTGGGGCGGCGCCCCAAGGTCTTCCTTATCTCCCCCTCGCCCATTCCTCGATGGCGTCGGCGATGCGTTCGCTGGCGTGGCCGTCGCCGTAGGGGTTGACGGCGTGGGCCATGGCCGCGTGGGCGGCGGGGTCGGTGAGGAGGGTGCGGGTCTCGGTGACGATGACCTCTTCGTCCACGCCGATGACCTTGACGGTGCCGGCGTCGACCGCTTCGGGGCGCTCGGTCTCGGTGCGCAGGACAAGGACGGGCACGCCCAGCGAGGGGGCCTCCTCCTGGAGGCCGCCCGAGTCGGTCAGTACCAGCGTCGACTTGGCCAGCAGATTGTGCATGTCGCCGAGGCCAACCGGGTCGCAGAGGATGATCCGCTCATGCCCCTCGAGCAGCGGGAAGACGGTGTTCCGCACCGCCGGCGAGAGGTGAACGGGGTAGATCACCACCACGTCCGGGTGCTCGTCCACGATGCGGCGCACCGCGCGGCAGATCGACGCAATGCCCTCGCCCTGGTTCTCGCGGCGGTGGGCGGTCAGCGTGATGTAGCGCTTGCCCGGCGCGTCGAAGTCGATGGCGCGCAGCCGCTCGTCGGCGAAGGTGTAGCCGTCGCGGACGGTGTAAGCGAAGGCGTCGATGACCGTGTTGCCGGTCACATGCACGCCCGCCATGATGCCCTCGGCGGCGAGGTTGGCGCGGTTCTGCTCGGTCGGCGCGAAGTGCAGCTCGGCCAGCTGCCCCACCATGCGGCGGTTCATCTCCTCCGGGAAGGGCGACCAGCGGTCGAAGCTGCGCAGCCCCGCCTCGACGTGGCCGACCGGGATCTTTGCGTAGAAAGCGGCCAGCGAGGCCACAAAGCAGGTCGACGTGTCGCCGTGAACGAGGATCAGATCAGGCTTGGCCTCACGCAGGACGCCCGCCATCCCGGCGAGAATGTCCGACGTGATGCTCTCCAGCGTCTGCGCCGGCTTCATGATGTTGAGGTCGTAGTCGGCCTTCACGCCGAACAGTTCGGTCACGGCGTCCAGCATCTCGCGGTGCTGGGCGGTCAGGGTGACCGTCGTGTGCAGACCGGGACGGCGCTGCAGCTCGAGGACAAGGGGGCACATTTTGACGGCGTCGGGGCGGGTGCCGAAGACGCACATGATATTGGGCGTATGGTTCATGGTTGGGGTTCCTTTCTGTCGGAATCGGACGGCGGCAGGCCGAGCTCAGCGCGCAGCGCCGCAATCTGGGGCGCGTAGGCGAGGGTGAAGAGCTCGCGCAGGCGGTCGGTGCGGCCGTCGGTGTAGAGCGCGCCGAGCAGCACCTCAAAGCCGGTGGCGTGGCGGTACTCCTGCATGGTAGCGCTCTTGGGGACGTTGGGGATGGTGTGGTTGCGGCCGCGGCGGAAGACTGCGGCCTCGTCCTCGTCAAGCTCTGGCAGGATGCGGCGGACAGCCTCAGCCTGCGCTGTGGCGCGGACGAAGTCGAGCGCGAATTTGTTCAGCCGGGCGGAGGAGGTGAAGCCGAGCCCCACCAGCAGCTCGCGGACGCAGAGCTCGCAGACGGCGTCGCCGAGGTAAGCCAGCGCGGCGGGAGACAGCGAATTCGAAGGCATGGCGGCTCCTTTCGGGGGATAGATATGGATAGTATACCACAGATCGGGGGAAAAGTAAAGAGATTTCGGCGCACGGTCACGCGGAAGCGTGTACTTTTATCATTAATTAATAATACCGATCAAGCAAATGATGCTCTTCTCATCCACCGCTGACGCGGTCCCCTTTCCCGCTGGGAAAAGCTTTTCTCTTTTTTGAAAAATTAACAATTTCTCACCCATATCCCCTTGCAATCCCCCTCATAATATGATACAATAAACACAACTATACCCATCCGAAAGGACACGCCATGGAATACACTTTCTCCAATAAAATGGCCGCCCTCAAGCCCTCGGCGATCCGCGAGATCTTCAAGAGCCTGACCGACCCCACCATCATCTCCTTCGCAGCCGGCAACCCCGCGCCCGAATCCTTCCCCGTCGAAGCCCTCGCCGAGATCTCGGCTGACATCTTCGCGAACGCCTCCACCACCGCCCTCCAGTACAGCATTACCGAGGGCTATCCGCCCCTGCGGCAGGCCGTCGCCGAGCGCCAGAAGGCCCGCTTCGGCATCGGCCGGGACGGCGACATGACCATCATCACCACCGGCGGCCAGCAGGGCATCGAGCTCTGCTGCAAGGTGCTCTGCAACGAGGGCGACGTCGTTCTCTGCGAGAACCCCTCCTTCATCGGTGCGCTGAACGCTTTCCGCTCGCTGGGCGCGAAGCCGGTCGGCATCCCGCTCCGCCCCGAGGGGGGCATTGACCCCGCCGATCTTGAGGCGGCGCTCGACGCCAATCCGAACGCCAAGCTGCTCTACCTCATCCCGACCTTCCAGAACCCCGCCGGCAGCACCACCGACGAGGCAACCCGCCGCCGCATCTACGACATCTGCCGCCGCCGCGGGATGATTATCCTCGAGGACAATCCCTACGGTGAGCTGCGTTTCGCCGGCGAGGACGTGCCCACGCTGAAGTCGATGGACGAGGACGGGATCGTGGTCTACTGCTCCTCCTTCTCGAAGATTCTGTCCGCCGGCATGCGCGTCGGCTTCGTCGTCGCGCCCGAGGCCATCGCGCAGAAGATGGTGGTCGCCAAGCAGGTGGAGGATGTGCACACCAACATCTTCTTCCAGATGCTCTGCCACCGCTACATCACCGAGCACGACCTCGACGCCCACATCGCGGGCATTCGCGACCTCTACCGCCGCAAGTGCAATCTGATGCTCTCCGCACTGGACGAGCACCTGCCGAAATCCATCACCTACACGCGCCCCGAGGGCGGCCTCTTCATCTGGTGCACCCTCCCCGACGGCGTCGATGCCCCCGCCTTCATCCAGCGCGCGCTGGCCGAAAAGGTAGCCGTCGTCCCCGGCGCAACCTTCAACGCCGACGAAACCGCCCCCTCCCAGTCCTTCCGCCTCAACTACTCCACCCCCTCCGACGACCAGATCATCGAAGGCGTGAAGAGACTGGGGAAGGTAGCGAAAGAGATGCTTTAAGACCTTGGGGCGCCGCCCCAAACCCCGCTTAGGGGACTTTTCGAGAAAAGTCCCCTAAGAACCTTCAAAAGCTTCCCAACACGCTTTTTGACAAGACTTCCTGCTTGCCCGGCTTAGGGTGGCGACGCATTACAGCACGCACCTGCGCATCAGTTGGCAGCCGACGGAGTCGGCGACCGGTCAGCGCACCAAGTTACATCCGTTGCAGGAAGCTTCGGCGTAGCCAAGGAAGTGGGGGTGTCGGGGGCGAAAACTTCGGCGTCTGAGACGGTTTCGCCCCCGACTCGCGCGGGAGCGCGAAAAGCCCCCACCACACAAATATTTCCAAACAATCCCCTTTTTCAGAAAGGACACAACCATGCTTCAAAACGAAAAAGTCTGCTTCTCGGGCGTCCAGCCGAGCGGCAACCTCACCATCGGCAACTATCTGGGCGCCATCAAGAATTTTGCGACCTTCTCGAACGACTACCGCTGTTTTTACTGTGTTGTTGACGAGCACGCCATCACGGTGCGTCAGGTGCCGGCTGAGCTGCGCCGCCGCACCTATGAGACGCTGGCGCTCTACATCGCCTGCGGCGTTGATCCGGAGAAGAACACGCTCTATGTGCAGTCCCACGTCCCGGCGCATGCTGAGCTTGGCTGGGTGCTCAACTGCTTCACGATGTTCGGCGAGCTGTCCCGCATGACGCAGTTCAAGGACAAGTCGGCGCGCCACGCCGACAATGTCAACGCGGGGCTGTTCACCTACCCGACGCTGATGGCGGCTGACATTCTGCTCTACCAGACCGACATCGTGCCGGTCGGCATCGACCAGAAGCAGCACCTCGAGCTGACCCGTGACATCGCGACCCGCTTCAACTCGGTTCACCCCGACACCTTCACCATCCCCGAGCCCTACATCCCGCAGACCGGCATGAAGATCTGCTCGCTGGCCGACCCGACCAAGAAGATGAGCAAGTCGGACGAGAATCCGAACGCGGTGATCTACATCCTCGACGACCGCGACACCATCATCCGCAAGTTCAAGCGCGCTGTCACCGACTCGGGCAGCGAGGTCCGCATGGGCGAGGGCAAGGACGGCATCAACAACCTCATCACCATCTACTCGGTGCTGACCGGCAAGTCGGTTGCTGACATCGAGCGCGAGTTTGAAGGCCGCGGCTACGGCGACTTCAAGCTGGCTGTCGGCGAGGTCTGCGCAGATGCGCTGGCGCCTGTTCATGCCCGTTTCGACGAGCTGATGGCCGACAAGGCCGGCCTTGAGGCCATCATGAAGCAGGGCGCGGAGAACGCGTCGAGAGCGGCCTACCGCACGCTGAGCAAGGTCAAGAAGAAGCTGGGCTTTGTTATCTGAGTTCCCCCCACGAAAGGAACGATCATGAACTATTCTGAACTCATCTACGGCATTGCTGCCGTGATCTGCGCTGCGCTGTTCGCCTATGTCGCGACGCCGCTGGTACGGGTGCTGGCCTTCAAGCTGGGGGCAATCGACGTCCCCAAGGACGAGCGCCGCATGCACTCGAAGCCCATCCCGCGCATGGGCGGTGTGGCGATCTACATCGCCTTTACCATCACGACGCTGGCCTTCGGCAATTATGCGCCGTCGCTGGTGGCCATCTGGTTCGGCGGCACCATTCTCGTGGTGCTGGGCATGTTTGACGACATCTTCAACCTCAACGCCTGGTTCAAGCTGGGCGTGCAGATTCTGGCCGCTCTTGTGGCCGTGCTTCAGGGGGTCGTCATCGACTTCATCAACATCGGCGGGACGCTTTATCCGCTCGGTGTGTGGGCGATCCCGATCACGGTGCTCTGGATCGTCGGCCTGACCAACGCCATCAACTTCATCGACGGCCTTGACGGCCTCGCCTGCGGCGTGTCGACCATCTGCTCGGCCTCGCTGACCGTGGTCGCACTGCTGATGTCCAGCGGACAGGCTGCCCTGCTGACCGCCATTCTGGCCGGCTCGTGTCTCGGCTTCCTTCCCTTCAACTCGCACCCCGCGAAGATTTTTATGGGCGACGCCGGCGCGCTTTTCCTCGGCTATACGCTCTCCGTCCTGTCGGTCACCGGCATCTTCAAGACCCACGCCGTGCTGGCCTTCCTCATCCCGATGTCGGTCTTTGGCCTGCCCCTGTTTGACACGGCCTTCGCCGTTATCCGCCGCCTGCTGCACGGCCAGTCGCCCTTCCACGCCGACCGCGGGCACATCCACCACCGCCTCATTGACATGGGCTTCGGCCACAAGCGCAGTGTGCTGACCCTCTATGCCATCTGCGGCATCCTCGGCATCGCGGCCGTGATGCTCACCCTGCCGGTGCTTTATCCGGCGGCCATCATCATCATCTGCGCGCTTGCCCTCTTCCTGCTGACCTCCTTCGTCATGCGCAACCCCGAGACCCGCGAGCAGACTGCGCTGGTCGACCCCGCCAAGGCCGCGAAGGGCGTTCCCGCTTCGACCAAGCCGGCCGATAAATCGTCCGCAAAAAAGGACACCGCACCCATCGTCGAGGCGAAGAAGAAGGAAGTCTAAATCCTGCTTTCCTATTCACTGATCCAAAAGGAGGCCGCCGCAATGCCTAACCGCACAAAAAAGCCCTTTTCGGTCGCCTCCGTGGTGCTGATCGCCCTGATCGCCGCCCTGCTGATTTTCGGGCTGAACCGGATCCCCCCCGACGGGCTGTCGAATCTGCTTGCCAAGCTGATCCAGGGCCGGGACGACACCCCGCTCAGCCCCGAGCAGCAGGCCTACGAAACTCTCTTCGCCGAGATGGCCCTCCCCGAGACGGCCGCGCCCCGGCCGATCGATTCGCTGTCGCTCACCGAGGCCTTTGCACAGTTCGCCTTCGCCGAGGACTACAGACACCTCTACACCGTCAGCTATACCGACGGCGAGCGCAAGCTCACCCGTACCGTCTCGCTGAGCCGGGCGGGGGAGGCCTACGAGTTGATCCTCTTCGACGGCGAGAAGGTCAATGCGTCATCCCTGCTGCAGACCGTGCGGCACGACGGCGAGACCTGCGTCGTCGAGGATTCGATGGGCAACGAGCACCTCTATCTGGCGGGTGAGGATTTCCCCCTCGCTTCGGTCGCGATGCAGCCCGACCCCGACACCTTCTGCGCCCTTCTGGAGCAATACGAGACCGATCCCGCCGCCTCCCCGCTGTCGGCCTGCACCGCGACGGTCGCCGACTCGGACAAGGGCCGGGTGCTGACCCTGCGCTTCACCGATCGCGCATCCGGCCGGGAGGAGGAGTACCACTACCTCCTCGACTACGGCATCCTCTACGCCGCCACCACCCGCATGGGCGAGCTGGTCTACTACGAACTGCAGACGCAGGCCTTCTCGACCGACACCGAAATCAGCGAAGAAAGCGAATAAAGCCGGCCCGGCAGGCCGGCTTTTTCTCTTGACAAGCCGCCCCAAATCGACTACAATATACCTGAACAAATTTCCCACAGGAGGCACCTCATGACCATCACCCACGACATTCCCCCCTTCCGCATGGCGGGCAACCTCTATTTCGTCGGCACCTACGCGGCCTCGTCGCACATGCTCGATACCGGCGACGGCCTCATCCTCATCGACATCGGCTACGCTGAGTCGGCCGACGTCGTCATCGACTCGCTGTCTATCCTCGGCTACGACGTCGCTGATGTTAAGTACATTCTCCTCTCCCACGGCCACTACGACCACTCGGACGGCGTGCCGGCCATCGTTGCCCGCTCAGGCGCGAAGGTCTTTATGTTCGAGGCTGACAACAAGTACCTCAAGGGCTTTACCCCCGACGTTTACCTCCACGACGGCGACGTCATCCGCCTCGGGAACACTGAGATCCTCTGCCTCGCCACCCCCGGCCACACCGAAGGCACGGCCTCCTTTTTCTTCAACATTACCGAAAATGGCCGCACCTACCGCGCCGGCATGTTCGGCGGCGCGGGCACCAAGCAGCTGACCAAGGCCTACCTCGACCGCCACGGTCTCAGCTACAACCTGCGCGGGCAGTTCTTCCGCTCGGTCGAGCGGCTGCGCGGCGAGCACGTCGACCTCTTCGTCGGCAACCACTCCTGGCAGAACCACACCCGCGAGAACTACGAAAAGAGCCTCACCTCGGCCGAAAACCCCTTCATCGACCCGACCCGCTGGGGAGAATTTCTCGACTCGGTCGAGCGCAAGCTCGAAGCCGTTATCGCCGAGGAGACCCGCACCGAATTCGTCAACTACGCCCACCGCGGTGCGTCCGAGTACCTGCCGGAGAACACGCTGCTCTCCTTCTACACCGGCGTCTACATGGGCGCGAACGGCATCGAGACCGATGTCCGCCGCACGAAAGACGGCACCCTCGTCCTCTTCCACGACAAGACCCTCGAGCGCGTCTGCATCGACGCAGACGGCACCCCCGTCCCGCCCGAGGCCGGCGGCGTCGAGGCCTACACCTACGACGAGCTGCAGCAGTTCAGCATCAAAAAGGGCGCCTACACCGACAAGATCGTCCGCTTCGAGGATTTCCTGCGCCTCTTCGCCTTCCGCGGCCTGACCTTCGCCATCGAGCTCAAAGGCGCCGGCGTCGAGGAAGAGACCGCCGATCTCATCCGCAAATACGGTCTGCAGAAAAAGGCCGTCGTGACCTCCTTCAAATACGACTACATCAAGGCCATCAAGGCCTACGCCCCCGAGCTCCGCGTCGGCTGGCTGGTCAAAGAAGTCACCGACGAGACCATCGCCGCCCTCCACGCCATCGCCGCCGATGAGATCTGCCCGCAGGCCTCAACCGTCACCCCCGAGCTGGTACACGCCTGGCACCGCGAAGGCTTCCGCGTCCGCGCCTGGGGTCTCGATCGTGAGAACATGAAGACTGCCATTGCCGCCGGTGTTGACGGCATGACGGTGAATTTCCCGGATGTGCTGAGGGATTATTTGGTGCGGCTTTGACGGGGTTTTTAGGGGGCGCTGCCCCCTAACCCCCGCTTAGGGGACTTTTCGAGAAAAGTCCCCTAAGAACCTTCAAAAGCTTTCACGCACGCATGTGTTAGGGTTGCTTACGGGCCGCACATACGCATCAATTGGCAGCCGCGATGAACGCGGCGACCGGTCACCTGGCATATAGACAAAGAAAATGGCTTTCGGCTCGCCGCAATGGGCGAGGCACGAAAGCCATTTTAGCTTTTGGTACGCTTCTGTTTCCCAAGTTACCTGGTGCGCTGACCGGTCGCCGTCCTCCGGACGGCTGCCAATTGATGCGCAGAAACGAACAGCGATGTTCACCACCCTAAGCCAGCCCAGCAGGAAGTCTTGTAAAAAAGCGTGCCTGAAAGCTTTTCGGGGTTCTTAGGCCCCTTTTCTCGAAAAGGGGCCTAAGCAGGGTTTGGGACAGCGTCCCAAGGTCTTTACTCCGCATTCGCAAACCGACCAATCGACTGATTGATCTCGTCGCGCATTTTGTCGGCGGTAGCGTCGGCGGTGAGGGGGATCTCGGCGAAGACGGAGCCGTCCTTTTTGGTGACGCGGAGGATGGTGTAGCGGACGAACTGGGTGTAGGCGGAGTCGGCCTCGGCGTCGACAAGCTCGGCCTTGGCAAGGTCGGTGAAGGGAGCCTGGACCCAGGCGTCGGCCTTTTCGTCGGAGACGAGGGACATGAGAACCTTGCCCAGCGAGAGCTGGTCGGGGTCGATGAGGATGCCGGCGAAGCAGTAGGTCGAGGAGCGGGCCTTGCCGTCGCCGCCGCGCTTAACGTGCTTGACGTCCTTGAACCAGTAGCAGCCGAAGTACTCGGGCTTGCCGCGGCGCTTGGGCTTGGGCGCGTCGGCCGAGACCTTCAGGCCGCCTGCGCGGGAGTGGTCGGTGATGAACTTGTCAACAAAGGCTTCCTCAAACGCCTTGGCTTCGCGGTCGATGGCCTCGTCGATGTCGCTGTCCTTGACCTTCTTGCCGGTCGAGACGAAGGCGAGCACGATGCCGACGACGGCGATGATGATGCCGATCACGTTCAGCTCCCAGAAGAGGAAGGTCGCGAGCAGGCCGATCGCCGCCAGCGCGATGCCGACGATCATGAGGATTCCGCCGCCCTTGGCGGTGAAATACTTGGTGTTCAGCTGATGATCCATGGTTGAAATACCTCCTAAGTAGGAAAAAATGTTGTTATATATCAAAGCAGATGCTTGATATATCGGTAGCAGAGCCGCCGCAGAATGGGCAGCTGTTTCTTTGCCGCGTCGCCCAGCGCCGCCCGGAAGACGGCCAGCGCGCGCAGCGCGTCGTCGCCCATGCCGCCGCCGAATTCCTCGGCCGCGATGGCGTCGAACAGGTCGGACAGCGGGATGGGGCTGAGCGGGCCGCAGCCCTCCTCCAGCCGTGCGGCGTAGTCGCCGCGCAGCTCACCGACCTCCGGCGCGGCGCCGCAGGCGGCCAGCCGTGCCATCACCTCGTCGATGAGGGTCAGTGCGGCCTGCCGCGCACGGTCACCGCCGGGCTCCAGCCCGGCACGGACGGCAGCATAGAGGGCGTTTCGCCTGTCGTCAGCCCGACGGGCGCGGCGGACGATGATCGAGACCGCGGTGATGATGGCCGCCAGCACAAGCAGAACGCCCAGCACCACGCAGGTGATGACGATCCGGCGCTGGCGCGCCTCGGCGGCGGCTGCTTCGGCTTCGAGGCGGGCAAGCTCCTCGGGATCGATCTCCGTCTCTTCCTCCTCCTCGTCGGGCTCGTACCACGGGCGGGTCGTCGAGCTCACCACGCCAGCCTCCGGCTCCTCATACATGTCGGACATGTAGGTGGGGGTCGCCTCATAGTTGAGCCAGCCGATGCCGTCGTAGTAGACCTCGATCCAGGCGTGCGCGTGGTAGTCGCGCACGCTGGCCGAGTAGCGCTGGGTCGAATTTGCCGCAAGGTTGCGGCGGAAGTCGGTGACAATGTAGCCCTCGACATAGCGGGCAGGAATCCCCATCTCCCGCAGCATCAGCGCCGCCGCCGAGGCGAACTGCACGCAGTAGCCCTCGTGCGTCACGGCGAGGAAATTCTCGACACCGTCGTAGCCCGGATCGGGCTGCTTGGTGGGGGTCTGGGTGTAGGTAAAGTTGGGGATCATAATCGGCTCGCCGTTCTCGTCCACCTTGCCCGAGTCAGTCTCGGCCGAGAGGTAATCCATCACGGCCATCACCGCCGCATGGCGGGCGGTATAGGCGGCGGGATCGAGGGATCTTTCGCCGAGCGAATTCTCCACCTTTTTCCACAGGTCGGTGTCCACGGCGCGCTTAGCCTCGCGCAGGATGATGTCGGAGTCAGCGCCGTCCGTGTAGGTCGCGTAGGCGAAATCACGGTAGTAGTCCTCGACCCGCCACGCATACTCGAGATCAGCGCGCTCGGATTTGGTGAAGTTGAGATAGCGGTTGAAGATCCCGTTGGCCAAATCAAGGGTACGCGCCCCCTGCACATCGGCGTAGAGCGGATCATTGCTGATCAGCTTGCCCGACAGGCCGGTCTCGCGGTACTCGACCGTGATGGCGATCGAGGCATTTTCCGACAGAACGGTCAGGCTGTCGCCCAGCGCGAAACCGGTGCCATCGGTGTAGGCATACCAGAGCTGGATCATGTCATTCGCCAAATTATACGCCGCAATATCGACCGCCGCCTTATCCATAAAGGTGTTATCCCGCATTGTCGTCGCATAGGTGACCGCGCCGTACTCAGCCCCCGGCAGGAACCGCCGGCCGGTGTAGATGCCGTCGAAGTAGTTGACGTAGGTGTATTCGCTCGGCTCGCTCGAGGTGTACTGCACAATCCCCACCTTCGGGTTGAAGTAGGACGGCGTGTACACCATGTTCGAGGTGCCGCCCACGCGGCGCAGGTTGACCTGCATGGTCACAAAGCCGCGGTCGGTGTGGTTCTGATATCGCTTGGTGTAGTCGGTGTAGGTGTTCACAGACGGGTCGACATACTGGTAGAAGTTGGTGCGCATCACCTCGGGCGAAAAAGCCGTGCCGAAGGTCGCGCGGTAGGTGTTGAAGGTCTCATCGTCCCCCCGCGAGTCGGCCGAGTACCAGCTGCCGTCGCGGTAGTCGGTGGCGACCCATCCGCGCAGGTAGAGGTTGGTGCTGTACATCGTCTCGACCTCGAAGATCTCCTCGCCGGTGAAGAAGCGCTGCTGCGCGTCGGTCGAGTGGGGCGCAAAGTTGGATGCATTGCCGCCGTAGCCCATCTCGTCAAGGATCGGATTGTCGCCCATCAGATAGGCAGTGACGTAGCGGCGGATGGTCTGCATCGGCTCGTCGATGACCTCGACGGTGGTAAAGCTGCCCTCGATGTAGGCCGCGGGAATGAGCAGGATCAGCATGGCGATGAGCAGCATGCCCACGCCGGCGAAGCCGCCCGCCGCGATGCGGGCGCGGCGCGGGGTCTTGCGCCAGCGCCGCACCGCCCGCAGTGACGCGCGATACTCGCGCTCAGCCTTGCGGCGAGCCGCCTTTTCCTCAGCCGAAACAGCCCGCTTGGCGGGCGCCGTGCCGAGATAGCGTTCGATCTCCTCGTCTGCAGTCGGTGCCGCCTGCTTCTGGCGGCGCTCAGCCTTACGGCGCGCCTTCTCAGCCATGTGCGCCGGGAGCGGGAGCGCCCTCGGCCGGTCGGGATCGGCGGGGAAGAGCCGGGCGTCGTTGTCGCAGTCGCGATGCCGCCGCAGATAGCGCCGGTCATAGGCCGCGAGGACGAGGATGGCCGCGAACGAGGCAATGACAAAGGCAAAGCCCCAGTTCGAGCGGCTGATGTTGTAGGTGAAGACGGGGATGAGGATGGCCGCGCCCGTGATGGCGGGCAGGATGATGTGCGTCCGCCCGATGAGGCAGGGCACAAAAACGGCGGCCAGCAGGACGATCAACACCGCGGCGGCGAGGCGGATGGCCGTCTCGCGGTCAGCCGCGCCCTCGGCGACAGGGATAAGGGCGGCGGCGGGGCCGCCGTAGCCGATGGCGATCAGCCGCTCCAGGCAGGCGTTGACGGCG
>JAFTOI010000037.1 GCA_017463865.1 Clostridia bacterium | reverse complement strand
TTCGTTTCTGCTGGCGATGCCGCCGATGCTGGCCGCGGCGGGGCTGAAGGGCGCGAAGCTGGGGCTCGCGCTGGCGCGGGGCGAGGTCGCCACGACCGCCGGCGAGTGGGTGATGCTCGCCGTCGCGGCGGTGGCCGCCTATGCGGTGTCGCGGGCGGCGATCCGGTTTTTGATGGATTTCGTGCGGCGGCGCGGCTTTGCCGCGTTTGGTATATACCGCATTTTGCTTGGCGGGGCGGTTTTTTCCGCATATGCGGCAGGCTTGATCTGATCTTTTCGCCCTCCCGGGCGAGTCGGGGGCAGGAACCATCTCAAACGCCGAAGTTTCCCGCCCCCGACGCCCCCACCCTCCTTGGCTAACGCCGAAGTTCCTGCGTCAATGTAACTTCAAGCGCTGACCGATGTCGCCAGCTTTGGCTTCGCCAAAGCGCGAAGTCGGCTACCGCTGATGCGTATGTGCGGCCTGTCCGCAACCCATAAATCAAATTTGTTAGAAAGTTTAGGCGGGGTCCAGGGTGCCCTTCTCAAAGGGCAGCCCTGGTAGGGGGTCAGGGGGACAAAGTCCCCCTCACTCGCGCCCCACGGAGGTACACATGCAAACACAACCTCTTGCCGACCGCGTCAGGCCGCGGTCGCTGGACGAAATGGTCGGGCAGGCGCACCTGTTCGGCGAGCGCGGCGTGCTGCGGCGGATGGTCGCGGCGGGGCGGATCCCGAACATGATCTTCTTCGGGCCGCCCGGCGTCGGCAAGACGACGGCCGCGTCGATCATCGCCGCGTCGTCGGACAAGCGGCTGATCCGGCTCAACGCCACCACGGCGAGCCTGGCCGACATCAAAGCGGCCGCCGCCGAGACGCAGGGGCTCTTCGGCTCGGGCGGCGTGCTGCTGTATCTGGACGAGATCCAGTACTTCAACCGCAAGCAGCAGCAGTCGCTGCTCGAGTACATTGAGGACGGCCGCATCACGCTGATCGCGTCGACCACCGAGAACCCCCACTTCTGCCTCTACAACGCCCTCATCTCGCGCTGCTCGCTCTTCGAGTTCAAGCCAGTGCGGGGGGAGGAGCTTGCGCCCGCGCTTCACCGCGCGCTGGGCATCCTAAACGAGGGCGCGCCGGACGAGCAGCGTACCCTCCCCGACGAATCGGCGGCCTTCATCGGGCGCGCCGCCGGGGGCGACGTGCGCCGGGCGCTCGGCCTCCTCGAGAACGGCTTCTACGCCGCCGGCGAGGACGGCGTCATCACGCCCGAGGCGCTCGAGACCTTCTCGGCGACCGGCATCGGCAACTTTGACGACGACACGCACTACGACCTGCTCTCCTGCCTGCAGAAGTCGATCCGGGGCTCCGACCCCGACGCGGCGGTGTTCTATCTGGCGAAGCTGCTCTCGCTGGGCGAGCTGCTGTCGGTCTGCCGCCGCCTGCAGGTCATCGCGTCGGAGGACATCGGCCTCGCCTACCCGCTGGCCGCGGTGGTGACACAATCCTGCTGCGCCGCCGCCCGCGAGATCGGCATGCCCGAAGCCAAGCTTCCGCTGGCCAACGCAACAATCCTGCTGGCCACCGCGCCCAAGTCGAACGCCGCGCACAACGCCGTCATCGCCGCAATGGCCGACGTCGAAGCAGGGAAGGGGCTCACCGTCCCCGAGCACCTGGCCTCCCCCCTCTTCAAGGGCTACAAGTACCCGCACGACTTCCCCAACCACTACGTCAAACAGCAGTACCTCCCCCTCGATCTCGCCGGTGCCCACTACTACGAATGGGGCGAAAACAAGCAGGAGCAAGCGGCGAAGGCTTATTGGGAGAAGATCAAGGGGGAGTGAAGACCTTTGGGCTTTGCCCCAAACCCCACTTAGGGGACTTTTCGAGAACCGAACTGCCCAAAGGGCAGTTCCCAGGGAGATTGCCTTTGGCAAGCTCGGAAGTCCCCTAAGAACCTTCAAAAGCTTTCAGGCAAATATCTAACAACACTTCCTGCTAATTTGGCTTAGGGTGGCGAAGCACACAGCTCCCATCTGCGCATCAATTGGCAGCCGACGTGCTTTGGCAAAGCCAAAGCGGGCGGCCTGTTTAAGATGGTCCCCGCCCCTCCGTAACGAAACAATTCTGCTGTTTTGATTAGTTTATAGATAAACTTTTATTTCAAATCGTATTCCACAAAGGACAACAATAATGAACCTTTCCACCCAAATCATCGTCATTGGCGCGGGGCACGCGGGCGTCGAGGCGGCGCTGGCTGCGGCGCGTCTCGGCTGTGACACCGTCCTCTTCACGCTTTCCCTCGACGCCGTCGCGAACATGCCCTGCAACCCCTCGATTGGCGGCACGGGCAAGGGGCACCTCGTCTACGAGATCGATGCCCTCGGCGGCGAAATGGGGCGGGCGGCTGACGCAGTGACGCTTCAGTCCCGCACCCTCAACCTCGGCAAGGGCGCGGCGGTGCAGTCCAAGCGCATCCAGGCCGACCGCCGCAAATACGCCGCTCTGATGAAGCGCACGCTCGAGCGGACGCCGGGCCTGCGGCTGGTGCAGGGTGAGGTCGTCGAGCTCCTGACCGAGCCGGGCGGCGACGGACGTCCCCGCGTGTGTGGGGTCGTGACCCGCATCGGCGAGCGCTTGGCCTGCGAGACGGTCATTATCGCGACCGGCACCTACCTTGACGGGCGGGTGTTTGTCGGCGACCGCAATTACGCCGCCGGCCCCGACGGGCTGCTGCCCGCGCAGGGGCTGTCCGACTCGCTCCGGGCGCTGGGCATTACGCTGATGCGCTTCAAGACCGGCACACCGGCGCGGGTCAAGCGGCAGTCGGTCGATCTGTCGGTGCTCGAGCTGCAGCCCGGCGAGGAGTGCCCGACGCCCTACAGCGCCGACACGCCCGAGGACGCCTTCGACGACCTCGGCCAGCTGCCCTGCCACATCGTCTACACCAACGCCGAGACCCACTGCGTCATCCGCGAGAACATCGGCCGCTCGGCCATGTACTCGGGGCAGATCCACGGCACCGGGCCGCGCTACTGCCCGTCCATCGAGGACAAGCTGGTGCGCTTCGCCGACAAGCCGCGTCACCAGCTCTTCGTCGAGCCGATGGGGGCCGACACCGACGAGCTGTACATTCAGGGCTTCTCGACCTCGCTCCCGCCCGATGTGCAGCATGCGATGCTGCGCTCGCTGGATGGTTTCGGGGAGGCCGAGATCATGCGCTACGCCTACGCCATCGAGTACGACTGCGCCGACCCGACGCAGTTGACGGCTGATCTCGCCTTTCGCACGGTCGGCGGGCTGTACGGGGCAGGGCAGTTCAACGGCACGTCGGGCTACGAGGAGGCCGCCGCGCAGGGGCTGGTGGCCGGTATCAATGCCGCGCTTCGCCTGCAGGGCAGGGAACCGATGATCCTCCCCCGCGCGTCCTCCTACATCGGGACGCTGATCGACGATCTGGTGGTGAAGGGGACGAACGAGCCCTACCGCATGATGACGTCCCGGTCGGAGTACCGCCTGCTGCTGCGGCAGGATAACGCCGACGCGCGCCTGACGCCCATCGGGCGGGAAGTCGGCCTCATTTCCGACGCGCGCTGGGCAGCCTACGAGGCCAAGCAGGCGCAGATCACCGCCGAGTGCGCCCGGCTTGAGTCGACCCACCTCTCGCCGAACGAATCGAACAACGCCATCCTCGAGACTCTCGGCCAGCCCGCGCTCACGACCGGCATCTCGCTCGCCGACCTGCTCCGCCGCCCGGGTATCGACTATGCGGCTCTCGCCCCCCTCGACCCGGCACGCCAGGCGTTGCCGCGCGCCGTCGTGACCAGCGTCGAGGTCAACATCAAATACGCCGGCTACATCAAGCGCCAGCTGGCCGAGGTCAAGCGGATCGAGAAGCGGGAGGAATACCGCCTGCCCGCCGATCTCGACTACACCGCCATCTCCGGCCTCCGCATCGAAGCCGCGCAGAAGCTCACCCGCCTCCGCCCCCTCACCCTGGGACAGGCCACCCGCATCAGCGGCGTCAGCCCGGCCGACATTGGGGTGCTGATGATTTATTTGGGGATCAAATAAGACCTTGGGGCGCCGCCCAAAACCCCGCTTAGGGGACTTTTCGAGAAAAGTCCCCTAAGAACCTTTCAAAAGCTTTCACAAATTTGTATTGGCGTTTGTGCGGTGCAAATTTTTTCTTGAGGGGGAGCTACCCCCCGGAGGGGGTAGCGAAACCGTTAGCCAAGGGTTGGGGGTGGTGTCGGAGGGGGAGAACTTCGGCGTCTGAGATGGTCACCCCCTCCGACTCGCGCGGGAGCGCGAAAAGCCCACCGATTACGTTAAATCAGGAGTATATCATGATAAAACAAGACTTTCTCGCTCTCCTGAGCGAAATCTTCGCACAAAACAACCTCGCCAAATACACCGCCTGCGGCGAAGCCCTCTTCGCCCTCACCGAGCGCATGCTCGCCGTCAACGAGCACCTTAACCTCACCGCGATTACCGAGCCGGAGGCCGTCATCCTCCGCCACTACGCCGACTCGCTTGTCCTCGCCGACCTTATCCCGGCGGGTGCGTCGGTCGCCGACATCGGCTCGGGCGCCGGCTTTCCGGCGCTGCCGCTGGCCATCGCCCGACCCGACCTGCGCGTCACCGCCATCGACGGCACCGGCAAGCGCGTCCGCTACATGCAGGAGACGGCCGAGCTGCTGGGGATCGACAACTTCACCGCCCTCACACTCCGCGCCGAGGCTGGCGCGAAGGATCCTGCCATGCGGGGCAAATTTGACGTCGCCACAGCCCGCGCCGTCGCCGCGATGCCCATTTTGAGCGAGCTTTGCCTGCCCTACGTCAAGGTCGGCGGCCTCTTCCTCGCGATGAAATCGCGCGAGGCCGAGGCGGAGCTGGTGACGGCATCGAAAGCGATCCGCACTCTCGGCGGCGGCGACGTCACCCTCGAGGAGCGCATCCTCACCTCGCCGAACGAGCCCGAGCCGCTGACGCGCGTGGTGATCTCGGTCCGCAAGCTGAACCCCACGCCGCCGCTTTATCCGCGCGATTTTGCGCAGATGAAGAAAAAACCGCTTTGAGTCAAAGAGACGCCGCCCGGGCGTCTCTTTTTTTACCGCAAATTTACCCAAAGCAAGCAATTTGCCGCCCTCCCTCGCGATTTGCCCGCAAAATTGCCCGCGCCGTGCCACGAACCGCTATAATCCACCACCCCATTGCGACGCTTTCGGCACACTGGACGTGCTATACTATCCTCATCACAACGAACGGAGGAAATGACCATGGGGAATAAGGCAGGCCGGCGGGCGCCGGTGGAGGACACGCGGGCGGTAATGCAGCTTGACGCGGCGTCGCTGGTCGGGCGGCGGGTGCCGAGCGACAACTACCAGCGGCGGCTGTGCGACGCAGTAACGCGATACGGGGTGACACACCCGCTGGTGGTACGAGCCGACGGCGGGGAAGGGCACTTTATGGTGATTGACGGCGCACGGCGGCTGGCAGCGGCGCGGGCCTGCGGGCTGAGCAGTCTGCCCTGCGTACTCGAATCGGCCGATGACGCGCCGGTTCGGCTGGAGGGGACGATGTTCGATCAGGCCGAGCGGCTGGCCGAGATTATTGCGCGGAGAGGGTGGACGCAGCAGGAGGCGGCGTCGCGGCTGGGGGTATCGCAGTCGACGGTGGCAAACAAGCTGCGGCTGCTGAAGCTGACCCCGGACGAGCGTGCCGTAATCGAGCGGCTGGAGCTGAGCGAACGCCACGCGCGGGCGCTGCTCGCCCTCCCCGCCGAGCGGCGAGGGGAGGTAATCGCGCAGATCGAGCAGAACGGGCTGACGGTGGCGGCGACCGAAGCGCTGATTGAGCAGATGCGGCGGCCGGTGCGCCGCCCGGCCGGGCGGGGCGCGATCCGGGATATTGGGATCTTCTACAACTCGATCGACCGCGCACTGGCCTTTCTGCACGAAGCCGGCATCGCGGCGACGATTGATCGGGAAGAGAGCGACGACGGCGTGACAGTGGTGATTCGTGTTTCACGTGAAACCATCGGGAGCGCGGTGTAATGTTTCACGTGGAACATTATCTTTTCGCGCTCCCGCGCGAGTCGGGGGGAGAAACCATCTCATACGCCGAAGTTTTCTCCCCCCGACACCCCCCTTCATCCTTGGCTACGCCGAAGTTTGCACGAATGATGAAAATGCCCCGAAACATTTGTTTCGGGGCTTATTTACTATCGGACAGCGCGCCAGCCAAGGAGGTGGTAGGGGTGAATTTTCGCCGACAGGCGAAAAGAGGGGGAGGAGGGAACTTCGGCGTCTGAGATGGTCCCTCCTCCCCCTCCACTCGCGCGAAAGCGCGAAAAGCCCCTGTTTCACGTGAAACATGAGAATTATCTGTAAATTTCGCCCCAGCCGTTGCAATCGTCCCCGCTTTGTGCTATAATATAGAGGTAAAACCATCTACAAAGGAGACACGACATGGGGAAGATCATCGCGTTTGCGAACCAGAAGGGCGGTGTTGGCAAGACAACATCGGCCGTCAACGTCGCGGCGTCGCTCGGACAGCTTGGCAAGCGAGTGCTGCTGGTCGATCTCGACCCGCAGGGCAACACCACCAGCGGCGTCGGCGTATCCAAAAAGGCGCTGCGCTGCTCGACCAACGAGGTGATCCTCGGGCAGGCCGAGGCGAAGGACGCCGTGGTCGCGACGCAGTTTGCCAACCTGTCGGTCATCCCGACCAACATCGCCCTGGCCGGCGCCGAGTTCGAGCTTTACTCGGGCGAGCGCGCCGAGTACAAGCTCCGCGACGCGCTGAAGCCGCTCCGCGAGGGGAACGAGTACGACTACATCATCCTCGACTGTCCGCCGTCGCTGGGCATGCTGACCATGAATGGTCTGACGGCCGCAGACGGGGTCATCATCCCGATGCAGTGCGAGTTTTACGCGCTGGAGGGGCTCTCCCAGCTGATGGTGACCATTAGCCGAATCAAGAAGCTCTGCAACGAGAACCTGATGGTAGCCGGCATCCTTGTGACGATGTACAACGGCCGCCTGGTTCTCTCCCTGCAGGTCATGAGCGAGCTGAAGAAGCACTACGGCGACAAGCTGTTCAAAACGACCATCTCCCGCAACGTCCGCTTGACCGAAGCTCCCGGCTTTGGCATGCCCGTCTTCTACCACGACAAACACTCCAAAGGTGCGCAGGAATACCTGGACGTGGCGAAGGAGTTAGTGCTGAGGATTTAAGACCTTGGGGCTCTGCCCCAAACCCCGCCTAAGGGACATTTCGAGAAAAGTCCCTTAGGAATCCCCAAAAGCTTTCCAGCAGATGTATTGACAAGATTTCGTGCGGATTTATCACGTTGGATAGCCGTTCTGGTGCGGTTCGACTGGGGTTCAGTATCAATTCAACATCAATTAGGATATAGGAATTTACAAAATGGCAAAGAAAAATTCGGGGCTTGGCACGTCGTTTGACGCGTTGTTGGATGAAAGCCTCATTGTAACAAAAAACACGGTATCCACGCTTCGCCTGTCCGAGATCGAGCCGCGAGCGGATCAGCCGCGCAAGGATTTTTCGGCGGAGGCGCTGACCCAGTTGGCCGATTCGATTGCGGCGCACGGTGTGCTGCAGCCGATTTTGGTGCGCGAGAGTGTACCGGGCAGTGGATTCTACGAGATCATCGCCGGTGAGCGCCGCTGGCGCGCGGCCAAGATGGCGGGACTGATCGAGGTGCCGGTTATTGTGCTGGACAGCGACGATCTGAAGGCAGCGGAAATTGCGCTGATCGAGAATGTACAGCGCGCCGATCTGAACGCAGTTGAAGAGGCGTTTGGATATCGACGGTTGATCAATCAGTTTGGTCTGACGCAGGAGCAGGTGGCCGCGAAGGTGGGCAAGAGCCGTTCGGCGGTGACGAACATGCTGCGTCTGCTCGATCTGCCGGAAGGCACGCTGGCGCTGCTGCGGTCTGGTGAGATCTCGGCGGGGCATGCGCGGGCGCTGCTGGGTCTGCGTGACAAGAGTGAGATCGACGCGCTGGCCGAGAAGATTGTGGCGCGCGATCTGTCGGTGCGGGCGGTTGAGGACGCGGTACGCACGATCAACGCCCGTCCGACCGAGGAGGAGATTGAGCCGGCCCGCGAGGTGATTGTCGACTATTTTGCCGAGCTGGAACGCAAGTCGATGGCTCTGCTGGGCCGTCGGGTGAAGATTGCGCACACACCGAAAAAGCGCGTGATCGAGCTCACCTACGAGGACGATCGCGATCTCGAGGCCATTCTTGCCAAGCTCTGCGGCGACGAGATTTTCGCCGAGCCGGAGGCTTGACCGTTCAACCATCACATCCCACAAAAGGAGGACAAACATGTTTTTTTACCTGACCTCCGAGGAGCCTGGTCTCCTCAGCGAACTTTGGGACTACTTCGTGAACAAATACTTCTCCATCGAATACGGCGTTTACGACAACATTGACGTCGGCTCGTCGGCCTTCTTCTCGCCGGCCTCGATCATTATCTGCATGTTTATTGGCATTGTACTGGCGTCGGTGCTGGCCATCTTCAACAAGCGGGTGCTGGGGGACTTTGTGCGCGCCATCTCGCGCGAGAGCGCGACGTCCCCTGAGAAGGCGATGACTCTCGAGCAGCTGGGCTTTCTCAAGAACAGTGCGGTCCGCTCGGCGCTGAAGCGGAACGGCTCGCTTCGACGCGCGGTGCGCTGCGTCGAAGACGACCGCGCCGACTTGGAGGCGGGCATCCCGCTCCGCCCCGGCATTGCCGAGCTCTACGGCGACGTGCCCCTTGTGGAGGGTGCGCCCGGCGCAGGCCGCACCGACCTGAACGCCGCCCACTTCTACATCCCCCAGGCCGAGATCTACACCGCCGAGATCCGCTACGAGAAAAAGGGAACCAACTGGCTCTCCCTCCTCGGCGTCATCGTCCTCTGCCTGATTCTCGTCTCCCTCCTCTTTAAGCTCATGCCCGACATTTTCCAACTCCTCGACAACTTCATCAACATGGTCAAGCCCGAGGGGAAGATCTTGATGTGAGGAAGACCTTGGGGCGCCGCCCCAAACCCCACCTAAGACCTTTTTCGAGAACCGAACTGCCCAAAGGGCAGTTCCCAGGGAGATTGCCTCCGGCAATCTCGGAAAGGTCTTAGGAATCCCCAAAAGCTTCCCAACCACGCTCTTGACAACACCTCCTGCTGACCCGGCTTATGGTGGCGAAGCATCACAGCTCACATCTGCGCATCAATTGGCAGCCGGCCGAGCCGGCGACCGGTCAGTGTACAAAGTATCTTTTGCATATCTCCACTCTAAGAGTGCGCTACCCCCGTGAGAGCGAATAAATTTGATCAAACCGAGAAAATCACCGCACGCAACGCGAAAGGAAAATAAAATGAACCAATCACCGCAAGGCCGCCCCACAAATCAACAGCCCCAGCGCCCCTACGGCTACCCGGCCGGCGGCTACCAGCGCGTCCCCGGGGCACAACAGCGCCCGCAGCAGCAGCGCCCGCAGGGCGGCGGCAGCTATAACGGCGGCAACGGCTACTCGCCTCGCCCCCAGAACGGGCAAAACCACAGCGGCAATCGCCGCCGCAAGCCGACCAAGCACCGCAGCTTCGGCATGGTGATGCTGATGATCCTCCTCATTGCGGCCATTACCGCGGTGGTGATTGTCGGCGCCATCTTCCTCTCGGGCATCCGCTACCAGAAGATCGAGTGTGACGACGGCACGGTCATCAAGTTCGTCGGCAAGGTGGACGAGGATAAGCATCCCCTCACCGGCAAGCTCTACTACTCGGACGGCCTGCGCGCCGAGGTCGATCTTGACAAGGGCACCGTCACCTACTCGGACGGCTCGGTCTACGAGGGCGACCTGCTCGACCTGCGCCGTCACGGCAAGGGCGTTCTGCTCTACGAGAACGGCGACCGCTACGAGGGCGATTTCTACTATGACGAGATCACCGGCCGCGGCCGATTTGAGTTCGTCTCGGGCGACGTTTACGAGGGCGACCTGGTCAACCGCATGAAGGAGGGGCAGGGCACCTACACCTGGGCCGACGGCTCGAGCTACACGGGTGGCTTCTCGGCCAACCTGCGCAACGGCCACGGCGTGATGGTCTGGGCCGACGGCTCGCGCTACGAGGGCGAGTATGTGAACAACCTCAAGGAAGGCTCTGGCGTCTTCACCTTTGCGTCGGGCGACCGCTACGAAGGCGAATACGTCGCCGACCAGCGCGCCGGCCAGGGCACCTATGTCTGGGCCAACGGCGAGACCTACACCGGCACCTTCTCTGCCAACAACCTCAACGGCGAAGGCACCTACACCTGGCCCTCCGGCCGCACCTACTCCGGCTACTTCCAAAACGGAAAGATCGTGCGGAATGATGGGGGAACGGCAGAGTAACATAGACTAAGTGAGGGAGGAGGGAGCCTTTTGAGAAAGGCTCCCTCCTCCCTCATGCGGTTGCCTGCGGCACCGCATTTTACCCACCACCCGCGAAAACTTTCACGCATTGGGTCTGGCTTGATTGTTTCGTTCCCTGCGCAGGCGAAGGAATATCACATATCCTCAGCCAAGGAAGAGGGTGGTGCCGGAGGGGGAAAACTTCGGCGTTTGAGATGGTTTCCCCCTCCGGCTCGCGCGGGAGCGCGAAACGCCCCGCATAAGCCAAACACTTTTCCACAAACCCGTGCAAAACCCCACACAAAAACCCCTGTCACGCCAACGCATGACAGGGGTTTTCCACATTTCGTTGATTACTTCTCCGGATCAAGGTAGCACCACATACCCTTGATATAATTCACACCCGACCAAACGGTAAATATCGTCATTACCGTCATCATCACATACGACGCAATATTCATCGCCGCAATCTCGGGCGGTAGGATCACATCCTCGAGCAAAATTACAATGATCGCCAGCATCTGCGAAACCGTCTTGATCTTGCCCAGCCAACTGGCTGCCACAACAGCACCTGACTTCTGGTTGGCAATCAACCGCATCGACGTCACCGCCAGCTCACGCAGAATGACAATCGTCGCCACCCAAACAAACACCGGGCGAATATCGTCATATTTACACAGTATTGCCAGCATTGCACCAAATACGAGAAATTTATCCGCAAGCGGATCCAAAAATTTGCCAAAATCCGTAATTAAATTGCACCGCCGCGCAATCATACCGTCCAGCATGTCGGTCAGCGACGTCAGAATGAAGATCGCACATCCGATCACCGCCGGCCAGACGCCGTCGATTGGCAAAAGCACCACGATCATAAACACCGGCACCAAAATCATGCGCAGAACAGTTAGTTTATTTGGTAAATTCAATTTCATATTCTATCCTCCATAATTGATGGGGGCTTTGCCCCCAGACCCCCACCTAAGGGACTTTTCGAGAACCGAACTGCCCAAAGGGCAGTTCCCAGGGAGATTGCCTTCGGCAATCTCGGAAGTCCCCTTAGAAATCCTCAAAAGCTTTCAAACACGCTTTTGACAGGACTTCCTGCTAAGCTGGCTTAGGGTGACGAATTTCATCTTTCATATCTGCGCATCAATTGGCAGCCGCGCAAAGCACGGCGACCGGACAGCTCTTATTTTTTCTTTGGAATAATCGCCTTGCCCACAAGGTCATAATCCTGCACCTCGGTGATCTCCACCTTCACAAAGGAGCCAGGCGCGATGCGCATGGGGGAAACGAAGAAGACCTTGCCGTCGATCTCAGGTGCGTCGGCAACCGAACGGCCATAGTGGGCTTCGGAGACAGGGTCGAAATCTTCGACCAGTACGTCAATCGTCTGCCCGACCTTCGACGCGAGGTACTCGTCCACAACAGCCTGCTGCTCGCGCATCAGGATGTCGGCGCGGTCGAGCTTAACCTGCTCGTCGATCTGGTCGGGGAAGTCGTAGGCTGGCGTCCCCTCCTCGCGGGAGTAGGGGAAGGCGCCGGCATGCTCGAACTTTTTCTCGCGCACGAATTCGCACAGCGCCTGGAAGTCCTCCTCGGTCTCGCCCGGGAAGCCGACGATAAAGGTCGTGCGGATGACGATGCCAGGGATCTCCCGGCGCAGCTTGTCGATAACTGAGTCAATCAGCGCGCGGTCGCCGTGGCGGTTCATGGCCTTCAGCATGTGGTCGGTCGCGTGCTGGACGGGCAGATCAATGTATTTGAGGATCCGGTCGTTGCCGCGGATCTCGGCGATCAGCTCGTCGGTGATCTTATCGGGGTAGCAGTAGAGCAGGCGAATCCAAGGAATCGTCGTCGCGTCGGTGATGGCGCGCAGGAGCTTCGCGAGGCTGTACTCACCGTAGATGTCCTGTCCGTAGCGGGTGATGTCCTGCGCGATGACACAGAGCTCGCGGACACCCAGCGCTTCCATTTCCTTCGCCTCGGTGACAATGTCCTCGATGGTGCGGGAGCGGAAGCGGCCGCGGATGGCGGGGATGGCACAGTAGGCGCAGCGGTTGTCACAGCCCTCGGCAATCTTAAGGTAGGCAGAGTAGTCGGGGGTGGTCAGCACGCGGTCGCCGCCGAGGCGGACCTCGTCGGCGGGGGCGTATTCGCTGAAGCGCTTGCCTGCGGCGACCGACTTGACGGCGTCGACGATCGAGTGGATCGAGCCGACGCCGAGGGCGGCATCAATCTCGGGCAGCTCGGTGAAGAGCTCGTCGCGGTAGCGCTCGGCAAGGCAGCCGGTGACGACGATGCCCTTGAGGGTGTGGTTCTCTTTGAGCCACGCGATGTCGAGGATGTTGTCGATCGACTCCTTCTTTGCGCTTTCGATGAAGGCACAGGTGTTGATGATGATGATGTCCGCCTCGGTCTCCTCGGGGGTGACCTCAAAGCCGGCGGCAAGCAGCTCGTGAAGCATGACCTCGGTGTCGAGCTGATTCTTGGGGCAGCCGAGGGATACGAATCCGATTTTCATGGGTTGGCCTTTCTTGTTTGCGGTGCAAACTGGCTGAATTTTTGTTTTTATCTAACTTTTCCGCGCTCCCGCGCGGTGAGGGGGGCGAAACCATCTCAGACGCCGAAGTTTTCGCCCCCCTCTTGCCCCGCACAGCGGGGCAATTCACCCCTCACTTCCTTGGCTGGCGGCAGCCTTGATCTCCCCCCAGCTGAAGCCGAGACGCATCAGGGCGGCGGCGGCTTTTTGGCGGGCGGCCGGGTCGGTGGGGAATTCTCCGTACTTTTTCTCGATGACGGCGGCGCAGATCTCGACGAAGTCGACTTGGGACAGGCGGTCGCGGAGGTGGGTGATGGCGGCGTCGCCGTAGCGCTTTTCGCGTGCAGCGGCGAGGATGCGGGTCTTTCCGCGGCCTTTGCGCAGTTCGTCGCGCAGGAAGCGCTCGATCTGGGCGGTTTCATCGATGTAGCCCCGCTCCCGCAGCTGGGCGGCGGCGGCCGCCGCCGTATCGGGCGCGTATCCGCGCTCGCGGAGCTTACGGGCGAGTGCGGCCTCGGTGGAGTCGCCGTAGCTGAGCAGGCGCAGGCCCTGCTCGATGGCGGCGAATTGCTCGGCGGCCTCGTCGAGGAGGTCGATCTGCTCGACCGCAAGGGTGCGGCCGGCGGCCTTCTGATAGGGATGCAGGAAGCGCATCTCAGCGTAGGACTCGGCGGCGATGGTGACCGAGCGGGACTCCGTCTCACCCCCGCTGGTGATGGTCAGCGCCACACACAGAGCACTGCCGCCCCGGACGGGGGTGATGTGGTCGATCGAGCAGTCCACGGCTTATTCGTCGCCCGCTTCGTCGAGCTTGAGCGAGCGGATGTCGAAATCGTCGTCGCCTTCCTCGTCGTCGACCATCTCGAACTCCTCCTCCATGACCGGGATCTGCTCCTGCATGGAGCGGATCTTGGCTTCGATCTCGGCGTAGAGCTCGGGATTGGCCTCGAGGGCGGCGCGGGTGTTGTCCTTGCCCTGGCCCAGGCGCTCGCCGTTGTAGGAGAACCACGCGCCCGACTTTTTGATAATCTCCAGCTGGACGCCGATGTCAATCAACTCGCCCGAGCGGGAAATGCCCTGTCCGTAGAGCATGTCGAACTCGCAGGAGCGGAAGGGGGGCGCGCACTTGTTCTTGACGACCTTCGCCTTGGTGCGCGAGCCGATGACCTCAGCGCCGTCCTTGATTGGCTCACCCTTGCGCACCTCGATGCGGACGGAAGAATAGAACTTTAATGCGCGTCCGCCGGGCGTGACCTCGGGATTGCCGTAAATGACGCCGACTTTCTCGCGGATCTGGTTGATGAAAATGACGATGCACTGCGACTTCGAGACGACCGAGGACAGCTTACGCATGGCCTGCGACATGAGTCGCGCCTGCAGGCCGACGTGGGTCGAGCCCATGTCGCCCTCGATCTCCTGCTGAGGGGTCAGCGCGGCGACCGAGTCGACGACGATGGCAGCGATGGCGCCCGAGCGGACGAGCACCTCGGTGACCTCGAGCGCGTCCTCACCCGAGTCGGGCTGAGAGACGAGCAGATTGTCGATGTCGACGCCGATGGCCTTGGCATAGGTGGGATCGAGCGCGTGCTCAGCGTCGATAAAAGCGGCCTCACCGCCGTCCTTCTGCACTTCGGCGAGGATGTGGAGCGCGAGGGTGGTCTTACCCGACGACTCCGGACCGTAGATCTCGATGATACGCCCCTTCGGCACGCCGCCGATGCCCAGCGCCATGTCAAGCGCGATCGAGCCGGTGTGGACGGCCTGGACGTTCATGTGGGTATTCTCGCCCAGCTTCATGATGATGCCGTCGCCAAACTTTTTGGTCAGCTGGGACTTTGCCATCTCCAGCGCTTTCGCGCGATCCTCGTCCGCGACGGGCGCAACAGGTGCGAGGGGTTTCTTGTTGTTCTTCGATGCCATGTGGTGATCCTCCATAATTCTGTTTATGGATATATTATAGCGGATATTTGCGGGGATTGCAAGGGGTTTGAAAAAATATTTTTCCGTTTTTGGAACAATCCAATAAAATTTAGGATTTCATGCGCAAACGCTCAGCCATGTCATTCTGAGCGCAGCGAAGAATCTTTTCCTTCGACAAAGATTCTTCGTCGCTTTGCTCCTCAGAATGACAGACTTATCAGGCTTCTGCTCTCTTTTTTCGCTTCAATACGTCGGCGAATCGAGCCGCCAGCCGCTCTCCTCTTTGACGAGGGTCAGCCGCACGCGCATGATCTCGCTCTCGCCCTCGAGGTGGGTATCGAACTCGACGTTGACGAACTTGCTGTTCGACGGCTTGACGATGGTCATGCTGTCGTAATCATACACCCGCTTCGCCGCAATCATCGACTCGTGGATGTTGCTCTTCTTCAGCCCCTCGTCGGTGTCGAGATAGCGGGCGTAGAGCATGCCGGCGTGCTCGTCGGCGACGCCGACGAACATTGTCTCGTAGAGAGACGCGAGGTAATCGGCCGAGTAGACCTGCTCGGCTGCGGCCTTGATCTGGTCGGTGGTCTGGTAGGGGCAGTCCTCGGCGATGTAGTCGTAGTTGCCCTCCTCGTCCATGTAGTAGACGTGGTTCTCGATGGCGAATTCGCTGTCGCGCTCGATGGCGGGCAGGCCCTCGCCGAAGAAGATGTTGTTGATCTCGTAGGAGGCCTCGATCAGCGCCTCGGCGGCCGGGCGGATCTCTGCGGCGTCCGGCGGGCTGCTGCAGGCTGTGGATACGGTGAGGATGAGCACAAGGGTGAGGATAGCGAGTAGTTTTTTCATAGCATACCTCGGTATAGATTGATCTTATCGTTCGGGGGGAGGGCGGGGAGGAACCATCTCAGACGCCGAAGTTTCCTCCCCGCCCTCTTGCCGCCGTCGGCGGCAATTCACCCACCCCGCCTCCTTGGCTGGGCATCCCTCGGTGACTGAACGACGGTACGCCCAGCCAAGGAAGGTGGGGGTGTTGGGGGCGGAAAACTTCGGCGTTTGAGATGGTTTCTGCCCCCAACTCGCGCGAGAGCGCGAAAAAATTTGATTAAACTGATATCAGTCTTCGGATTCGTCCGAATCCGCCTCACGCGAAACACTGGTAAAGTTGACGAGCTTCGCGTCGTCCGCCAGCCGCATCACGATGACGCCGCCGGCGCTGCGCGAGTACACGGGGATGTCGCTGGCCGGCGTGCGGATGATCGTACCGGTGTCGGTGATCATCATCAGGTCGTCGTCCTCGCCCACCGCCGCGATGCCGGTCAGGCGGCCGGTCTTCTCGCTGATGTTATGGCAGATCACGCCGAAGCCGCCGCGCGTGCGCATGGCGCGGAAGTCCTCAAAAGGCGTCCGCTTGCCGTAGCCGCCCTCGGTGATGGTGATGAGGTGCTTCGTCTCGTCGACGATGGCGGCGCCGACCACATAGTCGTCGTCGCGCAGGGATACGCCCCGCACGCCGCGGGCGGTACGGCCCATCGCGCGGACGTTCTCCTCCGAGAAGCGCACCGCGCTGCCCGACGCCGTCGCAAGGATGACGTCACGGTCGCCCATGGTATGCATGACGAAGACCAGCTCGTCGCCCTCGTCAAGCGAGAGCGCGATCTTGCCGCCCTTGCGCTGATACTCGTACTCGGTCAGCAGGGTACGCTTGATGACGCCCTTCTTTGTCACCATCGTCAGGTACTCTTCCTCAGCAAACCCGGCGATCGAGATGACGGCCGTGATCTTCTCGCCCTCCTCCAGCTCGAGGATGTTGACGATGTTCGAGCCCTTGGCCGTGCGGCTCGCCTCGGGCATCTGGTATGCCTTGCGCGTGTGAACGCGGCCGCGATTGGTGAAGAGCATGAGATAATCGTGCGAGTTCATCGCGATGACCTGCTCGATGAAGTCCTCTTCCTTGGTCGCCATGCCGATGACCCCCTTGCCGCCGCGGCGCTGGGCCGTGTAGGTGTCGGCGGGCTGGCGCTTGATATAGCCCGAGTGCGTCATGGTAATGACGCAGTTGTGGCGCTCGATCAGATCCTCGAGGATGATCTCGTCCTCGGCGGCCACCAGCTCAGTGCGGCGGGCATCGGCGAATTTGTTCTTGATCTCGATCATCTCGTCCTTGATGATCTGCTTGATCTTGTTCTCGTCGGCGAGGATGCCCTCCAGTTCTGCGATCAGCGCATGGATGCGGACGAGCTCGTCCTCGATCTTGTCCCGCTCCATGCCGGTCAGCTTGCCCAGCGTCATGTCGACGATGGCCTGCGTCTGCTCATCCGAGAGTCCGAAGCGCTCGCTCAGGGTCGCCTTGGAGGCGGGGATCGAGGGCGAGGTCTTCATGATCTCGACCACCTCGTCGATGTTGTCCAGCGCGATCTTGTAGCCCTCGAGGATGTGGGCGCGTGCCTTGGCCTTCTTCAGCTCGAAGATGGTGCGGTTGGTGATGACCTGCTCCTGATGCGCGATGTAGGCGTCGAGAATCTGGGGGAGGGAGAGCACCTTCGGCTCGCCGTTGATCAGCGCCAGCATGTTGATGGCGCAGGTGTCCTGCAGCTGGGTGAACTTGTAGAGCTGGTTGAGCAGAACCTGACCCGACACATCGCGGCGGTGCTCGATGACGATGCGGATCTTGCCCCGCGCCGACTCGTCGCGGATACCGGTGATGCCGTCGACCCGCTTCTCCTTGTGGAGATCGGCGATCGACTCGACCAGCATCGACTTGTTGACCTGATAGGGGATCTCGGTAACGATGATGCGGTGCTTATCCTCCTCGACCTCGCAGCGGGCGCGCACCATGACACGGCCGCGGCCGGTGGTGTAGGCCTCGATGATGCCGTTCTGGCCGTAGATGATGCCATAGGTCGGGAAGTCAGGCCCCTTGAGGTGCTGCATGAGCTCGGCAACGGTGCAGTTCGGATTGTCCATGCGGCAGATGGTGGCGTCGATGACCTCGCCGAGGTTGTGCGGCGGGATGTAGGTCGCCATGCCGACGGCGATACCGATGGAGCCGTTGACCAGCAGGTTGGGGAAGCGGGAGGGGAGCACATCGGGCTCGCGGTAGTGGTTGTCGAAGTTGGGGTTCCACTTGACGACGTCCTTCTCGATATCCCGCATCATCTCGTTGGAGAGCTTGGACAGGCGGGCTTCGGTATAACGGTAGGCAGCTGCGCCGTCGCCGTCGATGTTGCCGAAGTTGCCCTGGCCCTCGATCAGCGGGTGGCGGAGCGAGAAGGGCTGCGCCAGACGAACCATGGTGCCGTACACGGCGGCGTCGCCGTGCGGATGGTAGCGGCCGAGCACATTACCGACCGTCGTCGCCGACTTGCGGAAGGGCTTGTCATAGGTGAGGTGATCCTCATACATGGCGTAGAGGATGCGCCGCTGGCCGGGCTTCATGCCGTCCCGCACGTCGGGCAGTGCGCGGGAGACGATGACAGACATGGAGTATTCAATGAAGGATTTTTTGACCTCCTTCTCCATGGTGATGTCATGAATGATCTGGTCAGCAAAGGTAATGTCTTGTTTTTCCACGGTTTATGGCCTTTCTGTGGGGGGAAACCCCTTTTTGTCAAAATCGAACTGACCTGCGGTCAGTTCCTTAGGAGAATGCCTTTGGCATTCTCTGAGGGATTTTCCCCCACGCCCCCTTCCCGCGAAAACCTTTGGGGCAGGGGGGTGAGTGGTAATTGTTTCGTTTATCTGTAATGGGGGTTGGTTACGATAGTTTTTCGATCGTTACGCGGTCGAGGAGATATTCGATCTCGCCGCGCGACGGCAGGTTCGTCCCCTCGATGGCGACCTTCGCCGAGGCAGCCGCTGCAGCGAAGCGCAGGGCGTCGGGCACATCCTGCCCGACAGCGAAGCGCGCATGGGTGAAGGCGGCGAGGTAGGTGTCCCCCGCCCCCGAGAAGCCGCGGAAGGGCACGGTGGGCGCGTTCACCCGCCAGACCCCCTCCTCACCGACATAGACCGAGCCGGCGGCGTCGAGGGTGCAGATGATGTTGGTCTTTTCCCCGGTTTTTGCGCGGACAAGTCCACAGGTGGCGACGACGTCGCCGAACTCGGTCAGATCTGTGGAAAACCCGGACAAACCAAGGCTTGCACACAGCCCGCCGAGCTCCCGCCGGTTGGGCTTGATAAGGTACGGACAGGCCGAAATTGCCTGCGTCAGCTGCTCGCCGTCGCAGTCGAGGATGACGCGGGGGGCAATATTCGCCTCGAGAATGGATTTGTACACAGACTTTTCCACACCCTGTGGAATACTTCCGGCAATTGAGAGGATGTCCACATCTCCACAGCCGGCGCGCAGGGCGGATATCAACTGTTCCAGCTCCTCCGGCGTGACCGGGCCGCCCCGCTCGTTGAGCTCGGTGGCGGTGCCGTCGCTGTCGATGACCTTGGTGTTGACGCGGACGCCGGCGGCGGTTGGGATGGCGTGTGTCGTGATGCCCGGCAGGGCAGTGAAGGCGTCGCACGCGGCGCCGAGGGGGCCGCCAGTGAAGGTGTAGAAGTGGACATCGGCTCCGCCCAGCGTTGAGAGCAGGATCGCCTGGTTGGCGGCCTTGCTGCCCTGGCAGAAAACGGTGCGGGACGCGCGGTTCATCGTGCCGGGGGCGAGCGGCGCGGGGAGGTAGATGACGCGATCCACGCCGGGGTTAAGGTTTAATATGGCTATTTTCATCGTTATCTCAATGATTTTGGTTTTATCAGATTTTTTCGCCCTCCCGGGCGATAGGGGATGAGAGGGCACCATCTCATACGCCGAAGTTTCCCTCTCCTCCCCTCGAAAGTCGCCGTCGGCGACTTTCTCACCCCTTCTCTCCCTCCTTGGCTGAGAATTCTGCCACCCCTCCGGGGTGGCGCCCCTTCAGTCAAAGTAACTTTGTGCGCTGACCGGTCGCCGGCTCGGCCGGCTGCCAATTGATGTGCAGATGGGAGCTGTGATGCGTCGCCACCCTAAGCCGGGTCAGCAGGAAGTCTTGTCAAGAGCATGATTGGGAAGCTTTTTGAGGATTCTTAAGGGACTTTTTCTCGAAAAAGTCCCTTAAGCAGGGGGTCTTTCTCAAATATCCAAATTCTCCGCGAACTTCGCGTTTGCCTCAATGAACTCGCGGCGCGGCTCGACTTTGTCGCCCATGAGGACGTTGAACATCTGGTCGCATTCGATGGCGTCTTCGAGGGTCACGCGGAGGATGATGCGCTGGCGGGGATCCATTGTGGTGTCGCGGAGCTGGTCGGCGTTCATCTCACCAAGACCTTTGTAGCGGCTGGCCTCGGCGCCCTGGCCGAGCTCGGCGAGGTAGGCGTCGCGCTCGGCCTCGGTGAAGGCGTACTTCTCTTTCTTGCCCTTGAAGACGCGGTAGAGCGGCGGCTGGGCGAGGAAGACGTGGCCGTCGTCGATCAGCTGGCGCATGTGGCGGAAGAAGAAGGTCAGCAGCAGGATGCGAATGTGCGAGCCGTCGACATCGGCATCGGCCATGATGATGATCTTGCCGTAGCGCAGCTTGTTGATGTCGAAATCCTCGCCGATGCCGCAGCCCAGCGCCTGAATGATCGGGATCAGCGATGCGTTGCCGTAGACCTTGTCAAGGCGGGACTTCTCGACGTTGAGCACCTTACCGCGCAGGGGGAGGATGGCCTGGTACAGCGGGTCGCGGCCGTCCTTTGCCGTGCCGCCTGCCGAGTCTCCCTCGACCAGGAACAGCTCGGTCAGCTCGGTGCGGCGCTCCTGACAGTCGGCCAGCTTGCCGGGCAGGGTAGAGCCCTCCAGCGGGTTCTTGCGGCGGGTCAGCTCGCGGGCCTTGCGCGCGGCTTCGCGCGCGCGGGAGGCGGCCAGCGCCTTCTCGAGAATGACCTTGCCCACGGCGGGAGTCTCCTCCAGGTACTCCGAGAGCTTGGTGTAGACGAGCTTATCGACGAACTGCCGCATGTCGGCGTTGCCCAGCTTGCCCTTGGTCTGCCCCTCGAACTGCGCCTCGGTCAGCTTGACCGAGACAACAGCGCAGAGGCCCTCGCGGACGTCCTCACCGGTGAGGTTCTTGTCGGCGTCCTTGAGGATGCCGGTCTTGCGGGCGTACTCGTTGAGCACGCGGGTGAGGGCCTGCTTGTAGCCGACCTCATGCGTACCGCCCTCGATGGTGTGGATGTTGTTGGCGAAGGTGAGCAGCGTCTCGTTGTAAGTGTCGTTGTACTGCATGGCCACCTCGGCGACGTAATCGTCGCGCTCGGCGCGCATGTAGATGACGTCGGGGTGGATGACCTCGGCCTTTTTGGCGTTGTTGAGGTGCTCGACAAAGGAGCGGATGCCGCCCTCGTAGAGCAGATCGCACTCTACCGGCTCGGTGGGATTGCCGTCGGCGTCGGGCAGGCAGCGCTCGTCGCGGATGGAGATGTTGACGCCCGCGTTGAGGAAGGCCTGCTCGCGGAGGCGGTTCAGGAGGGTATCGTACTCGAAGACCGTCTCCTCGAAGATGGTAGCGTCGGGCTTGAAGCGGACATAGAGACCGTGCCGGTCGGTCTCGCCCTCGCACTTGAAGGCGCGGGCGACGTTGCCCCGCTCGAAGCGCTCGGTGTAGCGCTTGCCGTCATAGCAGTTGTCGAGCTCGACCCACTCAGAGAGCGCGTTGACAACCGACGCGCCGACGCCGTGCAGACCGCCCGAGAACTTGTAGCCCTCGCCGTCGAACTTGCCGCCGGCGTGGAGGATGGTGTAAACGACCTCCAGCGTGGGGATACCCATCTTGGGATGGATGCCCGCCGGAATGCCGCGCCCGTCGTCCTGCACAGCGCAGGAGCCGTCAGGCAGCAGCGTGACCTCGATCCGCTTGCACTTGCCGGCCATGGCCTCGTCGATGGCGTTGTCCACGATCTCGTACACCAGATGATGCAGACCCCGGATCGACGTCGACCCGATATACATACCCGGCCTCCGCCGGACAGCCTCGAGCCCCTCGAGGACTTGAATTTGCGATTCGTCGTAAGTGTTCATGTGGTTCCTTTCTTAGGGAAGACCTTGGGGCTTTGCCCCAAACCCCACCTAAGACCCTTTTTGAAAAAAGGGTCTTAGGTATCCCCAAAAACTTTCAATCCTGTCTTTGGGTGAAGATTGTACATAGAGATTAACTGCGCATCAGCGGTAGCCGACGAAGTCGGCGACCGGTTCGTGCAGGAAGTGACTTTGGAATTGATTTATATTTCGTCGCATCGTCCGCGCAGCGCCGACGATGACAACGGTGACAAACATAATTTTGTGGTATCGCCGTCGCGATACAGGATAAACGCCTTCGGCAGCTCCTCCGCTGCCGATTCAACGCGGCCCTGCTTCTGCATATCGCTGAGCATCTTGCGCGTGATGGACGAGACCGTCGCGTTGTCCATATCGAAAATGCCGATAATATCGCGCCGCCGTATCGTGCGGCCATTGCCTGCATGAAGATACATCGCAAGGCCTCCATTTCTTCTGTTACATTGTGCGCTGACCGACGTCGCCAGCTTTGGCTTCGCCAAAGCACGAAGTCGGCTTCGCCGACATTCGGTGTCTCGGCCGGCTGCCAATTGATGCGCATATACGAGCTGTGATCTGCCGCCACCCTAAGCCAAATTAGCAGGAAGTCTTATCAAAAAGCGTGTTTGAAAGCTTTTTGGGAGTCCAGAACGCCTTTCCGAGATTGCCGTAGGCAATCTCCCTGGGAACTGCCCAAAGGGCAGTTCGGTTCTCGAAAAAGGGTTCTGGCGGGGTCCGGGGCAGCGCCCAGAGCCTCACTGCATGTAACTTCCCTCCCTAACCCCGATCACATTCGCTTCATCGGGGAAGACGGCGCGTTCGCAGGTGGTCATGATGACCTGGCGGCCTGCGAATTCGCGGGTGAGGTAGGCGCGGCGGGCGGCGTCGAGCTCGCTGAGGACGTCGTCGAAGAGGAAGACCGGGCGCTCGCCCGTCTGGGCGGCGCAGATCTCGCCCTCGGCCAGCTTCATGGCCAGCGCGAGCGAGCGCTGCTGGCCCTGTGAGCCGTACAGACGCGCTGAACGACCGTTGAGGCTGATCTGCACGTCGTCCTTGTGGACGCCCCACAGCGTGGCTCCTGCGGCCTTCTCGCGGTCGAGGTGGCTCGTCAGCAGGCGCATCATCTGCTCCCGTACTGCGCCCGGGTCGGCGCAGCGGTCGGGCTCAAGGTGAAAGCCGGGCGCGTAGGTGAAGGTGGGCGACTCGCGCGAGCCGGTCATGTCGGCGAAGATGTCGGCCGCAGCAGCCTGCACGGCCTCGACGTACTCGCGCCGCGCCGGCGCGATCACAGCCGCCTGCTCGGCCAGCTGGGCTGACCACAGCTCGATGGTGTCGCGGAAGACGCGGGGCTGCTCGTCGGCCGTCTTGAGCAGCTTGTTCCGCTCGCGCAGGACGGCGTTGTAGCGCTGCAGCGCGCGGAGGTAAACCGGCCGCAGCTGCGAGATGGCGATGTCGAGGTAGGCGCGGCGCACCGCCGGGCCCTCCTTGATGAGCGACAGGTGCTCGGGGCAGAACAGCACCGCCCGGAACGCGCCGATCAGCTCGCTCATGCGGTCCAGCTTCACGCGGTTCAGCTCGACAGCCCGCTTTCCCTTGGCAAAACGCAGCGTCGCCGACTGCTCACGGCCGCCGGCCGCAAAATTGAGCCGAAGCGAGGCGATATCGGCACCGAACCGCACCAGCTCCGCCTCCTTCGCACCGCGGAAGGACTTTCCCAGCGCGAAGAGGTAGATGCCCTCGAGCAGGTTGGTCTTGCCCTGCGCGTTGTCGCCGACGAGGAGGTTGACCCCCTCGGTGAAGCGAACATCGGCTTCGCCGATGTTCCGGTAGTCGCGCAGGGCGACGGCGCGGACGAGCATCAGTCGCGCATGCGGACCGGCACGACCATGAAGAGCTGCTCAGTCAGCGTCTCCTCGCCCTCAGCGGGGCGGATAATCATGCGCATGAGGGGGGAGGTGAGGGAGAGGGTGACACGGTCTGCCGTGCAGGCGCGGAGGGTGTCGATGAGGTAACGGTTGTTGAAGCCGATCTCGATGTTGTCGCCGGTGTATGCGGCGTCGACCTCGTCGTAGATCTTGCCGGTGGCCGAAATGGACGAGACCTCCACCTTCGGGCCGCCGAAGGAGAGCTTGACCCAGGAGCGCACCTGACCGACGACCTTCTCCTCGGTGACCAGCGTCGCGCGCTCAAGCGCCCCGAGCAGGGCGGCGCGGTCGACGGTGGCGTGGTTGGAATCGGTGCCCGAGATGACGCGGTTGTAGTCGAGGTACTCGCTGTCGATGATGCGCGAGAAGAGGGTCATGGTGGGGAAGCGGAAGATGATATGCTTGCGGGTGAGGTAGCAGCGCACCTGGGGCAGATCCTCGCCCTCAACGTCGCCGTCGAGGAAGCGGGTCAGCTCGGCCAGGGTCTTGCCGGGGACGATAAAGGAGAAGTCGAGCGCGCGGTCGTCGGTGCACTTGTTCTCGATGTCGAGCGCAGCCGAGCATCGGGCGAGGCGGAAGGAGTCGCAGCCGACAAGGAGCAGCTGCCCCTCGGTGACCTGAAAAAACGCGCCGTTGAGCGCCGCGCGCTGGTCGTTGGACGCAACAGCAAAAGAGGTCTGGCCGATCAGTGCCCGGAGAATGCCCTCGGGCAGCATGAAGGAGCGCTCGCTCTCAAGCAGGGGCAGGCCGGGGAAGTCCTCGCCCCGCATGGCCTGCATCTGGTAGGACGACGAGCCCGAGAGGATTGTCGTCCCAAGATTCTTGTCGACGATGACCTCCACCTCATCCCCGCCCATGGCGCGGATGATGGCGTTGAACTTCTGCGCGTTGAGGATGACATAGCCCTCCTCCAGCACCTGCGCCTCGCAGTGCACGCGGACGCCCTTCTCAAGGTCGAAGGTCGTCATCTCGACCACCTCGCCCTCCGCCCGCATGAGGATACCCTCAATGGCAGGCAGCGTATTCTTCGTCGAAGACGCACACATCAGCGGTGCGACAGCAGCAATGACGGTAGATCGGTTGAAGATAATTCGCATAATAGTTCCTTTCTATGGGAAGACCTTGGGGCATTGCGGCTTTGGCGGTATGCCGCCAAAGCGAAACCCCACCAGAGGACTTTTTTGTAAAAAAGTCCTCTGGACTCTCCAAAAACTTGCAATCAGGGCTTTGGGTGGGGGTTGGTTCATAGAGATAAGCAACGCATCAATCGGCACCCGACGGAGTCGGCGACCGGTCAGCGTGGAAAGTGACTTTGTGTGTCGTACGACAATCCACAGCGGCGTGTCGTACTGCGTTATGCACACGCGCCTGCGCGCGCACGCGGGAGTGAAAGAATGAATGAATCGAAAGACCTTATTCGTAGTAGTAGGAGTAATCCCTGTGTAATCTGTGGAAAGTGCGGAAATCCCTGTCCCGCTTGGGTTTGTCCGGTACGACATGACGTGGATAACCCCGTTTTTTCGTCCACAGTGCGTCAACAGGGGATTTTTTGGGGCAAAAATCGCCGATTTTTGTCAACAGCGGGTACACATGGTTTTCCGTATTCTGTAAACATAGTTTTCCACCGAGTTTTGAACAGGGTGTGGAAAAGTGGAGAAGTTTTCAACACAAGGTGTCAGCGGATTTTTTCCGCCCTCCCGGGCGGTAGGGCGGGGAGAAACCATCTCAAACGACCGAGCCGGTTTGGCTTCGCCAAACAGCAGAGCCCGGCTGCGCCGGTCTCCGGTTCCCTCCCCGCCCTCTTGCCGCCGTCGGCGGCAATTCACCCACCCCACATCCTTGGCTGGTGCGCTTCGCCACCCTAAGCCGGCTCAGCAGGAAGTCTTATCAAAAAGCGTGTTGGAAAGCTTTTGGGGAGTCCAGAACGCCTTTCCGAGATTGCCGTAGGCAATCTCCCTGGGAACTGCCCAAAGGGCAGTTCGGTTCTCGAAAAAGGGTTCTGGTGGGGTTTGGGGCAAAGCCCCAAGGTCTTTCCTACCCTCTGAACTCCTTGATCATCTCCTTGACCTCCACCTCGAACGCGTGGCTTTCGCGGAATTTTTTTTCGATGGCGTTGACGGAGTTGATGACGGTGGAGTGGTCGCGGTTGAAGATTTTGCCGATCTGGGGGAGGGACATGCCGGTGACCTCGCGGATGAGGTAGATGCAGAGGTGGCGGGGCTGGGCGAGCTCCTTTTTGCGGGAGGTTGACTCGAGGTCGGAGCGGGTAACGCCGTACTTGCGGCAGACCGAGGTGAAGATCTTGTCCACGGTCACCGAGACAGGCTCGGCGCCGCCGAGGAGGTCGTTGATCGACGTCCGCGCCAGCTCCATCGTGATCGGCTTGCCCGAGACGAAGGACATCGCGCCGAGCTTCTTGATCGCGCCCTCGATCTGGCGGATGTTCGAGCGCAGATTCTCGGCGAGGAAGTTCACCACATCGTCGGGAAGGTCAAGATTCACCGACTCCGCCTTGTTCTTCACAATGGCCGTCCGCAGCTCAAGGTCCGGCGGCTGAATGTCGGCCAGAAGGCCCTGCTCAAAGCGGGACTTCAGCCGCTCCTCCAGACGCTTGATCTCGGACGGTGGGCGGTCGGAGGCCAGAATGACCTGCCGGTTGCTCTCCACCAGCGTGTTGAAGGTGTGGAAGAACTCCTCCTGCGTCGACTCCTTGCCCGCGATGAACTGGATGTCGTCGATCAGCAGCATGTCGCAGAAGCGGTACTTGTTGCGGAAGTTGCTCACCGCGCCTCGCGAGATCGACTCGATCAGCTGGTTGGTGAAGTCCTCACTCTTGATGTAGATGATGTTCGCCCGCGGGTTCTTCTGCTTGTAGGCGTTGGTGATGGCGTACATCAGATGCGTCTTGCCCAGCCCCGACGGGCCGTGGATGAAGAGCGGGTTGTAGCGGTAGGCAGGGTTGTTCGCCACCGCAGACGCGGCCGCGAAGGCAAACTTGTTCGAGTTGCCGACGACGAAGTTGTCGAAGGTGTAGGAAAAATTAAAGGGGGGAATGGTGCCCCCGATGATGGTCTCTGTCGGTTTCTGCGGCTCCGGCTCGGGCTCGGCCTGCGCCGGAGAGGGTGCGGCCGCTTGTACCGGCGGCTGAGCGGCCGGCTCAGCCGCCCCTGGGACGGAGCAGAGCAGCGTCACGTCCACCGGGTAGCCGCCCACAAGCTCAAAATAGCGGCGAATGTCGTCGATGTATCGCTCGCGCACAATGCGGTATTTGAAATCGCTGTCGGTGACAAGCGTGGCGCTGCTGCCGTCAAAGTCGGTCAGCGTGAAGCTGCCGAACCACAGGTCGACCGACGTGCGGGGGAACTTGTCGAGCATGGCGTCCTTTACCGTATCCCAGAGGGCGGAAAGATCGTCGTTGATGGGCATGGAAAGTCCTTTCCTCGCCGCGCTGGCGGCGAATTTTTTGTACTAATTATAATTATATATATTATACCACAAAACGGCCGATTTTGCAAGGGATATGCGGAAAATAATAGCCCCGGCAAAAAAGAAAGCGCCGGATAGTCAGTCCGGCGCGTGCAGCGGGTAACCAGCCGCTGCGATGCGAGGCTTGGGGCCTCACATGATTCAATGAGCAAGTTTAATATCCGAGGGAATCTGTCAAGAGATATAATCGAAATCCACGGCAGCAGTACACGTTTTTGCGTTTGCGTCAACCACCCCCTTGACTTCCCCGCCGAAACATGCTACAATCAACTCAACACCATTTTTCGGAGGTCACCCATGAACAAAGTTATCCTCATCCTCGTCGACGGCATGCGGCCTGACGGCCAGCGCGCCTGCGGTCACCCCTTCGCCGATCGCTTCCCGACCCTCTCCGCCCACGCGCTCGACGCGCAGACCGTCATGCCCTCGGTCACGCTGCCCTGCCACATGTCACTCTTTCACAGCGTCGACCCTGACCGGCACGGCATCCTCTCCAACACCTACGTTCCGCAGGTGCGCCCCATCGTTGGTCTGGTCGATCAGCTCGCGAAGTACGACAAAAAGTGCGCCTTTTTCTACACCTGGGAGGAGCTGCGCGACCTGACCCGGCCCGATCATTTGCACACCTCAATGTGCATTAACCTCCATCGAAATGACGGCGCCGACGCGAAGATCACCGACGCCGCCATCGACTACATCCGCCGCGAGGAGCCCGACTTCCTCTTCCTCTACCTCGGCGAGACCGACGAGGTCGGCGGCCACAGCCAGGGCTGGATGAGCGAGGGCTATCTCAAGGTCGTCCACGACGCCTGGGTCTGCATCGAGCGGGTCTACAACGCGCTGCCCGAGGGGTACACGCTCATCACCACCGCCGATCATGGCGGCCATGACCGCAGCCACGGCTCGGACAGACCCGAGGACATGACCATCCCGATCTGCCTCTGCGGTCCCGCTTTCGCCCCCGACACGGCGCTGGATGGCGTCACGATCAAGGATATCGCCCCCACCGTTGCCGCCCTGCTGGGCGTCCCGCCCGTGAAGGAGTGGGAGGGCCGCGCGTTGGTGTGATGTTGGTTGGGCAAGGGATGCTCTCCTATTGCCATTCCATTAAATACATCAAATCCAGCACATGTTTTATCAATTTAACGCAAGACAATTCCGATTCTGCGTGATATAATCCTATCACAACGAACACAAAGGAGCTCCACCATGCCCATTTACGCCAACGACTATGCTGCACATGACGGTGTGCTTCGCCTCCACCTCATCGCCCACGGCCCGGTCACGCCGAAGGCTGACGCCTTCCTCATCGCCCTCGATGGCGAGTATTACCTCATCGACGGCGGCATGACCGCCAACACGGGCACCTACGAATACCTCATCCGCCTCCGCGCCGCCCTGCTTGACCGCGCGCCGGCCGGCACGCATGCGCCGCTGCGCATCAACTGGGTCGTCTCGCACTTCCATCAGGATCACATCGGTGCGACGCTCGACTACGTCATCCGCGACCGCCGGATCGAGTTCGACCGCATCTACCTCCCGCCCCGCTCGGCCATCGACCCGAAATACCCCGACAACGGCGACAACAAGTACCGCGGCATCACGGCTGAGCTGATCGCCCGCATGCAGCCGCAGGCGACGGTCATCGACGTCGGCTTCGGCCACGACGCCAAGCTGGTCATCCCCTACGGCGACGGCGGCGAGATCACCATCTATCCGCCCGACCGCGACTGGGGGCTGGAGGAGAATCTCGCTTACATGGTCGACAACTATTACGACGGCAACTGGGAGAAGCCCAACATCGCTGTCGCCGCCGTCAACGCGTGCAGCCAGTGGATGGGCATCCGCTACGGCGGCCGTCAGTGCCTCTTCACGGGCGATACGATGAAGCGCAAGGCAAAGCTCGACGCCGAGGCCTTTGACACCATGTACGCCCTCTGGGGGGCCGAGATCGGGCAGGTCGATGTGCTCAAGTACCTCCACCACGGCGTCGCGCGCGACAAAGCGGCGCGCGGCATGCTGAAGTTCCAGCCTAAGCGTGTTATCGTCACCCACAGCCAGCCCACCGCGCCCGAGGCGCTGCGCGAGGTCATCGCCGAAGACGGCGGCACCATGCCCGAGATCATCGCCTGCGGCGACCGCAGCTATGTGCTCGAGATTGCCGCTGACGGTGGGATCAAGGGAAGCTGGCTGTCGTAAATTTGCTTTGCATACTTGACATATCGGCGTCCATCGTGTATAATAATAATGTAAGACGGTCAACTCGAGTGGCCGTCAGGCGTTGAGATACGGTGTTGCGTCAGCGTGCCGTGCCGTATTAGCCTTCGAAGGGTTGTATGTGAACCTCAAGCTGACTTATGCACGCAGGACGTGCAGACAGAAAACATACAAGGCTCTGCCTCCCCGGCAGAGCTTTTCTTTTTGAGGTGGTTGATATGGATCAGATACAGCGGAGTGCAGTCGCTTTTCGGCGGTTATTGGATTATCAATACATCATCCGTCTTGGAAGAAAAAATGTGCTGTATGAATTTGTGCTTGATTTTGACAGGGATGATTTTTTGCATTTGATCGGACTGCATAAAATGCGTGACTTGCGGGAATTAAAACGTTCAGCGGCATCTATTTTCGTGGATTGTCTGAAAGGAAAAATCACCGATAAAATGCTGATGAAGAGCGAATTTTTTGATGAGCTTGGCAGCAGGTTTGCTGATTTTGATCAGCTTGAAGCAATTTTGGATGATAATAGGTCAGTGTTCCGCTGCAATTTACATACGATGCAGGCTTACTCCACAATCATTGCGGACTATTTGCTGCAAACAGAGCATCATGACAAAACCTTCTATTTGTTTACAGAACGGCGGCATGGCGGGAATAGGCAGTTTTGCAAGTCCTTTTTTGAAAAGGGAAAGACAGACTATGCGAATGGACAGATGAGGCTTACCTTGCTTTATAAAGAAAAAGTGAACAAGCGTACTGGAGAGAGGCAAGTACAATATCAAAAATTATCTGAAAAAGTTCCGATTTAATCATTATGAAAGATGTATATAAATTTACTTGAAATCAAACGAAACATTTCACAGCTGAACGGTTCACCGTGTCATCCTGAGCGAAGCGAAGGATCTTTTCCTCCGTCAAAGATTATTCGTCGCGTCGTTCCTCAGAATGACAGACTTGTTTCGTCCGTGCGCAGAAATTTGCGCATGTTTTTTGCTGAAAAATTAACCTGTCTCACTTTCCCAACCGACAGCATGGGCAAAATATGCTATAATCATATTGTCGAAAGGGGGTGCGAACATGCACATTCTGGAAGCGCTGTACAGAGGCAGGATCAATACCGATTTGCGAACCATTGTTGACGGCAGCGAATATGACAGGCTGACCAAGTGTCTGCACCACGAATACGAATACTTCAAAATAAATCTGTCGCCCGACGATCAGAAGCATTTTGATCAATTCGATATTCTGAAAAATAAAATGTGCTCCATTGAAACAGAAGACGCCTTTATCTCGGGCTTTCAGCTCGGCGTTCGCCTGCTTCTTGCTGCAATTGGAGAGTATCAAGGTCAGTTCAAATCGGAAAATCAATCTTGATCCAAACAAAAAGGCAGATTCCATCCGGAATCTGCCTTTTTCCATGCGTTTACGCGCTTCTTAGAAATCCTCGCGCTCGAATGCCTTCCACGGCACGTTGACGGTCTGGCCGCCGTTGACCAGCGAGTCGATGTGCAGCAGGAGCGGGAACTCCTCAGCTTTGACAACGCCGCGCTCGATGAGCTTGTTCACGGCAGCTGCGGTGCGGGTCGAGATGACGATCGACTCGAGGGTGGTGCCCTTCAGGGTCTCCATGGCCTCGTCGAAGGACATGCCGGTGCCCAGCAGGGTACCGATCTTGCGGGTGCGGCCGCCGTATACGGTGACGTACAGGTCGCCGGCGCCAAGCGGCAGCTGCTCAGGCTTGCCGCCGCAGAGGGCAAGCAGGTGGGTCATCTCGCGAACAGCCTGGCCGAAGATGGCAGCCTGAGAGTTGTAATGCTCAAACTCACGGCCCTCGCGCTTGTAGGACATGCCGATGGCCAGGGTGACGCCGAGGGCATATGCGTTCTTGAGCGCGACTGCGCACTCAACACCGCGCACGTCGGTCGACAGGCTGACATTGTAGTAGTCCTGCTCAAACAGCGACTTCAGCCAGCGCAGGGTCTCGGGCTTGCGGCCGCAGAAGGTGACCTCGGTCGGGTCAAGGTCTGCCAGCTCGTAAGAGGTGCAGGGACCGCCAACCGCGTTGAAGTCGATGTTCTTCTTGCCCAGCTCAGCCGCGCGCTGCTCCATGACCTCGGGATAGGAGATCATTGAGCCGTCCTCGAGGTTGACCATGCCCTTGGTGATGGACAGAACAATGGTGTTGTCGGGAATCTGGGGAATGATGGTGTCGAGGAACCAGTCCAGACCGAAGGACGAAACGCCGCAGAGCAGCATATCAGCGCCCTTCATGGCGTCAGCCAGATCCTCAATCTGATAGAAGTGAAGGTCACCCTTCGGGAAGGGGCGCTTCAGAGTCAGATGCTCGCCGGTGGCCTTTGCGTGGTCGATGATCTCACGGTCAAGCGGAGAGCCGACGTAGCGGATGGTGTGGCCGTTGTGGATGGCCGGCCAGGTGATAGCCGAGCCCATCATGCCGCAGCCGATTACAGTAATGATAGCCATTGGTGTGTACCTTCTTTATGTAGATTTTTTGAAAACGATAGGGATATGGGAAGTCGGGGATCCGCGCTGCCGCGTGGTCACCTCATCAGTCAGCTGCGCTGACATGCTTCCGGCTGAACTTCACTCAGTATCGAGGAAAAGTCTTATTGTGTTCTTTCATTATAGCACAAAACGAAAGAATTTGCAAGACATTGAAAGTTTTTTCTCAAGTAATTTGTTCGCTGACCAGTCGCCGGCCCAGCAGGAAGTCTTGTCAAAAGCGTGCGTGAAAGCCTTTGCGGGTGCTTAGGGGGGCTTCCGAGATTGCCAAAGGCAATCTCCCTGGGAACTGCCCTTTGGGCAGTTCGGTTCTCGAAAAGCCCCCTAAGCAGGGTTTGGGACAGCATCCCAAGGTCTTTACTCGTACTTCTCCAGCAGTTCGGTCAGCTTTTTGCTGTAGATCTTGGAGAGCATGGAGTAATAGGAGGAGTAGTTATTCTTGCCGCCGGAGATGACAGAACGCATCATGGTAGCGCAGTTGTTGAGCTGAGAGTTGTAGTAGAAACCGAAGTCGAAGACGACGCCCTCACGGATGAGGTCGAGCATCTGGGAGGACTGGCTGTCGCGGGAGTACTTCTCCTTGAGTGCAGTCTCAAAGTAAGCAGTGGTCACCTTGCGGTAGGACTCGGCAGCAAGAGCCTCGGTTACGGCGCAGGCGAACTCGTAGTCCTCGTGTGCCTCGGCAATGGCGAAGCAGGACGCACCGACGTCAGAGTAGCCGGTGTAGTAGCCCTCCTGGGCCTCGTTGAGCTTCGGATAGGGGATCATGCCGAAGTCGTTGGTCATCTCGCGCATGCCGTCAGCCCACTCGAAGCCGCCGACCGTGAAGAGGGCGTGGTTCTCAGCGAAGAACTTGGTGGTATTTGCCCGGTTGCCGGGGCTGAGGCAGGTGGTGTCGCTGTTGTAGAGGGTAGTCAGCAGCTCGCACAGGTCGAGCATGGCGGGGTCGTCCAGCTTGAACTGCACCTCGCCCTCGGCGTTCTTGACGGCGACGTTCTGACCAAGCGCGATGATCCAGTTGTCAAAGGGGGTCGCATAGTAGCTGGCGAAGCCAAAGCGGTCCTCTTCGTCCATCTGCTGGTTACCGTTGAGATCCTCCTTGACCAGCGCACCGTACTCGGTCATCTTGTCCAGCGTCCACTTGCCCTCGGTGACGAGATCATAGAGGTTTGGGATGTCCGGGTAGTTCTCCATGATGGCCTTGTTGAAGTAGCAGACGAAGTGCTTCTGGACAAAGAGACGGGAGAGGTCGCCGGTGATGCCGTACAGCTTGCCGTTGATGGAAAGCGAATCGACCATGTTGGAATCGGGGTTCCACCAGGGTTTTTCAAAGTCGATGTAGGGGGCGTCGATCCAGTTCATGAACAGGCCTTCTGCGCCCAGAGACACGATGTGGTCGGTCTCGGAGGCCAGCAGGTCAAAGTCCACGAGATTGGCGTTAAGCGAGTTACGGACGGTGGTGACAACGTCAGCATGCTTGACCTCAAGCCACTCAATCTGGATGCCGAAACGATCTTCGACGGTCTGCTCACGCTGGATGGTGGCGTCGTTGATGATCTCGCCCGACAGGGTCTCGGCGATGAACTCGTCGCGGCGGCCGCTGTCGCCGCGCACCATCATCGTGAAGGTGCGGCCGTCGAACTTCAGGTCGGCCGGCAGTGAGTCAGGATAGTTTTCGCGGGTGATCTCGACCGGCTCGGTCACGGCGGGCGTGGTCGCTGCCTCGCCGCCGGAGGAGGCCGTCGTGGTTGGGGAGTTGCTGCCGGCGTCATCGGAGGATGCACAGGCAGTCGCGGTGCCGGCCAGCGTCAGCAGGCAGAGCGAAAGCGCAAGCGTACGGAGAAAATTCTTCTTCATTTGCGGTACTTCCTTTCAATTTTACTGTATAAAATACAGGTTTACAAGAATAGTGTATCACAAAATCTAACCGTGTGCAAGAGGTGGCGGCACGATTGAAAAATAGTCATGAATTTGCAGAAACTTTTGCAAACCCGATCATAATTTTTCATGGCACGTCATCGCTTTATTCGCTCCTCAGCTTGAAACGCACAATAAATCTGTTCAATCCTCGCCTCGAACCGCCCCTTGGGACGGCTGTGCACCATGTGGGCGAAAAAAATCGGAAATTTGCAAAAAAATACTTGCATTTATGCATGAAATGCGGTATAATAAGGGTTACTATCCGCTTTGATCGACCGAAAATGAAACCGAGGAGACCGAAACATGCAAAAAAACACCAAAAAGAGCATTGCTGATACCAAAATCGAATTTTCAACGACGACCAACCTCATCGAGCAGTCGTCTTTCCACTATAGCCTGCAGGAGCGCGACACGCCCAACCTTTACCGCTATCTCTACGAGTACGACTCGATCCCGAAGGTGTCCTTCAACCACCGCGTCGTGCCGATGAAGATGCCGGCCGACATCTGGATCACCGACACCACCTTCCGCGACGGTCAGCAGTCGACTTCTCCCTTCACCGTCGAGCAGATCGTGCATCTGTTCAAGCTGCTGCACAAGCTGGGCGGCCCGAAGGGGTTGATCCGCCAGAGCGAGTTCTTCGTCTACACCGAGAAGGACCGCCGCGCCGTCGAGGAGTGCATGGCGCTGGGCTACGAGTTCCCCGAGGTGACCAGCTGGATCCGCGCCAACGAGAAGGATTTCGCGCTGGTCAAGTCGCTGGGCATCAAGGAGACCGGCGTGCTGGTCTCCTGCTCGGACTATCATATTTACAATAAGATGGGCCTGACCCGCAAGTCGGCCATGGATAAATACCTCGGCGTCGTCCGCCAGGTGCTTGAGCAGGGCATCCGCCCCCGCTGCCACTTCGAGGACATCACCCGCGCCGACTATTACGGCTTCGTCGTGCCCTTTGCCGAGGCGCTGGTGCGTCTGGGTGAGGAGTACGGCTGCCCGATCCGCATCCGCGCCTGCGACACGATGGGCTATGGCGTCACCTACCCGGGTGCGGCGCTGCCCCGCTCGGTGCCGGGCATCATCTACGGCCTGCAGCAGTATGCCGGCGTGACGAGCGACATGCTCGAGTGGCACGGGCACAACGACTTCTATAAGGTGGTCACCAACGCGACGACGGCGTGGCTGTACGGCGCGTCGGGCGTCAACTGCTCGATGCTGGGCATCGGCGAGCGCACCGGCAACTGCCCGCTGGAGGCGATGGTGGTTGAGTATGCGTCGCTGCGCGGCACGACCGACGGGATGGATCTGCCGACCATCACCGAGATCGCGAACTATTTTGAGCAGGAGATCGGCTACGAGATCCCGCCGCGCACGCCGTTCACGGGGCGCAACTTCAACGTCACCCGTGCGGGCATCCATGCGGACGGGCTGCTCAAGGATGAGGAGATCTACAACATCTTCAACACCGCGAAGCTGCTCGGCCGCCCGGCGGCCGTCGCCGTCGACTCGCACTCGGGTCTGGCGGGCATCGCGCACTGGATCAACGGCTTCTTCCGCCTGACGGGCGACGATTGCATCGACAAGCGCTCGCCGGTGGTAGCCGCGATGAAGGAGCGGGTTGACGCCGAGTACGCAGCCGGCCGTAACACCGTCATGGGTGACGGCGAGCTGGAGAATATGCTCATGGCAGTGGATTATGAGGAGTATACGCGGCTGTCGCGCATTCATTTGAAGCATCACGACTAAGGGGATGCTCTCCCCTCTTGCCCACCCTCCTTGGCTGGGCTGGTGCTTCCATCAAACAAAAATATCGCCCCGACGTGTCGGGGCGATATTTTTTCGTGTTACAGGGCGGTGATTTTGATGAGATAACTGCTGTTCAGCGTCATGGTCAGGTAAGCGGCGAAATGCTCGGCGGTGAAGATCTCCTCGCGGACGAGCTTGCAGTCGTGGGTTTCGTCGAGGAGGTAATACTCGACCCGCACGCCGTTCGGGTTGGCGACGTTCACAAGCTCCACCCTGACCTCCTTCGCCGGTGATGCGTCATCATCGTTGAAGTAGCTGAGCATCACGGCCTGCCCGTCCGCGCCGCGGGCGGCGGCGGCCCACACATCGGCGCTGCCGCGCTCGACGGCCACGGCTTCGCCTAGGCGATAGAGGTGGTTGAACATGTAGAAGGGCCAGTAGCCCTTGAGAATCTCGCAGACGCGGTCGGTGCAGAACATGCCGTTCATGCCGCCGGGCCGGGCGTCATAGTACATCAGCATGTCGAGCGGCTCATACTGCGCCATGCACATGGTGGCGACGATGAAGGCCGCGCCCTTGAGGCTTTTCTCCTGCTTGAGCGAGTAGTACCAGTCCTCGCCCCGGAAGGAGCGGACGTAGTTCCACTCGTTGAGGATGCTCTCGGTCGACTGCCAGCCGTTGTCGTCGAGCAGCTTGCGCGCCATGTGAATCTTATCGCGGATCTTCTCGACGGTGGCCGAGTAGACGTGCCAGGAGAAGAAGTCGGGCTGGGTGCTGACGTTGGCGAAAAATCCCTTCCACCACTCCTCCCTGACCGAGGCGCAGGCGGGGCCGCCGATCTTCAGGTCGGGGAAGCAGGCCTTGAGGTGCTTGGCGGTGACGTCATAGAGGCGGTAGAACTCAGCCGCCGTGCCGCCCCAGCAGCGCTTGTGGGTGGAATCGTCGGGGTCGAGGTCGGGCTCGTTCCAAATCTCCCAATATTTAATGCCGCGGTGGTGGCCGTTCGCCCAGCCCTCGTTGCAGTGGCGGATGATATGCTCGCAGACACGGGCCCACTTCCCGAAGTCGGCGGGGGGGAGGGTGTTATATTTTTTCTGCCAGTGCTCGATCTTGGAGCCGAGGCGGTAGAAGCATTCGGTGCCGCCGGCGGCCATCATGTCGAGGTACTCGTCGGTGAGGACGAAGTCGTAGGCGTCGGGATCGTCGGGGTCACGGGAGAAGTCGGTGAAGATCATGTTGACGTCGACGGTGTGCTCGCCGCCATAGGTGGCGTAGAAGGATGCATCGTGGGTGCGGCCGTAGGGGATGCCGGCGGCCTTCCACGGCTCGAGGTTGGTGATCCGCTGGTCGGCGGCAAATTTGTAGACAGGGGCGTTGTTCACCGCGTGGAGGGGTTTGACGGCGCCCACGGGCGCGGTGAAGTCGATGCGGATGTTGTCCATTGTGGTGGTCCTTTCTTTTATTTTTAATAAATATATATGGGATTGGTCAGCAGGATGATTTTGTGCGGCTGTTGTCGGGAGAGGAGAGGGGAGTGCGGCGTAAGCCGCCCCTCTCCCCTCCGATTCACATCCGCACGAAAAGTTAAGCTGACCAACCACTCAATCCTTCTTCCTCAACCGCGGCAAAAACCACAACACCAGCGCGCCGAGCAGCACCGCATTTGCGGCGAACAGCACCTGCTGCGGGTACACCGCAACACCGAAAACCGCATTGCCATTTGCCTCAATGGCATCCACCACCCGCGCGGCCAGCAGCGTCACAATAAAATTCACAATACCGCTGATCGCTGCCTTGACACCCAGCACATAACGCCGGTCGTCAGGCGCGACGTAGTCGAAACACAGATTCGTCCGCCCCGAGTTGGTGCCGCCCAGCGAGAAGGCGTGGCAGACGGTGTACAGCGCGTAAAACAGCGGCGTCGCCGGTGTGCAGAAGGCGTAGAACAGGCACCCCGCCGCCGATACCGTCATGCACAGCCGCAGCATCGACACCCACGAGCGCCCGTCGGCGTACCGCCCGAGCGGGCGGGAGGCAACAGCACGCACCGCCGCCTGCACCACCGAGAAGAGGGTGACAACGGTGTACGAAAACCCGATAGTGCGGGTCAGATAGACCGCCGAAAAATGGGCGGGAACGAGCGTAATCGAGAAGAGCGCGTCGAAGACAATCACCGTCCGCAGCTGGCGGTCGCCGAAAACGGTGCGGACAATCTCGCCGAAGCGCTTGGGGGGAACGGCGTGGGGCGGCTCGGGCTCGCGGATCGTGAGCATAAGGGCGAAGTGGCCGATCGCCATGATGGTGATGGCGGCGGCGAACACGACGAAGGCGGCTTCGGTGCGGCCCGCCGCCTTGAGGTGGTCGAAGAGGATGCCCGCCGACTGGGAAAAGATCATGCCGCCGACGAGGGAAATGATCTCCTTGTTGGCGGTGAAGATGCCGCGGTGGTGGTCGTCGACCAGCGACATGTGCCACTGGGTGCGGGAGGGCGTGAGGTAATGCTGGCAGAAGTAGGCGCAGAGCAGCATGACGACGAAGGCGGCCAGCTTGACGGCCTGCGGCAGCGGGGTCAGCGGCACGAGATAAAGCAGGGCGAAGAGCAGCTGGTTGACGAGGTTGAGGATCGACACCCAGCGCCGGCAGGGGTAGGTGCGCCGCACGCCGAAGACGGCGAGCAGCTGCACGCCGCAGGCCAGCTGCGAGATGGAGGCGATGACGCCCTGATGCGCGGAAGAGACCTCCATGTGATTGAGGATGGCGGTGAGGAAGGTGGAGGTGACGCAGAGGGCGATGAAGTATTCAACGGCGGCCTCGGCGATGATGAAGCCGCGGCTGCGGCGGTTTTGGCTTTCGATGTCCTGTGGCATGATGGCTCGGCTTTCTATGGTGATGGGGCCATTGTAGCATGCCGCAGGCGAGATGTCAATGGGGGATGGACAGAAAAGTTTTCTGGATTTGCGGCGGAGGCTTCACGGGGGGAGCGTTTTTGATAAATTGAGTTTGACCCAACAATCCAAAAGGACACGCCGCAGCGTGTCCTTTTGTTATGCTTATGCTTACTTCGCCACATCCAGAAGATCATCCTCGGTGATGCCGACCAGCTCGGAGATGCGGTCGCCCTTGCGGATCGAGTCAAGCCCCTTGAGGCTGTGCGTGTCGGTGCCGAAGGTGAACTTGCAGCCCACGTCCTTCGCGATCTTCATCGTGCGGATGTTGGCCTCGTTCGCGTAGTCGTCGGCGGGGTTGAAGCAGCTGGTGTTGATCTCGATGCCGACGCCCAGCTTTTTGGCCATCTCGAAGCAGCGGCGCAGGTCGGCCTCGGGCAGTGCCCAGTTGGCGGCGACGGTCTGCTCGCGCGGGATGCAGCAGGCGTGCATCGGGTGCGCGACCGAGGTGGGTACGCGGGCGGCCATTTTGATAAACTCGGGGTTGTTCATCAGGGCCTCGAAGGAGTTGATCATCTGCTCGGAGTAGAACTTCGCGAGGTCGGTCGGCTCGGCGTAGACCAGTGCCTCGAGGTCAGTGACGGAGAGGGTGCCGGCCATCTTTTTGGCCTGCGCTTCGCTGAGGTAGGGCATCGACTCAGCGATCTTGCGGGCCATGGCAGCGCGGCGGGTCTGCACGTCGTCGGGGTCGGGGCAGACCTTGCCCTTCATGTGGACGTGGGAGTGGGGAACGAGGATGTAGTCAAAGCGCTGTGCGGTGTCGGCGAGCATGCCGAGGGTGTCGGTCATGGCGTAGTACTCGGTTTCGGCGCCAATCATGACCCGCATGCCGCAGGTGTCGGCGGGGACAGAGTCGCGGGCGGCGAGGCCGTAGTTGATCATCTGCTTCTGATACCAGTCGTTGGCGCCGGGGACCTTCTCGTCCCAGAGGTGGTTGGAGATGCCGAAGACGGTGTGGCCCAGCTCGGCCGCGCGGCGGACGTAGGCCTGCACGGTGGCCTCGGGGTCGTAGCAGCAGAGCGAGTAGAGGGTGTGGGTGTGGATGTCGTGGGTGATTTTCATGGGATGTCCTCCGTATATCTAAAGATATTTAGGTTCTATCAGATTTTTCCGCCCTCCCGGGCGGTAGGGGGAGGAGGGGAGGAACTTCGGCGTTTGAGATGGTCCTCCCCCGGCGGGGGTGTGGGGGCAGCGCCCCCGCAAATTCTCGCTTACTCGATCACATCATCAACGAACCGATAGCAGCTGCCCGGCTCGGTCGGCTTGCCGCCCTTGACGGCGGCGAAGCGAAATTCGGGCACCTGTTCAGCATCACGGACGACGACGGTCACCGCATGCCGCCCGGCGGCAAGCTCCAGCGTCACGCGCTGATCCTTGTGCGCACGGTGGTAGGCGGGCATGTCGTGGCTGTGGGGGCCGCTTTCGATCACCTTTTCGCCGTCGAGCGTCACGGTCACGGACGAGCGGGAGGCGCAGATCAGCGTCGTCGTGCGGGTAGTGGGGACGTTCAGGATGGCGGCGGCGGTGTAGGTGTTATCCTCACGCTTGGCGGGGAAGGAGACGAGGGTGCCGTCGACCGGTGTCAGCTTGCCGTCGACCACCCAGGTCGACGCGCGGAGGATTGGGAAGTTGACCGTAAACTCGTTCCAGAGCGCGAAGTCATTGATGCGCGCCAGCTTCAGACGGCAGGCGCTCACGGGCGCAATACGGCCGTTCGAGCTGACCGTTGCCGTCCACTCGGTTCGCTCACCCGGCATCAGCACGATCTCGTCGCCGCATGCGGCATAGCTGAGGCCGCAGGGCAGCTCGAGCGTGGGCACAACCGCCCAGCGATCGGCGGCGTTGTTGATGAAGGTAAAGCGCAGCTCGACCGGCGCGCCGGGGGCGACGGAGGGGCGGTCGTTCGCATAGCGCAGCTCGATGCAGAACGCATAGCGGCGGTCGGCCTCGGCGGGCAGCGTCCAGCGCTGCACCGAGAAGTCGGTTTGCTCGGTCTCGGGCATGACGAAGCGGTAGGGGTCTTCGAGGGCCAGCTTGTCGCCGAGGCGCATGGTGCGTTTGGTCAGATCATCGAGCGTCGGGGGCGGCGTAAAGCCGCGGACGGCGGCCGAGAGCACGATGCCGTCGCCAACGGGGGCGCTCCACTTCTCGGGGATGGACGCCGTGCCGTAGAGGATGCCCCACAGCGAGCCGGCGGTGGCGACGGTGCAGTCGGTGTCGTAGCCGAGGTTGACGGTCTTGAGGAGCACATCCTCGAAATCCTTGCCCCAGAGAATGCCGGCAACGGTGAAGGCGATATTCTGCGGCGCGTCGGTGAAGTTGGGGCAGCCGTGGTGCGCGAGGATGCGCTCCCGCGCCTCGGATAGCGGGAGCCCGGCGGCGTAGCAGTCGAGGGTTTCAGCGACGGCCTTCGCGGTTCGGCAGGAGGCGGGGATGAAGGTCAGCGCCTTTTTCACAAGGTCGACCAGCGTTCCCTCCCAGGTGAAGGCCAGCGCCTCGATAGCGGCGTTGAAGATCTCACCGAAGACGCCCTCACCGCCGGCGTGGTCGACGGCGGCGTCCTGCCAGGCGAAATAGGCGGCAATGTCGGGCCGGCCGGGGGCGGCGCAGGCCCAGATCTCGGAGCGGATGGGGGATCCCATGCAGTTCACAAAGGGATTGTCCCACTTGCCGGCGAAGGGCGGAATGAAGCCTGCGCGGAGGGCCGTCTGGGCGTAGCCGTACTCGTCGTACTGGAAACGGACGTGCTCGAGCCACTCGCGGCCGATCTGCTCGGTGCCAAGGCCCACGCCGTACTGCTCGGCGGCGTGGAGGTTGACCAGCTGCAGATCGAGGTCATCGTTGGGGAGCGCCTGCCCGTCGGGGATCTCGGGGAAGAAGGTGAGGTTGAGGGCCTCCATCTTGCCCTCGACCGGCGCGCCCAGCGTGCCGCCGATGTTCTTGCCCGCCCAGCAGGCGTAGATCTTGTCGTAGAGGGTCTCGCGGGTGAGGTTCATAACGTATTCTCCTTTGGCAAATCGTTGAAGTGTGCGTCAGTGCAGAAGTGCACAAACGGATTGTAGGGTGAAATAAAGGTTGGCTGTGTGGTGGACTCCCTCAGTCAGCTTCGCTGACAGCTCCCTCGGGGAGGGAGCCACAAAGTAACTTAGCCTCCCTCTCCGAGGAAGGTGGCACGGCGGGACGCCGTGACGGAAGGAGTCCGCCGTGAGATCACCACTTCGCGAACGCATTATGATGCGGCGTCCCGATGAACCCGACCTGCGTGAAATCCTCGGGCTTGTTCCGCACAATATAGTCAATATACGACGCCACCATCCGCGCCGTGAGCAGATACCCCGCCGCGTTCATGTGGTTGCCGAGGTAGAAGAGCCGCTTGAACTCGGCATCGTACACCGGCGCGTACTTGTGCAGGTCAATGACATAGGCGAAGTCGAACTTCTCCGCCAGCTGATACAGCAGTTCGGCGTGGGCGGCGCTCATTGCGTCCCGCTCGGGGTTGCCGCTGCGGGGCATGGTCACAAAGAAGAAGCGGCTCTTCGGCTGGATGGCGCGGTAGCGCTGGATGATCGCACCGTACCAGCCGGCGAAGGTGCCCGCCGCCGCACTGGCGCGCCAGTCGCCGTCGACGATGTCGCCGATTTGCCCCAGCGGCTGCTTCTTGTTGTGCAGATCGTTGACGCCCAGCGCCATGATGTAGGCCTGCGACGCCTTTTCCTCGGCCCAGAGCCCGCGGCGGTCGGCGAAGGAATCCAGATATTCCTTGGCCGTCATGCCGCCCTTGGAGAAATTGTAGACTTTGGCGCCGGTCATGCGGGCGATGTACTGACCCCAGGAGTATTCGTAGTAGTCGTGATAACCCTTGGTGCCGTCGGCCTTGGTCGACTCGAACTCGCCGGAGGAGAGCGAGTCGCCGATGCAGGCGATGGTGCGGAAGATGGCACAGAGGCCGCCGTCGTCGACGATGCGGTCAAGGGGTTTTTCGTTTTCAATGGGAAGATAGGGGGTGAGATCCATAGCTGTTCCTTTCGTGCGCTGCGCGCGGTGGTGTTTGTGTCCATTATACAGGAATGTGGGGGGATTTGCAAGGGGTTTTGAGAGATAATTTTACTTTAGGCACCACCGCACAAAAAGCGGTAGAAACCTTCACAAAATAATGGTTATAATAAACACATGAACAAACAACTGAGTCTGTCGTTCATATACGACGAATTAAAAGAAGTAAAAACGCACAAACGGGAATTTCTTGAAAAGATGGATGCTATCATGCCGTGGGAGCAGCTGTATGAGCTGGTCAAGCCGTGCTATTATGAAGGAGTGCGCGGGAATAAGCCCTACGATCTTATGCTGATGCTGAGAATCCACCTTCTCCAGAACCTGTACGACCTGTCCGACGAAGGAACCCGGTACGAAATCATTGACAGCCGGGCTTTTTCGGATTTCTGTGAAGTAGAGTCCAGTAACCAGATTCCGGACGGCGATACCATAGGGCGCTTCCGCAATCTCCTGATCAGAAACCACATTCACG
>JAFTOI010000036.1 GCA_017463865.1 Clostridia bacterium | reverse complement strand
TAGGTCGGAGGTGTACGCATGGCAACATGTTTAGCTGACCGATCCTAATAGACCGAGGGCTTGAACTGCGAAAGCAGTCCGAGCGTTTGAGTATCGCTGGTTTGACGTTTCAACTTTGTTCGGTTTTCAATGTACATTGGTGTGCAAAAGAGACAATGTGAAAAACACATTGTCTCTTTTTTTCGTCATTTCGCTTGACAAACCGCGCAAAATATGATACCATATCGCTACCTTGGAAACAGAGGAATTTACACAGCCCGCCATGTCCCTGTGGTGGACAGTGGAAAGGATTCAACATGGTAGAGAATAAACCGTTTACGTTAGAAGATATTTTTCGTGATCCCGCTCCTGCGTATCGGCCGGATTCGGTGCTTCTGTCCGAGCTGCTGACTGACCTTGAGCGTCTGCCCAAGCGCCTGCAGCGCTTGGCTGAGCTGGGGGTGGGCGGCGTGATCCCTTTGATGACTGACGGCGCTGAGGCTTCGTTTGATGACGGGCTGCGCTTGATGAGCGGCGTGCACGCGCGTTACGCGGCGATCCTGCCTCTTATTCGTGAAGCCGGGCTGGAGGTCACCTTCCTGTTTGAGCCTGCGTATGAGCGGGCGTATCTTTCTGCGCAGGAGGCGCTTGCCGACGATGATGACGGTGTAGCTAAGGCGCTTCTGCCGGTCGAGTACATGTGCTCGCCGGCCGAGACGGTGCAGCTGCTGCTGCGCGGCGACGCGCTGATGTCGGTCGTTGCGCTGGAAGAGGCGACCGGCACGGTCATTGATCTGCGCGGTCACATTGACGGCCGCGTGCTGCGCTGGACTGCGCCGGACGGGAACTGGAAGATCGTGCAGTATGTCTGCGCCGGCTGTGTGGACGAAAACGGCGAGGGTGAGCTGCGGGTCAATCCGCTCAGCTACGACGCGGCGATGGACTACCTTGAGCAGACCTACGAGACCTTCGCTGATCTGCTGGAGCCCCTGCGCGGTGACGGATTCCGAGCGATCGCCTACCGCGATCTTGCCTTCTGGGCACCCAATCACCGCAACTGGGATCCTGCGTTCAACGATGTTTTCCTCGCGCGCTTCGGCTTTGACCCGGCGCCGATCTATCCCGCGCTCTTCACCTACATCGGTGAGCATACCGAGCACTACAAGGCCATGCTGCTCGACTGCCGGGCGCAGATGTTTGCTGACGGCATGCTGCGCGCCTATGCCGATTTTGCCGCCCGCCTCGGTGTCAAGCTGCGCGGTCAGCTGGCTGAGCCGAAGCTGCCGGCCTGCTCGGCGCTGAGCGGAGATGCACTGCTGAATGGGCGCTATGCGCCCGGCGCACTGCTGGAGAAGGCTTATCTGTACGGTGCAAACTCGGTCAAGCTGGCGGCGGGGGCAGCTTACAATTACGGCCAGCCCGAGGTGAGCTGCGAGATCTACCGTGATTATCCGGCCTATCCGGCCGATACCATCTACTGCGAGGCGTGCAATGCGTTCTCGCACGGCGCGAACGCGATGCTGATCCATGGTGCGCGCTCGAACAATACGAATCCTGACGATATCATGACTGCGCGCCGTGAGTTCTTCAGTTTCATTTCCCGCACGCAGGCGCTGCTGCAGGGGGGACAGCACATGGCGGATATTGCCATGCTGTATCCCATCTATTCGCTGCACGCGCAGGTCTACTTCTACCAGGCGCCCTCGCGGGGCTTTGAGTACCCGAGCACGCCGACCAATGCCGATTACATGTCGCTGATCAACAGCATCTCCATCTACGCCGGGCATGACCTGACCCTGCTGCACCCCGAGACCATGCGAGACAAATGCCGGGTCGAGAATGGCGTGCTCCATCTCGACAACGGGCAGACGACCGAGGCCTTCCGGGTGGTGATCCTGCCGTCGGCGATGATGGTCAGCCTGGACAATATGCGCATGCTGGCCGAATTTTTCGCGTCGGGCGGCAAGATCATCGCCACCGGCGAGCTGCCGCACTATGCCTTTGAGTTTGATGCGTCGGGCGAGAATGACCGTGAGGTACAGCGTCTGGTGCGGGAAATCTTCGGCGCCGATGTCCTGGACGGGACGGTGCTGCGGCAGTTCGACTACAACGAAAATGCGGCGGGCGGCGAGGCATACCATCTCACGGCTGGGCAGACGGCGCTGGACGGCACCGATATGGTGCCGGGGGCGCTGATCGACGAGACTATCAAGTCGCTTGGGCTGCCTTATGACGTGCTGATGCCGGGCATGATCCACCTCGAATGCACCGGCGCGCTGAGCCTGCCCTATCCCGAGTTCGTGCGCTACGGCCTGGACAAATTCATCCCTGGCAAGGGCATGCTGTCGCACATCCACAAGCATCGCGACGACTACGACATCTTCTACTTCGCCAACACGACCGACCGCACCTACAACCGGCCGATCCTGCTGCGCGGCGCGGAGGCGCTCGAGGTGTGGGATCCGCACACCGGCGAGATCGCACCGCTGAAGATCTCTTACGTCAATTACAAGAACACTGTTTACACCAAGACCCGCCTCAAGCTCGAGCCGGGGCGCTCGATCTTCTTCGTTTCGCCCCGCGACACGCACCCAAGCCGACGTGCCAAGATCGAGTCGATCGAAGAACTGAAATAAGCGAGAAGGCACAGCCCGCCGGGCTGTGCCTTTTTGGTGAAATTTTCAGCCGATCTGTGACGCGGAGCGGCATTTTGTCGTGTATAGGGGTGAGAGGCCTCTCAAAGAAAGGAGGATCCGCATGGAGGACAAGGAGATTCTGGCGCTCTACCGTGCGCGGGCGGAGGATGCCATCGCGGAGACGGCAAAAAAATACGGCAGATACTGCCACACCATCGCCTATAACATTCTGCACAGCGACGAGGACAGCGAGGAGTGCGTCAACGACACCTACCTGCGGGCGTGGGCGGCGATCCCGCCGCAGTGGCCGGAGCGGCTGGCGACCTTTCTCGGCAAGATCACGCGCAATCTGGCGCTGGATCGGTGGAAGCTGGTGGCGGCCGAAAAGCGGGGGATGGGGCAAGTGGTGCTGGCGCTCGATGAGCTGGAGGAATGTGTTCCGGCGGCCGATGACACGGCGCAGATCGCCGACGATCTGGCGCTGACTGCCGCGCTTGAGCGCTTCCTCGGCGGCCTGTCGGTCGAAGCGAGACGCATTTTCCTGCGGCGGTATTGGTATCTGTCGCCGATCAAGACGATTGCGGCCGATTTCGGCATCGGCGAGAGCAAGGTCAAGATGGTGCTGCTGCGGGCAAGGAACGAACTGAAACAATGCTTGGAGAAGGAGGGGATCAACCTATGAAAAGTGAACGGATCCTGCGCAGTCTGGGAGAGGTCAGCGAGGCGTACATCGCCGATGCCGCACCGCTGGCGGGCAGCCGCACAAAGCGCGGCTGGCTGAGGTGGGGGGCGATGGCGGCCTGTCTGGCCTGCGTCGTGCTGGTTGGGGTCGGGATAGCCCGGCATGCCCAGCCGACGGAGACGCTGCCAATGCTGACCATCGGCGACACGATGCAGGGCAGTATGGGCTTCGAGGGCTACATGGCCTTCAATTTCGGCGAGCTTTCCGGTGCCGCCACGCTGGACGGCGCGGAGAAGCTGAAGACACTGCCGGTCTACCGGAACACGCTGACTTATGACAACTATGGTCGGGTGTCGGATGCAGATCCGACGGCGATGCGGGAATGGCTGCTCGAGGTCGCGGGGCGGCTTGGGATGGACACGGAAAGCCTGACCGTCACCGACAATGCGCCCGATGCGGCCGAGCGGGAGGCGATCCTTGCGAAGTTTGCCAAGGTCGGCAGCACGCCGCCCGAGGGCTATTTCGACGCGACCGCCGTTATCCTCGAGGATGCGCAATACAAGGTCGAGGTTAGCACCGACATGACGGCGACCATCTGCTTCAAGCAGCCGGTGACCCTGCCGGAGGGGTACAAGTTCGGCCACCACGTGCCGTATGACAGCATGCTGCGCGTCGCCGAATATTTCTGCCAGACCTACGCTGCGCTGATAGGCATGGACGACCCGCAGATCAACCTCACCGGCGGCGACTACGACATCTACCGCCGGCAGGGCTATCAGATCGAGTTCTACGAGGGGAAGGGGGGCCTGACCGAGCAGCTGGTCAGCCGGTATCTGCAGACGGTGCTTTTCTACCCCGACGACGAGGGCAGACTGAGGCTGGCGCGCATCTATCGCACCGATCTGTCGGAGAAGGTGGGGGATTACCCCATCATCTCAGCCGAGGAGGCAAAAGCGCTTCTTCTGAACGGGAACTATATCACGACGGTGCCCGAGGTCATGCCCGGCGAGGTGTACATCGCCGGCGTCGAGTTGGGCTATCGCGCCGGCGCGCGGGACGCTTACGCGATGCCCTACTACCGCTTTTACGTCGAGCTGCCCGGGATGGAGCAGGAGGACGGCCTCAAAACTTACGGTGCCTACTATGTCCCGGCGGTCGAGGGGCGGTATCTGACCGACATGCCCGTCTGGGATGGCAGCTTTAACTGAACAAAGGAGTGCCGCGCAAATTGGCGCGGCACTCCTTTGTTATTTCAGCATATTTTCGAACAGCCGCACATGGGCTTCCTCGTCGAGCATGATGCGGTGCAGCAGATCGTGCACGGCGCGGTCATCGGTCTGGTTCATTAAGAAGCGGTAGTTGTCGGCCGCGGTCTGCTCGGCTTTCAGGCTTTGCTCGAAGAGGCGGCGGGCTGCGCGGGAGCCGGAGGCGGCGCAGGCGGTGGGCGGTTCGGTGGTGAGGCGGCAGCTGTCGATGCGGGCGCGGATGAAGGGATCGGCGCCCAGGTCGCGCAGCAGGCGGCCGAGCAGGCGGAAGTGGTGCATCTCGGTGCGGGCGAGGTCGTCGAAGACCTTGCCCAGCTCAGGCTGACATTCCTCGGTGCGCAGTGCGGCGTAGAGATAGCCCGAGATGGCCGCCAGCTCGCCGGAGCAGCCGGTGTACATCGGAAAGAGCCGCTGGGCCAGCCGCAGATCAGCGCGGCAGGGGCGGGCGGTGGGGTAGGGAAGGGATACGGTATAGGCGTCGGGGTGCATAGCATACCTCCATGGCGTTTTTTATCAGTGTATGAGCGCTCCGGCGGCGGGTGAGGGAATTTTGGCTCGGATCACAAAAAAACTTGACAATCATATGACCGTGTGTTATACTGATGGTAACCAAACGATGAACCGGAGGAAAGGCTTATGCAAATTCAGATGATCGCGCCCCTGGCGGCGCGGGTGGAGCAAAATATCGAGCAGGTGATCTTCGGCAAAGAGAAGCAGATCCGGCTGATGCTGACCGCACTGCTGGCCGGCGGGCATGTCCTGCTCGACGACATCCCCGGCACCGGCAAAACGACGCTGGCCCGGGCGCTGGCGCGCTCGATCTCGGCCGAGGCCAAGCGTATCCAGTTCACGCCTGACCTTCTGCCGAACGACATCACCGGCATCAATGTCTACGATCCCCGCTCTCAGACCTTCACCTTCCGTCCCGGCCCCATTTTCTCGAACATCGTCATCGCCGACGAGCTCAATCGCGCAACCCCGCGCACCCAGTCGGCGCTGCTCGAGTGCATGGGCGAGCGGCAGGTCACCGTCGACGGCGTGACCTACCCGCTCGAGTCCCCCTTCTTTGTCGTCGCGACCCAGAACCCCCTTGAGTCGCAGGGAACCTTCCCGCTGCCCGAGGCGCAGATTGACCGCTTCCTGATGCGCCTGTCGCTCGGCTATCCCGAGCGCGAGAGCGAGCGCGCCATGCTCGATGGCCACGGCGCCGTCTCGCCGCTGGCTTCACTCGGCGCGGTCTGCACGAAGGCTGAGATCACCGAAGCCGCCGCCGCAGTGCGGCAGGTCGTCGTCAGCGATAAGGTCAAGGGCTACGTCCTCGATCTCGTCGCCGAGAGCCGCGCCAACGCCCGCGTGCGTCTGGGCGTCAGCCCGCGCGGCGCGCTGGCACTGATGAACGCCGCGCAGGCCTATGCCGCCATCGAGGGGCGCGACTTCGTCCTGCCCGATGATGTGAAGAGCGTCGCCGTCCCGGTGATGGCGCACCGCATCATCTCGCGTTCGCAGAATGCCATCCGCCTCACCGACACCGGCGAGAGCATCGTCGAGCTGATCCTCGACACGGTGCCCGCGCCCATCGAATGAGCGCCTATGTTCTTCATCGCTATATTTGCCGCGATCTTCTTCGTCCTTGTCTGGCAGGCGCGGCTTTACCGCAAGCGCAGCTTTGAGGAGCTTAAGTGCGAGACCAGGCTCAGCGCGACCGAGGCCTTCGTCGGCGAGGATGTCTACCTTTTTGAGCAGGTCCGCAATACCAAGCGCCTCCCGCTGCCCTATCTCAAGGTCGAGGATGACCTGCCCGACGGCCTCGCCTTCATCCTCTACGACACCGACGAGAAGACCGGCCGCCGCACGACACGGCAGGTGCAGCATCTGCAGTCTATCTTCGCACTGCCCGGCAGCAGCGAGATCAGCCGCCGCTGGCGCGTCCGCTGTCTGACGCGGGGCATTTATCACCTCGATAGTCTGCTGCTGGTCTCGGCGGATGTGCTGGGCGTCGCGACAAACTCCCGCCGTGTCGACGCCGCCGCCGAGAACGGCGAGACCGCGACCCTCGTCGTGCTGCCCAGCGCCATCGACCTCGAGGGCAATTTCACCGTGTCGCGCTACCTCTCGGGCGACGTTGTGCGCAACCATTGCACCATCTCCGACCCGCTCCGCATCTGCGGCGCGCGGGAGTATACACCGAACGACCCGATGAACCGCATCAACTGGAAGCAGACCGCCGCCCACGGCAGCCTGCTTGTCAACATCGAGGAACGCACCCTGCGCGAGCGCTTCAACCTCATCCTCAACATGCAGTCGCGCGGTGCCGAGCGAGACCCTGAGATCCCGTCCAACCCCGCCGCCATTGAGCAGTGCATCACCGTCTGCGCGTCGATCCTCGACCGGGTCGCCGCCGCCAACCTGCCCATGCGGCTGATCGTCAATACCTCGCCTGAGGGATTTCCCGAGTCCGTCCCGGTCGACGAGGAAGGCGTCGGCGCGAAGGTGCTGATGACGCCGGTCTATGAGGGCCGCCGCGACACCCTGACCGCCCTGCGCGTGCTGGCCGCCCTGCCGATGCGCTATTCGGTCAATGTCGATCAGCTGCTGGCGCATATCGTCGAGCATCCCCATGCCTACGCCGAGGAGGGCAGCCTGATCTTGGTCACCGCCTATATCGACCAGCAGATGCTGCAGGTACACGAGCTGCTGCGCGCAAAGGGGATCTCGCTGATCTTCTACGTCACGACCGCCCACAACAACGTCATGAACATCCCCCCCGACGTTGAAGTGTACTACAAAATTTAAGGAGGCCGCCATGGAAAAAAACAATCGCCTCCACCCCACCGGCGCCAGCTGGATGGACTTTGCCGCCATGATGGCAGTCTGCATGGTCGCGGCGCCCTTTGCGACCATGCTCTTCGCCAATATGCCGCACGCGAATGCCTTTGTGCGCATCGCCGGGACGATCCTCTTTTTTGCCGCCGGCTGGGGCCTGCAGGAGCTGATCTGCCGCCTCCTGCGCTACAGCCGCCCCAAGGAGGGCGGCGGCTATGAGAAAAAGCACAAATATTACCACATCGGCCTCGCGCTCCCGGTTTGGGGGGCGGCCACGCTGGTACTCTTCCTGCTGCCAAGGCTTGTCGACCGCTATCTTTATTTTGTCGCCGCCAACAGCACCGACTACCTGTACGACCAGTTTTCGGTCTTTCCCAGCACCGCAGGGGCCGCTGCCGCCGTGCTGATGCTGATCGGCAGTGCGACCCGGCTCTATCCCTACACCCGTGTCCTGTCGATGCGGGCCTGCATGACCTATGTTGCCCTCTTCCTCATCGGCTTTATGCTGGGCGGCGGCGGTATCTCGGCCTTCAGCCTCTTTGTTTTCGCCGTCTGCGCCGCGCTGCTGCTCAACCAGATTGCCCTCGAGCGGGAGCTGAACACGCTCTCGCTGCCCGACGTCCCGCGCGAAACCCGTATGGGCGGCGTCACCGCCGTCCTGTGGCTGGGGCTGATCTTCCTCGGCGTCTGCGCCGTGCTGACCATCATCGTCGGCGGCGGCATGATGGTCGGGCGCATGCTGCTCTTCATGCTCCTGCGCGGCATGTTTGCCGACGAGGGGAGCGCGGGCAGCCAGTATCAGTACGAATCGACCGAGGAGGTCATGGGCATGCTCCGCCGGTATCTGGTGCAGGGGGACGAAAGCCCGATGCTCAACTACCTGCTGATGCTCCTCTTCGTACTGGGCATCATCTTCGTCATCCTCTGGTTCGCCCTGCGGCACAATGCCCTGGTCCGCCGCTGGCTGCACGCGCTCTGGCTGCGCTTCTCGGCCTTCATCGACTGGCTCTTCGGCGCGTCGACCCGCATCTACTACCGCGCCCACGATGAGGGCGTCGAGGTCAGCTACCGCGACGTCCGCAAGAAACTCAAGCCGGCCGAGCCGACCATCGGCAAAAGCGTTTCCCGCATGGGCTGGCGCGATTTCCGCAGCCAGCTGAACGCTTACCCCACCGATGAAGCCAAGCTGACCTATGCCTACGCCGTCCTCGCCGCCGTCCTGCGCGCCCAGCCCGTCTTCCCGCTGCTCCGCGCCGATACCCCCCGCCGCATCGAGCAAAAAGTGCGCGCCCGCGGCCGCCACGACGAGCTGCATGAGATCACCGCCGTCTATGAGACCATCAACTACGCCGAGCGCTCTCCCGACCCCGCGGATGTGACCCGCGCGCTCGAGCTGACCTGCAGGATTTTGCAGGAATACTTTAGCTAACAAAAAGGAGAAACCACCATGGCAAACTACGGTATCCAACTCTACAGCCTCCGCGACATCACCAAGGACGACTTCGAGGGCGCACTGCGCATCGTCGCCGAGCTGGGCTACACCTCGGTCGAGCCCGCCGGCTTCTTCGGCCACAGCGCCGAGGACGTCGCCAACATGCTCGACCGCTATCACCTCACCGTCAGCTCCACCCACACCGGCTGGAAGGAGCTGACCCCCGACAACCTCGCCGAGACCATTCGCTACCACAAGACCATCGGCAACCCGAACATCATCATCCCCGGCGCCGATCTCAGCACCCCCGAGAAACTGGATGAATTCATCGACCTGCTCAACGACGTTCAGCCCAAGCTGGCTGCTGAGGGCATCGCGCTGGGCTATCACAACCACGCCCGCGAGTTTGAGCTCAATAGCTGGGGCATCCTGACCCACACCGAGCTCGAAAAGCGCACCCAGGTCGAGTTCCAGATCGACACCTACTGGGCGTACGTCGCCGGCCTCGACCCGGTCGAGACCATCACCCGCCTGCGTGACCGTATCCGCTACATTCACCTCAAGGACGGTACCAAGACCAAGGGACTGGCGCTGGGCGAGGGCACCGCACCCGTCGCCGCCGTCCGCAAGAAGGCGATCGAGCTGGGCTTCGGCATGGTCGTCGAGAGCGAGGGCTGCGACCCGACCGGCGCCGAGGAGGTCGGCCGCTGCATCAAGTATCTGCGCACGCTCGATGCGCAGGATTGAGCGAACGAAAAGAGCCGACAGGACATGTGTCCTGTCGGCTTTCTTTATTTTGTCACCATTTCCACGCCGCAGTCGGCGAGAAACTGCTCCACCGCCGCGCGGTACCGCGGGAAATCCTCGATGAAGCTGAGCCCATGCCCGGCGCCCGGGAAGGTCTCGAGGCGGATGTGATTGCCGGCGCGGCCGGCGATCTCGCGGCTCATTTCGCAGGGGACGAAGCGGTCGTCCTCGCCGTGGATGAGCAGCATTGGCACCTTGGCGGTCATCACCGCATCGACCGGCGCGGCGGTGCGGATGTCGAAGCCGCCCCAGAGCAGGCCGCCCAGCCGCACAAACGGCATGGCCAGCTTCGGCGGCAGGCCCATCTCGCCGCAGACCTTGGCGATGATGGCCTCGGGCGAGGAATAGGGGCAGTCAGCCACGACGGCGCGCACATTGGCGGGCAGGTCGAGCCCCGCCGCCATCAGCACGGTCGCCGCCCCCATCGAGACGCCCGAGAGGACGATGGGTGGGCAGTTCCAGCGTGCATTTGCATAGGCGATCCAGTCGAGGCAGTCAAGGCGCTCGCGCACGCCGAAGGTGATGGCGCGGCCGCCGCTCTTCCCCTGTGCGCGCTGATCGACCACCAGCGTGTTGTGCCCGGCCTCGCGGGCCAGCTTGTTGCCGCCGCAGAAATCGCGCACCGCGCTGCCGTGGTAGCCGTGCATCTGGATCTGCAGCGGCGCGCCGTCGCGGACGTGGTAGTAGCGCGCGAAGAGTTTGACGCCGTCCCGCGCTTTGATCGTGACGCCCTCGTAGGGGATGGCGGCCATCTCGGCGATCAGCGCCTCCATGCGGTCGCGGCCGCGCTCGTATTGCTCCCCCTTAGGCAGGGCGAGGGGATCAAGCCCCTTGGGCGGGGCGAATGCCCGGTTGAACGCCCAGCGCGTGGCGATCAGCACGGCGGCCACGAGGAGCAGGAGGGCCGATAAAACCCAGATCATAGCACACCTCAGAGCCAATAAGGCTGCGAAACGGCGTGCAGGCCGTGCTCGTCGGTGAGGTTGACCACCACGAAGCCGACATCCTCGCGCAGCTCGAATGCTGCCTCGGTGATGGTGATACTGCGGTGGCCGCGCGACTGGTTGCCGTTGCGGTTCATGGTCGAGATGGCGATGCTGCGTACCGGTGAGCAGCGGACGTGCAGGACGCCGTCCTCGATGTACAGCGCCTCAAAGGTTGGCCCCATCGAGCTGTAGAAGTCGCCCCGGTCGAGGGCGGCGATGATGGTCTCATACCCCAGATCAGGCGCCTTGATGTCGATGAAGCCGCCGAAGGAGAGATCCCACGGGGAGGTTAGCCCCATGCGCGCGGCGCGCTCGCCGGCGAAATTGTGGTTGTCATCCGCCATGATCGCCCACATCTTCTCGCCGCGGCGTAGCTTGGCGAGGTAGGCGGGGAGATTGAACTCCTCGATGCCCAGCACCTCGCTGAAGTAGTTGAAGATCTCCATGCCCCAGAACCCCTCGTAGCCGAGGAGGTCGGCCTCGTTCTCGAGCGACCAGCGCATGTGGTTGTAGATGGGCATGAAGCCGGCTTCGCTGGCGCGGCGGACATTTTCGTTGATGGCGGCGGTGAAGGCGGCGTCGGATGTGCTCTCGGGAACCGAGGCAAAGTTGAGAAGCTCGGGCGCCTCGGTGATGGCGGGCGAGCGGGCGATCAGCCCCATATGTACCGAGCGGCCGCGCAGCGCGTAGGGGGCGTGATTGAACTCGTAGCTGTTGAGCACGAGGAAATCGTCGCGGCAGAGGGCCGAGCGGTCGATGAATTTGTTGTGATCGGAGATGGCGAGGATTGAGTAGCCGTGCGCGCGGTAGCCCTCGACCAGCTCCTCGGGGGTGAAGTGCCCGTCCGAGTCGGTACTGTGGCTGTGGAGGTTAGCGCGGTAGAAGCGGCCCTCGCGGGGGAGAAGATAGCGGATCATAGTGTGCATCCTTTCGTTGGCGATGGTTTGATTATACGCCAAAACGAAGCGCTTGTCAAGATTTGGCGGTTATTTCGGCGCGGCAGCGGTAATTATTTGGTAAGAAATATACAAAATTTATTTGTTACCGAATAATAATCCTGTGGGGGCGGCCCTATGTGGCCGCCCGTTCCAAACAAATTATTCCAGATAAAACGGTTTGTCGTCGTTTCGTTGCGGGCGGCCACATAGGGCAGCCCCTACAGAATCAATTTTACGTTGTATAAAAATAGGTTCATTCAAAACTAAACCACCCGTTGAAAAATCCAACCGAAAACCAACAGTGCGGTTCTTGCGGCGGCGGGGAAAATCTGCTATACTATAGCCAAGATAAGCGCTTATCCTTCATCTTTAAGGAGGAACAAACATGAACATTGACCTGCAAGCGACTCTGCGCGAGTATCGCAGGAAGAAGAATGTCACCCAGGAGCAGTTGGCCGACCACCTCGGCATCTCGGCGCAGGCTGTCTCGAAATGGGAGCGCGGCGAGGGGCTGCCCGACATCTCGCTGCTGCCGGCGATCGCGCTCTATTTCGGGGTGACGATCGACGATCTGCTGAACGTCGGCCAGGCGCGGATCGACGAGACGGTGAAGGCCTGGCAGACGGAGAGCCATCGGCTCAAAAACGCCGGCGAGAACGAGAAAAATCTTGCCCTGTGGGAGGCGGCCTACGCCGAGATGCCCACCGACTGCCGCGTGATGGCGGGGCTGATGAACGCCATCAACCGTCGGGCGCACCACCCTTGCCCGCCCGAAGAGGCTGAGCGGATCATCGCCCTCGGTGAGCGGATCCTCGACGAATCGAAGGATACCGAGCTGCGCGAGGATGCGATCCAGCGGCTGTGCTATACCTATGACTCGATCGGCGACCGGGAGAACGCCCTCCGCTATGCGAAAATGGGGGGCAGTATGTACACGACGCGGGATGACCTTGTTTCCTCTGTGCTGGATGGGGAAGAGGGGGTGAAGGCTACGCAGGAATATCTGGTCGCGCTGATCCAGCTGGCGACGCTGGCCATCGGGCGGATGAGTACCCAGGGAGAATATTCCCGCGAGGAGCGCATCCGGCTGAACGAGGCCATTATCGGCTTCTGGCTGCATCTTTTCTCGGATGGCAACGTCGGGTTTTATGCCCACGATATCTCCTATCGCTATACCATCATCGCCATTCAGTATGCCGAGCTGAAAAACGCCGACGGGGCGCTGGCGGCGCTGGAGAACTGCGCGAGATATGCTGTTCGGGCGGTGGAAGCGAACCAAGACGTCAAGCCGTACACTGCGCTGCTGGTCGATCGGCTGTCCACCAATCCGGGCGCAAGCACGAAAAACTACAAGGGCAACGCCTGCAATAACCGCCTGACCGGCCTTGGCTGGAAGGGCTACGATTTCATCCGCGAGGATGTGCGCTTCCGACAGATCGAAGAGACACTGCGTGCACATGCCGAAAAACTCTCGTGAACTAAGAATAATTCTCTCAATATGCGTTATTGCGTTTTTCTGTGCCGTGCGGTATACTATAGACACCGGTAAATTACCCCGTGGCCACGGAGAAATGAGGATAACATGAAACTCATCATTGGCGACAACATCCGCAAATACCGCCGCGTGCTCGACCTGACGCAGGAGGAGCTGGCCGAGCGGCTGGGCGTCTCCTTTCAGACGGTCAGCCGCTGGGAGAATGGCGGCACCTACCCCGACATCGAGCTGCTGCCCGTGCTGGCGCGCACCTTCTCGGTGACGCTCGACGCTCTGCTCGGCATGGCCGAGGAGGAGACTGTCAAAGCCTTCCGCGCACTGCTCGAGCGGCTGGGCGCTGCACTGCGCGTAAAATCGCCCGACCCGGAGGCGATCATCACCGACCTCCGCACCCTCCGCCGCGACTACCCCGACATGATGAACCGAGAGGGCATGAGCACCGATTACTACCGCCTCTTCCGGGACATCACCGGCGGCACCGCGTGGAAGGATGCCTCCGTCATGGCGGAGCTGCGCGGCTTCGGCGCCTATCTCCTGCGTGACTGCACCAACAAATGGATCAAGAGCAGCATGATCGAGACGCTGGCCGCCATCGAGGATGACGCGCATGTCGAGGCGTTCATCACCGACAATGCCACCGATATCGACCTGTCGGAGGATCACCTCCGCGCCCGGCGCTACAAATACCGCCGCGAATGGGATAAGCTGGAGGATTTCCGCCAGCACAAGCTGATGATGACCCTGCTGCTCGAGCTCTTCGACGAGGCGACCTGGCGCGACCACACCAAGGCGCCCTCTGCCGAGCATCTGCTGTGGATGACCGAGACCTGCATCACCCTCATCCACAACATCCGCCGCGTCACGCCCGATTCGGCGCACCCCATCTCGGGTAATGGCGAGGTCGACCTGTGGTGCGTGTCGCTGACTGAGCTGGGGATGCAGTACGCCGCCGCCCGCGCGGCGACGGGCGATCGGGAGGGGGCATTCACGGTGCTTGAGGACACCGTGGCGCTGATGGAGCGCGCCATGGCTCTCCCCGACGGCACCGAGCTGCGTTCCTCCTGCCCGGCGCTCGACCGCATCGTCTGCCGTACCGAGCACCGCTTCTTCGACGAGCTTGAGGAGGAGCATCTTTTCATCCAGCATCAGCTCGTGCCCTTCGGCTGGAGCATTGGCATCGGCCCGGTGGATCAGTACCGCTTCCTCACGTCCGACCGCCCGTGGAACGGATACGACCCGGCGTGGCTAGATCCCATCCGTGACGACACACGCTATGCTGACTGCGTCGCCCGCATCGGGGCGCTGGTGAAGCGCAAGCCGGAGGCGCGCTGACGGTGTGCCGTGCTTCTTCTGTTTTTTTGCCTGAAGGGGTTGATTTTCGGGGGATAAAATGATATACTCTATTCGAATCAAAGCTGTCTGGGCCGGAGGCTTTGACATAATGATCGAATAGGTGGAAGTGATTTTAACGATGAAGGTTGAAAACTGTCTGGCGTATGCGCTGATGAAGGAACACGATTCCGATTTGTACGGCTATGCCCCTGCGTATGACGGAGCGGGCACTGAGGAGCTGGTATACGCCTTGGATGCGTACAAGTCGTACTGCGTTTACGAGCACGGCGCAGGGGAAAAGGACTTTGCTGACTATTGCCGCAAGCTGGAGCGGGAGGGCTATGTGCGCGACTCCGCCAAAACCGCAAACGGAAATGCATTTGCAGCGTATACCAACGGACACAGCATTGTCAATGTGTCTTATATTCGCTACCGGGATGTGGACAAGTATGTGGTTCAGGATATTTCCTATGTGGCAATCGCGGTCGACAGCGTGAGAAATTCCACGCTCCCCGACCGATGCGGGGAATATGAGGCGATCACCACCGTTCAGGTAAGCATGGTCAACATCCTGACGCTGGTCGTGCGGCTGGCTGACGGAAGATTTCTCGTGATCGACAGCGGGCTTCACCGTGATGCGGATCGCGTGTACGATACGCTGTGCCAGCAGAATGTCCGCGGCGGCAAGCCCGTCATTGCGGCCTGGCTGTTCAGTCATGCGCACAGCGACCATGTCGGTGGGTTTATCGGCATCCTCGAAAAGTACGGAGATGCGGTCGAGGTTCAGCGCGTTGTTCATCATTTTCCCGGCGAAGCGACCTATATGGGTAAGAATTACATGGAAGGCATCCCGAACCGCGAGGGAGAGAATATGACGGCGCGCAGCAACGATATCCACCGGCTGATGCGGGAGAAAATGCCGGAGGGCAGATTTGCCATCGCGCACGCGGGGCAGACCTTTGCCTATCCCGGCGTGCAGATCGAGGTGCTGATGACGACCGAAAATATTGTGCAAAAGCAGATGTTTGACACGAATATGTCGTCTGTCGTTTATCTGCTGACCATGCCGAACGGAAAGCTGCTGGCGCTGGGCGACGCGGTCGACGCCGAGGCAAAGATCCTCAGAAAAATATACGGTGAGACGCTGAAATGCGACGCGGTCGTTCTGGCCCACCACGCATACAATGGCGGAGATGAAGAGCTGTATCACAACACCGGCGCGACGGCGGCGATCTGGCCCAATTACACAGAGACGCTGGTGAGCCGCGGGCTAATCGGGCACTTTACGAATCATTTCGATTACAACAGGGTGAAGTATAACTTCATGATGTCGCAGAACGGCCCGGTCATGACGCTGTATCACGGTATGCCTGCCGATGAAATCGCGCACTTCACCCCCAAATTTGACGTCAAGCATGCAGATGCGGTATGCTATGCGTGCAGAAGAAATCCCCAACATTATCTGACAGCCGATCAGCTTCGCGAAGGCTACGGAAACGCCCCCAGATATTACGGAAAAGGCGAGGAGACCGAGACGCTCGTGATGAACCCCGAGGATAAGACCTATGTGCTGACGATAAGCGGCGCGGCGGAGGAGGATTTCGCGTATTACTGCAATTCGCTCAAGCGTGACGGATATGTGAGAATGTCGGACAGCCAGGAGGAGGGCAGGCTCTGCGCGGTTTATGCCGATCCGCTCAATGAAGTGGGTGTCTCCTATCTCGATGGGGTTATCACCATAACCGTTGGACGCGCGGGGCGGAATGTGCTGCAATATTGAAAAATAGCAGTGGTCAGAGGGGCTCCTGCTGCAGAAGGATCTGCGGCAGGAGCTTTCCGCGTGCCCGGATACAACTGTGCCAGGGAGACGGCTCAGGCAGTTTTTCTTCTTCGGAAAATATCGCGCGCACGCTTGACTTTTCGGGCGAAATGGCGTATAATATATAAGGTTTGCTTTTGCAGAAAAGCAAGGATCGAAAAGGACAAAGAGGTGCGATACATGGCAAAACAGGATTTGCTGACCATCATCCGCGAGCGCATGCCCGAGCTTTCCAAGGGGCAGAAGCAGATCGCAAACTATATCCTCGCGCATTACGAGAAGGCAGCGTATATGACTGCGTCCAAGTTGGGGAGCCTGGTCGGCGTCTCCGAGTCGACCGTCGTCCGCTTTGCCATTGAGCTGGGCTTTGACGGTTATCCCGAGCTGCAGCGCTCGCTGCAGGATCTCATCCGCACCAAGCTCACCTCCTTCCAGCGCATCGAGGTTGCCAACAACCTCATCGGGGAAGGCGACATGCTCGAGAAGGTGCTCAACTCCGACGCCGAGCGCATCCGCCACACCCTCGATCTCGTCGACCGCGAAGCCTTCCACACTGCCATCGACAAGATCCTTTCCGCCCACCGCATCTACATCATCGGCGTGCGCTCCTCGGCCTCGCTGGCCTCTTTCCTGAGCCAGAATTTCCAGATGATCTTTGACAATGTCCAGTTTGTCCAGACCACCTCGGGCAGCGAAATGTTCGAGCGCATCATGCGCATCGGCCCGGGCGACGTCATGATCGCACTCAGCTTCCCCCGCTACTCCAAGCGCACCATCAATGCCGTTGAGTACGCCCGGGAGGCCGGCGCGAACATCATCGCCATCACCGACAGCCCCCTCTCCCCCATCGCGCAGTATGCCGACCAGCTGCTGACCGCGCAGAGCGACATGGTCTCCTTCGTCGACTCTCTTGTCGCGCCGCTCAGCCTCATCAATGCCATGATCGCCGCCGTTTCGATGAAAAAGCAGGAGGAGCTCGACGTCCTCTTCCGCCGTCTCGAGAACATCTGGGACGAGTACGACGTCTACGACAAAGCCCATGGCTGATCTCGATTCCCGCCGCGTCGCCGTGGTCGGTGCAGGTGCGGCCGGTCTGATGGCCGCCGCCACCGCCGCCCGGAACGGGGCAGAAGTGACTTTATACGAGCGCAACGACCGCCCCGGCCGCAAGCTGCGCATCACCGGCAAGGGGCGCTGCAACGTCACCAACGCCTGCACCACGGCCGAATTCATGGAGGCCGTGCCGCGCAACGCGCGCTTCCTGTACGCCGCCCTCGCGCGCTTTGCGCCCGAGGATACCATGGCGCATTTTGAGGCGCTGGGGGTGCCGCTGAAGGTTGAGCGGGGCCGCCGCGTCTTTCCCGTGTCCGATCATGCGACCGACATCGTCGATGCCCTCGTCGCCGACGCCCGCCGTGCTGGGGTGAAGACCGTCCACGCCCGCGTCACCGGCCTGACGATGATCGACGGCGCGGTTACCGGCGTAAAGACAGCCGCCGGCGACCACGCCTATGATGCCGTCATTCTCTGCACCGGCGGCATGTCTTATCCCGGCACCGGCTCGGACGGCGACGGCTACCGCTTCGCCCGTGCGGCGGGGCATACCGTCACGCCGCTCAAGCCCTCGCTCGTGCCCATCACCGCTGATGATCCCACCTGCCGCCGTTTGCAGGGGCTGTCGCTGAAAAATGTCGCCCTGCGCATCATTTCGGCGCAGTCCGGGAAGAATGTCTACGACGACTTCGGCGAGATGATGTTCACCCACTTCGGCCTGACCGGCCCGATGATCCTCTCGGCCTCGGCTCACATTCAGGACATCGCGCCCGGCAAGTACACCGCCGTTATCGACCTCAAGCCGGCGCTGACCGACAAGCAGCTCGACGCGCGGCTGCTCTCCGACTTCGCCAAGTACGCCAACCGCGACTTCCTCAACGCCGTCGGCGATCTGCTTCCCCAGAAGCTGATCCCGGTCATCGTCGAGCGCTCGGGCATCGACCCGCGCAAGAAGGTCAATCTCATCACCCGCGAGGAGCGGCTGGCCCTCGGCGCACTGCTCAAAGGGCTGACCATCCCGCTTCGCGGCTTCCGGCCCATCGACGAGGCCATCATCACCTCGGGCGGCGTCACGCTGAAGGAGATCGACCCCGGCAGCATGGCCTCGAAGCTCGCGCCCGGCCTCTATTTCGCCGGCGAGCTGCTCGATCTCGACGCCTACACCGGCGGCTATAATCTGCAAATCGCCTTCTCCACCGCAGTGCTCGCCGGCGAGCACGCCGCGTGGGGATGCTGAACGAAAGGATCTGCCCATGAAAACGCTTAACATTGCCCTTGACGGCCCCGGCGGGGCGGGGAAGAGCACCATCGCCCGCGCGGTCGCTGCCCGGCTGGGCATCGTCTATGTCGACACCGGCGCGCTCTACCGCACCATCGGCCTCTATGTCCGCCGCCAGAATGTTGATCCCGCCGACTGCGCCGCAGTCGAGGCACTGCTGCCCGGGATCAGCCTTGAGATCAAGTACGAGGACGACGGCCAGCAGGTCTATCTCAACGGCGAGCGGGTCGGCGACGCCATCCGCACCCCCGAGATGTCGCACTATGCCTCGTCGGTGTCGGTGCATCCGCCTGTCCGCGCCTTCCTGCTCGAGACCCAGCGCCAGATCGCCCGCGAGAACAGCACCGTCATGGACGGCCGCGACATCGGCACTGTCATCCTGCCCGACGCCGAGGTGAAGATCTTCGTCACCGCCTCCCCCGAGTGCCGCGCCGAGCGCCGCTGGCGCGAGCTGACGGCAAAGGGCATCGAGACCACCCTCGAGGAAGTCCTCGCCGAGATGAACGAGCGCGACGCCCGCGACGCGGGCCGCGACATCGCGCCCACTGCCGCCGCCCCCGACGCCCTGATTTTCGACAACACTGGCCTTGACCTCGAGCAGAGCGTTGCGTTCGTACTTGGCGTGGTTGCCGGCAAGACCGGCATCCTTCCGCCGCGAGGTTGAGTCATGGCCGAAAAGAAGAAAAATTCCAACAAATTTTATATCGTCGCCCACAGGCTGGTCGCCCGCACGGTGCTCCGACTTTTCCGCGTCAAGATTGTGGGCACCGAAAACCTCCCGACTGAGGGGGGCTACATCTACTGCTCCAACCATGTCAGCGCGCTTGACCCGATCATGGTCTGCGGCGCGGGCCGCACGCAGGTGCACTACATGGCCAAGAAGGAGCTTTTCAAGATCCCGATCCTTTCGGTCCTCATCAAGGCACTCGGTGCCTTCCCGGTCAATCGCGGCGGCGCCGATGTCGGCGCCATCCGCCGCGCCATCGAGCTGTTGCAGTCGGGGGAGAGCGTCGGTATCTTCATCCAGGGCCACCGCTTCCGCGGCGTCCCGCTGCGCGAGACCAAGCCCAAGAACGGCGCGATCATGATCGCCGCCCGTTCCGGCGCGCCGATCCTTCCCATCTGCATCAAAACAAAGAACCACGCATTCTCGATTTTCCACCGTACCCAGCTGATCATCGGCAAGCCGATTACGGTCGATGCACTTGGCATCGATGACCATGCCTCGGGCGAGTTCTCCCGCGCGGCGCAGGAGGTCTTCGAGCAGATCTGCCAGCTGGAGGAGAGCGTTACCGATGCTTGAGTCCCAGATTACCATTGCCAAAAACGCCGGCTTCTGCTTCGGTGTCAAGCGTGCCACCGACCGGCTCGAGGCGCTGCTCGATGAAGCCGCGCCGGGCGCGCGCATCTGCACCCTCGGCCAGCTGATCCACAACCGCACCTATCAGGAGGCGATGGAGGCACGCGGTGTCCGCGTCGTCGATGCCGATGAAGCGGCGGCCGTGGCCGCCGGGGCTGATGCCGACCATCCCGTCACGGTGCTCATCCGCGCACACGGCATTGAGCGGCAGATCGAGGCCGGGCTGAACGCCCTTGCCGCCGCCAACCCGCACTTCCGTGTGGAGGACTGCACCTGTCCCTATGTCAAAAAGGTGCACCGCATTGCGGCCGAAAACTCGGGCGCCGATAAGCTTTTCCTGCTCATCGGCGCCGCCGAGCATCCCGAGGTGGTGGGCATTATGAGCTATGTCGCGGGCGAAGGCCGCGTCTTTGCCGGCGCGGATGAGCTCGAATCGGCAATTCGACGAAACGACTTGGGTGATTTGCACAAAAAGCAGGTTGCAATTGCCGCGCAAACGACCCAAAAACTGTCGGAATGGAAAAAATCAATCAAACTTCTCGAAAACCACTGTACAAATCCGATTATTTTTGATACAATATGTAGTGTTACGGAAATTCGCCAGAAGGAGGCCGCGAAGCTGTCCGCCGACTGCGACTGCATGATCGTCATCGGCAGCAAAAACAGCTCGAACACAGCCAAACTCTACGATATTTGCCGTACCAACTGCGCGGACACCCGCTTCATTGAAACTGCGGATGACCTGCACCACACTGAACCAGTTCCGCCATTTATCCGGCTGGGAATAGCCGCGGGCGCATCGACGCCCGGCGGTATTATAGAGGAGGTATATAAAACCATGAGCGAAAATTTTGCACAAATGCTCGAAGAATCACTCAAAACTTTAAATACAGGAGACACCGTCAAAGGCATCGTAACCTCGGTTACGAACAGCGAGATCCAGCTTGACCTCGGCGCCAAGGTCACCGGCATCATCGTCGCTGACCAGATCACCGACGATCCTTCTGTAAAGCTGACCGAGACCTACAAGGTTGGCGACGAGATCGAGGCTTTCGTTATCCGCGTCAGCGATCTCGACGGCGTTGCTACCCTGTCCAAGAAGCGCGTTGACGCCAACAAGAACTGGCAGATCATCGTCGACGCACAGGCCAATGACACTGTCCTTGAGGGCAAGGTCGTTGAGGCTGTCAAGGGCGGCGTCATCGCCCTCACCAGCGCAATCCGCGTCTTCATCCCCGGCGCACACACCGGTATCCCGAAGGACGGCGATCTGTCCACCCTCGTTGGCCAGACCGTTCGCTTCAAGATCATCGAGATCAAGGATCGCCAGCACCGCGCTTACGGTTCAATGCGCGCTGTTCTGCGCGAGGAGCGCAAGGCACGCGAGGCCGCTTTCTGGGCTGAGATCGAAGTCGGCAAGCAGTACACCGGCGTGGTCAAGAGCATGACCAGCTACGGTGCATTCGTCGACCTCGGCGGCGTCGACGGTATGGTACATACCTCCGAGCTGTCCTGGGCCCGCATCAAGACCCCCGCTGATGTCGTTTCCATCGGCGAGACCCTGACCGTTTACGTCAAGGACTTCGACCCTGAAAAGAAGCGCATCTCGCTCGGCTACAAGACTGCCGAGACCAACCCCTGGAACATTTTCCTCTCTAATTATGCGGTTGACGATATCATCACCGTTAAGGTTGTCAACATGATGCCCTTCGGCGCTTTCGCGCAGATCATCGAGGGTGTCGACGGCCTGATCCACATCTCCCAGATCGCCCAGACCAAGATCGCAAAGCCGCAGGATGTGCTCGAGCTTGGCCAGGAGGTCGATGTCAAGATCACTGCCATCAACGAGGAGAAGAAGACCGTCAGCCTGTCCATCCGCGCTCTGCTTGAGGACGCGCAGGCCGAGGCAGACGTTGCCGCCGGCGCTGACGAGATCGTCTACTCCGACGACGCTCAGGCGTAAGTTTCGCCCCACCAAGCCCCTCACCGGACGGTGAGGGGCTTTTTCTGGAAATTTTCAAGCAAATTTTCCCCAAAGGCTTGCAAAAAATCCGAAAATCAAGTATACTGTACCCAGAACGGTCTGACCGTCAATTTCAGTGACAGAAAGGAATTCTACATATGTATCAGTTTCCGATTGGTGTAATGGTCGACTCCTTCCGCTGCGAGATGCATGAGGCGATCCGCCGTGCCGCCGGCATCGGCGCCAAGGGCCTGCAGATGTACGCCACACGCGGCGATTACGCACCGGAGAATCTGACGCCCGCCGCCCGCCGCGAGCTGCTTGACTTCGTCAAATCGCAGGGGCTGGTCTTCTCTGCCCTCTGCGGCGACCTTGGTAAGGGCTTCACCCACCCCGAGCTCAATCCCGCTCTGATCGAAAAATCCAAGCGCATCCTTGACCTGGCCAAGGATCTCGAGACAGACGTGGTCACCACCCACATCGGTGTTGTCCCCGCCGACAAGAACAGCGAGACCTACGCCATCATGCAGGCCGCCTGCGCTGAGCTGGCCGCCTACGCCGATAGCCTCGGTGCGCACTTCGCCATCGAGACCGGCCCCGAGCCGGCCGACACCCTCTGTGCCTTCCTTGATTCGCTGGGCTCCACCGGCGTGGCTGTCAACCTCGACCCCGCCAACTTTGTCATGGTTACCGGCGACGACCCGGTCAAGGCCGTCTACACGCTGAAGAAGTACATCGTCCACACCCACGCCAAGGACGGCGTCAAGCTCAAGGGCTGCGACGTGGCCGGCCTCTACGAGGGCATCGAGGACGCCATCCAGGCCGGCAAGGCTTTCGTCGAGCTGCCGCTGGGCAAGGGCGGTGTCGACTTTGACAACTACCTCAAGGCCCTGGATGAGATCGGCTACAAGGGCTTCCTCACCATCGAGCGCGAGGTCGGCGACGATCCGGCGAAGGACATCGCCGAGGCCGCACGCTTCCTCGAGGGCAAGATCGCTGTTCTGTAATTTACTTCTGTTGAAAAGAAAGGATTTCATATTATGATTCGCACCATCGTTTGCTCCGACTACGCAGAAATGTCCCGCCGCGCGGCCGACATCGTCGCCGCTGAGATCATCCTCAAGCCCAACTGCGTGCTGGGTCTCGCCACCGGCTCCACCCCCGAGGGCATGTACGCCGAGCTGGTCAAGGACAACCAGGCCGGCAAGCTCAGCTTCGCTGCCGTCCGCACCGTCAACCTCGACGAGTATTATCCGCTCGCCCCCGACAACGACCAGTCCTACCGCTACTTCATGAACTACCACCTCTTTGACAAGGTCGACATCGACAAGGCCAACACCAACGTCCCCAACGGCCTCGCTGCTGATACCGTCGCTGAGGGCAAGCGCTACGAGGCGCTGATCGACTCGATGGGCGGCATCGATCTGCAGGTGCTGGGCATCGGCCGCAACGGCCACATCGGCTTCAACGAGCCGGGCGCCGAGCTCGATCCCTACACCCACTGCACCGACCTGACTCCCTCCACCATCGAGGCCAACTCCCGCAACTTCGCCTCAATCGACGACGTGCCGAAGCAGGCCATGACCATGGGCATTGGCTCGATCTTCAAGGCCCGCCGCGTCATCGTGATGGCTAGCGGCAAGGAGAAGGCTGAGGCTGTTGCCCGCATGCTCGAGGGCAAGCTCGACACGAACTGCCCCGCCACCATGCTTAATCTGCATCCTGATGTCATCCTGATCGCCGACAAGGCGGCCATGGGCGAGTAAGAATTGATGATGTTTCGCTGCAGATTTGTGTGCGTACTTCTATTTGTGCTTGCGTTGCCGCATCTTGTCAGCTGTGGCGACTGCACGGAACAAGCTAATGCAGGGCAGCATCTGTTTGAAACAATCGCGCCAAGTGCGCAAACAACGGCTACGGTCGAATCAACTGTACCTACAACCGATTCCGGCGAGGAGATATCAGACGCACTTGCTTTGTCCGGCGTTGGTGGGGATAATGCCGAATTTGCTTTTGAAATTCAGGCAGAGCAGCGAGTATTTGCGCCGAATGTACCCTTCACCATCGAATCCGTGATGGTCAATCATGGCCCGGCGTTGCAATATGAAACCAGCGCTTCGCGCCAAACGCATCATTTAGAGGTTACGCTGTATCAAACCCTGTCGGATGGTTCAGTGGTGTATGCACCAACCGTCACAGTGTTATCGCCGATTGAGGGAACAGTATTGCTCACCCTGGGAGAAGGCGAACGGGTGGAAGATAAGCATCATTTCTACATGGGTGCACCGGTTGAGGGGGTCTACACCGTGAAGGTTATTTTTTGCGATGTCGAAGTATTATTCCCTGACGCAATCACGATTTCTGCACATGCATCATAATCACGAATGTACGACAGGGGAGAGGCCGAAAGCCCTCTCCCCTTTATTTTCCCAAAGGAGAACAGCCATGAACATCGAACTGATCCCCGAGGCGGGGAATTTTTACAAAGCCAACATGCACTGCCACACCAACATCTCGGACGGCACCCGCTCGCCCGAGGAGGTTAAGGCCTGGTACAAGGCCGCCGGCTACAGCGCCGTCTGCTACACCGACCACGAGGTATTGATCGGCCACAAGGATCTCTGCGACGACGAATTTATCGCCCTGCATGGCTATGAGATCGCCGTCAAGCGCGACCTTGACGGGCACACCGCCTACTTCATGCCGGTCTACCACTTCAACATGATCGCACGGTCGCAGGATAACCTGACCATGCCCCGCTTCTTCAAGAACAATCCCTCCTGCCCCGGCAATGCACGCTGGTGGATGGACAACCGCGCCGTCTATTCAGACACCATCGAGACCACGGTTTATGACACCGAATGGATCAACTGGTATCTTGAAGGCGTCAGCGCGGGGGGCTTTCTGATCAACTACAATCACCCCGAATGGTCGCTGCAGGGGCCGGCTGATTATTTGCCGCTGGAGCATCTCCATTCGATCGAGGTCATCAACGGCGGCTGTCAGATGCTGGGGGATAACCAGGGCTTCCACTACAGTCGGATGCTGCGGGCAGGGAAGAACCTTGTGCCCACTGCGGGCGATGACAATCACCGCGTCGAGAACAGCGGCAAGGCCTGGACGATGCTCAAGGCGCCCGCGCTGACCTATGACGCGCTGATTTCGGCTTACGAGGCGGGACATTGCTACGTCTCGGAGGGACCGGAGATCCACAGCCTCGTCATCGAGAACGATAAGATCATCGTCAAGACCTCGCCCGCCGCCGGGATCCACCTGCTCACCGAGGGCCGCTATGCCCCCGCCCGCTTCTCGCGCACCGAGACCTTCACCGAGGCGGTCTTCGACTATGTCCCCGCGAAGTTCGGGCGCTATTTCCGCATCGAGGTGCGGGACGAGCGCGGCTTCCGCGCCTTCTCAAACGCCTACTATCCCGCCGAGCTTGCAAAATCGGAGTGAACCATGCGAAACCAGATCATCAACCAGACCTACGACGCCGAGCGCACCCACGTTGCCGACACCATCGGCGAGATCGTGTGGGGGCGTGAGGGGGCGCGCGCATGAGCATTACTATCACCCCCATGACTACCGAAGCCGACATGCTCGGCAAGGCCTACGTCCACTGGAAATCCTGGCAGGAGACCTACACCGGCCTGATTGACCAGAACTACCTTGACAACGTCATGACCCTCGCTAAATGCGAGAGCATCGCCCGCCGCTATCCGCAGAATCTGTGGGTGGCCAAGGACGGAGAGCGGGTAGTCGGCTTCGTCGGCTGCGGCGCCGACCGGGAGGGCGGCGACAATGGCGAAATCTACTCCATCTACGTCCTGCGCGAGTACCAGGGGCAGGGCGTCGGACGAGCATTGATGGAGACGGCCCTAGCCCAGCTGCGGGACTGCCGCCACATCATCCTATGGGTGCTGCGCGGCAACGAGCGGGCGATCTGCTTCTATGAACGCGCCGGCTTTGCGCTCGACGGGGAAGAGAAGCAGGTGGTCATCGGCACCCCAAATGTTGAGCTGCGCATGAGCAAATTTGCAGAGTGATCGCCAAAATACTGCATAAAATCAAGATTTGGACAGGATTTTGCAAAAAAATCTTCATTTTTTTGCAAAATCCTCTTCCATTTTATGTGCGCTTATGGTATAATAACTTTATTACTTCGCCGTAGTAAAGCGATACCCTCCGCGGCCCTGTGGCGGAAGACTACAAGGAGGATTCCAATGAATTCCGATCAGATCCAAACCCTAATCGCGATGGTGCTGTATATGTGCTGTGTCATCGGGATCGGCATCTTCTTCGCCAAACGCGCGAACAAGAGCTCAAACGATTATTTCCTCGGCGGCCGTTCGCTCGGCCCCTGGGTCACGGCCATGAGTGCCGAGGCCTCCGATATGTCCGGCTGGCTGCTGATGGGCCTGCCCGGCGTTGCCTATTGGTGCGGCATCGCCGACGCCGCTTGGACCGCTATCGGCCTCGCGGTCGGTACCTACATCAACTGGCTCGTCGTTGCCCGCCGCCTGCGCCGCTATTCGGTGGTGGCCGGCGATGCCATCACCCTGCCGGATTTCTTCTCCGCCCGCTTCCGCGAGAAGAAAAAGGTCATCATGACCATTGCCGCTCTCTTCATCCTGATCTTCTTCACAGTCTATGCCGCCTCCTGCTTCGTCACCTGCGGCAAGCTCTTTGCGGGGCTGTTTGACGCGAACTATCAGGCTATGATGATCCTCGGCGCACTCTTCGTCATCCTCTACACCTTCCTCGGCGGCTTCCTCGCCGAGAGTGCTTCCGACTTCATGCAGGCCATCGTCATGATCGGCGCGCTGTCGGTTGTGCTGATCGCCGGTACGATCAACGCAGGCGGGATCGGCGCGGTCATCGAGAACGCCAAGTCCATCGACGGTTTCTGGACCTTCTTCGCCACCGCAACGCCCGAAACGGTTGACGGCGTTCAGCAGGTCGTGAATGGTGCGCCTCAGTTCGGCGCTGCGATGCCCTATGGCATCATGTCCATCGTTTCCTGCATGGCTTGGGGTCTCGGCTACTTCGGCATGCCGCAGGTCCTGCTCCGCTTCATGGCCATCCGCGACGAGAAGGAGCTCCCCTTCTCCCGCCGTATCGCGACCGTCTGGGTTGTCATCTCGCTCTTCGCCGCTGTCATCGTCGGCGTCATCGGCCGTGCCCTCTATCCCACCGAGGCCGCACTGCTGACCAAGAGCGGCGCTGAGAATGTCTTCGTTATTCTCTCCCAGGGCATGCTGCCCGCACTGCTGGCCGGTATCGTCATGGCCGGTATCCTCGCCGCGACCATCTCGTCCTCCGACTCTTACCTCCTCATCGCGGCTTCCGCCGTCTCGAAGAACATCTATCAGGGCCTGATCAACAAGAAGGCCAGCGACAAGCAGGTCATGTGGGTCACCCGCGGCGTGCTGATCGCCATTTCGCTGATCGGTATTCTGATTGCGCTCGATGAGAACAGCGTCATCTTCCAGGTCGTGTCCTTCGCATGGGCGGGCTTCGGCGCCACCTTCGGTCCGCTGATGATCTTTTCGCTCTTCTGGAAGCGCATCAACCAGGCAGGCGCCATCGCCGGCATGCTGACCGGCGGTATTATGGTCTTTGTTTGGAATCTGCTTATCAAGCCCCTCGGCGGTATCTTCGCCATCTATGAGCTCTTCCCGGCCTTTGTGCTGTCCTGCGTTGCGATCGTCGTCGTGTCGCTCCTGACCGCAAAGCCTTCTGCCGAGATCGAAGCCGATTTCGAGCGTGCACGCACCGGCGCATAAGTCGATGTTTTTCACCCCAAATAAGCGCCGTCTCGCATTCTGCGGGGCGGCGTTTTGCATGATCGCCCTGTTTCTCCTCACCGGATGTGGGCCGCGCCCCGTCGAGGGGCTGGAGGTGCGCATCCTCGACGTAGGGCAGGGGGACGCGGCGCTGATCCGCACCGCCGAGGCCAGCCTGCTGATCGACGCCGGCCCCAATGCCGCTGAGGAGGAGCTGTGCGCAGCCCTGACCGCGCTTGGGCTCAAGCAGATCGACACGGTCATCTTCACCCACCCCGACGAGGATCACATCGGCGGCGGTGACCTCCTGCTCGAGCGATTTGCCGTCGGCACGATCTACCTCTCGCCCGCGACAAGCGAGGAATCGAGCTTCACCCGGCTCCTCGAAGGCGCCGCCCGCTCAGGCGCGGCGGTGCGCGTCGGAAAGGCGGGAGAGCGCTTCGCGCTCGGCGGGGCGGCGGTCACTCTGCTCGCGCCATCTGCGGCTTACAACGACGCCAACAACGCCAGCATCGTGACCCGTATCGACTACGGCGCGACGTCGACGCTCTTCATGGGAGACGCCGAAGTGGAAGCGGAGGCGGCGCTGCTCGCCGCCCACGCCGACCTGCACGTCGATCTCCTCAAGCTCGGCCACCACGGCGCGGACACCTCCACCACCGACGCCCTGCTCGACGCCGTGCAGCCCCGATTTGCCGCCATCTCCTGCGGCAAAGCCAACACCTACGGCCACCCCGCCCGCCGCGTCATCGACGCGCTGACCGCGCGCGGGATCGCGATCGGGCGGACGGATCGGGAAGGGACGCTGGTGTATCACAGCGACGGGGCGAAGCTGTGGCGGGAATGAAGCACGGCAGGGAAGTATCCCCGCCGTGTCGAGTTTTCTATCGCGTTGCAGCCTGTTTCAACCGCCGCCACTCGCACCAGAACGCCTCGTAGCCGTCCCGCGAGAATTGATCGCGCTCATCCAAGCTGCGCGGCGGACTTGCACGGTAGAAGGCTTCCACCTGCTCGGCGAAAGCCAGTACCGCCGCGCGGTATTCGCCCGGATCAAGGTGATACTCTGCCTCCCTCGTGCCGATGACCACCGCGCCGGCCTCGTGCCGCACATCAAAATCGGTGCCGTAGGGGCAGCCCGAGATATACACGCTGGTCTTGTCATCCGACGGAACCATGAAATGCCCACAGCAGGGCATCATCTGCTCGTCATCGTAGATGGCGACGTGATCCTCCTGCAGTGTCCGCAAAAATTGCAGCGCCGACGCTGAAATGGTACAGTCATCCTCGATGACGCCGCCGTCGAATTCGAGCCGCACATGCCCGTGGGCGCAGAGATCACCGTGCCGCTGGGCATCGTTGTCGCCCAGCCAATGAAAATTGCTGCCGGTCAGCTTAGCCATGTAATCACCTCCGTTCTTGATTGGCCGCTTTTGCTGCCGCCATTCTGCGATTCCATTCATTCCAATACGCCTCAAATGCATCATGTTCTGCTGCATCAGTGTCGGCCAAATCTCGCGGATTATCGCGGTAGAACTGCTCTACTGCTGCACAAAAGCCAAGTACTGTGTCACAGTATTCTGCATAATCAAGGTGATATGTACCCCAATCGTGGCAAATGACGGTGATCCCGCCGTTCTCATGCAGTATATCGAAGTCATCCCCGTCAGGACAACTGCCGATATCGACCGACATTTTGTCAGGTGAGGCGAACATATTATGGCCGCAGCAGGGAAGCAGCTGGTCGCTTTCCGAAACATAATGATTTTCAGTCAGCGTGCGTAGAAAGCGCATTGCAGCCGCGCTGACACAGTAGTCGCCGTAGCCCAGCGTATCTTTGCCGATCCGGAAAAGGATGTGCCCGTGCAGGCAAAGATCCTGTTTTTGCCGCTCAAGGCTGTCGCCCAGAAAATATAATCCGGTCGGCTGTAAAATCAACATACGATCACCTCCATCTACCGCTATTATACCGCACCGTGCCGGATATGTCAACAATTCGCACAATTTTCCCCAAACCCCTTGCAATTCGTGCGGTTTTGGCGTATACTATTATAAATGACTATTGCAAAAGGAAGTGTAACCATGGCAGAAGAATGCACCCACAACTGTTCGACTTGCTCGGCGAACTGCTCGTCGCGCGAGAAGACCGATCTTCATGAAGCACCAAACCCGAAGAGCTCGATCAAGCATGTGATCGGCGTGGTCAGCGGCAAGGGCGGTGTTGGCAAGTCGCTGGTCAGCACCATGCTGGCCGTCGAGCTGCAGCGCCGCGGCAACCATGTTGCGATCCTCGACGCCGACATCACCGGCCCGTCGATCCCGAAGGCCTTCGGCCTCTATTCCGCAATCTCCCCCGTTGAGGGCGACGAGAGCGGCCTCATCCCGCCCAAGACCAAGACCGGCATCGACGTGATCTCGGTCAACCTCCTGCTCGACGACGAGACCAAGCCCGTCGTCTGGCGCGGCCCGGTCATCGCTGGCACCGTCAAGCAGTTCTGGACCGATGTCATCTATGACGACGTCGACTACCTCATCATCGACTGCCCGCCCGGCACCGGTGACGTCCCGCTGACCATCTTCCAGACCATCAAGCTCGACGGTATCATCATCGTCAGCTCGCCGCAGGAGCTGGTCTCGATGATCGTCTCCAAGATGGCGAATATGGCCAACATGATGGACATCCCTGTCCTCGGCCTGGTCGAGAACATGAGCTACGTCAAGTGCCCCGACTGCGACCGCGAGATCAAGGTCTTCGGCGAGAGCCACATCGACCAGATCGCCGAGAAGTTCGGCTACGATCTCCTCGCCCGCATCCCACTCGATACCCGCATTTCTGCGCTGGTTGACCGCGGCATGATCGAGCTGATGGAGAACGACTATCTGGCCAAGGCGGCCGACAAGGTCGAGAGCCTGTAAGCGCTCAGAAAAAGCTCTGCGTTCAACGCAGAGCTTTTCTTTTGGAGTTGACCCAACGTACCGTTGTGTTCACCTCAGATTTGCATCGCTTTACATTTCGCAGAACTTCTGGTATACTATGCTCAACGGTACCGGAATACATGTTCAAAGGAGTGTAATTTTATGGCAATGGCGATTGGACAGATCATCCGAAAGCTGCGAAAGGAACGGAATCTTACCCAGGAAGAACTTGCGGAACAGCTGAATATTACAGCGCAGGCAGTCAGCCGTTGGGAGAACGAAACGGGACTTCCTGACATTTCCCAGATCGTGCCGCTGGCAAATGTGTTCGGCGTGTCGGTGGATATTCTGTTCGGGACAAACGGCATCAATGGGGATGAGGAAGTCGAACAATTCATCCGTGAAATGGAGCGGAAACGAAGCAGTAAACCGAGCGGTGTCAGCGAATATGCCCATTGGCTGGATTGCTGTCAGGCGGCGCAGGAGATGCTGAAGACCTACCCGAACGACTGCAGGCTGCTCGTTCACTCCATCTGGAGCATTGTGTTTCTGCTGTGGACCTACAGGGACGAACGCTCTGCCGATGAGATCGGGGACAGAGAAGCTGAGCAGAACATGTGGCAGAACGAGTGTATCCGTCAGGCGAATGTCATTCTCAGACACTGCACCGACAGCCAATATCTGAACGACGCCAATCGCTGTCTGGTCAGCGTGTATCGGATCATGGGCGATTACGCCAAGGCGGAAGAGCACGCGAAGAAGCTGCCCGCATTCTACACAAACTACGAACGCGGCAGTCTTCTTGCGATCGTGCTCGAGGACATGGGGCGAAGAGAGGAAGCGATCGACCAGTACGGCAGAAATATCAGCAAAGCGCTGTCCTATCTTAACCACGAGTTGAGTCTGCTCGGCTATCTTTATCGGAAGCAGAAGAAATATGAGGAGGCTTATGCCTGCTACCGTCTTTATCCCGACCTGTACAAGATCGTAGTCGGCGATCGTGAGGATGAGACCCCGATTGACACTAAGCCAAGTTATGGCTGGCTTGCGGCGACTTGCATGGATCTCGGGCGACCGGATGAGGCGATGGACTGGCTGGAAAAATGGCTCAGACAGCTTCAGCGGTCTGCGCAGAACTGGAACGTGGTCACCGAAAGCGGGCTGCCGTATTTCTGCGGTGTTGAAATGCGGTATGATGTGCCTTTCCCGCGGGAGGGCGCGATCACTTCCTCGCTTGAATGGGATCGCTTTGACCCGATCCGGGAAACGGACCGCTTCAATGCGATTGTTGCAGAAGCCAGCGCCTTTGAGAGAGGCGAATAACAAAAGCTCCGCTCGGGATGTCTCCCGAGCGGAGTTTTTCGCTGTCGTTATCTCGTTTTCTTGAACTGCGGGCCGTAGGTGGCGCAGGCACGATAGTCGGCGCCCTCCTTGTCCATGCCGAAGGCGTTCCAGACGGCCGGGCGGAAGATCTTTTCCTCCGGCACGTTGTGCATCGCGACCGGAATGCGGAGCATCGAGCAGAGGGTGATCAGATCGGCGCCGATGTGGCCGTAGCTGATCGCGCCGTGGTTGGCACCCCAGTTGTTCATGACGTCGTAGGCCGTCTTGAAGGCGCCCTGGCCGGTCGTGCGAGGGGCAAACCAGGTGCAGGGCCAGGTGTAGTCTGTGCGCTTCCAGAGGGTGTCAGTGACGGCTGCGGGCAGCTTGACCGTCCAGCCCTCGGCAATCTGCAGCATCGGGCCGAGACCGTCGACGAGGTTGAGGCGGATCATGGTGACCGGCATCTCTGCCTCGGTCACGAAGCGGGAGGAGTAGCCGCCGCCACGGAAATAGCCGAGGTCGGCCGGTGCCCATTCGGTCTTGGCGAGGATCTTGTCGCAGTCAGCATCGGTCATCTCGAACCATTGCTTCATCACGGCGTTGCCGTCCGCATCTGTGACCGCGCCGCAGGCGTCAAGGCAGGCCGCGCCCGAGTTGATGAGGTGGATGAAGCCGCCGGCCTCGGCGGCCTTGCCCTCGATTTCGTAGCCGCCGGTGGCGCGCTTGACAGCCTCGGGGCTCCAGTAGGTGCGGACATCGGCGAAGATCTGGGCACGGTTGGTGAGCAGCTTCATGAAGAGCATGCCCATGCCGTTGAGGACGTCGTTCTCGGTGGCGAGGATGTACGGTTCACGCACGCCCGACCAGTCGAAGGAGGTGTTGAGCAGCGCCTCGGCAAAGTCGGCGTTGGGGTAGAAGTCGGTCCACTGACGCTGACCCTGGAAGCCGGCGGCGATGGCGTTGTGGCCGACCATCTCCTCCTCACGGGCCTCGGGCAGGTTGGGGTTGCCGTTCATCAGATCCTTGATGATGACCATCATCTTGACCACGAACTCCCACTGCTCGTCCTTGACCGCGCGGGATTTCTGCAGCTCAGCCGGGTTCTTGTCGAAGCCCTCGCGGCATTTGGCCTTCGTCCAGGCCAGCGCGCGTTGGTACTCGGCCTCGTCGTAGATGCCCTCGGTCATGCGGCGGATGATCTCAACCTCGTCGACCGACTCGACGCGCATGCCGAAATACTCCTCAAGGAACTTCGAGTCGATGATCGAGCCGCCGATGCCCATGCAGATCGAGCCGATCTGCAGATAGGACTTGCCGCGCATGGTGGCCGCGGCGACAGCCGCGCGGCCGAAGCGGAGCAGCTTTTCCTCGACGTCAGCCGGAATGGAGGTGTCGTCCATGTCCTGCACGTCATGGCCGTAGATGCCGAAGGCCGGCAGGCCCTTCTGTGCGTGGGAGGCCAGCACCGACGCGAGGTAGACCGCGCCGGGACGCTCGGTGCCGTTGAAGCCCCAGACGGCCTTGATGGTGTTCGGATCCATGTCCATCGTCTCGGAGCCGTAGCACCAGCAGGGGGTGACGGTCAGCGTGATGTCAACGCCGGCCTTCTTGAATTTGTCGGCGCAGGCCGCGCTTTCGGCCACGCGGCCGATAGTCGTATCGGCGATGACTACCTTGACCGGCTCGCCGTTGGAGTAGCGAAGATTTTCGGTGAACAGCTTGGCGGCCGCGCGGGCCATGTTCATGGTTTGGTCTTCCAGCGACTCGCGCACCTTCAGCGCGCCGCGCCGACCGTCGATGGTCGGACGGATGCCGATGACGGGATAGTCGCCGATCAGTCTGCTTTTTGCCATGGGGATGCCTCCTGTGTTTTGTTATTTATCGGTTTTCCTCAAATACAACAGATGACGGATATCTGGTTTGATTCATCTCTTCTTTTGCCTTAATCACTTGCTCCAGATCAATATCAAATAGATTGGCAATCGCCAGTGTGTAGTAAATCACATCCCATAATTCTTCATCAATTGTTTCTTTGATCTCGTTGGGATTCGGTGCTTTAAGTCCTTTGCGCATTGCGCGGGAAAGCTCGCCGACTTCTTCAGCTAATTTTAGAAAATAATCTTTAAGTAAATCGGGATGATAATCTTTTTGCTTGATATAACTCTGCAAATATTTAACTGTCGTTTTTCCTTCCATGATTAACACCTCTGTAGGCTTTCTGTATTGGTTGGCATGTTATTTCTTTGCCCTTTATTATGCCTGATTCCATCAAAAATTGCAAGACAATCTCCAATTTTGGCGTTAAACGGTTAAACAATATACCATAATTGATAAATCGGCCCCTCACAGCCGTGTACGCAGGCGCGCTGCACATTCGTGGAGGACTGCGCGCTCGTCAAACGGCACCTTTTCGCCGCGGATCAGCTGATAATCCTCGTGCCCCTTGCCGGCCAACAGGACGATGTCGCCCGGGCTGGCCTGGCTGACGGCGAGGCGGATGGCCTCGGCGCGGTCGGGCTGGATCAGGTAGGGGCAGCCGTCGGGGGTGAAGGCCGCCGCGATGTCGGCGATGACGGCCTCGGGATCCTCGAAATCGGGGTTATCCGAGGTCAGGATCGCCAGGTCGCACAGCTCGTTCGCGACCGCGCCCAGCTCGGGGCGGCGCAGCTGCGTGCGCCCGCCGACCGAGCCGAAGAGGCAGATTAGCCGCGCGGGATCATAGCAGCGTAGTGTCTCGAGCGCCGCCCGCAGGCTGACGCCGTTGTGGGCGTAGTCGATGAGGAAGGTCACGTCGGACAGTACCTCGACGGCCTCGCAGCGGCCTTTGATGGCGACAGTTGCCATCGCCGCCGCGATCTGGGGCAGGGTGAGGCCTGCTTCGAGGCCGACTGCCGCCGCGCAGAGGGCGTTGTGGACGTTGTATTCGCCGGGCAGGGGAAGGGCAAAGGCTGCTTCCTTGCCGCAATGACGGCAGACGAACTCGACCCCGAGCCGACTGCCCCAGCGGAAAAGGGCGATGTCCCGTGCCGCGAGATCAGCTTCGCCCTCGACTGAGACGCCGACAATGCGGTCACAGCCAGCAATCATACCGGGCGTGGCGGGATCATCCAGATTGGCGATGACACATCCGGTGCTGTGGTCGGCGAAGAGGGCGCGTTTGCAGGCGCAGTAGTGCTCGAAGGTGGGGTGCTCGACGCCGCCGATGTGGTCGGGGGAGAGGTTGGTGAAGATCGAGATGGGAAAATCGAGTCCGTGCACGCGGTTGAGGTAGAGCGCCTGCGACGAGACCTCGAGGGCGACATACTTCACCCCCGCGTCGGCCATCTGGCGCAGATAGGCGTGCAGGTCACAGCTCTCGGGCGTGGTGTTGGCGGTGGGATAGAATTTCCCGGCAAACTGGACGCCGTTCGAGCCGATGTAGCCGGCAGAGATGCCGTTTTGCTCGAGAATGTGGCGGATGAGCAGGGCGGTGGTGGTCTTGCCCTTGGTGCCTGTGATGCCGATGACGGTCAGCTCGCGGGCGGGATAGCGGTAGAAAGCCGCCGACATGCGGGCCAGCGCCACGCGGCTGTCGGTGACGCGGATGACAATGGCGTCGGGGGGCAGATCGAGCACAGCCTCGGCCACAAAGACGCGGCAGCCGGCATCATAGGCGCGGCGCGCGTAGGCATGGCCGTCGAAGACGGCCCCCTTGATGCAGACAAAGAGCGAATCATCCCCCACCAGCTTGCGGGTGTCGGTGGACAGCAGCTCGATGGGGCGGGCCAGCACCTCGTCGGTCAGCGAGAGGGGCTCGGCCAGCCAGTCGGGCGAGAGGGGGGCGAGAAGGTCGGACAGGGTAATCATGCGTTCACCTCCGGAAAGTCGTCATCGAAGCCCACCGGCCGCTTGCCGCAGGCGAGGATCGAGCGGTAGGCCAGCGCCTCAAGCGAGTCGAAGTAGGGAGCGGAAAGGCCCTCGTCGCGCTTCAGCAGCGACAGCTCGGTGCAGCCCAGCACCAGCCGCTCACAGCCGGCGTCGAGCAGACGGGCCGCCACGTCGGCGAAGGCCGCCATGTCGGGGCGTTTGCCCTGCTTGATGTCGTCATAGATGATGCGCTGGATCGCCGCCTGCCCGTCAATGTCGGGCACAGCGCAGTCGAGGCCGACCCGCCGACACATGTGCTGGTATGCCCCCGACGCGACGGTACCGGCCGTCGCCAGGACGCCGATCTTGCGCACCCCGAGGTCGGCCAGCGTCGTGACCGTCTCGTAGAGGATGTTGATCACCGGCACGGTGATCGACTCGGCCAGTGCGTCATAGAAGTAGTGCGCCGTGTTGCAGGGGATGGCGATCAGCTCAGCCCCGGCGGCGATCAGCGACTCGGCGTCGGCCACCATGCGGGGCAGGGGAGAGTCGGGCGACTGCCCGAGGATGAAGGCGGTGCGGTCGGGTGTTGTCGCGCCGCTCGAGAGCACAAGGTCGATGTGATCCTGGTCGCAGCGGGCGTCGGTGTGTCGGGTCAGCATTTCGTAGAAATAGACCGATGACATCGGCCCCAGGCCCCCGAGGATCCCTAATTTCTTGGTCGCAGCCGTAGCCGCCACCTCCTTATTTGCAGTATTTTTTGTACTTCGCGTAGTGGCCGAGCAGATGGCGCACCACCCACGCGAAGCGCTTTGGATTGCCCCGCAGATCGGCCGCGCACCAGAGCGCCGAGGTCGACTTGCCGGCGCGGCGCAGAGCCGCCGCCTTCGCACGGACAGCATCGTCCTTGACATAGCGCTTGACTACACCCCACGGCACGCAGTGCCAGAGATGCTCGTTCGCGCAGTCAATATTCTTCAGCGGCTCGTCGGTGAAGTAGTCGCGGATAACCAGCTCCGCGATGTTCATCCCCGACGCGGTGATGTAGTGGTTGCTGCGCCCCTGGCGCAGATTGATCTCGAAGAAGCGCAGCGAGCCGTCGCGCTCGTCGTACTTGATGTCAAAATTCGCAAAGCCGCGGTAGCCCAGATCCTCCAGCAGGGCGCGGACGCGGTCGGTCAGCGCCTTGTTCTGCTCGATCATGATGGCGGCGTGGTTGCCGCGTCCTTTCGGGGTGTGCTCCTCGAGCATGACATGGCCGAGACAGGTCATCTTTACCTTGCTGTCCTTATCTGCATAGGCGGTCAGCACATGCATGTAGGAGTCCTCACCCGGGATCATGTCCTGTACGATCATCCGCTCGGTGTAGCCCGAGGCGTAGATCTCGCGGATGATGGCTTCGGCGCGCTCGGGCGACTCGGCCACATAAACCTTCTGCATGCCGTCAAAGGGATGCTTCCAATACTCAATACTCGACGACGGCTTGACGATCAGCGGATAGCCAAAGCCCAGCGCCTCGGGCTGGAGCCACGCCGGCGAGAAATCGGCGGTGAATACCTTCGTCTTGGGGTAGGGAATGTCATACTCATCGCAGAGCGCGTAGAAATCAGCCTTGCTGACCAGCCGGTCGCGCAGGGGCGCGTCGATATAGGGGATGATGTAGTAAGGCTCGAGCTGGGCCTTGCAAGAGATGAGCAGTGACGCATAATCGTCGGTGCAGCCCATCGCGACCAGCGGCTCGTCGGGATGCTTCTGCGCGAACTCGATCAGCACCTGCACCATAATGTCGGGATTATCCAGATTCGGCACCGCCGTGAAGTTGAGGAAACGCGAATATTGCGTCTGCCCCAGCGGATAGCGCCCGAAAGCCTGCGCCTTGACACCGGCCGCCTCGTAAAAGGCGCGGGCCAGCGAATAACAGTTGAGATCCGCCCCGAGCAGGACGGGAATGAGATTGATGTCCTTCATATCTATGTCCTTTTCTCTATCATATTTACACAAACCAAAATCCAGACACAAGTTGGAAAGCTTTTTGAAGATTCTTAAGGGACTTTTTCTCGAAAAAGTCCCTTAAGCGGGGTTTGGGGCGGCGCCCCAAGGTCTTACCCCATTCGCTTGAAATCCACGAAAAAGCACTTGTACCACACGAGGAAGGTGTAGACCGTCCAGATCTTGCGGCCGTTGTTCGCCTTGCCCGCGTAATGATCGTCGAGCAGGGCACAGAGCGCATCCACGTTGAAGAATTCGCCCGCGTAATCGGCGGTGAAGGCCTCGCGCACTAACTTGTACCAGCGCTCCTCGCGCAGCCAGAAGCGGATCGGCACCGGGAATCCCTTCTTCGGGCGGGTCGCCCATTCGTCGGGCAGTGTCCGGTTGGCTGCCTTGCGCAGGACGTACTTCGTGCCGCTCGGGTTGATGCGGTACTTGGTCGGAATCGTCTGCGCCAGCGCCATTACCTCGCGGTCGAGGAAGGGCACGCGCAGCTCGAGCGAGTGCGCCATGCTCATCTTGTCGGCCTTGAGCAGAATGTCGCCCGGCAGCCACAGACAGAGGTCGAGGTACTGCTTCTTGGTCACCTCATCCTTGCCCTTGACCTTCGCATAGATCGGCGCGCAGACCTCACCCGGCGTCCTGCCGCCCCGGCAGTCATCGCGCAGAACAGCCAGCGCCTCCTTCTCAGGGAAGACCAGCGCCTGCCCGATGAACCAGTCCTCGGGGCGGCCGGTCGCCTTGATGAGGAAATCATGCCCACGGAAGTAGGGCAGCCGCTTTGCCACAGAGCCGGCCGCACGGCGGATGAACCTGGGCAGCTTCTTGTATTTGCGCATCATGGGCGTCTCGTCGTACCACTCGTAGCCGGCGAAAATCTCGTCCGCGCCCTCGCCCGACAGCACCACGGTGACATGCTCCCGCGCCAGCTGGGCGAGGAAGTAGAGCGGCACCGACGACGGATTCGACTGCGGCTCGTCCATGTGATATTGGATGGTCGGGAAGGCGGCAAAGCACTCCTCGGCGGTCAGCATTTTCTTGAAATTCTTCACCCCAAGGCGCTTCGACAGCTCTGCCGCCTCGTCGGTCTCGTTGAAGCGGTCGACGGCGAAGCCGACCGAGAATGTGTCATCGGGCATTAGCGTCGCCGTGATGTAGCTCGAATCGACACCGCCCGAGAGGAAGGAACCGACCGGCACGTCGCTGATGCGGTGTGCCGCCACCGACTCGTGGATGCACTTGTCCAGCTGCTCGACGTACTCGTCGAGCGTGCCTTTCTTTGCCGCGAAGTCGATGTCCCAGTACCGCTCGATGCGCATCTCGCCGCCCGGCTCCCACACAAAGCTGTGCGCGGGTGGCAGCTTGTACACGCCTTCAAAGAAGGTGTCGGTGCCCGACGAATACTGGAAGGTCAAATAGGGCCGCAGGGCGTCGCGGTTGACGGAGGGGACGAAATCGGGATGCTCGAGAAAGCTCTTGATCTCCGAGCCGAAGATCAGATTGCCTCCCGGCAGCTTGCCGTAATAAAAGGGCTTGATGCCGAAATGGTCGCGGGCGCCGAAGAGACGCTTCGCCCGGCGATCCCAGATCACAAAGGCGAACATCCCGCGCAGGCGGCGCACCAGCGCGTCGCCGCCGAACTGCTCGTAGCCGTGGACGAGCACCTCTGTGTCGGTGTTCGTGCGGAAGGTGTGTCCCGCCGCGACCAGCTCCCCGCGCAGCTCCATGAAATTGTAGATCTCGCCGTTGAAGACGATGACCACCGAGCCGTCTTCGTTCTGCATCGGCTGGCAGCCGGCGGGGGATAGGTCGATGATGCTCAGCCGCCGGAAGCCCAGTGCCATGTCGTCGTCCAGAAAAGAGTCACCCATGTCCGGGCCGCGGTGGACGATCCGCGCCATCATATGTTCAATGATCTGCTGTCTGCGGTCGCGAACGCCGCTGAAGCCGACAAAACCACACATTATTTTCTGTCTCCATTCTGACAGGTTTGCATACCTGTACCAGTTTATCATTATACCACATTCAGCCGGAAAAATAAAGAGGAATGGCACTTTTTTTACAAAACTGCGCCAAACCCGGCCGCCATCGGCTGAAATTGCCCAAGGCCGCTCTTGCAAAGTGCAGAAATTTGTGGTATCATTATGCCATCACACAGAAAGGTGGTAAACATATGAACAATACACCTCCGTATGCGGACAAAACAAAGCCCCCAAAGAAGCGGCTCGATCCCGCACGCCTCGCAAAGCTGGCGGTGACCGTCGTCGTGTTTATCGTCGCGCTGGCCATCGTCGGCGGCTGCTGGTACACGGTCGACGACAAGCAGGAGGCCGTCGTTACGACCTTCGGCAAGGTGACCAATGTCACCGGCGCCGGTATGCACTTCAAGATCCCGCTGATCCAGCAGGTACATAAGGTCGACGTCAATGTCTTCCAGAAGATCTACCTCGGCTACCGCCCCGAGTCGGGCGATTTCATTGAGTCGGAGTCGAAGATGATCACCGGCGACTTCAACATCGTGAACGTGGACTTCTTCGTCGAGTACAAGATCTCCGATCCCGAGAAGTACTTGTTCGCTTCGGCTGATCCCGATGGGATCCTCACCAACCTTGTCCAAAGCCAGATCCGCAACGTCATCGGCTCGACCGAGGTCGACAAGGTTCTGACCACCGGCAAGACTGAGATCCAGACCCAGATCAAGGAGCTGGTCACTGCCGAGCTTGAGCAGTACGACATCGGTCTCATGCTGACCGACGTCAAGATCCAGGACAGCGAGCCCCCGAACGCATCGGTCATCGAAGCCTTCAAGAACGTCGAGACGGCCATGCAGCTGGCTGAAACGGTCATCAATGAGGCCCGCGCCTACCAGAACTCCAAGCTGCCCGAGGCCAAGGCACAGGCTGACAAGCTGATCCAGAACGCCGAGTACGTCAAGCGCAACCGCATCAACGAGGCGACCAAGCAGATCGCCATGTTCGAGGCCATGTACGCCGAGTACGCCCTCAATCCCGAGATCACCCGTACGCGTATGTACTATGAAATGATTTCCGAAGTCCTGCCCGGCGTTAAGCTCTACGTCGACGCCGCCGAGGGCGGCACGCAGAAGCTGCTGCCCCTCGAGAGCTTCGTTTCCGGTACAACTGCCGCAAATACTACCGCAGAGGAGGGAAGTGCAAAATGAAAAAGCTCACCGTAAAAATCGTCGTCACGCTTATCGTGCTTCTCACTGTCATTTGCCTCTTCGGCTCAATGTACACCGTCGCCGAGAATGAGTACGCCTGCGTCGTCCGCCTGTCCAAGATCGTGGATACCATCGACACCGCCGGCCTGCATTTCAAGATCCCCTTCATTGACACCATCCGCTTCTTTCCCCGCGACGTTCAGCTTTACGACATCAATCCCTCCGAGGTGCTGACCTCGGACAAGAAGAACATGACGGTCGACAGCTACGTCATCTGGGAGATCAGCGACCCGCTGACCTTCTTCAAGTCGGTCGGCACCACCGGTGAGGCTGAGCGCCGTCTCGACGCCGCGACCTACACCACCCTCAAGAACGTCATGGGCACGCTGCCCCAGACCTCCATCATCAATCAGGAGGACGGCGGCGAGCGCAATAAGATCTACGATACCATCACCCAGAGCGTCGCCGAAGTCACCGCGCAGTACGGTATCCGTGTGGTCGACGTCAAGATCAAGCGCCTCGACCTCCCCGCCGACAACGAGCAGGCCGTCTACTCGCGCATGATCTCCGAGCGCAACCAGATCGCCGAAAAGTACAAGGCCGACGGCGAATATGAGGCGTCGATCATCACCAACGACGTCGACAAGCAGGTCAACATCATTATTTCGGACGCACAGGCCTCCGCCGCCAAGCTCGAGGCCGAGGGCGAGGCCGAATACATGCGCATGCTGGCCGAGGCCTTCAACACCGACGATAAAAAGAGCTTCTATCAGTTCACGCTGGCCCTCGACGCCCTGCGGGCTTCGCTCTCGGGCGCCGACAAGACGGTCGTTCTCGGGGCCGACGCCGAGCTGGTGAAGATGCTCATCGACCCGCAGAGCTAAGCCGCCCGGAAGCATGAAACGAGAGACAGTCTATCGCATCTTTTCGCACCTGCCGGAGCTGGAGACCGAGCGTCTCCTGCTCCGCCGCATGCGGGTGGACGACGCCGACGACATGTTTGCCTACGCCCACCGAATGGATGTGACCAAGTATTTGACCTGGGCCCCCCACCCCGACCGCGCCTATACGGTCGAGTATCTGCAGTACCTCGCCTCCCGCTATCGCGTGGGCGACTTCTACGACTGGGGCGTGACCCTCGCGGAGAGCGGCCGGCTGATCGGCACCTGCGGCTTTACTTCCTTCGACTTTGCCCACAACAGCGCGCAGGTCGGCTATGTCCTGCACCCCGATTATTGGGGGCAGGGCATTATCCCCGAAGCGCTGCACGCCGTGGTGCACTTCGGCTTCCGTGAGCTGAACCTTCACCGCATTGAGGCGCACTACATCATCGGCAACGACCGCTCCCGCCGCGTGATGGAGAAGGTCGGTATGACCTATGAGGGCACCCGCCGCGGCGCCATGCGCATCAAGGGCATCTACCGCGACATCGGCGTCTGCGCCGTCCTGCGGAACGAATTTCAATGAAAAAAGACCTTTGTGCCATTCGGCACAAAGGTCTTTCGCTTATTCCCCATAATAGACGATCTGCTCATCCTTGACGCCCTTGAGGTAGACGCCCTTCGCCTCGATGGGCAGATGGATCTTCACCTGCGGCGACTGCGAGAAGTCCTGCAGCGAGAAGAAATCATGCTTCTCGGTCTCATACGAAATGTGCGGCGGGAAACGGAAGGTCGCCAGGCGGCGGCAGTCGTACGCGACGTTCCAGTCAAGCCGCGTGATCGCGGGCGAGGAGAGGTCGATCTCCTCCAGCCGCGTGGCGCGGAAGGCGTGCTTGCCGATCGAGCAGACCCGCTCGGTCGGGTAGACCAGCGTCGTCAGCGCGTTGCAGTCGGCCACCAGATTGCGCGGGATGGCCGTGATCGTGCAGCCGTCCTCGAAGACCAGCGACTTCAGCTTGCGGCACTTCGAGAAGCAGTATGCCCCCACCTGCGCAAGCGAACCGAAGGTCGCCTCGCGCAGCCCGGTCGCCTCAAAAACGCCGGGGCCGAGCAAACGCACCATGGGCAGCTCGAATTCCTCCAGCGCCCCGCAGCCGGCCAGCGCGAAGCCCAGCACCTCGGTCGCCTGCGGCAGCGACACGCGGCGCAGATTGCGGCAGTCGCGGAAAGCGCAGGGCATTACCCGACGCACCGACGGCGCATCAACCGACTCAAACCCGCAGCCCTGAAAGGCTTCCTCGCCCACTGAGACAACGGGGATCCCGTCGATTTCCTCGGGCAGCACCAGCTGCTTTGCCTTTTCTCCGGGCGCAAACCCGGTGATCTCGATCCCCATCGGGATCCGTGTGTATTGAAAGAGCATGTGCCCCTCCTTTGCTTCGGAAAAACGGTTCGGTTCAATCATGTGCAAACAGATCCTTGCCCTGGAAGACCGGTTCGCAGGTGAAGTTCAGGCCGAGCTTGCGCAGGACGCGCTCGTCGGCGGCGGTCAGCATGGTCGAGGAATGCGCCTCGCAGCCCCGCAGCTCGGGCAGCTTCGAGACGGCCAGCTCGACCATCGGGTTGGTTGCCGCGCAGATGCTCAGCGCGATCAGCACCTCCTCGAGGCCCAGCCGCAGCACGCGGTCGCCCAGCATCTGCTCCTTCATCCGCTGGATCGGCTCGATAACCACCGGCGAGAGCAGGAAGATCTCGTCGGCGATGCCCGAGAGCACCTTCACCGAGTTGATCAGCGCCGTCGCGGGCGCGCTCATCAGGCTGATCTCCTTGCCGGTCACGATCCGGCCGTCGGGCAGCTCGATGGCGAACACCGGGCAGCCGACCTGCTCGGCCTTCTCCCGTGCCGGAACGACCACACGGCGGTCGGTCGCCGTGATGCCCACATTCTTCATCAGCAGCTCGACCCGGTGCGCCGTCTCAATGTCGGTCACGCCGTTCTTGTAGTCGCACCACGCCTTGTAGTAGCGCCGCAGGATCTCCTGCTTGGCCGCCTCGCGGCAGACCTCGTCGTCGATGATGCAGTTGCCCACCATGTTCACGCCCATGTCAGTCGGCGAGCGATAGAGATCGCTCTTGCCGGTGATGCGCTCGAGGATGGTCTGCACGACGGGGAAGGCCTCGACGTCGCGGTTGTAGTTGACGGTAGCGACGCCGTATGCGTCGAGGTGGTAGGGGTCGATCATGTTCACGTCGCGCAGGTCGGCGGTGGCCGCCTCGTAGGCAATGTTGACCGGGTGCTTGAGCGGCAGGTTCCAGATCGGGAAGGTCTCGAACTTCGCGTAGCCTGCCTTCACGCCCCGCTTGTACTCGTGGTAAAGCTGCGACAGACAGGTCGCCAGTTTGCCCGAGCCCGGGCCGGGCGCGGTGACAACGACAAGTGGACGGGTGGTCTCGATGTAGTCGTTTGCCCCATACCCCTGCTCGCTGACGATGGTATCCACATCGTTGGGATAGCCTTTGATCGAGCGGTGGATGTAAACCCGCTCACCGCGCATCTCCAGTTTCTTGCGGAAGATGTCAGCGCCGGTCTGACCGGTGTACTGCGTGATGACCACCGAGCTGACGTAAATGCCCAGCGAGCGAAGGTTGTCCATCAGACGCAGAACGTCCATGTCATAGGTGATGCCGAAATCGGCGCGGATCTTCTTGCGCTCGATGTCGGCGGCGTTGATGATGATGATGATCTCGGTCTGGTCGCGCATCTCGCGGAGCAGATTGATCTTGGCGTCGGGCGCAAAGCCGGGCAGAACGCGCGCAGCGTGCAGATCGTCGAAGAGCTTGCCGCCGAACTCGATGTAGAGCTTGTTGTCGAACAGCTTCACCCGCTCGAGGATCTTGGCCGACTGAGTTTTGATATAGGTCTGGTTGTCAAATCCGATTTTCATGGATCGCACCTCATTTCAATTTGTCGAACAAACATAACACATCTATTGTACCACGAATCCGCCGATTTGTAAAGGGCAAAGACGGGGACAACGCGAAAATTTCACCGCAAAAAAATCACCGCGAATTTTGTGCAAATCCGCGGTGCATTCATATTGTGTTCACATTGCCAAGGTATAATAATAAGGATTGAGCGGCAATTGCCGCAGAATGGAGGAATTACGTTGCCAAACACAGAAAATACATCCTGCCCCGCCCGCAAGACCTCGATCGGCGGTCAGGCCCTCATCGAGGGCATCATGATGCGCGGCCCGCAGAAGTCGGCCATGGCCGTCCGCAACCCCGAGGGCGAGATTGTCCTCGAGACCTGGGAGACCACCTCGTCCTTCAAATCGAAGGTCTTCAAGCTGCCCATCATCCGCGGCGTCTTCAACTTTATCGACTCGATGCGCTCGGGCTATAAGTGCCTGATGCGCTCGGCCGAGATCGCCGGCCTCGAGGACGAGGAGCCCGCCAAGGACGGCAAGGAACAGAAGGGCATCAGCGCCTTTGCCATGAACGCGCTGATGGTCGTTTCGGCCGTCCTCGGCGTCGTGCTCGCTCTCTTCCTCTTCATGTACCTGCCCGTCCAAATCTACAGCTGGGTCGAGAAGGCTATACCCGGCCTCGCCGGTAACCGCTTCCTGCGCAGCCTCTTTGAGGGTGTTCTGCGCATCGCCATCTTCCTCGCCTACATGATGCTGGTGACCCTGATGAAGGACATCCGCCGCACCTTCCAATACCACGGTGCCGAGCATAAGACCATCTTCTGCTACGAGCATGGCCTGCCGCTGACCGTCGAAAATGTGCGTAAACAGGGCCGCTTCCACCCCCGCTGCGGCACTTCCTTCATGGTGCTGATGCTGATCGTCGGCATCTTCGTGTCGATGTTCATCAGCCCCGATATCCACCCCCTGCTGCGCTCAGCCATCAAGCTGTTGACCCTGCCCATCGTCATGGGCATCGGCTATGAGCTCATCAAGCTCGCCGGCCGCCACGATAACGCCTTCACCCGCTTCATCTCGAAGCCCGGCGTCTGGATGCAGCACATCACCGTCCTCGAGCCCACCGACGACATGATCGAGTGCGCCATCACCGCCTTCAAGGAGGTGCTTCCCGAGGATGAGAAGCAGGCGAATTGGTGATTCGCCATCGAGGAAAAACTGACACAAAAGAAGCCGCTCAGTGAGCGGCTTCTTCGTGAGAGGTGAGAATATGTTCGATTACATTGTCTCAAAAGAACCCAAAATACAGGAAACGATGTATACCTGTATCGGTAATGGCATAGACGGTTATTTTCATCAAGTCAGCGAAATGCAGAATGTCGATGTCAACGCCTTGCCCCATGCATGGAGAACGGTACTGGATAAATTGTGTATGAATGCTGTCGAGTTTATCCATGACTGCGCTGCCGAGATCGGGGTAATGCTCGAGGCGGAAATGAAGGTGACTGACAAAAAATGTGTGTCGTACATATTTACACGGGTTATTCAGGAGATACCGGTTGCGTTTCGTATTGATATTGACGATTATAATCGTGTGGTTGAAAAGTGGCAGATTTATTTAAGTGTCAGCTTGAACGGGCGATTTTATAATAAAATACTCAGTCCGAAAAATCCCGATCTTGCTGCTTTTTTGCATTTTCTGTTTTATCTGATTCATGATTATGCTGACTGTGCCATGCCTGCGATTATGCAAGAAGCTCGGAGCTATCCGAATTTTGATACCGCAAAAACGTCCGATGTATTGACTGAGCTGAAATTGATCGATGAGCAGATTAAGCATGGAACATATCCTTTTCCGCTTGTGGATAAAGTATCGCTGCTGCAGTTAGATTCGGTCGAAGATTATATAAAGGCGCTGTCCGAGACCTACTTTCCTAAAAAGTATTTTAGAAAGAAAAAATACAGCACGACAAAAGAAACCGGATATCGTATGGTTGGGTATTTGGATAGCCGTTTTCGTTTGGAGGTGCAGATTACCTATCTGCCTCGTTATGGAATCGTTGAGATTGAGTATGATCTGATCGGCGACGGCACCCGCAGAAGCTGGTTTTATCGCGGATGCCAAAACGTAGACAAAATCGAGGCGGTCATGCCTGTTTTCCTGTACAACGCAACGCACCTGACCAAAAGGCTGGATACATTATTGGCGCAGTTGGTTAACTCACAATAAACCAAAGGAGGAGCAATGCAATGTCATGAACTTAAGGTTTGGTAACAGCAGTATTGTTTCGCGCAAACCTTTTCGCGCTCCCGCGCGAGGCGGGGGAAGGACCATCTCAGACGCCGAAGTTCCTTCCCCCGCCACCCCCATCTCCTTGGCTGGCGCGCCGGCCATAGCAAAAATCAGCCCCGAAACATACGTTTCGGGGCATTTTCTTTGTGTTACGCAGGAACTTCGGCGTAGCCAAGGAGAGTGGGAGTCCAGAGGGCGGGAACCTTCGGCGTTTGAGATGGTTCCCGCCCTCTGGTCGCGCGGGAGCGCGAAAAGCCTCGCACAGCAGAATTGTTATGGTGAATTTCTTAAGTTCATGACATTGGGAGCAATGCTCCTCCTTTTTCACTCGATCAACTCTCGTACAAGCTTACATTATACCCATACATATCGCTCCGGATCGCGAGGATATCGCAGCAGGCGGGCTTGTTGCGCACATAGGCGATGCGCTTGACGCAGAGCAGCGGGAACCCGACCGGGACGTCGAGCTGCACAGCCTCGGCGGCGTCGGCAGCGCGGGCGGTGATGCGGTCGCGGGCCATCTCGATGTTGATGAAATACTGCTCGCGCAAAAGGGCATAGAGCGACTGGATCTTCGAGGCGTAGCCCTCGATGCCGTTGACCATCTCGTAGGGGAGATAGTTGCGGATGATGGCGATGGGCGTGCCGTCGGTGCAGGCGACGCGCATGATGCGCGCGAGGCGCGCGTCGTCGCTGAGGCTGAACAGGGTGGCCATGTCGGGCTCGTCGGCGGCGTTGCGGATGCCGATGTCGATGGCACGCAGGGAGACGTCGTGCCCGCTCTGGCTCAGCGTCTCGGTGAAGGAGGAGATGGTGTTGAGGTTCTGCATCGTCTTGTAGTCGAGCACCACCGTGCCGATGCCCTGCTTGGCGTTGACATAACCCTCCCGGGAGAGCATCTCCACCGCGCGGCGCACTGTCGTGCGGCTGACGCCGAACAGCTTTTCAAGCACCGGCTCGGGCGGGAGCAAGCTGTCGACCGGGTACGACTCGTCAATGATGCGGGCCTTGATCGCTTCGTAAACAACGAGGTATGCGGCGGTGGATTTTTTCATGGCGGAAACTCCTTTTCAAACGTCATTTTTATTAGTATAACATAATCCCGTCATGGTGTCAAGAGGGGGAAAAAAGATATCTTTGTGCGAAATTTTCGATACGTTTGAAGCGGGCAGGCAAACGAAAAAAGTCTGTCATGCTTCACTGCGCAGAATGACAGACTTTTCTGGTTTCCTTAAGCTGTGTTCAGTTTACCCCTGCTCGCGCGGATCGAGAATGATCGCGCCGTTCGCCTTGAGCGTTTCCTGCAGGTCGGTGATCGGAACATCGCCCGGCTGACAGCCGAGCCGGAGCGATATCGCCGCCGCCGTGCCGGCGGCCTCGCCCAGTGCCATGCAGCCCGGCATGACGCGGAAGGAGCCGGCCGCCTGCGACTCGGCGCAGATGGTCTTGCCGGCCACCAGCAGATTGCCGCACCCCAGCGGCACCAGGCAGCGGAAGGGGATGGTGTACCAGTCGGCGCTCTCCCCGTGGAAGCCGCCCTTCATCTTGCCGTCGCGGCTGTGGACGTCCATGCCGTAGCCGAAGGTCATGATGGCATCGGCAAAGTAAGGATTCTCGCAGACGTCCTTGACGGTCAGCATGTAGCGCCCCTTGATGTGCCGTCCCTCGCGGATGCCCAGCACCGACGCGACCTGCGTCATGCGGGCGTTCTCGAAGCCGGGCATGGTGGCGCGCATATCGGTAAAGGTTTCGATGGCCTTCTTGCGGCCCTCGATGTGGCCGGCGGTGACACTGCGCACGTCAGAGGCGATGACGCCGAACACGCGCTGATCGTTGACCTTATAGCAGCCCGCCTCGGGTTTCAGATAAGCCTTGTGCCCGCCGCGGCAGAGGTACTTTTCGTCGTCGATGTTGTCGATCTCGAAGAAGAGCGTTGCCGGCTGGGGAACGCCCGATTCCTCGTGCCCGATCCAGGTCGGCACGCCGGCCTTTTCTGCCACATCCGCGTTGCCCGAGCAGTCGATAAACTGCTTTGCCTCGATGGCGGCCAGCCCACCCGGCGTGGCAACAACGGCGGCGGTGATGGTCTCGCCCTCGCACTGGCAGTCGACGAATTGGGTGTAGAGGAAGAGCTCAATCCCGGCCTCCAGCACCATGTCATCGAGAACGGTCTGCAGGATAGCCGAGTCGAAGGGGGTAGTGTGGTTGTGGTATTTGGTAATGTGGGACGAATACTTCGACGTGTCCGGAATGCCCGCCGGGTGCAGCGCGCCGCCGGCGGCGACCGTGCGGTCGACGATCTCGTCAAAGATGCCGCCGACGACCGGGAACTTGCCGTCGCGGTCGTAGCAGGTCATGAAAGGACCGACCAGCCCCGCCGTGGCCATGCCGCCCAGCATACCGGTTCGCTCAGCCAGCGCGACCTTCGCACCGCCGCGCGCCGCTGCAATGGCCGCACAGACACCGGCCGGACCGCCGCCGATGACGGCAACGTCGTAGCTGCCGAGGAGGGGGAGGGAAGTGGTGTAAGTTCGCATGGGTGTGCCTCCTGTGATGGATTTTGTTGGCTCTATTGTAGCATATCTGCGCAGCAATTGCAAGATGTGGCGGGAATTTTGCGAAAATGCCGCGGTGGGAAAAGGAAATGCGCAAACCTTGTCAGGTTTGCGCATGTCTCACTGGACAAAATCTTTTACATCGTATACAGTTTCTCCGTATTGATTGGTATCTTCCATATACTCGTAAATGGAAAAGGAATCATTTGTCAGCCATTCACAGATGCATGGGCCATAACCAAGCAAATACCATTTGGCAAATGGTCGATTCCCTTTCAGATAGAAGCGGCCGGAATATCCCCAACCGCCTTGGTCTATCAGATAGCCGAATACACGATATTTTCCATCGGGCGAATCAATGTGCCAGACATCGGCGAAAAGACATATGAGCAGCGCCAAGAGCAGTACAAAAAACGCGATGCCGATGAAGGCGTTCTTATGCTTTTTCCAAATGCTCATCATTCCTCATCCCCGAACAGTGCTAGCTGCTCACCGGGCGTCGGTGCGGCCTGTGTCGGTGTGGGTGCGGGCAGACCGAGATGATGATACGCCGGCGCCGTCACGCACCGCCCGCGCGGGGTGCGGCTCAGAAATCCGATCTGCATCAGGTACGGCTCGTACACATCCTCGAGGGTGATGGCCTCCTCGCCCACCGTCGCGGCGAGCGTCTCAAGCCCCACCGGGCCGCCGTTGTAGAACTTGATAATGGTCTCGAGCATCCGCCGGTCGATGTTATCCAGCCCCAGCTCGTCGATCTCCAGCTTGCCCAGCGCATAGGCGGTGATCTCCTGATCGATCTCTTCCTTGCCGGCGACCTGCGCGAAGTCGCGCACGCGCTTGAGCAGGCGGTTGGCGATACGCGGGGTGCCGCGCGAGCGGGAGGCAAGCTCCTTCGCGCCGTCCTCGGTGATGGTCATGCCGAGAATACCCGCACTGCGCCGGACGATGGTGGCCAGCTCGTCGACGGTGTACAGCTCCAGCTTGAGCAGGACGCCGAAGCGGTCGCGCAGCGGCGTGGTCAGCTGCCCGGCACGGGTGGTCGCGCCGATGAGGGTGAAGCGGGGCAGATCAATGCGGATGCTCCGCGCCGACGGGCCGTTGCCGAGAATAAGGTCGAGAACATAGTCCTCCATGGCGGGGTAGAGGATCTCCTCAATCGAGCGGGACATGCGGTGGATCTCGTCGATGAAGAGAACATCGCCCTCGCTGAGGTTGGTCAGCAGTGCCGCAAGGTCGCCTTTTTTCTCAATGGAGGGGCCGGAGGTGATGTGGATGTTGACCCCCATCTCCGCCGCGATGATGTTCGACAGCGTCGTCTTGCCCAGTCCCGGCGGGCCATAGAGCAGGACATGATCGAGCGACTCCCCGCGCATGCGGGCGGCGTCGATATAGATCTTCAGATTTTCCTTCGCCTTCGACTGCCCGATGTACTCGTCCAGCGACCGCGGCCGCAGCGACAGCTCGACCTCGGCGTCGGAGGCGTGATATTCGGTGGAAATGATGCGGTTTTCAAAATCAAATTCGGTTTCGTTCATGTTTCCTCCGGATTTGTATTACTTCATCAGCTTCTTCAGCGCGGCGCGGATGATATCCTCCAGCTCCATGTTCGCGGTGTCGATGGCGCGCAGGGCGGTCAGCGCCTCGCCGCGGGTGTAGCCGAGCACGATCAGCGCCTCCTGCGCCTCGGTGAGGCGGTTGGTCGACGCACCGGGCTTGATGGTCTCGAGCGCCGCGGCGGTGGTGTTGTCCTCCTTTGCCTCGCGCAGGAGCTTGTCCTTCAGCTCGAGCACAATGCGCGCCGCTGTCTTCGCACCGACGCCGGCGGCCTTGGAGAGGGCCTTGGTGTCCTCACTGCACACCGCCAGCGCGAACTTTTCCGGCGTCAGCAGCGACAGGATCGAGATGGCAGCCTTCGGGCCGACGCCCGAGACCGAGATGAGCAGCTTGAAGGCCGACAGCTCCTCAGCGGTGGCAAAGCCGAACAGGTCGACCGCGTCCTCGCGGACGGCGAGATAGGTAAACAGCTTGGCCTGCGGCATCGGCTGCGCCGGGCGGGGCAGGGCGGCGTAGGTGGTCTGGCTGATGGTCATACGGTAGCCGACGCCGCCGGCGTCGATGACGGCGCAGTTCGGCTCGAGCAGGGCGAGGCCGCCTGAGATATAGTAGAACATGGTTACTCCTTCGGTTGGTCGGGTTCGGTTGTGTCGGGGGCTTCCCCGGGCAGCGGATTGATGGGCGGCGAGACGGCGTTCAGCTCGGCCGCGATCTGCTCGAGGGTGAGCTGTTCATCCCCGGCTGCTTTGCCCGCGCTGACCGGCACCATGGGGTGCCGCTTGCGCCAGTGGGGCTCGAGGATGCAGAGGATAATGAAGAGAATGGTTGAGATGATGGTGCAGGTCATGCCGTAGGTGAAGGCCTTGGGGGCATATTTCAGCTCAAGGGTGTGCGTGCCGGGCTCGGTTTCGAAGGCGATGAGGGCGTCGAGGGTCTTGTAGATCTCGACCCGCTCGCCGTCCACATAGATCTCCCAGCCTTCGTCGTAGGGGATGGTCGTCTGCACCGTCGAGCGCTCGGCGGTGGTGGTGATGGTGCCGGTGAAGTGGGATTCCTCATACTCGGCGTCGATGTGGTAGTTGCCCTCGGCCAGACGCCCGAATGCGTCGGCGAGCGCGTCCATGTCGATGGAGTAGAAGAAGGTGCCCTTGTCAAGCACATACAGGTCATCCTGCTTGATGGTCAGCGTGACCCGCACCTGCTCACCCGGCTCAAACTTGCCCAGCGACACGATGCGGGAGGTCTCATTGCCGTAGAAGCCGTCGAAGCTGGTGCCGTTGACCTTCAGGCCGACCTCACGGGGATACTCACTGGGCAGGTAGAAGTAGACCTCATCATCAGAGGGGGCGGTGAAGGTGTAGTAGACGTTGGCTTCTTTATTTGCATTCGAGGGCAGATACTTGACGTGGCCCGCGATGTAGGAAACATCGCAGTTGTCGCTGTCGCTCGCCCCCTTCTCAATGGGGGTGAACAGGGTCGTCTCCTCGCCCAGTATGGTGCCGACGAGATCATTGAGCCGCTCGAAAGGATTGGCGTAATCTTCAAAGTCAAGCTCGCCGATCCCGCTGTCGACGGCATAGGCAAGAGAGAGCGCGTAGGGATTGAGGTAGGCCGTGTAGTCGCCCTCGGTGTAGGCGGCGGTGTAATAGTCGGAGAGATCCTCAGCCGCGATGATATACTTCAGGCCGAGCAGAGAGTCGTTGACCGGCGTGCCGCCCAGATATTTTGTCCAGTGCGAACGGGAGGAGTAGCCCATGCGCGCCAGAAACTGGATGGTCTCAGCGTTGAGCGTCGAGGTCGAGTTGGACAAGCCGCGGATGTTCAGCGCCATGTTATCGTTGGTCTTGCGGTGCTCGGTCTTCTCCATGCGGTAGAACGAGGTGTCGTTCTCCTGCACCGTCTCGACGATGGGCCGCATCTTGGCCATGTAGTCGACATAGGAGCTGTACTTGGAGTAGTAGACGTCATCGTCCAGCGCGACGACGTTGGTCAGACCGGCACAGAAGACCTCCAGACAGACGAGAATGGTCAGGATCAGCGCCGTGTTTTCTTTATAGTCCGATTTGAGCGACATGCAGAGCACAACAAGATACAGCCCGAGGCAGAAGAGCGAGAACCAGATCGACTCAAAGTCGGACATATTCTCGACCCCCAGCTTCTGCGCGATGACAACGAAGAGGGCGAGAAAAGCGACGATGGCCACAATGGTTCGGGGGGCGTTGTCCTCCATGTGCAGATACGCGCGGTAGGCCAGCACCAGCAGGAAGAAGCAGAGCATGAAGCTGTAGCGGTAGTTGAGCCAGTTGGGGCGCTGGAAGCCGTGCCAGACCAGGTCAATGGTCGAGGCGTTGAAGCTGATGATGAAGATGGCGATGACCACGCCGGCCATGACTTTCTCGCGCACCGTGAAGCGGCGGCTCATGAAGTAAAGGGGCACAAGGATAAGGGTCAGCAGACCGCAGTAGACGAAGGGCAGGCCCTCGGGGCGGACGGTGTCGTAGGAGCCGGGGAAGAACTTGGTCAGCAGGTCAAAGAAATCGAACTGCTGCGAGAGGGAGTAGGTCGGATTTGAGAAGGTGGTCTTGCCGAAGGTCAGCGCATAGTAGGCGGTCAGGATGATGACCATCGCGATGCCCAGCGCCAGCGCCGAGAAAGCGCCGACGCGGCCGAGCGACTTGACGAAATGACGGTTCTCGCCGCAGGGATTGTTGCGGTCATCCTCGTTGTTGGCGTAGTAATAGTAGAAGAAGTAGATCGCAACGTAGATGCAGCACATGTAGCCGATATAGAAGTTGCTCAGCACCGTCAGCGCCAGCGACACGACAAACAGCTTGAAGCGGCCGAATTTGATCAGCTGCTCGATGCCGAGCGTAATCATCGGCAGCCAGATCAGCGCGTCGATCCACATGGTGTTGTGCTGCTGCACAACAGCGTAGGCCGAGAGGGCGTAGAGGATCGAGAAGGTGACGATGGCGGTCTTGTTCAGCTTGGCCGACGTGCGGTGGAGGTAGTAGCCGAACGAGAAGCCGCAGCAGCCGGTCTTCAAGAGGAAGATGCAGAGCAGCGCCTCAAGGATCCGCTCCTGCGGGAAGAGAGCGACGAGGTAGGAGAAAGGCGAGGCGATGTAGTAGGCGTAAATGCCCATGAACTCACCGCCGAGTGAACGTGCGAACGAGTAGAGCAGATCGGCATCGCCGTAGACGAAGTTGCGCAGTGCCTCAAAGAAGTAGACGTATTGCCCGTTGAGGTCAAGCACCAGCACCGACCCGTCGCCGAAGGGGTGGATCTCCATCGCGAGGTAGATCATATACATGATGGCGAAGGGGATAAAGAAGGCGAGGGTCAGATACATGTAGTCGTTGTTGCGCCAGGCGTCGCGCAGGGAGAAGCGCTTCTTCTCGGGCGGCGCGGCCTTGTCGAGCAGTTTATCGTTGGTCATGGGGTATCGTTCCTTTCCTCAGTTTTGGCATTTTCCTCGGCGGGGATGATCTTTCTGATGGCCCGCTCCAGCTTGGGACGGTCGAGCACCAGATCCCGCCCGCAGGCACAGCAGACGATGCGAACCTCGCTGCCCACCCGCACGACGCGGAACTGCTTCGTCCCGCAGGGATGCGGCTTCTTCAGCTCCAGTACATCACCCGGCCGCAGACGCGGAATTTCCATACGATCTCCTCCTTTTGGGTATATCTCCCTATAGTATACCACAAAACCAAAAGGAAAGCAATCGCTATTTGCGGAAAATTTGGCTTGACATCCGCCGTTAGCCAAGGAGAGTGGGGGTGGAGGGGGCGCGGAACTTCGGCGTCTGAGATGGTCCTCGCCCCCTCCTCGCCCGGGAGGGCGAAAAGTCCCACGAAAACCGAAAAATCCCTTGACACCTGGCCCCACAGTATGCTATACTAAACCCAGCGGCCGGGGAAGCCACCCATCACAAAAAACGCACGCCGCCAGATCACACGAGGGGGAGACACCCATGCCCAAAAACGTCCGCGTGGTCGATGAAAAAGGCAACGAATATGAAGCGACCTACCCCAAACGGGCTAAAGGTCTTGTCAAACACGGCCGGGCACGCTTCATCAATGAGAATACCATCTGCCTCGCGTGTCCGCCGAATGAAAATTTGGAGGAACCAACCATGACCGAACAGAACACATACATCGAGCAGACCGAACCCACCGCAGAACCCGCACCCGAGAAAAAGCTGACCCTCGACTACGTCCTCGCCCGCATCGAGAACATCGCGGCCGACAACGCCCACATCGCCGAAGCCATCGCAGCCCTCAACTCAATGGGTGACGCCAAAGCCCCGGGCGACGTCAGCGGCGCCGAAAAGGCCCAGGCCATCGCCGAGGTCGTCAAAGCCCGCGAAACGACCAACCAGCAGCTGCTGCAGCTCTACGAGCGGATGTACCTCGACCTCACACCCCGCACGAACGAGCTGAAGCTGAAGGCGATCGAGGCGCTCCACAAAGTCAGCGAGCAGTCCGACTCCGAGGTGATGGAGCAGTTCAACTATGTGCTCGATTCTATCCGTCATTTAGCCTGACCCAAACAGGGGAACCGCACAAGCGGTTCCCCTGTCTTTTTATTTCCCCGCCAGCGTCGGCGCGAGGAACAGCATCTCCCGCACGCCCGCGTACAGATCGAACACCGCGCCGCTCTCGCCGCAGTACACCACAAACCCCGGCACCCCCAGCGCCGCCGCCCAGTCGCACAGCTCGCCGCCGTCCGACGCCGCCACCGGCGCGTCACAGAGCCG
>JAFTOI010000035.1 GCA_017463865.1 Clostridia bacterium | reverse complement strand
TGTGGAAGAGTACCTGACTGAGCTGTTCCAGTGTAAAGCCGGTACTGTTGTGTTGCCCTGGTGAATGAATATGCAAAACCGTCAGTCTGTTATGGCTGACGGTTTTTTGTGGGAGATATGGTTTATTTCGCGGTTACGAAATCGCACACAGCAAGAGGCTTTGGAAAAGATACAGAAGTTCTAATTACGGAACCATTGACTCAGTATACGAAAAGACGCAATCTTCTTTTGTCTTGCCATAGCTGTCACTTTGGCGCAAGACTGCAATATCCATGAGATTGCAGATGCCATCATTGTTAAGATCGCACAGCTGATTTACGCCTACTTCGCCTATTGCCAAGCCATAATTTTTGTTTGAGCGTATTTCCGCGATGTCACTCATATCAATTGCATCATCTTGATTGATATTACCGTAGAAAGGTCGAATTTGTGCAATTGCTGAATTGATGTGTTGCGAAAGGTTAATGTTGTCGGTTGCAGTCACGGAAATATTGGAAATTGTATAGGGAAGATAGCCATTTTTTTCGATACATAACGTGTATGTTCCCGGAAGTACATTTGAAAAAGTAAAAAATTGAGTCGTCTCTCCGGATTTCGCATTTATCGAAGTCTCCGCAGAATATTTTTTTTCGCCATTTTGAAGTAAATCAATCGTCGCATTTGTTTCATTGTCATTCCAATAAATGATTCCGGATATTGTTGCACCTTGCCATTGTACAACTGGACAATAAGTACTATTATCATGCGAGTTATACTCTTGTGTATTTGAGAGAAATTCAACATATACTTCGGCAAGCGTGTTATCTAAGATTTCCAAAAGAACATTCTTTTGCTTGTTGGCGTCAAGCTCAAGAGTTTCTGAGTAAAGTAATTTTCCGGAAGAATTTTCTTGATATACATTTAGTGTACCATTGCTGGATGTGTTTCCACGATTGGCAATAGAAACATTTACATACGAAGTTTTTACAATCACCTTACTGTTTGCAGACACGACAAAATCCGCAAATCCAACATCGAATGTATGACAAGCGGTTACTCCCTTTTCGTTGATGATTGAAAGTGAGGATTCTTGTACATCGGGGGGAATCATATAATCAAAAGATAAATTGATCGTTTCGCCACTGCTAATCTGTACTGCATATGATACTAAAGTATTGTTTTCATCCATCAACTGAATCCCATTCGCTGCGCGCAATCCATTATTTGTAACACTAACAGTTAAGGTAATCTTATCATCATCAAAAAGGTCCTCTGAATCATACGATATATCGGTAATTACCACTGACGGGACGAATGCAAGCATATTACTTCTCAATTCACACTGCATAGCTAAGTTTGCATTAGCAAAAGATACATCTGTACGGCGATAAACAAGTAATAAAGAGTCATTAATTATCTGTACATCGAAGCTGTCAATATATCCACTGTTTTCAGTTAATTCAACGGGAGCAGTCCATGTTTCTCCGTCCCATGCCACAGTGTACAGAGTACTTCCGCCATTTTCCCCATTGGAATTATATACACGATAAAACAGATAGGTCAAGCCATCCTGATATATCATGTCAAAGTCATTTACAATGGAGATAGCCTCAAATTCATAAATTGTCATGGCTTCTTCACGATAACCAGAAACAGAATATATGCTATTATTTTGGAACCAATACAGAGTTTGTTGATTAAACACTAAATTCGAGCAATAATCAGCCGTATACATATATCGACTGCCATCTTGATGATACAAGGTTATACAAGAATCCGAATCTGTGTTAAAATCATTATCTAAATCATGAATCGCTGCAACTACATACCCCAACGAATCAAATGCACCAATCTTCAAGTCGTACATTGCAGAAACGTTTTCGGCAATACATACTGGTGCACACCACTGCTCTTGTGTATACTGGCTAACGTACAGTGAATTTTGGTTGGTCATACCTAAAATATGATTATCGGAATTATTACTCCAAACAACAGTAGGTATACCATTGACAACAGTAATTTGGGGCTGCATATCATAAGTATCATTTGCAGTAAGAATACTTGGAGAACTAAATGCAGCAGTTTGGAAATCATAGCATACAAGAGCAATTTCCATTGCACTGGCATAGTCTTCATTTGCATCTGCTTCTGTAAACAAACGATTTGCTTGTGTATAAGCGATCCAAATATTTGTTCCGTCAGTATATGCACAGAAGTCTGCATCGACGAGTTCATTATTGTCGACTGGTGCTGGGGCATTCCACCCCGAACCATTCCATACAGAGTAGACCAGCCGCTGGAAGTTATATGCATCTCCGCCGCCGTTATCATCGAGATAAACCATCATCGTGTTTGCATCGGTCGTAATAATTTGCGGGTCAGCGTTTTGATATGCATTTAGCTGTAAAACACCATCTGTTACCGAAGAATTCCAGCTACTTTGTGCACTCAATACTTCGCGTGCCATCAAGCCATAAATAGAAACCTCATATGGATTAAATTCATCGGAGAGCGCCGACATAGTAGTGGCAGAATCTTTGCTGTAAATAACTAAAGGTTCCCCATCTTTTGTGCCGATTAGAGGATGTTGATAATCCGCCTCGATAAACCCGAGCTTTGCCTTTAGATATACACCAATATTACCAGTGGCATGGATATAATTTAAATCGAATTCTGGAAATACATCAAAAAATAATTTTGTACCGAGTTTGCCGTATATACCGGCTGAGGCGAAACAGACACCGACACCAGCACGGGCGGTCAACTCGCCACTCAACAGCATATCAGCATCTGGCAATATCCATGTTGCGTTTTCGAAATCATATCCGAAATTTTTTATGGATAGAGTACCACCAACTGCCATCTCCACTTCAACACGGATAGGAATCGTGACAGCAAGAACTGGGACCCAGTATGTTTTGTCAAACCCGTTTTTGTAATTTACCGTCAGGCATATCTCGCCCACAACATCCTTCACACCGGTGTTGCCGAGCCGAACCACAACATATCCGGCCATATCAAATTGGAAATTCGCATACGGCGTCTTCCGGTGGTGCTCATCCATCCACTTGCGAAGACCACTATTCAGCTTGGACAGATCCTTCTTTGCAACTTCAAAGTTGTAACCGACTTTGATCGTGTCATTGGAAATGTCCACGGTACAATTTGTTTCCGGGAGGGACGCGGTAATGGTTTCGTTCCCCCAAAGCGGAACCGATTCCGGAATTGTAACGCTCAGGCTGTCATTATCCAAATTGAGATTCAGATTGAATCCGACCGAAATAACATTGATCTTCAAAATCTGCTTTGTGATTTTTCCATCGGCGGTGTACATCCAAGCGGAGACGGGAACATCCTTGGCAAAGGACTTATTCGACACAGAAAACGTACCGGTAGTGCTTTCTGCCAGAATATTATCGTTCTGCACTAGGCAATACTTCGTTATAGCTTCCACAGCTATTCCTTTAACTTTGATAACAGCTGTGAGATCAGCTTGATTGTTGATCATCGCAACCGAAGTATTGATTGAAATATTGTTGCAAGAGATTGGCGTAATAGCGGCATAGCCTGACGGGTAGAGTTCGAACGCATCAAAGTTTCCACGCTCAAAATCAAAGTATTCATCAATGGTGAATCCGTTGTAACCGTCGGCAGCAATGGTCAAAATTACGCTATCGTCTTCTGCTGGAACAGTGAAAGTAGCGAAGCCGTTCTCAGCAGTATGTGAAACCTGCTCGTCGAATCCCACAACAGCATCAGCAATCGGCTCTTTTGTGACTGCATCGATTACCATTACCAGATAGTCGTCAGTTTGATTGATGGGGAATTGCGTTGGTAACACAACTTCTTCATCATATTCAACGCTGGGTGTGAAGTCTGGGTCGGTGGGAGGCATGGTAGGATCGGAACTGCTGCCGGGTTTGAATGTTGCTGTGTTGTACACAGTCCCATCCGGCGCTGTCCAAGTGGGCGAAGTCCAACCAGAGGTGTTGCCTTCGGGGTAGTAGATGGTGAAGTCTTGGTGACAAGGTGAAAATGAAGAAAACCCCCAGTTTGTAGGAACGTTTCCGTAAAAATATGCTTTTGTTAAATTCCAACTGTAACTACATATTTGAGAACCTAACGACACAACAGATGCAGGAATATAGAGTGTGCTTATTCCACATGCATACATATGTTCTATATGAGTAACTGAAGAAGGAATAGTATATGATGCTATATCGTCTTTGCCGGAAGGATAGAGTAGCAATTCGCTTCCAGTTTTATTAAAAAGAATTCCAGAGATAGATTGATAGTGCTGATTATTTGGATTAACAACTATAGCTGTTATGTTAGGGTCAGAGTATGGTAAAGCGTAATGTTCTATGGAAACAACGGAGTATGGAATGGTAATTTGGGTTAAAAAGTATACTAAATTGATGGCGTCGCTCTTTATGCAAGTTACTGAATCAGGGACTGTATATGATGTGTCAGTTCTACAGCTAGGATATTTTATAAGCGTAGATACATTTTTATCGAATAAAACTCCGTCGATACTGGTATAGTTTTTATTATTAGTATCTACAGTAATATCAATGAGACTGGTACAGTGATCGAATGCGTTTTGGCCAATATATGAAACTGAAGCTGGAATATGGATAGACGTTAATTCGGAGCATGCCTCAAAGGCTCTATTTTCAATCGTAACAACTGAATCTGGAATAGTAATTTGATTGAAGTGACCATTGGTAAAAGCACGTGTTCCTATACAGACTACTGAATCTGGAATCGTATATGATGTGTCAGTTCTACGATTAGGATATTTTATAAGCGTATTTATATTTTTATCAAACAAAACACCATCAATACTTGTATAGTTCTCATTGTTGATATCCACAGTAATTTCTGCACCCAAATTATCGAGACTACTGATGAAGATAACAGAAGCCGGAATAAAAATAGATTCTATTCTCCATGAGTTATAATCGAATATGGAGCCAATTTTTGTAACTGGAAAATTGCCAATGTTTGCTGGAATCTTTAATGATGTGGCCATTCCCTTATACTTTGTTATCGTAATTTCACCATTTGATATCGAATATTCAAAATCACCAATCGCAGCCAATTCTTCATCAATTTCCGTATTATACGTCGATGTCGAGGTCGTCCACGTTGGCGTAGTCCACCCCGACGCATTTGCATTGAAATAAATTGTAAACCCATCCTCGGCAAGATCAAAAATATACTCGCCTACCGTTGTGGGCGCATCTCCCAGAAAATACGCACTTTCCAGTTTGGTGCACTCATAAAACGCAAAATCGCCGAGTTCGGTGACGCTTGCTGGAATCGTGACTGCAGTAAGACTGTAACATCTTGCGAATCCGGCATAGCCAATCCGTGTCACATTTGAGGAAATCTCTGTGCTTGCCAAAGCATGGCAATAGTTGAAAGTATAGTCCTTGATCTCCGTCAAAGAGTCGGGCAGACTCACATCAGTTAAAGATGTACAAAGCTGGAATGCTCCGCGGTCAATTTTCGTTACTGTATCCGGAATCACGATTTCGGTCAGGCTGCTGCACTCATTGAATGCCAGCTCGTTGATTGTTTCCAGGGTGCTGGGCAATGTAACGGTGGTAAGCGCTGTGCAGCCATCGAATATACCATATCCAGTAACGTACAAGCCTTCTGTCAATTCCGCAGAGACAAGGCCGGTACAGTCGGCAAATATATATCCGCCCAATGTGGAAAGCGAACTGGGAATGACAATACTTTCCAAGCCGGTGCAATTGCGGAAAGCAGAAGCGTTTATTTCCTTCAGACTGTTCGGCAGATTGATGCTTTTTAGGGCGGAACAATAGCGGAATGTGCTTTTGCCAATGACCGTAACCTTATTGGGCAAAACAATGTTTTGCAGCGATGAACAGCCATAGAATGCATATGCACCAATTGCATCGAGATTGGGTGCGGAGGTGATATAACAGGCTGTCAAATTCTTGCAGCCGGCAAATGCATTGGATGCAATCAGCGTGATATTGGATGAAAGCTGTACCGTTTGAATATTGGTGTTGTTTGCAAATGCATTCGAGTATATATAAATTACGGGGTATCCCTTGATCGTTGCAGGAATATTGATGCTTGCTGCATTTCCGGTATAGCCCATAATTGCACAAGCGGCAACTTCACCCGTCGAACTATCCGCAAGATATCCATATTCAAAATCTGCATACGTCGGGAAGGATGATGACGCTTTCTGAATATAGAACGCATCAAAATTGATCCGTCCCAGCTTGCCATACTCTTCATGATGTCCAAAGTGCAGCACATTCACACCAGCCTCAAGCTCAAGTGTGATCCCATACACATACCCCATGGCAAAGCCAGCAATAGGGTCGTTGTTGTAAGTATACGCAGTCGAAATGATCGGCTCAATGTCGACCTGATACTTCTGGCCTCCGTCCAACCACCACGAAATACCGCGTGGAGAGGGCGTTTCCTCGTTGCGCACACCCGTGCCAGAGATGATCAGCTCATAGGTGCCGGCAGTTTCAACCGTAACCTCATAGGTCGCCACCGCTTCCGCTGTATCTCCCTGCAGCCAGATTACGTCATAGTCCACATCGTTTACAGTGCGTACCTTTCGTCCCGGCTCTGATGGTGCAATTGCCGTGTAATTTTCAGCCTCATATTTTACCGCATCACTGCGCAGCACCTTATTGAGGCTTACGCTGTCAAGAAAATGATACGCGTATTTTACATCATCACTGATATCGATTGCAGAAGCAGTAGCATCACTGACTGTAGAAACGGTATCAGTTGACATGGTACTTATCCTGGAACTACCGGAGAGCATGGCATATGAAGAGTTTGGATAGCTATCCTCTTCCGGCAATATAAGTGTGTACTTCTCCCAGAAATTTTGCTCGTCGATGTCCTGGGACAAATTTGTGTCAGAAACTGCATTTTCAGAAGAAAGTTCGATAACTTGTTCTGATATTTTTGCATCAGACTTAATTGCTTGTGGTTCAGCAGAAGTGTTGACTTCTATCTCGGTAACTGGTGCAGTTAAGACTTGTTCCATCGAATCCGCCCCAGCTGATGTAACCAACAGACACTGGAACATCAAGCAAAACGCAATCGAAAAAGAAGTCATCCGCTTAGCCGCAGAATAACTTGCGCGGTGGATATTGCGCCATAGAAGTTTTTTCATGATTTATCTCCTTGTTTTATTTTTACTTTTATTTTAACAGATATTAAAAATCAAAACAAGACAAATTTGAACTGACACGCCAAACTGTGTCGGCGTTTGGTGTCAGTTGATAAGCTTTCGCAGATCACTTGCAATTTTCATAAATATATGATACAATATTGTTGACAACAATACAAAAAGGAAAATTAACATTGATACATCCCCACACCATCGCCGGCTACTGCCGGATCTCGGTCGACGAAGAGCTCGACCGGGACAACGTATCCATCGAAAACCAAAAATCCATCATTACCGACTACGTCAAACAGCACTTCCCCGACAGCACGCTCACCTTCTTCGAAGATCGTGACCGCTCAGGCTACACCTTCGAGCAGCGCGAGCATTACCAAACCATGCGCCGCCGCCTGATGGCACATGAGATCGACATCCTCATCGTCAAGGACTTCTCCCGCTTCGCCCGCCGCAACTCCCGCGGACTGGTCGAGCTGGAGGATCTGCGCGATGCCGGCGTACGCATCATCTCCATCGGCGACGGCATCGACTTTCCCAACGATGATGACTGGCTCAAGATCCAGTTCCAATTCCTCATCAACGAAATGCCGGTTACCGATACTTCAAAGAAGGTGAAATCGGTCATCCAGCGCCGCCAGGCTGACGGCAAATGGATCTGCGCCGCCCCCTACGGCTATATCATCAACCGCCAGCAGGCCTTCGAGATCGTGCCGACCGAGGCCGAGATCGTGCGGGAGATCTTCCGACTCTACATCGACGGCTGGGGTTATAAGAAGATCGCCAATCACCTGACCGACGAGGGCATCCCCACCCCGCGCATGGCCGAGCGGGAACGCAGAGAAGCAGTCGGCGAGACGTGCAACCGCGAAGTCAAAACCGTGTGGTCGATCGCCACCGTGCAGAGCATCCTCGACAACGATTTTTATATCGGCACTCTCCGACAGGGAAAATTCGCGCGGCAAAAGATCAATGGCGCCGACCTGCGGCAGAACGCCGAGGCGCATCTGATCTTCGAGAACCACCATCAGCCGATCGTCGACTACCGCACCTTCGCCACCGTGCGCGCCCTCCGGGAACAGCGGACGACCTCGCACTACCGCGGCGTGAAGAAGCACGACAACATCTATTCCGGTTTTCTCGTCTGCGGCGACTGCGGCAGTCCGATGTTCTCCATGAGCCGCTCGGACAAAGCCGAGGCCTACCGCTGCGGACTCTACCACCGCCGGGGCGTGAAAGCCTGCACCAGCCACCACATCCGCGCAGACAAGCTGGACGAGCTGCTCAAAGCCTATGTCCGGCTGGTGATGGAAAATTCCTCCGCCATGCTGGAGCGGCTGAATGCCGATCTGGCAAAGGAGCAGGAGGACGTCAGCGAAACCGAGCGCAGCGCAGCCCATCTTGACGCTGTGCTGACCGACCTGCAGGAAGAGCTGAAAGCCACCAAACGCCAGCGCATCCGCGACATCATGAAACACCCCGACCGCGAAGAGATGCTGGAAGAGACCTACGACGAGCTGGAAGCCGACCTGATGCGGCGGATCGAGGGCCTGCAGAAACAGATCGAGCTCGCCGCCGATCAACGGAACCTGATCATCCGGGTCAACCGCGCCGCCAAAACAGCCATGGATGTCTTCACCGATATCCTGGGGAAAGAAAAGCTCGACCGCAACGATCTGCAGCTCATCATCGAAAAGATCAAGGTCTACGAAGACCACATCGATGTCCAGCTCAAGTCCGATATCGACAGTCTCCTGCGCAGCGGCGCTCTGCCGGCGGAGGACACCGCAAATTTTCCCGGTGACAGCATAGATATCGCACCCATCACCATCGTCCAGTCGTCGGCCAGACGACCGGACAAGGTCTATGCTGTCAATGTTATCAACAAGGGCGACCCCCTTGAGATCTACACCGACCGCGAGGGCGAGGTCATCTTCAAAAAATACTCCCCCATCGGCGAGCTGGCCGGCTTTGCGGCACAGTACGCCGAGACGCTGCACAAGACCTGCTCAATGGCGGTCATCATCTGCGACCGCGACGCGGTCATCGCCTGCGCGGGTCTGCCGCGCAAGGCCTACGCCGACAAGCCCTTCACCGACGAACTGGAGCAGATCATCGAGGGCCGGAGCCTCTATGTCTGGCGGGACGGCGCACCGCGGTTTGCCGCAGTCGAGGAGGGCGGGGAGCACTACGTCAGCTGCGCAATGCCCATCCTGGCTGAGGGCGATCTGATCGGCTGTGTTGCGTCGCTCTCGCCGGTCGACGGCACCGGGATGGACACCGAGCTCGAGTCGAAGCTGGTCATCACCGCCGCCGGCTTCCTCGGGCGCCAGCTTGAGGCCTGAGTGGTGGACAGAAGAAACGCACGCATCGACGCAGAAATGCGTTGATGCGTGCGTTTCTTGCATCACGTGCCGATCACCGATATCCCATCGACCAGATCATGTCGGTGGGAAAGGAGGCGTTGGAATACTTGTTCGCGCCCGACTCGAAGAGAACGAGCACGCGGCCGTCGCCCGAGGGCGCGAGGCCCTCGGTCATGGGCATGGCAGTGACCGACGCGCGCTGATTGCGGCTGTCGAGGACGGTGAAGGGATAGCTGCGGCCCCCCAATTCGAGGGTGCGGTCTGGCTTCTCCAGATCGACCGTGTAGTAGGCAATGGTGGAGTTGTTGCTGCGGCCGTAGGAGAGGCTGAGGCCAACGACGCCGTCCTCGCAGACGAAACCCTGCACGCGGTCGGGGCAGGCGAGGATGAAGTCGGGGATGGCGTAGGGCTCACCGTCGGCGACGGTGAGGGCCTTGATCTCGGCGTCGTGGAGGTCGTAGGCAGCCGCGTAGCCGCCGTAGGCCTTGCCGTCGGCCGATGTTGTGGTGAAATTGAAGATGGTGCCGAGGTCGTAGGAGCCCTTGAGGTAGAAATTGCCCACCCAGAGAATGCCGTCGGCGTAGCTCAGCCACGATGCGCCCATGGGGACGGCGACAGTGCGGCTGATCCTCAGCTCCTGCGAGCCCGAGACAGCCAGCTCGCTGAGCGGAAACTCGGCGATGATGTAATTCCCGTCGGCGTCGCTGCCGGCCGAGACGTAGAGCATATCCTCGGTGACGGCGATGCCGCCGACATGACCGGTGAAGTTCGAGCCGTCGGCGTTGTGGAGAATATATTCGGCGATGAGCGTGCCGGCGGTGTCGAGCACCATGATGACCGACGCCTGCTTGCCGTCGCCGTCATAGCCGGAGACATAGAGCCAGCCGCTGCCGGCGCCGCGGGCAAGGCCCTGCGGAACGAAGTTCTCAGCGAGACCGGGGGTGAGGCAGAATTTTTCGGCGTCGGAGACGAAGTCGGCGAACTTGACCTTGTAGAATTTGTCCATTTTATCGCCGATGCGCGAGACCTGCGTGGTGCGGAGGGGCAGAGTGCCGATGACCGGCGCCGCGGTCGTCTCGGGCATGGCTGATGTGACGGGTGCCGCCGTTGTCGAGGGTGCGGTGGTGTCGGCGGCGGGATTGCCGCCAGCGCATGCGATGAGCGCCGCCGCAGCAAGGAGGGCGGCGTAAAGCTTGGCGAGTTTCATGGCAGTAGTCCTTTCAGGTTTGATGGGGATATTGTAGCATAGTTGGAACGAAAATGCAAGGGATGGTTGGCACCTTCGGACATATTGGGCAAATCAAATTTTGCTGATACAACATCTCTGTTGCCCCTTAACTCAGCCAAAATTAGCATAAGCAAATCTGCTGGCATTTCAACTTTGTTCGGAACGAAAAAGTTACCTCCCATAGGTAGGAGGTAACTGCAACCCCAGCTTGATCACCGAGCGACCCCTTAATGCGCACAAAATCAAGGCGCGTTATATATTCTCAGCAAAATTCAAACGGTTAAGGCCGCACAAAAAGCAACCTCGAAAAGGGAAAAATAACCTCCCATAAGATAGGGGAAGAGGTACCCCTTCCTCTAATCTGACGCGCCAATAGGGCTGAGAGGTGGCCCGGAGGAGAGAGGGGCATGCGGCGTAAGCTGCCCCTCTCTCCTCCGCTCTCAATCCTCCACCAACCTTGTCTTCGACAACTTCGCGCGCTTGTAATAAATAAACGTCGCCGCCGAACAAAGCAGCCACCCCGCCGGATAGCCATACGCAATGGCCAGAAAATTCCCCACAAAGATCCGCGAAGCAGCAAACAAATACACCTGCCGGAAAGCCACAAACGAGCACAGCATGATCACCATCGGCGCCCGCGAGTTGCCCGCACCGCGCAGCGCACCCGAGTAGACCTGATTCACCGAGCAGAGCATGTAGAACGGCGTGATGCAGCGCAGCAGCATCGTGCCGATCTCGATCACCGCCGGCTCGCCGTTGAAGAAAGCCACCACACCCGGCGCAAAGATCATGATCGGTACCATCAGTACCGCCGTCGATGCCGCCGCAATGCCGAGCGAAATGTCGGCTCCCTTCCGCGCCCGCTCGACCTGCCCCTTGCCCAGATTCTGCCCGACAAAGGTGGTCGATGCCAGCGCCAGCGACTGCATCGGCAGAAAGAGCAGCTGGTCGACCTTCGAGTAGGCCGTCCAGCCCGACATGTAGGACTGGCCGAAGACATTGATGTAGGACTGTACAAAAACATTCGAGAAGGCGGTGATAGTCATCTGCAGCGCCGCCGGGAAGCCGACCCGGACAATCTTGCCCAGCATGTCCCAGTGTAACCGCAGCCCGTGCAGTGTCAGACGGATGCAGGAATCGGCGCGCGCGAGGGTGATGAGCACCAGCACCGCCGAGGTGGCCTGCGCGATGATGGTCGCCAGCGCGACCCCCTCGACCCCCATGTCGAAGACGAGCACGAAGACCAGGTCAAGCACGGTGTTCATCACCGCCGAGACCACGAGGAAGTAGAAGGGCCGCTGTGAGTCGCCGACCGCGCGCAGAATGCCCGAGCCGATGTTGTAGAGCATCAGCCCCAGAATGCCCGAGAAATAGACCCGCAGATAGGTCGTCGACTCGGGGAGTACCGCCGGATCGGTCTGCATGGCGGTCAGCATGAAGGGGGTGATGGCGATGCCGACAAAGGTGAAGACCACCCCGAGCACCACGGTCATCACAATGGCGGTGTGCACCGTCTGCGAGACCTTCTCATGCTGCTTCGCACCGTAATACTGCGAGATGACAACCCCCGCGCCCGACGAAAAGCCGAGGAAGAAGCCGATGAGCATGTTGATGATCGGCCCAACCGAGCCGACGGCGGCGAAGGCCGCGTCGCTGACATAGTTGCCCACCACCCAGGTGTCGACGGTGTTGTAGAGCTGCTGAAAGAGATTGCCGACCAGCAGCGGGATCGCGAAGGTGATCAGATGGCGGATGATGCTGCCCTCGGTCATGTCGACGTCCTGCTTGCGGCGGAGGAAGAGCGAGCGGAGGCGGGTCATGAAGCTGGTTTTCGTGGTAGTCACGGGATCACCATCCTTTGTCAAATTTTTGCATAAGCGTGTCCTATCATTATACAATAGCATGCGGGATGTTGGCAAGCGCCGGGACATAAGTTTGGCGGTTTCGACAAAAAGAAAGCCCCCGCATTGGGGATGTTGCCCAATGCGGGGACGAAAAGCTTCCCTCTCCGAGGGAGCCTTTTCAGATCTTCTCCAATACCGCGATCCCGTACGGCTCCAGCTCAACGCTGCCCTCGACGACCTCGCCGGTGACAACATTGCGCAGCCTGCCGTCAAATTTGTATGCGGCGGGATTCTTGCCCGAATGCTCGACTAAGACCACGCCCTCGCGGCCATCACCCCTGCGCGGTGAAACCATGATCTCGCCCTCGATGGCGCCGCATGCGACGCCTGCGAGCCCGCATGCATACGCGACGATGCGCATCATCTCATCATGCGCCGGCAGCGTGCCAAGCAGGATCACATGCCCTCGGCCCACCCTGCGATGGACAACGCAGGCTTTGCCGTTGATGGCGCTGTGGCCCGCGGTGATTTTTATCAGCGTGTTCTCCTCGGCCTCATCGTACACATCATACCAGAGCGACGCGCGGAACGACTCGCCGTCGGCCCATGCCGTCGAAACCTGCCCGATGCGGTCGGGAATGCCATAGAGCCACTTGGCCCCGGTCAGCTCCTCCAGCATGCCGAAGGGCTTGTGCTGGTAGCGCGTGCCGATGCTCGAGCGGATGTCACTCAGCGGCCCGACGACCCAGACGCCGCCGGCCTTGACCCATTCGGCCACCCGCTCGTGCATGCCGCCCTCCTCCATCGTCAGCATCAGCGGCGAGAAGAGCAGCTTGTACTTGTCCAGCCCCGCCTCGGCGTCAATCACATCGGGGCGCAGCCCCTGATCGACGATGGGCTGGTAGATCTCGTTGATCTTGGCGTAGTCCATGTCCTTGACCACCTGCTGCGTCTTCCACATGTTCCAGTTGGTCGAGGTGTAGTGCATCGCCACCGGCGTGTCGACGCGGGTGCTCGTCAGGAAATCGCCCGCCTTGTCCATCAGCTCGGCCACATCCTGCACCTCGCGGAAGATATGCATCGGCCGCCCCGACGAATCGAGCACCGAGCCGTGGATCAGCTCATGCCCCGCCCAGTGCGTGCGCCAGAGCCAGTACATGTTCGCCTCGCCGCCCAGCGCCAGCGGCAGGAAGGAGTTGACCCGGCAGAAGCCGTCGGGCTTGAGCGACTGCGTGATGGTCTCGGAGCCGTTCCAGCAGGTCTGGGTCTCGGTGTTCCAGAAGGGCTGCTCCATCATCGGACGCAGATGGTCGAACCAGAGGCAGATGGTCCAGAGGTTGTGCTGCTCCTGATAGTGATTGAACTGCACAACATCCATCTTCTTGTTCAGCTCGCGGTAATTGATGCCGTTCAGCGGCATGATGTCGGTGCCGACCGGCACCTTGACATAACGATGCAGAATGTCAGCCTGCATGTGGACAAAGTCCACATGGCTCTCATTCTGGAAAGTGATCCACTCCTGCTTGAGGTGCGGATTATGCCACGCATCCCGAGGCGCGGGCACCTCCTCGAAGCAGTCGTAAGCCTGGCTGAAGAGGTTGAGATTCCACGCGGCGTTCAGCGCCTCGATGGTGCCGTACCTCTTCTCCAGATACTCGGCAAATTTCCCCTGACAGTTCGGGCAGAAACAGCCCATGCCATGCGCGTAGATCTCGTTGTCGATCTGCCAGCCAATGACGCCCGGCTCGTCGGCGAATTCCTTCACCATTGCCTCGACGATGCGCGCCGAGTAGAAGCGGTAATGCTCGTTGTTCGAGCAGCAGTGGCGGCGTCCGCCGTGCGAGGTGGCGCGGCCGCTCTCCTTCTCGGTCACCACATCGGGATAGCGGCGGATCAGCCAGCGGGGCGGGGTAGCGGTCGGCGTGCCCAGCACCACAGCAATTCCGGCCTCGGTCAGGCGGTCGACCACGCGGTGCAGCCAGCTGAAATCGAACTCACCCGGCTTCGGCTCCATCTTGTGCCACGCGAACTCGGCAATGCGGGCGACGTTGATGCCCGCCTCCTTCATTTTCGCAATATCATAAAGCTGTTCGCTCTCGTCCCAGTCCTCCGGGTAGTAGGCCACGCCCAGGTAGGGGGGCTTGACGTTGGTTTTCATGTGCGGCTCCTTTGTGGGGGGATGTGTGTAGATAAAAGCGGGGCTCCACCTCATCCGTCACCTACGGTGCCACCTTCCCCTCAAGGGGAAGGTGGCTTGGCCGCATGGCGGCCAAGACGGATGAGGTGTTCCCGGTCAATGTGATAGACTTTATCTCTGCCCAAGCTCACGCAGCACCGCGTCAGCGGCATAGATATCATTCGACGTAAACATCCGGCAGCCCAGCTCAATCGCGCGGCTGTAATTCTCCACCGTATCCGCAATGCACACACACGGCTTGATCCCCTTCTGCACGCAGTAAGCGAAGTTCTCGGGATACCCCAGACAGTTGAACCCGCCCTTCGGGTCGTTAGCATACATACAGCACCAGTCGTAGATCTCCTCTTCGGGGATCTCGGCGTGGTCGCAGGTCTTGGGGCAGTTGTGGATGCCCTGACCGTGCAGCGGGAAGCGGTGGCCGTGCTTCTTGTAGAGATGCTCCAGCACCCGGTCAGAGAAAGAGTTGAGCATCGAGCGCTTCTCCAGCCCATTCGCGACGATCATCTCGACCAGCTTGTCAGCGCAGGCAAAGGCACGCTCGTCGCCGACATACTTCGGATAGTCCTTCAGCTCCCAGTTGACCATCATGTCGGTGTCCTTGATAAGGTCGATGAACTCTTGCACCGTCGGCACCTTCGTGCCGCGGAACTCCTCGGAGAAGAGTGCGCCCGCGTCCAGCTCCTTCACCTCGGCCAGAGTCATCTCGTCAATGTTGCGGTCAACGCCAGCCGTGCGCTTGGTACTGCGGTCGTGCATGATGACCAGCACGCCGTCGGCGGTCATGTGCAGGTCGGTCTCGATCATGTCGCAGCCAAGCTTGAGGGCAGCCTCAAAGGCGGGCATGGTGTTCTCGGGGCAGAGCTTTCGGTCACCGCGGTGCGCGGCGAGAATGATGCGTTTGCTGTCCATGGTATGTATCCTTTCTGTGGGGGATTTTTCTTCCATTATATCACATCCGGGGGAAAAGTCAATTATTTTTTGTGGCTTCGCTCTTTCAAAATCGTGCGGCGTATGGTAAAATAGAGAAAAGTGCAATGGAAACCACGAACCGGTGTTTGTTTCGCCGAACAAAACAAATTTGTCATTCTGAGGAGCAGAGCGACGAAGAATCTTTGCGAAGGAAAAGATCCTTCGCTGCGCTCAGGATGACATGTCTTTCGCTTGTCTGCTGAGATGTTCCTGTATTCCAGCTTTCCCCACAAAAAGGAGCCCGCCATGTCCCGCCGTCCATACCTTCTTGCCGCGGCAGCGCTGGCCGCCGCCATCGTGCTGATCGCCCTATTCGTCCGCGACGACTTCATCCGCCCCTACGGCGGCGATGTCCTCGTCACCGCCTTCCTCTGTGCCGCCGTGCGCACCGTCCTCCCCCGCCGACCGCGCCTGCTGCCGCTCTGGGTCTTCCTCTTCGCCGCCGCAGTCGAGATCGGCCAGTTCTTCGGCCTGGTTGATCGGCTGGGGCTGGGCGGCATCCCCTTCTTCCGCATCGCCCTCGGCACCACCTTCTCGCTGGCCGACCTCCTCTGCTACGCCGTCGGCTGCGCGCTCTTCTGGGCGGTTGAGCACCGTGCCCGCACCGCCGCCGCCAACCTCCGCCATAATCGCGCACTGGCCGACACCGCCGACGCCTGCCGCGGCCCCGACGGCCTCTGCCACGGCCAGCGGCGGGAGCCGCTCGGCACGATGCGCTTCGGCTTCTTCTCCGTCGGGCGGAGCGGATGCGGGCCGATCGGCATCTGCAACGCCCTGCGCCTGCTCGGGACGGATATCCCCCTCCCCGATGTGATCGCCGCCTGCGAGTGGGGAACGCCCATCGCCGGCGCGGCGATGGGACTGTCGCCCCTGACCATCCCCGCCATCACCCGCCGCCTCCTGCACCGCGCCGACCGGCACGACCTGCGTGTGCGGAGCATGCTCCTGCCGCCCGAAACGCCGCCGGCCAATGGCGCACTGATCCTGACCCACCTCAACGGCAAAAAGCTGAAGGACGGCGCACATACCGTCGCCGTCTATGCCGCCGAGGACGGCACCGTCTGCGTCGCCAATGCCTTCAACCGCTCGAGCGCAGCCATGCACTGTGCGTCGATCGAGACCTATCTGCGCGGACGGTACATGCTGTACGCGGTGGAGCTTACCCGACACAACCCCAAAGCCGATCCCGCACAAAAGCGGGATTGATATACAAAATAGCCCCGATCCTGTACGCAAACCGGGCAAAAATCATGTATACTATACCATAAGCAGCGGAGAAAAAGCCATGAACTTCGGTATCAATGTATTCGATTTCGGCGCCAAAGGCGACGGCATCACCGACGATACCGCCGCGATCCAGGCCGCCATCGACCACGCCGCCGCGCGCGGCGGCGGACGCATCCTCTTCCCCTATACCCCCACCGGTTACCGCCTCGCCTCCCCCGGCGTCGAGACATATAACGGCCGGCCGGTGCGGGCACAGCTGGTCATCCCACCGGGGCGTGCCAATCTCTTCTTCGAGGGCGAGATGCCCTGCCGCTTCCTCAATGCCTACCAGGTCAGGCCGATGGACGCGGCGAAGATCTATAAACCGACACGCTTTGGCACCATGCCCTGTGACAACACCGTCCTCTTCTCCGACTGGGACGCCCCCGAGGTGCACGATCCGACCGAGCGGCCATGGGCGATCATCGCGGCGCCCGAGGGGGACAGCTGCAAGGGGCGCTTCAGCGTGACAAACTTCTCCATGGCCAACCTCGAGCTGCGCGTGCCCATGCGGCTGGAAACCATGTACCCGACCCAGAGCGCAGCCAACCTCCAGAATGTCAGCCGCGCATGGGTCAGCGACTGCCAGTTCTGCATCGGCGAAAGCGTGGGCGACGCCCTCCTCGGCCTGGAGCTGCTGGAAAACCCCTGCCACACCGTCGGCCTGATGATGTCAGGCGACCAGAACGATCACAACGTCATCCGCAGCGTGGCCGTCCAGGGCTTCAAGTACGGCCTGGTGCTGGGTGAGCATGTGGTCGCCGACTATCTGTACATCCACAACTGCGAGGAGGGCGTCGTCTTCCACGACAGCTCCCACCTCTCGACGCTCGGGCACATCGTCGCCCAGCATAACCGCTGTATCGTGACCACCACGCGGGAGCCGCTCTTCGGCCATGCGCCCGGCCCCTGCTATGTGCAGATCGGCTCGATCAATTTCGAGAGCGGAACCGGCATCAAGCCCGACATCTGCCAGCTCGTCTACGGCATTTACGATCCCGACCGCCGCCTGCACGGTTCAGCCGTCTGGCACGAGCCGTGGGGGCCGAAGCGCTTTCCCGTCGTCTGCGGCGAGGATTTTTTCGTGACGCGCTTCACCGAACCCACACCGTGACCGCGCCCCCAAAGGAGGCCCCCCGTGACCGACTATCCCAAATACTGCGTCCAGCGCGTGATCGAGATCGACGCGCTCTGCTCCATCCACTACTTCGAGTTCGACGATAAATTCGTCGACTGCCCCGAGGCCCACGAAGCCTGGGAGATGGTCTACATCGACCGCGGCGCCTGCACCGTCATCGCCGGCGAGAACAGCCTCCGCCTCGAGCAGGGCGAGCTCTATTTCCACCCGCCTTACGAGCAGCACCTGCTCCAGACCCTGCCCGGCATCTGCCCCAACGTCTTCATCGTCAGCTTCTGCTCAGCCTCCCCCGCCATGGCGCGGCTGGCCGACCGGCGCATCGAGGCGTCGCTCGGCGTCCGCCAGCAGATCGCGGCCATCCTCCACGAGGCACAGCACACCTTCGCCATGCCCTTCAACGACCCGCAGGCGCGGGGCTTCCGTCTCAAGGCCGGCGACCGCCTCTGGGGCGGCGAGCAGTCGGTGCTCCTGCGGCTGGAGCTGCTCCTGCTCGAGCTGGCCCGCCAAACCGCCCCCGACGCCCAGCCGCCCCGCATGGTCCACGGCAAGGAGATCATCACCGACCCCTTTTGCCTCGAGGTCATCGCCTACATGGAACAGCGGCTGTACGAGAAAATCAGCCTCGACGCCCTCAGCCGCGCGATGTCCTTCAGCCGGTCGTACATCTCCCGCCGCTTCGCCGAGGTCTGCGGCTGCTCGGTTATCGACTACTTCAACTGGATGAAGGTGAACGAAGCCAAGCGCCTCATCCGCGAGACGGGCATGAACTTCACCGAGATCGCCGAGGAGCTGCTCTTCGCCAACTCGCACTATTTCTCCACCGTCTTCAAGCAGCACACCGGCATGACCCCCTCGCAGTACCGCCGGTCGGTGCGCACACATGAAGGGTAGCGCCCCAGCCTTCTTCGCTGGAGAAGGCTGAACGAGCGTTCGCATGCCGTTCAAACGCAGTATTTACAATTTGTTCATTACATATATTGGAACATCAAGGAGGAATCACCATGTCGACTGTTCGTTTCGCCGTTGTCGGCACCGAGGGGATCGGCACCCGGCACATCGACGGTATCCGCAAGACCCCCGAGGCGGTGCTGACCGCCGTCTGTGACATCAATCCCGACTGGGCCGCCAAGGCCGCCGCGCAGAACGGGCTTGACCGTTCCTACACCGACTACCGCGAAATGTACCGCGACGGCGGCTTCGACTGCGTCATCGTCTGTACCCCCGACCAGTACCACGCCGCGCAGGCCATCGAGGCGCTGGAGGCCGGCTACCACGTCCTCTGCGAGAAGCCGCTGACCATGACGCATGCCGAGTGCGCCGCCATCGTCGACGCGGCGAAAAAGTCGGGCAAACTGTTCATGGTCGGGCAGGTCTGCCGCAAGACGCCGGGCTTCCGGCTGGCCAAGCAGCTGGTCGAGCAGGGCGAGATCGGCGAGCTTTTCTACGTTGAGTCGGAGTATGCGCACGACTACGCCCTCCAGCCCCGCGGTGAGTGGCGGCGCGACCCCAACTATCTGCGTCACCCTGTCGTGGGCGGCGGCTGTCACGCGATGGATTTGCTCCGCTGGATTGCGGGCGACCCGACCGAGGTTTTCGCCTACGCCAACCACAAGGTGCTGACCGACTGGCCGGTCGACGACTGCACCATTTCGGTGCTCAAGTACCCGAATGGCGTCATCGGCAAGGTCTTCTGCTCGATCGGCTGCAAGCGTCCCTATACCATGCGCACCGTGCTCTACGGTGACAAGGGGACGATCATCGTCGACAACAAGACGCCTGAGCTGACGCTGTTCAAGGCCTTCACCTACGCCGACACCGGCTCGACCAAGTACATCCCGACCATGATCCCGGTGCAGGTCAACGACCACAACATGACCGACGAGATCATGGACATGTGCGACGCCATCCTTGGCCGCCGCCCGGTCGAGACCGACGCGGTCGAGGGCGCGAACACCGTCGAGGTTTGCCTCGCCGCCGTGCAGTCGGCGGCTGAAGGGCGGCCGATCGTGCCGGCGTATTTTACGCGGGACTGAGTGGATTTTCTGAAAATATTTTCAGCTGAAAGTATTTTGTGAAAATGGATAGAAACTCGTTATAAACAGAACGAAAATCATAATATATTTACAGCTTGCGAAGATTGTATTAACCAATTGTGAACGAATATCGTGTATACTATATCCAATCTTAAATTGGAGGTATTCCGTTCATGAACCGATCCCACACCCGGCGGCTGGCTGCATGGCTGGCTGCACTGACCCTGTCCTCGACGCTCATCGCCTGCGGCGGTGCGTCGGACGGCGGCACTGACACCACTGCGGCACCTGCCGTGACCACGGCGGCTCCTGCCGGCACCACCGTGCCCGAGGAGACCAAGCTGACGGCCAACATCCCCGAGGGCACCAACTTCGGCGGTTATGTTTTCAACATCGCCAACGGCTTCCACAACGCGACCAAGTACACCACCAACGCCATCGCCCCCACCGAGGCGACCGGCGACGTCCTTAACGACGCCATTTACAAGCGCACCGTCACCGTCGAGGAAAAGCTGGGCATCGACATTGTCGACCTCGACATCACGCAGGCCAAGGCCAAGACCTTCCTGCAGGCTGCCGACACCTCGTTTGACCTGATGACCGTCGATCTGGCCGGCACGCGCGGTTTCTTCAACGAGAACCTCGTCCTCGACTTCAACGAGATGCCGAACATCGACCTCTCGATGCCCTGGTGGGATCAGAACGCGCAGGAGAAGCTGTCCATCGACGGCAAGCTCTGGTACGCGCTGTCCGACTTCCTCATCACTCACCTCGACAACAGCCGCGGCCTGTACTTCAACAAGCAGCTCTTCACCGATCTGCAGCTGGAGGATCCGTATCAGCTCGTCCGCGACGGCAAATGGACGTTGGACAAGCTGCGTGAGATGGGCCTGCAGGCCGTCTCCGACCTTGATGGCAATCAGGTGATGAACGAGTACGACCGTTACGGCATGACGGCCTTCGCCAACCCCGGCCAGCTGTACGAGGCGTTTCTGACCGCCTCCGAGTCGGAGATCATGCAGCAGGGCTCGAACGGCATCCCCTACTTCTACTGCTACGAGGATCGCTTCCTCGATGTGGCCGAGAAGCTGCTGGCCGTCTTCAACACCGACGATTTCACCTACTACCCGCCCAAGGACAGCATCACGACCTTCATGGAGAACCGCTCGCTCTTCCTGACCTGGACGCTCTACGCCGCCACCCAGCTGCGCGCGATGGACACCGACTTCGGCATCCTGCCCCTGCCCAAGTACGATGAGAACCAGGCCGACTACTGGTGCGTCTGCCCGCAGCCGCACACGCTGATGATCCCGCTCCACGTCGATCAGGAGCGCACTGGCACCATCCTCGAGGCGATGGCCTATTACTCCAGCCCCTACTACAATGGAGAGGAGTCGGTCACCTACGCCTACTTCGAGAAGGCGGTCAAGGGCAAGACCACCCGCGACGCCGAGTCGCTGGAGATGCTGGATATCATCAAAAACTCGATTTCTTACCTCATCAAGCTCGACGATTCGGCCATGACCAACGCCATCTCGACCGCTTTCAAGAACGGTCAGAACCAGTTCTCGACCATCATTGCCAAGACCAAGAAGGCCGCCGACAAGACGCTTGAAAATGTCTATGCCAGCATGGGCGTCACGGTCGACTGAGAGAGGAGCATACCATGAACCTGCAAGCGATTCTGAAACGCCTTGAAAACTGCCCCTGCGGCGAGGTACATACCTTTGCCATGCGCGCCGTCGAGATCGGCCACGGCGTGGCCGGGCGCGTGGGTGAGATCCTGCGCGAAAACGGCTTCGGCCAGCGTCTGCTGGTGGTGGCCGACGCCAACACCACGGCGGCTGCGGCTCCGCTGTTTCCCGCGCTGACTGCCGCCGGCTTCAGCCTCAAGCGGCTGACCTACCCCAATCTGCTCTGCGCTGACGCTGACCGTGTCCGCGAGGTTGAGGCACTCTGCGGCGATGTTGATGCCATTCTGTCGGTCGGCACCGGCTCGCTCAACGACATCTGCCGCGTCGCGGCGAAGACGCAGGCGAAGCCCTTCGCCATCTTCGCGACGGCTCCCTCGATGGACGGCTTCGCCGCCGACCTTGCGCCCATCATCGACAACAACTTCAAGACCAGCTGGCCGGGTGTGCAGCCTGACGTCATCCTCGCCGACACCGCCATTCTTGCCGCCGCGCCGGTCGAGCTGAAGGCGGCGGGCTTCGGCGACATGGTGGCCAAGTACCTCGGCATCTTCGACTGGAAGGTGGCGCGGCTGCTGGTCGATGAGAAGCCTTACTGCCCTGCGGTGGCCGATCTGATGCTGGAGGCGGTAGAGAAGATGCTCTCGCTGGCCGACCGCGTGCCCCTCTGCGACGAGGAGGCGGCGGGGGCGATCATGGAGTCGCTGGTGCTGTCTGGGCTGTGCATGAAGCTGGCGGCGTCGTCGCGGCCAGCATCGGGGGCTGAGCACGCCATGTCTCACTATTGGGAGTGCTACAAGATCATGCGGGGCATCTGGCCTGATTTCCACGGCAAAAAGGTGGGGGTGGCCAGTCTCATCATGACCCGTGTCTACCGCAATATTGCCGAGCGGGTGGAGACGATCGAGCCGACCGCCGACCCCATCACGGTCGAGGCTGTCCACGCCGCTTTCGACCCGGCGCAGCATGCCGAGGTCGACCGCATCAATGCCATTGCCCTGACTGACGCTATCCCGCCCGAGAAGCTGCGTGCCGCGTGGCCCGAGATCCGGCGCATGGCGCTCGAGACGCTGCCTGACGCTGACCGGCTGTACGATCTGATGCGCCGCGCCGGGTGCGCGACCGAGATCGCCGAGGTGAATGTCACGCCCGAGCTGCTCGAGGCCGGGCTGCGCTGGCATCCGTTTATGAAGACGCGGATCCTCTTGACGCGCCTGCTGCCGATGGCGGGGATTGATGTGGTAGAGTATATGTGAGTTTTGCGTTTCCGCAAACCGTTTCGCGCTCCCGCGCGAGCCGGAGGGGGGATCATCTCAAACGCCGAAGTTCCCCCCTCCGGCACCACCCTCTCCTTGGCTGGCCGGCTGCGCCCCGAGGGGGAGCTACCCTGGGAGGGGGTAGCGAGACCACAGCCAAGGAGGTGGGGTGGGTGAATTCCTGCCGCCAGGCAGGAAGAGGGCGGGGAGGAAACTTCGGCGTTTGAGATGGTCCCTCCCCGCCCTTTGCGCGCGGGAGCGCGGAAAACAGCGCTGCAACGAAAATCATCTTCGATAACGAAAGGAGACCCACCATGCGATACCAGATTATCAAGACCACTGACCACCAGACCGTCGATTTCGCGGCGGGCGAGCTCAAAAAGTACCTCCGCATGATGATGCCGCGCTGCGGTGAGATCGCTGTCCTGCGCGAGGGTGCGGCGGAGGCGGGGCTTGTGACCTTCCGCCTCGGTGTGATGGCCGACTTTGGCCTGTCCACCGACGAGGCTGACAATGTCGGGCTTGACGACATCCTCCACATCGACACCGACGCGATGGGGGGCATCATCGCGGGCAGCAACCCGCGCAGTGTGCTGCAGGCCGTTTACCGCTATCTCCGCGAGAACGGGTGCCGGTGGCTCTATCCCGGTGTCGATGGTGAGTTTATCCCTGTGGCCGAGGTGAAGCCGGTTTCCTTCCATCAGATGGCTGGCTGTCGGTATCGCGGCCAGTGCAACGAGGGGGCCGAGAGCCAGCAGGCTATGCTCGAGACCATTGATTTTACCCCTAAGCTGGGCATGAACGTCTACATGCTCGAGTTCGACAACCCCCGCTGTTACTATGACAGCTACTACAACCACAAATACAACCCCAACCGTGCGCCTGAGCCGGTGACGGACGACATGATTATGCAGTGGAAGCGGCAGTGCGAGGCCGAGATCGCCCTGCGCGGCCTGCAGTTCCACGACATGGGTCATGGCTGGACGGCCGAGCCCTTCGGCATTCGCTCGGCTGACGGCTGGGTGGCGACCGACGATGTCAATGCCATTCCCGAAGATGTGCGCCAGTATGTAGCTCAGCTGGACGGCAGGCGCGAGCTCTTCCGCGGCGTCGCGCTGAACACCAATTTCTGCATGTCCAACCCCGATGCCCGCCGCCGCGTGGCCAACTACATTGCCGATTATGCCGACCGCGCACGGAATGTGGACTATCTCCACGTCTGGCTGGCCGATGCGTCGAACAACCACTGCGAATGTGACGCCTGCCGCGCGAAGACGCCGTCTGACTGGTATATGATGCTCATGGGCGAGATCGACGAGGCGCTGACTGCCGCCGGCCTCGCTACCCGCATTGTCTTTATCTGCTACACCGACACCACCTGGGAGCCGACCACCGAGCACCTGCGCAATTCCGACCGCTTCTCGATGCTGGTTGCGCCCATCTCGCGCAGTTACGTCACCTCGGTGCCGACCGACCTCTCGGACGTCGAGGTCACGCCCTTTGTGCTCAACAAGAACCACCGCCCCAGCATCGGCGAGTACCTTGTCCACGCCAAGAACTGGCGCAAATTCGCCGACTGCCCGACGCTGGTCTATGAGTATCACTTCTGGCTGCATCAGGCCTACGATCCCGGCTGTATGGCGCTGGCGCGGGTCATTCACGGCGACATCCGCGGCTACCACCACCACGGCCACGGCGGCCTGATCGAGGACGGCTCGCAGCGTGCCTTCTTCCCCTGCGGATTTTTGTGGTATATCTATGCCGGGACGCTGTTTGATCCGACTGTCGAGTTCGATGCGCTGGTCGAGGACTACTTCTCGCACGCTGTCGGCGAGGGCTGGCGCGAGGTTGTCGCTTACCTCGAGCGGCTGAGTGCGGCATTCGACTTCGCCTGGATGGAGGGCGAGCGCTCGGCCGATCCCGAGCGGGGCAAGCGCTACGCTCCCGCGCACGCGGCCGATCTGCGCGGCATTCCGGCGATCGTGGATGGGTTTGCCGAAAAGCTGAGCCTCAGCCATCCCTACCGTGTGCAGACGGTCACGGCCAAGCTGCTGCTGCGGCATGGCGAGTACTGCAAGGGTATCTGCGAGCCGCTGGCGCTGCTGGCGGAGGGCAAGACGGCCGAGGCTCTCGAGGCTTACACGGCCTTCAGCAACGCGTTTGGCCGCTATGAGTACGAGCTGGAGCGGTATCACGATCACTTCATGGCCGCGACGGCGCTGAAGCGGATCTTTAAGTAAGGGGGAGGAGCCTGGAGAAACCAAAAAGGTTGGAGACCGATGGCCTCCAACCTTTTTTACTTTGTCAGCGTTCGCAGCAGGCCTGCGCAGCCGTCCTCGATATCGCGGTAGGCGACATCGAACCGCTCGCTGTACCACGGGTCGGCCACGTCGCCGCCCCGGTCGGTGTAGTCCATCAGCCGGCGGATCTTGCCCTCGGGGTCGCCGGCGAGGATGCGGTACATGTTGCGCAGATTCGCGCTGTCCATGCCGATGAAGAGGTCGTATTGATCGTAGTCGTCCGCCCGCAGCTGGACGGCGCGCTTGCCCGTGCAGTCGATGCCGTGGCGGCGCAGCTCGGCGGCGGCCGGGGGATAGACCGTCTTGCCGATGCCGCCCCGGATCTCCTCGGCGCTGGTTGCGCTGGAGGCGATGGTGAAGCGGTCGTCAAGCCCCGCGCGGCGGACCATGTCCCGCAGGACGAATTCGGCGGTGGGGCTGCGGCAGATGTTGCCGTGGCAGACGAACATGATGCGGATTTGCTTCATTTTTCACCTCACTCGGCACCGCAGGCGCGCATGACGAGTCTGAACAGCGCGATTTCGTAGTCATAGCCCCACGGGCGGTCGGCCATAGTGATCTCGCCCCGGCAGAGCTGGGCGAATTCGCGCATCATGGCGTCGTAGCGGTCGTAGGGCGCGGTCTCCCAGCGCTCCGCGCTGTCCCGCCAGATGTTGCCCTCGTTGCCGGTGTGTGTGTACGCGCCGAGGGTGATCTGCCCGCCCTCGGCCTTTTTCTCGAGGGGCTTGAGTTCGATGGTGCCCTTTGTGCCGATGATGACCAGCTGGCGGCGCTCGAAGCCGTTGTACTCGCCCGAGTGGGCCTTGGCGAATGAGACGCCGTGTGGGTACTTAAAGGCCACGAAGCCGTAGTCCTCACTGGTCACGCCGCCCCGCCCGGTGCGGGTGTTCATGGGGAGTACCTCGTCGGGCTCGCCCTGCAGGCGGTAGATCAGGTCGACGAGGTGGCAGCCGAGGAAGTACATCATCCCGCCCGGGTATTTGCCCAGCCACGCCCGCTTGGCGTCGGGGTGGTTGACGCTCATCTGTGCCTCGACGGCGATGATCTCGCCGAGGTGGCCAGCCGCGACTTCGTCGAAGGCACGGATGACGAGGGGATTGTAACGGTACATGTATCCCATGTGCAGGGGGAGATTTTTCGCGCGCAGGGTCCCGACCAGGTGCGTGAAGCGCTCGAGACCGTGGGAGCCGGGCTTGTCGAGGTGGACGGCCACGCCCCGATCGGCGAACAGCTGGGCATATTCGGTGGCGTATTCCTCGTCGGTCTCGATGGCGACGGCGTCGAGGTCGTCCATGGCCAGCAGCTCGTCGACGGTATAGGTAGGGGTGTCAAGGTAGAATTTCTTCTGCAGATTTGCGGTATGTTCAGCGATGGGCTCGGCGATGCCGACGACGTCGAAGTCGTCGGTCAGGCGGCGCAGGCTGGCGTAGGTGACGCCGGCGTGGTCGTGCGCCGTGCCGACTTGCGCGATGCGGATTTTTTTCATGGTGTGGGCTCCTTTTGACATGTAACATTAAGGCCCCCTCTCCGAGGGAGCTGTCGCGAAGCGACGGAGGGAGTTCACTGCTTTGCTGTATGATTATTTGATCAATCCCCAGTCAAACTGCACGACGGGGAAGGCCTTTTCCCGCATCAGGCGGGCGTAGATCTCGGTCGCCTCGGCCGGGGAGTGGGTCTCCTCGACCATGGATTCGAGGCGGATGCGGCCGCCTGCCGCCAGTGCAAAGACGGCCTGCATGTCGTCGGCCGTCGTCCACCAGCCGGGGGACGATTCGTGGCTGGGGCGGGCCATGGTGTGCGCGCCGACCATGGTGATGCCGGGACCGTGCACCTTGCGGTAGTAGTCGATGGTGAAGTTGGAGTCGCGCGTGCAGCCCAGCAGCGCCACGCGGCCGAAGCGGGCCATGCAGTCGAGCACCTGATCGAGTGCCTTCCCGTTGCCGGTGACCTCGATGGCCACCTTCACGCCGCCGCCGGTGATGGCGCGGACGCGGTCGGCAAAATCGTCGGCGAAGGGGTCGAGGGCATAGTCAGCGCCCAGTGCCAGCGCCATCTCGCGCTTGGCCTCGACCGGGTCGGCGGCGATGACCGGCACCGCACCGGCCGCGCGCAGCAGCTGCACGGCCAGCTGGCCGAGGATGCCCTGACCCATGACGATGGCTGACTCACCCATCTCGAGACGGCACTTGCGGATGGCCGCCATCGGGAAGGTGGCGATCAGGCCGAGGGCCGCGTCGCGCATGGTGATGCCCTCGGGCAGGGGGTGGATGTCGACCTCGCCCCGCACCTGATAGCGGCTGTGCTTGCCCCACGAGACGGCGACGCGGTCGCCGGGCTTGACCTTCGTCACGCCCTCGCCTACCTCGCGGACGATGGCCGACGAGCAGTAGCCGAGCGTGCGGGGGAAGGTGACGGGGCGGCCGACCGAGCGGCGGGAGGTGCTGACGTTCGGGTCGCCGGCGAGGTTGGCACGCTCGGTGCCGGCGCTGATGGTGGAGTAGACGGTCTCGACGAGGACTTCCCCCGCGCCGGGGGCTTTGATCTCGTTGTCGAGCAGCTCGGCGACGCCGGGGGCGGTGAAGATGATCTGTTTGTTTTGCATGGTGATGCCTCCTTATCTGATTTGCAGCACGACCTTGCCGTTGTGGCCGCCGCGTGCGAGGATGTCGTGTGCCGCCTCCGCCTCGGTGATGGGCAGAACGCGGTAGATGGTCGGGCGGACCTTGCCTGCTTCCACCATCGGCCAGACGATCTTGACCAGGTCAGCGATCAGCGCCGCCTTGTATTCGGGGGCGCGCGAGCGCAGTGTACTGCCGATCAGGCGGACGTTGCGGACGTAGACTGTCTTGAGGTCGACCTCGGTCTTCATCCCGGCCAGCGCGGCGATCATCACCCAGCGCGCGCCGCGCGCCAGATAGGGCATGGCATCGCCGACCGTACTGCCGCCGAGGCAGTCGATGGCAATGTCGACCGGCGTGCCGGCCTCGAGCTGGGCCTTCAGCACGTTGAGCAGGTTTTCCCCGCTTGTGTTGACCACGATGTCAGCCCCCAGCGGTGCGATGGCCTCGGCCTGCGCCGCGGTGCGCACCGTGGTGATGACGCGCAGGCCGAAGGCCTTCGCCATGGGGATGGTCACAGACGCGAGCCCGCTCGCGCCGGCCGGCATCAGCAGCGTTTCGCCCGGCTTGGCGCCCGCTTCGCGGAAAAGGTTGAGATAGGCCGTGCAGAAGGCCTCGGGCATGGCCGCCGCCTCGCAGAGGGACACGCCTGCGGGGACGGGCATGAGCATGTCGTACTTGACGTTGACGTACTCGGCATAGCCGCCGCCGCCCAGCAGGGCGCAGACGGCGTCGCCGCGCCGGACGGACGACTTTTCGCGGGCGACGGGGCCCATCTCGCGGATGTAGCCGGCGACCTCGAGGCCCATCCAGTCGGGGCAGCCGGGGGGCGGCGGGTAGTCGCCGGCGCGCTGCATGAGGTCGGCGCGGTTGAGGGCGGCGTAGTGGATCTCGACGAGCACGTCCTCCGCGCCGACGATGGGATCGGGGACGTCGCTCCAGCTGAGGGAATTGTCGATGGGGTTGACGAGAATGGCTTTCATAGACGGTACCTCTTTTCTATCGGTTTCAGAAAAATCAGACGAATATCTTGATCGCTAAACGATTCGTCGTGTCATCCTGAGCGAAGCGAAGGATCTTTTCCTTCGACAAAGATTCTTCGTCGCTTCGCTCCTCAGAATGACAGGGGTGTTGCGTTTGTGCGCAAAAATTTGCGTATGGTTTTTCATAAAATCAAATGCAGTTGTCACCACGGGAATGCTCGCGCAATATCGCTGACTGCGCGGCAGAGGGGCTGGCTCTTGGTCGAGCGGCGGTGATGCTCGGGCACACTAAGCCACATCGCGCAGCCGAACATCGGCCCGAAGAGGCGGTGGCGCTGGTTGTGCGTGCCGCCCGAGAGAAAGAGGAAGGGGATCTCCAGCTCCTTCTTCAGCAACGCCGTGATGCGCAGGTTCTCGAGCTCTTCTTCGTCGGAGTTCGCCGCTGTGACGATCTTTGCCGCGTCCGCGCCCCGCGCCTGATGCTCGAGAGCAATGCGCAGCACCTCCTCGGCGGGGGTGAACTTCAGCACATGGGAGGACATCAGCACCTCACCGCCCTCGGCATGGATGCGCTCGATCGCCGCCTTCTGCCGCTCGATGGCGGTGGGATCCATCGTCAGCTCGCCCGGCGTCGGGTCGTAGTAGTCGCCCATCACGTCAAGCAGAGTCGCCCCCCAGCGGCGGGCGTCAAGCAGCCCTTCGAGCAGCTCGTCATCGGAGGCGTCGCCGTTGGCGTGCCGACGGTAGTTGGTGACGTAGATCGGGCGGCTGCCCATCTGGGCGAAGATGGTCTTGATGTTCTTCTCGGTGCGCTCGGCGGGCGAGAACTGCTCCAGCTGGAGCGCGAAGGCGTCGCAGCCGGCGAAGGCGCCGTTGCGGGCGAGGTCGCGGGCTTCGGCGACGGTGTCGATCTGGATCAGGCAGGTATTGAGCGGGCGATTCTGCCCGAGGAAGGTGGGGGTGTGGGTCATGGTGCTGCCCTCACTTCACCCGCCGCATGGCGTTGCGGCCGCCGTCGATGAGGATGGTGGTGCCGTTGATGAAGGCGCCCTTGTCCGAGGCGGCGTACATGATCATGTCGACGATCTCCTGCGGCTCGGCGGCGCGGCCGACCATGGTTTCCATCTTGGCCATGGCGGGGCGGGTCAGGACGGGGCCGGGGGCGATGCAGACGCAGCGGACGTTATATTTTGCGCCGTACTGCGCCATCGAGATGGTCATACCGTTCATGAGGGCGCTTTTCGAGGCCGAGTAGGCGATGTTGTGTGCGCAGCCCTCGGCGCCGGTGATCGAGCCCATGTGGATGATGACGCCGCTCATCTGCTTGGCCATCTGCGCCATGACGGCGTGGTCGAAGTAGAGCGCGCCCTTGAGGTTGACGTCGATGCCGAAGTCGTAGACCGAGATGGGGGCGTCCTTGAACTCTTCCTTGATGCCGAGGATGCGGGTCTCGGCGCCGCCGGCGCAGTTGATGAGGATGTCGATCGAGCCGAAGCGGTCGACGGCCGCGTCGCGGGCCTCGCAGACCTTGTCGTAGTCGCGGATGTCGATGCAGACGCCGAGGACATCGGCAGGGTAGGCGGCGATCTCGGCGACAGCGGCGTCGAGGGCTTCGCGGTTGAAGTCGACGAGGACGACCTGTGCCCCCTCGCGGGCGTAGCACTGGCCGCAGAGCAGCCCGATGCCCGACGCGCCGCCGGTGATGAGAACGGTTTTCTTTGCCATCACAATTCTCCTTTGCGGTTTTTGTCTCTGATGCTATTATACCATATTGACAAATGGCTGTAAATATGGTATAGTGCCGTATAGCGAAACAATTCTGCTGTTTTTGGAGGGAGAATCATGTTTGTCAGCAGCAAGATATACACAAAAACGCTCTGCATGTCCGAGCTGCATGTCGGGCACAGGCGAATGGCGCAGACCCACTATTTCGACACCGCCAACGGCTCGGAATTTACGAGCTTCGTCTTCGTCCGGCGCGGGGCGGTGGCCGTCCACACCCTTGGCCGGACGCTCGAGTTCGCGGAGGGCTCGCTGATCTACATCCCCGAGGGGCAGCGCTTCACGGCTGTCTGGCGCGGCTCGCCTGAGATCGAGTTCTTCAACTTCCACATCATCAACCGCAAGCTCGATCTGGCCAACACCGACCGCTACGTCATCCAGCGCATCGACGCGCTTTCCACTTCCGAGACTGAGGCGATCTTCCGGCAGATTTTCGACCTCTTCGCGACTGAGCAGCGCGTCGACCGCGTGCGGGCCATCGGGCTCTATTACGGCTTTTACGCCGATGTGCTCCCCCACCTGCGCGCCGAGCCGCCGGTGAAGCACAATCCTGCTCTGCTCGACGCGGCTGCGTACATCGAGCAGAACTGCGCCGCCGACTTCGACATCGGCGCGCTGGCCGCCCGGGTCTGCGTCAGCGAGTCGCGGCTTTATCATCTTTTCCGGCGGGAGCTGGGCACGACGCCGGTCAGGCTCCGCAACGAGTTCCGCGTTGAGCGGGCGGCGCAGGCCCTGCGCGCCACCGACCGCTCAATTGACGACATTGCGGCCGAGAACGGCTTTCACTCGCCCACCTATTTCCGTGAGACTTTCAAGACCTTCACCGGCCTGACCCCATCTGAATATCGTGCGCTGGCCCGGGCCGGTGAGGCGGATGGCGATGATGCGCAAATGACCGGTGCAAACCGGAAATTGTGAAGGAAATGAAAATTTTTTCTTTGCGGATTTGACGAAAAAGCCTTGACTTTTGGGGCGTATAGATGTATAATAATGACTACACCGATGAAAAATTGAAAATTTTCATCAGAAGTTTGCAAATGCAACAGACGCATTTGCAAAATCAATTGAACACATCAAAGGAGTACATGCTATGAAGACCCTCAAAAAAGCTCTCGTGCTTGCACTTGCCCTGACGATGCTCGTCACCGTCGCCTTTTCGGCTACCGCCTGCGGCGAGAAGAAGTCCTACACCATCGGTATCAGCCAGCTGGTCACCCATGACGCCCTCGACGCCGCCACCGAAGGCTTTAAGCAGGCCGTTAAGGACGAGCTGGGCGAAGAAAATGTGACCTTCCTCTATCAGAACGCCGCCGGTGACACCGCCGTGTGCACCACTATCGCCAACGACTTCGTTTCGAAGAATGTTGACCTGATCATGGCTAACGCCACCGCTGCCCTCCAGGCCGCTGCCGCTTCCACCACGACCATTCCGATTCTCGGCACCTCTATCACCGAGTACGGTGTTGCACTGAATATCGAGAACTTCACCGGTACCGTCGGCGGCAACATCTCGGGCACCTCCGACCTCGCTCCCCTCAGTGAGCAGGCTCAGATGATGATCGACCTCTTCCCGAACGCCAAGACCGTCGGCATGCTCTACTGCTCGGCTGAGCCCAACTCGGCTTATCAGGTCAAGGTCGTCCGCGAGTACCTCGAGGGCAAGGGCCTGACTGTCAACGACTACGCCTTTGCTGACTCCAACGACATTGCCACCATCGTAGAGAAGGCCGCCAACGACTGCGACCTGATCTATATCCCCACCGATAACACTGCTGCTTCCTGCACCGAGACCATCAACAACATCTGCCTGCCCAAGAAGGTTCCGGTTTTCGCCGGCGAGGAAGGCATCTGTAAGGGCTGCGGCACCTTCACCCTGTCCATCAGCTACTATGAGATCGGCTACAAGACCGGTAAGATGGCTGCCGACATCCTCAAGAACGGCGCTGACATCTCCACCATGGCCATTGAGTACGACCCGAACCCCGTCAAGAAGTACAACAAGTCCATCTGCGAAGCACTCGGTGTCACCGTTCCCGAGGGCTACACTGCCATCGAGTGATCGACCGGCAACTGAATAAACATCGGAGACAGTACGCATGAGTTTTCTCAACGCGCTGCCGGGGGCCATCGCCCAGGGTATCATCTGGGGTCTGATGGCCATCGGCGTATATATCACCTATAAACTGCTCGACATGGCCGACCTGACGGTCGACGGGTCGATCACCACCGGCGCGGCCGTCTGTGCCATGCTGGTCATTGCCGGCGTCAATGTCTGGGTCGCTATGCTCGTCGCTATGGTCGCGGGTATGCTGACCGGCCTTTTGACCGGCCTCTTCCACACCTTCATGGGTATACCGCCCATCCTCGCGGGTATTCTGACCCAGCTGATCCTCTGGTCGGTCAACCTCAAGATCATGGACAGCAAGGCCAACCAGGGTCTGTCCGCCCGCACCTATGATGTCCTTGTCACCCAGCTCGAGCGGGGCAAGTCGATCCTGCTTCTGCTGGCCGTTGTCGGCGTCATTATCGCGCTGCTCTATTGGTTCTTCGGTACCGAGATCGGCTGCGGCGTCCGCGCCACCGGCTGCAACCTGCAGATGAGCCACGCGCAGGGCATCAACACCAGCTTCAACAAGATCCTCGGCCTTGTCCTCTCCAACGGCATCGTCGCCCTGTCGGGTGCGCTGCTGGCGCAGTATCAGGGCTTCGCCGACATCAACATGGGCCGCGGCGCCATCGTCATCGGCCTGGCCGCCGTCATCATTGGCGACGCCATTTTCGGCAAGATCACGTCCAACTTCGCCCTCAAGCTGCTGGCCGTCATCGCCGGCGGTGTGATTTACTACATCGTGTACCAGCTGGTCATCTGGCTTGGCCTTGACACTGACCTCCTCAAGATGCTCTCTGCTCTGGTCGTGGCCGTCTTCCTTGCCGTCCCGTACTGGAAAGCGAAGTATTTCGCCAGACCGAAGAAGAAGGAGGCGAAGTAAATGCTCGAACTGAAGAATATCTCGAAGACCTTCAACCCCGGCACCGTCAACGCCAAGCTGGCCCTCAATGGGCTTGATCTGAAGCTGAACGACGGCGACTTTGTCACCGTCATCGGCGGCAACGGCGCGGGCAAGAGCACCATGCTCAACGCCATCGCCGGTGTTTGGAAGCCCGACGCAGGGCAGATCATCATTGACGGCACCGACGTCACGCCCATGCCCGAGTACAAGCGCGCCGCCTTCCTCGGCCGCGTTTTCCAGGACCCGATGATGGGCACCGCCGCCAACATGTGGCTGGAGGAAAACCTCGCGCTGGCACAGCGCCGCGGCAAGCGCCGCACCCTCCGCTGGGCCATCACGAACAAGGAGCGTGAGCAGTATCGTGAGATGCTGAAAACGCTTGACCTCGGCCTTGAGGATCGTCTCACCACCCGTGTGGGCCTGCTCTCGGGCGGCCAGCGGCAGGCGGTCACCCTGCTGATGGCGACCATGAACCGCCCGAAGCTGCTGCTTCTCGATGAGCATACTGCCGCCCTTGACCCGAAGACTGCGGCCAAGGTGCTCGAGCTGACCGATAAGCTGATCAACGAGGAAAAGCTGACCGCGCTGATGATCACGCACAACATGAAAGATGCCATCGCGCACGGCAACCGGCTGATCATGATGAACGCCGGCCGCATTATCTTCGATGTCAGCGGCGAGGAGAAGAAGAACCTCACCGTCGACATGCTGCTCGAGCAGTTCTCGAAGGCCAGCGGGCAGGAGTTCGCCAACGACCGCGCACTGCTGAACTGAATCACCGCAAGGGAAGCCCCGGGGCTTCCCTTGTTTGATCTCTGGTCTCCTTCATGCCTCCCTCGGAGAGGGAGCCTGATTTTGTTTTTCACTTTTTCTGTTGATTTTTTTCGATTTTGGTAACATTTTCGCGCCAAGGTATGCTATAATAAAAAATAGAATTGATTCCATTTCGACAAATCGGAGGATACATCCATGAAAGCAGTTGTACTTTACGGCCCCCACGACGCGCGGCTGGCCGATTTTCCTGTTGCTCCCGTCACGCCCGGCACGGTGAAGGTCGCCGTTGCGTGGTGCGGCATCTGCGGCAGTGACCTGCACAAATTTGACGGCAAGAAGAACACGCACCCCATCAAGTATCCCGTTCCGCTGGGGCATGAGATCTCGGGCTATGTTGCCGAGGTCGGCGAGGGTGTGACGGGTTACGCCGTCGGCGACCCGGTCACGGTCGACCCCAACTGGAGCTGCGGCAAGTGCTCCTTCTGTCAGAAGGGCATGCCCAGCTTCTGCGAAAATGCCCGCGGTGTGGTCAAGGGCATGGCCGAGTTTGTCGTCGCGCCTGTGGAAAACGTCTACCACGTCCCCGCAGGCGTTGATATGAGGGCCGCCGCGCTGGCCGAGCCCCTCTCCTGCTGCCTGCACGGCATTGATCTGCTCGCTATCCAGCCCGGCCAGAAGGTCGCGCTGGTCGGCTTCGGCGCCATCGGCGCCATGATGCTTCAGCTGATCCGCCTGGCCGGTGCGGGCGAGATCATCGTCCTCGAGACCAACGAGTCTAAGCGCGAGGCCGCCCTTGGGATGGGCGCGTCCCGTTTCCTCTCCCCCGCCGACGAGGCCGCTGTGGCTGAGCTGGTCGCCACCACCAACATCGACCGCGTCATCGAGTGCGTCGGCATCAGTCCGGCGCAGAAGACGGCGCTCCGCGTCGCCGGCAAGGGCGCGACGGTCGTGCTCTTCGGCGTTGCGGATGAGGCCGACCTGCTGCCCGTTTCGGTCTACGATGCCTTCACCAAGGAGCTGACCATCAAGACCTCCTTCGTCAACCCGCGCACGACCCAGCGCGCGCTTGATCTGCTGGCCTCGGGCGCGCTCGAGCCCGAGAAGCTCATCAGCGGCACGCTGCAGATGGACGAAGTCGAGGAGGAGCTGCGCACCCGGACCAACGTCCGCGCCGGCAAGGTGCTCGTCGAGATCAAGGCCTGAGTCCGCCGGGAGGCGATCGAATTAGCGCAACGGAAGGAGGCGCCTGCCATGACCCTCATCTGCATGCCCGGCCAGCGGCTGTCCGAGGCCGAGCGGTCGGTGATCGAATACATCAACCGCCAGCAGGGCATCATCAATCTGCTGTCCATCTCGGATATCGCCGAGGGGGCGTTCGTGTCCAACTCGACCGTCTCGCGTGCCATCCGCAAGTGTGGCTTCGCCTCGCTGTCTGAGATGAAGTTCCGTCTCACCGAGGACGCGCGGACCGATCAGCAGGCCTACGAGATGAACCGAATCCTCTCCAAATCCCATACCGAGTGCTTAGAGACCATCAAGCGCATCGACATTGACGCCATCCTGAGGATCGCGCAGCGGATCAAAGAGGCTGAGGTGGTCTATCTGCTGGCCAACGGCCTGACGTCGGTGGTGGCCGAGGAGTTCGCCTTCCAGCTGCAGTGCCAGCGGATCAACGTCTACCCCATTGCCGACTCGGAGATGATGCGCCGGCTCGACCTGCTGGTCAAGCCGAACGACTTTGTGGTGATCCTGTCGGTGCGGAATTCAACGCCCGAGCTCTGTATCGGGGCCAAGCTGGCCAAAAAGATGGGGGCGACAGTGGCGGTCTGCTGCCTGACTGAGGGGACGGCGCTGGATGAGGTCGCCGACATCGCGGTCTACGGCTGTTCGCAGAGCATCGCGCCGAACCGCCTGTTCGGCAGCACCTCGCGGCTGGGGCTGTTCATCATCACGAGAACCATTGTGGAGTATATGATTACACAGAACGAATGAAATCAGCAGGGCTGCCGCATTTGCGGCAGCGATTTTTTTGTTTGGTTCAGCCTCCGGTCTTACTGCCGCGCGGTCATAATCGAGGGTCATGGTTTTTGCGATATTTTGGCGAAAACAAATCCATCAATGGGAAGTTGTCGAAAAAATCTGTGGTTTGGCGTTCGGCATGAAATATCCCTTCAAAAACGCGAAGAAGCCGTCCACGGCGGCAGAGTCGGTTTTGTTATGGCGGCAGTCGAGGATAAGGTCGCGGCGGCAAAGCGGGACTGTGATCGGCACCAGTGCCACCCGCAGTGGGTCAACAGCGCCCCAGGTGAATTCCGGCCAAAAGCCCACCCCCATGTTGGCCGCGATCATGTTTTGTACCGCTGCCGGGCTGTCGCTCTCGAAAATGATCTTCGGCGCAAACCCGGCCTCACGGCAGTAGCGGTCACAAATATGCCGCAGCTGGCGGGAGCCCATCAGCGAGATGAAGCCCTCATCTGCAGCCTCGTCAAGTGAAATGCCTGCACGCGCGGCAAAGGGATGGCCATGCGGCACGGCCAGATAGATTTGCTCGGTGCAAACATGGATGTGCTTGCTTGCGGTTTCGGGGGGCTGGTAGAAGAGGCGCGTGGTGATGCCAATATCATAGAGATGACCATCGTCATGCTGGGAAAGCTTGAAATGCAGATCGGGATGGGTCTTGCGGTAGGCAATGATCGCCTCGGTCACCAGTGCCGAGGCGGCGAGAACGTTGAGGTGGATGGTGGCTTCCTCCAATTGCGCCATTGTCTGCAGCAAGCTGGGGATTTCGTCCAATTCCTGCATCAGCGGCGTGAGCCGCTCCTGCAGGAAGCGGCCATATTCGGTCAGCACGATCCCCCGCCCCCGGGCTGCAAAAAGCGGCACGCCGAGATCTCGCTCCAGGCGGCGGATGGCCTGGGTCAGGGCAGGCTGTGCAATATGCAGACGCTCGGCTGAGCGGGTCATGTGCTGAGTCGATGCGACCTCAAGAAAATAGCGGATCTGGGTAAGCTCCATCGCAAACTCCTATACTGTTATCGTTATTGTTTTGATAAATATTATATATTAGACATTAGCATTTGTCAATGGTATAATAACAACAAAGAAAAAGGAGGTATCCACCCATGTCCCAGATTCCCGAATTGCTTGAGGCGGCGATGCTGATCTGCTTTGGGCTTTCCTGGCCGATTTCGCTGATCAAAAATATCCGCGCCCGCTCGGCCAGACATATGTCTCTGCAGTTTATCCTGCTCATTTGCGTCGGTTATATCGCCGGCATTGCTGCCAAGCTGCTGCGCGGGGCGGTCAGCTACGTCCTCATTGCGTATCTGATCAATTTCATCATTGTTGCCGCAAACATCGCGGTCTATTTTCTCAACCGTCGGCTTGACCGCCGGGCGGAAATTCAATCTATTGAAAAGGCGGGGGGCTCCACATGCTGCAGCAATTCCGTCAAATGAACACCATTGCCCGTCCGGGCGGTATCGTTTTCTTCGGTTCAACCTTTCTCAGTCGGCTTCCCCTCGCCGAACTGGCGCAGGATTTCGGCACGGAGCTGCCGGTCTACAACCGCAGCATGGCTGGCCTGACGATCCGTGAGGCGCTGGAGGTACTGGAGCCTTGTGTGCTGGAGCTCAGGCCAAGTCGGATCTTTGTCAGCATGGGGGATGCAGAGCTCAACGACGGGAAGCTCACCCCGGATGCCTTTGCCGAGGCGTATCAATGGCTGCTCTACCGTCTGCATAATGCCTGCGGAGCGAAGATCTATATTCTCTCGATCCTCTCCGATTCACCCGGAGCGGACAAATATAACACGCGCCTGCAGCAGCTCGCCGATGAGACCGGCTGCACCTATCTCGATGTCCGCGAAGCACTGATGAGCGATTCGCCCGCACAGCATCTGTTTACGCTGCTGCACCGATTCATGCGAACATGGCCAATCGGCTTTGCGGAGGCGATGTCTCTGTGCCGCTGAGCATCCGGCATATGACCAAAAGACCGCCCCCGAACCGTGGTTCGGGGGCGGTCTTTTTAGGCGGGAATTGGTTGCCGCAAATGCGGATCTTAGCCTCTGGTCTTGCCGCCGGCGACATTGAGGGTGACGCCGTCGACATAACCGGCCTTGTCGCTGGCCATGAAAGCAACAGCCGATGCTACCTCGCTCAGCTTGCCCGAGCGGCCCATGGGAGTGGTGCCGGTCTTGGAGTAGCCTGCGCGGAGCTGATCGACCGTGATACCGCGGGTATAGGCAAGCGCAGTCTCGTAGGAGATGGTGCGCAGACCGGTAGCCTCGAGGATACCGGGCGCAATGCCGACCACGCGGATGCCGTGACGGCCCAGCTCCTTTGCCCAGGAGCGGGTGAGGGCGTTGACGCCGGCCTTGGTGGCAGCGTAGACGCTCTGGCCCTCGGAGCCTTCCAGACCGCACTCGGAGGACATGTTGATGACCACGCCGCTGCCCTTGGCCTTCATGACGCGGACAGCCTCCTGCGAGCAGAAGAAGAGACCCTTGAGGTTGACGTTCATGACCTTGTCCCAGACGGCCTCGTCGAGCTCGTACTGGCCGGCCTCATCGACCAGCAGGCGGGGGATGTTGATACCGGCGTTGTTGACGAGAACGTCAACGGTGCCGAAGGTGTCGACCGTCTTCTTGACCATGGCAGCCACGTCAGCGTGCGAGGTGACGTTGGTCTTGACGTAGAGATAGTTGTCGGCGGTGGCGCCGGCGAATACGGGCGCCTCGTCGCGGAGGTCGCAGGCGACGACCTTTGCGCCGTCGGCGAGGAATTCTTCTGCCACCGCGTAGCCGATGCCGCTGGCGGCGCCGGTCACGATGACGACTTTGTTTTCGAGGTTAAGCCAGGAATTTGCCATTTTGATGTACTCCTTTGTGGAATTTTGATTTGGCTATATTATAGCACATCCGGCAGGGAAAGTCAATTTTTTAACGAAAAATCAATTTATAAAATTGCGTATGATCGGAACAAATTGATTATCGGCGCGGTGCCTCGGGCCAAAAATTCTCTGCGTGTATGACAGCGTACCCCTGCGTTGATCGCGGCAGGATGATAAAAAAGTAGAGAATAATCCATATTTTTTTGTGATCGTGCATTGCCGCGCGGGACTTTTTTTGCTATAATGGTGACAATCCACCTGTGAGGTATTTGCTTATGTATTGGTTTGTTGCGCTCGCACTGCTGTTTCTGACCGTCAAGGGCTACTGCGGCAAAAAAACGAGCATGGACGTCGCTCACCCCGACGATCCCTATCTTTTCACCCTTGTCCGCATGTTCTTCTGCATCGTCATCTCTTTCATCCTGCTCCCGTTCGAGACCGGCGAGCTGGCACTGGGTATCGACTGGGGCATGGCCGCCATCGCTCTGCTTGGGGGGCTCAGCAACGCCGCCTTTCTTGTCGGCTGGATGCTGGCCATACAGCAGAACACCATGTTACTGGTTGACGTCACCCTGACCATCGGCTCGCTGCTCCCCTCCGTCCTCTGCGCCATCCTCTTCGGCGAGGCCATCTCACTGCCCAAGATGATCGGCTTCGCCATCATCCTCGCCGCCACCGCCCTGCTGGCCGGCGGCGCAAAGCCTGCGTCGGCCAAGCGAAGCGCCGGCGGCATCGTCCTGCTGATCTTCGCCTCGGCCGGTGAGGGGCTGGTCTCCTTCTCCCAGCAGCTGTACAAATATTTCTACACCCCCGGCACCGATTATTTCACCGGCACTGCCGTCTCAAAGTCGGTCTACCACTTCTACACCTATCTCTTTACCACGCTGGCGCTGGCTGTCATCCTCGCCGTGCGCATCCTCGCCCGACGGCGCACCGGCGGCGAGGCCGCCAGCTGTGGGCGCAGCCTCTGGCAGAAGCTCCGCCACCCCCTACCCTACATCGCCGTCATGGCCTTCTGTCTCTTCGCCGCTTCCTACTGCCAGACCATCGCCACGGGCGACTTCGGCATGCCGGCGCAGATTCTCTACCCCGTCCTCAAAGGAGGCTGTCTCATCACCGTCAACCTCTATTCCGCCATTTTCTTCGGCGAGCGCATCACGCCCCGCACCGTCCTCGGCTCGCTCGTGGCCCTCGGCGGCATCATCGTCATGAACGCACTCTAAAGGAGGTCTGCATGGAACGACTCAAGCAAAGCATCGCCGAGGCCAAGGCGGCGCTGACCGACAAGCCCCTCTTCGCGACCAGCGCCGAGCGCATCGCCATCCTCGACGAGACCAAATCCACCGGGCGCGAGCTGCCCCAGCCGCTGCGCTTCGCCCGCTTTCTTGCGGCCCTGCTCGCCCGCGTCTCAGTCCCCGTCGAGCCGCACGACCGCATCGCCGGCCGTTGTGTCGACCGCGCGCTGACCGACGCGGAGGAGGCCGCTTTCCAGGCCTACCGCAAGCATCCCGACTGCCCGCAAGGGCGGGTTTTCCTCGGCTCGGGACACTGCACTTATGACTGGAACTTTGTCCTCGCCGAAGGCCTGCCCGGCATGCGGGCAAAGGCCGAAACATCGCTGACCCGGCAGACCGATCCCGAAAAATGCACCTTTCTGCGCGCGCTGATCGAGATCTACGACACCATCACGGCCTACATGCTGCGCTATGCCGACGCCGCCGAGGCGGCAGGCCTCGGCGAGACGGCACAGGCATTGCGCCGGGGCGCCGCCGAGAGGCCGGGTGACTTCCGCTCGGCCCTGCAGCTGCTGTGGATCATCACCCTCATCGACTGCGCCTACATCACGCCCAACCCAACCCTGACGGTCGGGCGGCTGGATCAGCTGCTCTGGCCCCTCTACAAAGCCGATCTGGCCGCCGGCCGGATCACCCGCGACGAGGCCAAGGCGTGGATCGCCGACTACTACTGTAAGCACAACCTTATCATGGGCCGGGGCGAGCATCAGGTCGGGGACGCACAGAACAGCACCACCTTTGAACGCATCTGCAACTTCGACGCGCCGCAGTATTTGCTCCTCGCCGGCACCGACGACGCCGGGAAGGATGCGGTCAACGAATTGACCTACCTCTTCGCCGAGGCCATCGAGCCGGCCTTCAAGAACCCGGTTGTCGTTGTGCGCTATTCCCCCGGCCTTGACCGCGATCACCCCGCGCTGTGGCGGACGTTTACCGAAAAGTCGCTCGCCAGCGCGTCGCTGATGTACTACAACGACGCGGATATGCTCGCCGCCTACGCCCGGCTCGGCATCCCCGAGGCCGACGCGCGGCAGTACGCGCACTTCGGCTGCAACTGGCCGACGCCCGGCCCCGACAGCGCATGGGTGCAGGGCGGGCCGAAGTCGAAGCACTTCTTCGCCTACCGCGACGACGATGAGCGCCGCGCCCTCTGCATCCCCTACCTCCGCACCAACGCCCCCCACAGCTGGCCGGAGGATCTGATGCTCGTCCTGCGGGAGCTGGCCGGGCGAGAGACGGTCACCATGGACGAGATCTACGACGGCTTCTTTGCCCGGATGGCCGACTTCATCGACCGCAAGCTCGCCCACTGCGCGCACGACATCGCCGTGCGCCAGCGGCGTCCCGCCGCAGTCGCCACCTTCGGCGACTGCTTCTTCCCCCGCTCGATCGAGCAGGGCGAGTGCTTCGCGGCGGGGGCGAAGTACAAGTTTGATCTCATGCCCTTCCAGATGTTCGGCACTGTGGCCGACTGCTTCACCGTCATTGACCGGCTTGTCTTCACCGAGCATGCCCTGACCCTGCGTGAGCTGCTGGCCGCCGTCGACGCCGATTTTGTTGGCCACGAGGCCACGCTGGCCCGCATCCGCGCTGTGCCGCGCTACGGCAGTGACGATCCCGCTTCAAACGCACACGTCGAGCGCCTCGCCCGCCGCGCGGCTGAACTGACTGCCGAGAAGAACGCGCCCTACCTGCGCGAGATGGGGCTTTTCCTGGTCCCCTGCATGCAGAGCGACACCTGGCACCTCAAATATGGCGAGACCTTCGGCGCAACCCCCGACGGCCGCCGCGCGGGGACGCCCTTCTCGCAGAACTCCCGCCCGGCCAACGGCGCCGCCGCGAACGGCCTGACCGCCATGTTCAACGCCATGCTGCACATCCCCGCCGACGGCTATCTCTCGGGCGCACTCAACCTTGACATCGACCCGAAGCAGTTTGCCGGCGAGTCCGGCCGCGCGCTCTTCGCCGCCCTGCTGGCCGTCTATTTCAACCGCGGCGGCCTGCACGCGCAGGTCACCGCCGTCTCGGCCGACGACCTCATCGCCGCGCAGGCGGCCCCCGAGCAGCACCGCGACATCCGCGTCCGCGTGACCGGCTACAGCGGCGTGTTCGTCGACATCTGCGAGCGGCTGCAAGATGACATCATTGAGCGTTTCCGCTGATCGTTCCGCGCTCCCGCGCGGTAGGGCGGGGAGGGACCATCTCAGACGCCGAAGTTCCCTCCCCGCCCTCGGAGGTCGCCGACGGCGACCTCCTCACCCACCCCACCTCCTTGGCTGCGCCGAAGGTTCCCACATGCAGCTGACGAAGAACATCGGCATTAGCCAAGGAAGGTGGGGGTGGAGGGGGCGAAAGACTTCGGCGTCTGAGATGGTTTCCGCCCCCTCCTCGCGCGGGAGCGCGAAAAGCTCCGCAGAAACTGAAATCCAGGAAGATACACAAAGGAGATACCCCCATGAACAAAATCACCCTCCCCAACACCCTCACCGTCTCCCCCGCCGCCCTCGGCGCGATGAACTTCGGCACCACGACGCCCCGCGACGCCGCCTTCGCTATCCTCGATGCCTTCCTCGACGCCGGCGGCAGCTTCATCGACACCTCCAACAACTACGCCCACTGGGCCGGCACCGGCGACGAGAGCGAGACAACCCTGGGCGAGTGGTTGGCAGCGCGCCGCTGCCGCGACCGCGTCATCCTCGCCACCAAGGTCGGCTTCGACCGCCACGGCGAGGGTGCAGGCCTGCGCGCCGCGCAGATCGAGCACTGGGTCAACGAAAGCCTGCGCAAGCTGCGCACCGACTACATCGACCTCTACTACGCCCACACCGACGACTACGACACCCCCCTCGAGGAGACCATGGCCGCCTTTGACCGCCTCGTCCGCGCCGGCAAAGTCCGCCATCTCGGCGGCAGCAACTACGACACCTGGCGCTTCGCCGAGGCGAACGCCACCGCCGCCGCGCAGGGCGGCACCCCCTTCACCGTCATGCAGCAGCGCTTCACCTACCTCCACCCCCGCGCCGACCTCCCCCCAAAATCCCGCTTCAACGAGCCCACGGGCCGCGAGCGCCTGCGCTATCTTGCCGACAAGAATATCCCCCTCGTCGCCTACTCCTGCCTCGCCAAGGGCGGCTACGCCGCCGACGAGCGCCTGCCTGCCGACCTCATCGCCGGCGACCGCCTCGCCTTCCTGCGCAGCATGGCCGCCGAGAAGGGCGTCTCGGCCAGCGCGCTCGCCGTAGCGTGGATGACCAATCTCCACCGCTGCGCCGGCTTTCCGCGCGTCATTCCGCTGTTTGCCTCATCGAGGGTCGAACACTTCCTCGACAGCCTGCGCGGGGTCGACCTTACCCTCACCGATGAAGAAATGGACGCGCTCAACCGCGCGTAACGCAAAGGAGGGATGACCATGCGCGAGATCACGCTCGCCGCGCTGAGCGAGACCGAGGTGAACATCGCCGGGATCGAGGTCTTTGCCGAGTCGTGGGTGAGCCGCAAGCGCTTCGCGCTTTATGCCGAAACGCCGCGCCCGTGCAGTGCGCTCTTCTGCGTCTGCACCGACATCCGTGTCAGCTTCTGTCCCGTCGGCGGGGAGCCGGTGGCGGCGAAGATAGGGGATATCGTGTACATCCCGCAGGGGCTCTGCTATCGCGTCAGCGTCGAGGGCGGGACGGCCAACGGCATCGACACCTACACCGTCAATCTGCGCCTGACCGACGAGGCCGGCGCGCCGCTGCGGCTTGGGGACGCGGTCACGATCCTCACCCGCGCACCCGACGGGCGGTTCGTGCCCTTCTTCGCGCGCCTGTACGAGCGGCGAGGCCTGCTGCAGCGCAAAGCCGAGCTTTTCACCCTGCTCGATGCTCTCAACGCCGCCGAATCGGGCCAGCCTGCGCCCTATTACCCCATCCGCCTCGGCGTCGAGGCCCTGCGCAGTGAGTGGAACCGCAGCGAGCGGATTGAGAAATACGCAGCCCTCTGCGGGCTCAGCGAGGCCTATTTCTACCAGTGCTTCCGCCAGTGGGCCGGGCAGAGCCCGATCGAATACCGCAACGAGCTGCGCCTGGGCAACGCCGAGACCATGCTGCGCTGTACCGACATGCGCATCGGCGAGATCGCGGGGCTGTGCGGCTTTGCCGACCCCCTCTACTTCGCGCGGTGCTTCACCCGCCGCTACGGTGACTCGCCGCGGGCCTACCGCCAGCGGCACAGGGAATTTGAGCGGCACTCGAATTTTTTGTGAAGAATGCTCTCTGGTGTTCTGCGCCGATCTTCGGTATAATAGAGACAACAAAAGCGCTTTTGAAATTCAACCGAACAGGAGATACACCATGAATATCGGCAACACCATCCGTACCCGCCGCCGCGCGAAGGACATGACGCAGGAGAACCTGGCCGAGCTGCTGGGGGTCAGCGTCTCGGCGGTCAGCCTGTGGGAGACCGAGAAGACCATGCCCGACATCACCCTGATCCCCGCCCTCTGCTCGGTGCTGGACATCTCAGCCGACGAGCTGTTTTCGGTCAACCTCGAGCGTAAGACGGCCGAGATCGACGCCATCATCGAGGAAGCTTCTCATTCCGGTGACCGCGGCTACACCGAAGAGGCGCTGGCCATCATTGAGCGGGGGCTGGCCAAGTACCCCGACAGTGATCGGCTGATGAACTGTGCGCTGCACTACCACTATACTCTGCGCAGCGACACCGACCACAAAGCCGCCGCCATCGCCATCGGCGAGCGCATGTTGGAAAAATGCACCAAGATCGGCTTCCGCCAGAGTGCCATCCAGAAGCTCTGCTTCATTTACAGCGACGAAAACAACGAACGGGCAGAGCAGCTGTTGGATGAGCTGGGCACGCTTTACACCAGCCGCGAGGTTATCGCCACCCATGTTTATCGGGGTGACAAGCAGATCGACCATTGCCAGAGCCTTATCGTCAGCGCACTGAACATCATGACAGCACGCATGACCAAAAATGTCGCCGATGATAGCGGACAGAAGCGTTACACCCGCGATGAGCTGGCGCAGGTGAACGAGACGGTCATCGCCCTCTATCACCTCATCTTCGCCGACGGCGATTTCGGTTTCTACCACACCCGCCTCCAAAATTCCGAGGATATGCTGGCCGACTACTATGCCGACCGTGGCGACGCGAAAAAAGCGCTCGAGCACCTCCGCCGTGAGGCCGAGCACGCCATCGGCTTTATGGAATTCGCCAAATGCGGCGAGGAGGAGTTCGTCAACACCTCACTCGTCCTGCGCGGCAGACGGGAGGGAGGCTTCTCGACCACCTCCACCGAGAACAATGCTGCTGCGGTGCTGCGTTCGATGGAGAAAAAGCGCTACGACTTCGTCCGCGACACCCCCGAATTCCGCGCGATCCGGGCGTCGCTCGAGGCCTACCCCGGCGACTGGGAGAAGTTAGGCTGAGCCGCGCGCTGCTGTTTTCGCCCGGGAAAAGTCAGACACTGCGTGCGCTTTTTTGATATGCTATATGCGGGAGGTGAAACAGATGAATATGCTGAACCAGCTTAACGCGGCGGTCGCGTACATCGAGGCGAATTTGTGCGCAGAATTCGACCTTGACACCGCTGCCGGGATCGCCTGCGTGACGGCAGACAGCTTCGCCCGGTTCTTCAGCTACATGACCGGCATGACGCTGACCGAGTATGTCCGGCGCCGCCGCCTGACCCTCGCGGCTGACGACCTGCGGCAGAGCAGGACGCCGATCGTGGACATCGCCGTCAAATACGGCTATGACAGCGCGGCGGCCTTCTCGCGGGCCTTCGCCCGCCAGCACGGGATCACACCGTCGGTCTGCCGCCGGAGCGGCGGCTCGCTCAAGGTATATCCGCCTGCTTCCTTCCACATCATCATCAAGGGAGCAAAAGAAATGGATTTTCGCATCATCGAGCTTGACGAGACCGAACTCTACGGCGTATCGAAACAATACGAAGGACAGGGCTACCGCACCCGCGAGGAGCTTCGCCATTCCATGTGGGCGAACGACTGTGACGACGTGCCGGGTCAGCTCTGCGAAGGGGGCTGGAACCAGCCCGGCAGCACGGCCTACGACGGGGTCTGGTACGGCGTCTGGCAGGACGGCAGATACATGATCGCCCGGGAAAAAGCCGACGTCAAAACGCACGCGCTGGAGACATTCCGCCTTCCCGCTGGAACATACGCGGCCTTCAGAAGCGAATGCGGCGTCGTTGCCTGGGAGGAGTTCCCGCGGCTGTTCGAGCTGATCTTTGACGCCTGGCTGCCGTCGTCCGGGTACAGACAGAAGAGCGACCTGGCCATCGAGGTTCTGCATCTGTGGACCGATCACGATCTGCGGAAGAAGAATCGGTACTTCGAGGTTTGGATCCCGGTCGAGGCGAACGCATAACCAAAAGAGAGCAGTTCAATGTGAACTGCTCTCTTTTGTGCTCAATTTTGTTCCCGCCGCCCAAGCCGACTGACGATCATCTTCAGCCGGCTCCCCGGCGTGACGAGCCGCCCTGCGAGGATGTCGGCCTCGGTGACGCGGGTCATCAGAATCTCGCGGGCCGAGTTCGTGTAATCGCGGTTGGCGTGGCAGCGCGCGCCGGCAGCCTTGCCGCCGGCGGTGAGTCCCCCTTTCCAGACGGCGCAGGGGAAGAGCCGCGCTCCATCCCGGGTCACAATGTGCTTTCGTGTGGGATAATTGATTATACCACAATATCGGCCGCAGTCAGACCTTTTGCGCAATTTCCGCTGTAATCTGTTCGGTAAAGGCAGCCAGCGTCATCGTTTCGGTCTGGGCCGTGTCGCGGCTGCGCACCGAGACGGTGCCGCTCTCGGCCTCCTTCTGGCCGAGGATCAGCATGTAGGGCACGCGGTCGACGACCTGCGCCTCGCGGATCATGTACCCGATCTTCTCCCGCCGGTCGTCCAGCGCACAGCGCACCTGCGCCTGCCGCAGGGCATCGCAGACCTGCCGGCCGTATGCCGCGCATTTGTCCGAGAGCAGCAGAACCTTGACCTGCACCGGCGCGAGCCACACCGGGAATTTCCCCGCGAAATGCTCGGTCAGGATGCCGATGAAGCGCTCGATGGAGCCGAAGCAGACGCGGTGGAGCATGATCGGGCGCTGCTTCTGGTTGTTTTCGTCGGTGTACGTGAGGTCGAATTTCTGCGGCAGCTGGAAGTCCAGCTGGATCGTGCCGCACTGCCAGGTGCGGCCGAGGCTGTCCCGGAGGTGGAAGTCGATCTTCGGGCCGTAAAACGCGCCGTCCCCCTCGTTGATCGCGTAAGGCAGGCCGAGCAGATCAAGAGCCCCCTTCAGCCCGTTGGTCGCCGCCGCCCAGTCCTCGTCGCTGCCCATGCTGTTCTCGGGCCGGGTGGAAAGCTCCAGCGTGTAGGAAAAGCCGAACTTCGCGTAGACCGTGTCGATCAGCCGGACAACGCCGGCGATTTCATCGGTGATCTGATCGCGGCGCATGAAGATGTGTGCGTCGTCCTGCGTAAAGCAGCGGGCGCGGAAGAGCCCGTGCAGCGTCCCCTTCAGCTCATTGCGGTGGACAAGCCCCAGCTCGCCGATGCGCAGCGGCAGCTCGCGGTAGCTGTGCGGCCGGCTCGCATAGACCAGCACGCCGCCCGGGCAGTTCATCGGCTTGATGCAGAAGTCCTCCCCGTCGATCTGCGTGGCATACATGTTGTCCTTGTAGTGCGCCCAGTGGCCGCTCATTTCCCACAGGCTGCGGTTCAGCATGATGGGGGTGGAGATCTCGGCGTATCCGTTTGCGGTGTGAAGCTCCCGCCAGTAGTCGATCAGAGCGCTGCGCAGGATCAAGCCGTTCGGCAGGAAGAAGGGGAAGCCGGGGCCGGCGTCGCTGAACATGAACAGCTCCATCTCCCGGCCGATCCTGCGATGGTCGCGCCGCGCGGCCTCCTCAAGCAGCTGCAGATGGGCGTCAAGCTCCTCCTGCGAGGCAAACGCCGTGCCCGAGATCCGCGTCAGCATCTTATTGTTGGCGTCGTTCTTCCAATACGCCCCCGACACGCCGGTCAGCTTGAAGGCGCGAAGCGCCTTAGTGTAGGTGAGATGCGGCCCGCGGCACATGTCGATATACTCGCCCTGCCGGTAGAAGCTGATCGGCTCCCCCTCCGGCAGATCGGCGATGTGCTCGGTCTTGTACGGCTCGCGGCGCTCCTCCATCAGCCGGAGTGCCTCTGCGCGGGGCAGGACGAAGGGCTTGATGGGCAGATTTTCGCGGACAATCCTCCGCATCTCGGCCTCAATGGCGGGTAGATCATCCTCCGAGAGGGATGCCCCGCCAAGATCGACGTCGTAGGAAAAGCCCTTTTCGGTCGCAGGGCCGTAGGCGAAGGCCGCCTGCGGCCAGAGCCGCTTCACCGCCTGCGCCAGAATATGCGCCGCCGTGTGGCGGAGCACCTGTAATTCGTCGGCCCCCTCGAGGATGCCGACACTGCCGTCTTTGTGGATCACTTTCATCGTTTTTCTCCTATTCTTTTATTTTGAATAAGAAAAAGCACCCGCGACACGGTACAGCTGTTCTGTACGATGTCAAGGGTGCAGACTACTCACGAAATATGCACGGTTCCACCTTGATTTTTCTCTTCAGATCCCAACAGATCCTATCCTTTCACGCAGGAATACGGCAGCGCTTACTCTGCTTTCGGCGCTGCAGCTCAGGAGCGGTCTTCACCTCTGCTTTCCATAAGAAACTTCCACCGTGTGTTTCTCTCTCTGGCTGTTCCGCAGGGGCTACTCTTTCCATCATAGCTTTTCTTATTCAATTGTGTTGATTATAGCACATTATGCCCGGTTTGTCAAGGGGGAGGCGATCAGATCAACACCCCGTCGCAATGGTCGATCTCATGCTGGATGATCTGCGCCGTCCAGCCGGTGTAGGTCTTGATGCGGGTCTGCATCGCGGCGGTCTGGTACTGCACCTTGATCGAGCGCCAGCGCTTGGTCTTGCGCACGCCGTCGAGGGACAGACAGCCTTCCTCGGTCTCGTAGGCACCCGACTGCTTGAGGATGACGGGATTGAGCATGGTGGTATAGCTGCCGTTGTCGTCGAAGACAATAATACGGCGCAGGACGCCGATCATGTTGGCGGCCATGCCGACGCAGCCGTCGCGGTGAGCAGTGAGGGTGTCGAGCAGATCTGCGGCGGTATCGAGGTTGTCGGCCGTCGCGGGGAGCGATTTCTGCGCCAGCAGAATAGGGTCGCGGTTGATGGGGCGGATCATGTGAGACTCTCCTTTCGCAATGGGTTGGGGATAGTATACCACAGATCGTGCGGTTTGTAAAGAGACGTTGACTTTGCAGCGCGGGTGGTGTATAATAACGGTAGAGTTTTACCCACACCGCTTCGCCGAGGTGTATGCGGAATACGAAACGGAGTAATTTATGCAATATTTTATCGCTTTCCTTGAAGGCATCATCACCTTTATCTCGCCCTGCCTCCTGCCCATGCTGCCGGTCTACGTCTCCTATTTTGCCGGCGGGGAGCAACAGACGGCGGGGAAGACGCTTAAAAACGCACTCGGCTTTGTGGCGGGCTTCACCGCCGTCTTCGTCCTGCTCGGCGCGCTGGCCGGGACGCTGGGCGGCTTCCTGCAGCGCTGGCAGACGGCCGTCAACCTCATCACCGGCGCGGTCGTGGTCTTCTTCGGCCTCAACTTCCTCGGTGTCTTCAAGCTCAATCTTTTTCGCGGTATAGCCGGCGGGATGGGAACACGGCGGATGGGCTTTTTCTCTGCCGCTCTCTTCGGCGTTGTGTTTTCCATCGGCTGGACGCCCTGCGTCGGCACCTTCCTCGGCTCGGCGCTGATGCTGGCATCGCAGCAGGGTAGCGCCCTGACCGGCATTCTCATGCTGCTGGCCTACTCGCTTGGCCTCGGCATCCCCTTTGTCGCCAGCGCCGTGCTGATCGACCAGCTTAAGGGCGCGTTTGCCGCCATCAAGCGGCATTACCGCGTGATCAATCTCATCTGCGGCGGCCTGCTTGTGGTGGTCGGCGTGCTGATGATGAGCGGCATGCTCGGCCGATGGCTGGCACTGCTCAGTTAAGGAGGAACCATGAAACGTAAAGATGTGCTGATTCTTGTCATTGGTCTGGCGCTTTTGCTGCTGATCGGCGGTGCGGCGGTGCTCTACCGCGAGCTGAGTGAGGACTACGCGCCCGATGCGCCGCTGGCCACCCTTTCCCCCGACACGACCGCCGCGCCGACCGGTGATGTCTCCGACACGGACAACAGTGCGGCCGAGGCCTATCCTGCGCCCGACTTCACCGTCTACGACGCGGAGGGCAATGCGGTCAAGCTGTCCGATTACGCCGGCAAGCCGGTTATCCTCAACTTCTGGGCCAGCTGGTGCCCGCCCTGCAAGGCCGAAATGCCCGATTTCGATGCCGCCTACGCCGAATACGGCGAGGAGATCGTCTTCCTGATGATCAACATGACCGACGGTATGCAGGAAACGGTCGAGTCCGCGCAGGCGCATGTCGCCGGGGCGGGCTACAGCTTCCCCATCTACTTCGACACCGCATACAGCGCCGCCACCGCCTACGGCGCGTCCTCCCTCCCCACGACCTACTTCGTCAAGGCCGACGGGACGATCGCCGCCTACGCCATCGGCATGCTCAGCGCCGAAGGGCTCGCGCAGGGCATCGGGATGATCGATCCGGAAGCAGAGTAAGCACGCTTACAGCTGCAAAATAGAGATGAGCAGGATCCAGGCAAGTCCGTAATAGGTCACCACAGCGACGAGGTCATTGATGGTCGTGATGAACGGCCCGGATGCGACTGCGGGGTCGATCTTCATCTTTTTGAACAGCATCGGGATCGTTGTGCCGGATATGCTCGAGAGAAGCATCGACAAGAGCAGGGCAATTCCCGTGCAGAAGGATACCGAGAAGGCCAGCGCCGGTGCTTCACCGACCAGCAGGAACAGATACAGACCGATCAGTACGAAGGAAAGCGCGCCAAGGATAAAGCCGTTGCAGAAGCCCACGCGCGCTTCCTTGCCCACCAGCTGGAGCTTTTGCTTCCGCGTCAGATTCTCGTCCATCAGCAAGCGAATGGTCACCGCAAGCGACTGCGTGCCTGCATTGCCCGCCATGCCCAGGATCAGCGATTGGAAGGACACGATCAGGGTCAGACTCGATACCACTTCCTCAAACAGCCCAACCACGCTTGAAACCAGCAGGCCGAGGCCAAACAGGACGATCAGCCAGGGCAGGCGCTTGCCGATGCTTCGGAACAGGGGCTCCTGCAGATCCTCTTCGGCCGAAAGACCGCCCAGCTTTGCGTAGTCGTCGCCGATTTCATCTTCGATGAGCTGAGCGAGCTCCTGCGCGGTGAGAACGCCCTTGAGCTTGTTTTCGGTGTCCAGAACGGGGATCGAATCCTCGGAATAGCCCCGGAGGCGCTCAATACAGTCCTCGGTCAGTTCGTTGGCGTAGACATACGGGTACGAGGTCATAATGATGGAATCGAGCGCGTCACCCGATCGGGCAACGATGAGGTCGGTCAGCTCGATCGCGCCGACCAGCATTTCGTCCTCGTCGACGACATAGAGTGTGGACACATTATCGTTTTCTGCTGCCTGCTTGACCAGTTCGCTCATCGCCTGACGCACACTGATCCCGCTGCGGATCGCAATGTAGTTGGTGGTCATTTTGCTGCCGATTTCGTCCTTGTCAAAGGAAGCCAGCAGCGAGATTTCGGTTCTTGCCTCCTCCGGCATCAGATCAATAAGCGTTGTGCGGTCTTTTTTTTCGAGCGTTTCCAGATACGCTACCGTTGTCGGAACTTCAAAGCGGGAGAGAATCTCAACACGCCGGCGAAGTGGCATTTCCCCGAGATATTCATGCCGTGTGTCGGCATATTCAAGCACCCAGGCCAGGGTGTCGAAGTCCAATATCGTGTACAGCTTGCTGCGTTCGTCCGGCTGAAGCAGGGCCAGCGCGGCGGCGATATCATTTTCGTGGTAATCAAGCAGCCGCTCCCGCATCAGCTTGGGGGTCAGGTTGCTTTTGATGATGCTGACAATTTCGGCTTTATAATCCGGATGTCCGGTGATGAAGTTGTTTTCTGCATCCATGGTTTGTTTCCTCCTTTACACATCAAAAATCGGTGGTCGGGATGGGTGATCGGGGAAATGTTCGGTCACGCTTATTCCTGTAGTTTGGCCGCAAAAGGTTATGATTATATATTATAGCACATTCACTTTTCGGTTGCAAGACGGCAAATTTCTTTTGTGGGAGCGCACCGAATGGTTACAGGTCGTTTCGTCCGGTACGATGCGTTCCGAGCAGCGAGGCGCGGTACTGCGAGGGCGTCGTGCCGGTGACGGCGCGGAAGGCGCGGATGAAGGTGGAGAGATTGCCGAAGCCGGCGCGGAAGCAGGCATCGCTGAGGGGTACGCCCTCGGCGATGAGGGTTCGGCTGTAGGCGACGCGGCGGGTGCGGATGTAGTCGCTGACGGTGGTATTGAAGGACTGCCGGAAGAGGCGCGCGACGTACTCGCGGCTGTAGTAGAGCTGCTCGGCCGCCTCGGCCACCGAACTGATCTCGGTGAAATGCGCATCGAGGTAGCGGCGGATCTCGACCACGGCGGCGGGCAGGCAGGGGGCGTCGGGCTGGGTCTTGGCGTGCGCCTCTCCGAGCAGATAGAAGGCCTGCATGGCCAGGCCTACAGCCAGCGCGCGCTCCCGCGTGCTCTCGCCGGCCGCCAGCGCGCGGTCGAGGCGGTCGAGCAGATCGAGCAGTGCGTCCCGCTCAGCCGGCGGGAGGGCAAGGTGGACGCCGTCAGCGGCGGTGAGAAAATCGGTCAGCGCCGCCCCGTCATAGGCCGCGAAGGCGTCGGGGTAGAGGTAGAAGACATGCCGCCGGTAGCGGGTCGCGTCGCCCTCGAGCATAGACATGTGCAGCCGCCCGGGCGGAATCAGAATGATGTCGCCCGGCTCGGGGCAGAAGGCCTCAGCCTCGCAGAGGTAGCGGATGTCCCCCTCAAGGAAGACGACCAGCTCGTAGTAGTCGTGATAATGCAGGGTCGAGGGGTAGCTCGCGTGGTCGTACTGCGTGCTGCGGCAGGAGTAAAAGAGCGACTCGCCGAGGTAATTCTCGCGCCAGTTGACGGCCGACTCGCGGTGTGCGTCGGTCTGGTAGTGGGTGAAGAGCTTCATCGGCGGCCTCCTTCGCGGAATGGTCACAAAATGCAAATCTCATATCACAAAACGGATAGATTTCTCGCCGCGTGACCTTTATACTATAAGTATATCACAAAATCTGCCCGAACACAAGGGAGGAAACGCCATGAATTCGATTTTTGACCGTCCGCGCGCCGCCCGCTTCATCAGCCACCGCGGCTTTCAGCCCCTCGCCCCCGCCAACTCGCTGCCGGGATTTGCCTATGCCGGCCAGCTCGGCCAGTGGGCCATCGAAACCGACGTCCGCATGACGCGGGACGGCGTGCTCGTCTGCTGCCACGACGCCACCGTCGATGCGACCTTCGGCGGCACCGGCGCCATCGCCGACATGACCTGGGATGAGCTGTCCAAGCTGCGCATGAGCCGGGGCAATCGCCTCGACTGCTTCCCGGGCGACATCCTGCGCATGCCCCGCTTCGTCGAATACCTCAACATCTGCCGCCACGCCGGCAGCATCCCGTTTATCGAGCTGAAGACCGACGACGTAGAGCCGGTCATCGCCACGCTGCGGGAGAAGGGGTGGGCCGACAACGAGGTCGTGATGAGCTCGACCGTCCTCGAACGACTCGCTGAGACCCGCCGGCTCGCGCCTGACATGTTTATCCACTGGATTTTCGCCAAGGAGGAGCGTCTGGGTGAACTGGCGGCCCTCGGCAATGCCGGCCTGTCGTGGAACATCCCCGACTCGTTCAGCTGCCCGCCCGAGAAGATCGCGCTGGCGCACGACGCCGGGGTGAAGGTCTGCCTGCGCGCGGCCGACAGCGTGGAGGTTGTCCGCCATATGATCGATCTGGGACTGGATTATCTCCCCTCGAACTGCATGCACGCGCCCATGACGCTTGACCTGAGCGGAGGCCGCGTGCGATGAGGGAATTGGAGAGACTTTTGTTTGGGTAAGACCTTGGGGCGCTGCCCCAAACCCCGCTTAAACCCCTTTTCGAGAAAAGGGGTTTAAGGATCCCTAAAAGCTTCCCAACCACTCTCTAACAACACTTCCTGCTAAGCTGGCTTAGGGTGACGAACAGCACCGCTCGGACCTACGCATCAACTGGCAGCCGACGAAGTCGGCGACTGGTCAGCGCACAATGCAACAAAGTAATGCAAACTTCGGCGAGCCAAGGAGGGGTGGTGCCGGCGGGGGAACTTCGGCGTTTGAGATGGTACCCCGCCGGCTCGCGCGGGAGCGCGAAAAAGTCCGCATTAACGAAAGGATTCACGATAATACCATGAAATCAAAACTGAACACCAAGCTCCACACCGTCGACATCTGCGTGGTCGGCGGCGGCATCGGCGGTATGTTCACCGCCATCTCGGCTGCCCGCCACGGCGCGAAGGTCGCCCTTATGCAGGATCGCCCCGTCCTCGGCGGCAACTGCTCCAGCGAGATCCGCATGTGGATCTCGGGTGCTGGCACCCGCGTCCGCGACCTGCAGGAGACCGGCATCATGGAGGAGCTGCAGCTCGACAACATGTACCGCAACCCCAAGCGCAACTTCACCACATGGGACGCGCTCCTTTACGAGAAGGTGCGCTTCGAGGAAAACATCGACCTCATCCTCAACTGCACCTGCTGCGACGCTGAGACTGACGGCCAGCATATTGTGTCGGTCACCGGATTTCAACTGACCACCTACACCTGGCATGAGGTGCACGCCAAGATCTTTGTCGACAGTTCGGGCGACAGTATTCTCGCGCCGCTGACGGGCGCTGAATTCAAGGTTGGTCGTGAGGCGAAGAGCGAATACAACGAGGAATTCGGTCTCGAGACCGCTGATCCGCACACCATGGGCATGAGCATCCTGCTCCAGTGCCGCGAAACCGACCACCCGGTCAGCTACACGCCCCCCGCGTGGGCCTACGACTTCCCCGACGACGACGCGATGAACAACAAGCCCCACAACCTCTACGCCATCAACACCAACTTCTACTGGATCGAGCTGGGCGGCATGCAGGACAGTATCGCCGACACTGAGGAGATCCGCGACGAGCTGCTGAAAATCGCCTTCGGCGTGTGGGACCACATGAAGAACCACGGCGACCACGGGGCGGAGAACTGGGAGCTGGAGTGGGTCGGCTTCCTGCCCGGCAAGCGCGAGTCCCGCCGCTATGTCGGCGACGTCGTGCTGACCCAGCACGACGTCGAGAACTGCACGCCTTTCGACGACGTGGTCGCCTACGGCGGCTGGCAGATCGACAACCACCTCCCCGGCGGCTTCCGCATGGACGCCAAGGGGGGCGCACACCTGCAGAAGCGCCGTCTCAGCGAACCCTATCCCATCCCCTTCCGCGCGCTCTACTCCCGCAATATTGACAACCTGATGTTCGCCGGACGCAATATCAGCGCGTCGCACATCGCGTTCAGCTCGACCCGCGTCATGGGCACCATCGGCACCATCGGCCAGGCGGCCGGTACGGGCGCGGCGATTGCGGTCAAGTACGGTATGCTCCCGCGCGAGGTATGTGCTGAGAAAATCGGTGAGATTCAGGACGCGCTGATGCAGGACGACTGCTTCCTGCCCGGTCTGCGCCGCAAGATCTCCCCCTTAGCCGCATCTGCCGCCCTCACCTGCGACTACGGTGACTGCTCGGCGCTGCTCAACGGCATCGACCGCCGCATCTGGGGCAATGACAACGGCTACTTCGGAAAGACCAACAAGGCCATCACCTACACCTTCGACGCCCCGACCCATGTCGAGGGCTTCCGCCTCGTCCTCGACAGCGACCTCAACCGCGAATTCGTCGAGGGCAACCCGAACGGCATCCACACCACGTCGGTCATGTTCTACCCGGCGTCGCACAACACCACCACCTTCGGCTTCCCGCGCTGCCTCATCAAGCATTACCGCATCGAAGCGCAGGATGAGACAGGCGCGTGGCGCGTCGTCTACGAGACGACCGACAACCACCAGCGCTTCATCCGCGAAAAGCTGAACGTGACAGCCAAGGCCATCCGCTTCATCCCCCTCTCGACCTACGACAGCGAGCGCAAGTGCGAGGACTACGGCTCCTCGGTGGCGCATGTGTTCAATTTTGAGATTTTTTGACAGAAAAGCAGAACGTCCCGACACAGTCGGGACGTTCTTGCTTTGCGCTGGCACTTCGTTCAGCGCGGGTATTTACAATTTGTTCACACCTTCAAAGGGGGTTCTGGCAGGATTCAGCCGTGCAGCGCGGGCAGTTCACCGAAGATGAGGAACATGGGGTAATCCTTGATGGGGATATTCTTGAGGATGCAGTGACCGAAGTCATCATCGGTCAGGATATCCTCGGGAAGCGTATAAACGCTGCCGTCCATCAGATCGACCAGATGCACGTCCCCTGGAATGGCGCTCTGCATGGTGATCGAGCCTTGGTAGGTCGATGTCATGAGGTTGGTCGGGTACCAGTAGGCGACGGCGTAGGCGCCGTTGTCGAGGCGGAAGCCGCCGTAGGTGACATCGGGCGCGGCAAGAGCGGGCGCGTAACCGGTATGCGGTGCGCTCTCCGGGATAATGGTGATGGGCAGATCGAGGTTGACGAGGTTGCCGCCGAGGACAGAATTGAGGTTCTGCAGGGTGTAGTAGGAGGGCTTGGGCGTGTAGTCGCCTGTCGAGACGCCGTTTTCGTCGAAGTCCGCGCCGAGGACGCCGAAATAGCCGTAGTCGAGGTAGGTCGACTTGTCGCCGACCGTGCCGTTGAGCGCCTCGATCATATCGACGCAGGTGAAGTACGAGGTGAACTTGACCCCGGCCAGGAGGTCAGCGGTCAGGTGGCGGAGCAGCAGACGGGCCTGCTTGTCGGGCGTCCACGCGCCGATCTTGAGCGCGCCGTGGCCGCCTGCCCTAGACTGGGTGCCCGATTCGCCCTGGATGATCTCCAGCTTCGGATTGTGGAGGTTGGCAAGCCCCCGGATGGCGCGCACCTTCTGGTCGACCAGGCTTTCGTCGAAGACGTACTCGTGGTAGGAAATGGCGTCGATAGCGTTGGCCATGCCGGTCGTCTCGAGGGCTTTGGCCAGGAAGCCGCAGACATTCTTGCAGACCACGCCGCCGATGATATAGGCATCGGGGTTGCCCTCGCGGACGGCATCGGCGGTGGCGACAGTGAACTCGCCCAGCTCGGTGGCGTTGACGCCGGTCTTCCAGCAGTGGCGGCCGTCAGGCTCGTTCCAGATCTCATAGTCGCTCACGCGGCCCCGGAAGTGGGCGGCGGTGGCAACAACGTAGTTTCTCCATGCGGTGCGCTGCTCCTCGGTGTGGATAGGCGGGCAGCCGACCGCGCCGAAGACGGTCTTGGCGAGGTCGTCGTAGAGCTCGTTGCCGTAGCAGAGGCAGATCCACGGGCGCATGCCGCGGGCGATGAGGTTGTCAACTACGCTGTCGAGCCAGGCAAAGTCATAGACGCCGGGCGCTCGCTCGGTGCGCTGCCAGCCCGACTGAATGCGCACCCACTTGACGCCGATAGCGGCCAGCTTGTCGTAGGCCTTCTCAGGGTCGAAGACGGCGCGGTCGAGCTTCTCAAAGCCGATGCCGAGGCGGGAAGCCGCATGGGCCGACGGGGCCTGCGGCTGCAGGGTGCCAATCTTGTTGAGTCTGTACATCATGGATTCCTCCTGTGGCGGATAAAATGTTACCATCATTATACCGAAAAACCGCGCAAAAGGCAAGAGGGGAGAGGGTCAAAATTCAGAGCCGATTTTTCGCAAAAAATTTACCCCCAACTGTGCGTTCCCCTCTGGAAATCGGACGCATTTTGCGGTATAATGTGATATACAACATTTGCAAACTTTCGCGCACGGGCGAAACAAGTCTGTCATTCCGAGGAGCGGCGCGACGAAGAATCTTTGACATAGGAAAAGATCCTTCGCTTCGCTCAGGATGACATGGTGAACCGTTCAGCTGCGAAATGTTTCGTGTGATTTAGTGTAAACGGAGGGGCCCCCGCGCATCCGCGCGGGACACCTCATCCGTCGCTGCGCGCCACCTTCCCCTCGAGGGGAAGGCTGCAACGTACAAACTGGCCGCCCCTACAAAGAACGCGATATCCGTTACGTTTATCTATCATGATTTACGCCGAAAAGGAGGTGCCCCATGAAGCTCTACGTTCTCTCCGAGCCCGACTACCGCGACAGCCCATACTGCATCCAGACCCTGCAGAGTCTGGGCGACGCCGCGCGGCAGAAGCGCATCCAGCTGGTCGAGGTCGACCGCGTCACGCTCCCCGACGAGCCGGGCGACGGGCTGATCCTCATCCCCGCCGGCTTCCGCTGGCTGGAGGGTGTGCTTGACGACTGCGGGGCGCTGGGCATCATGCCCGTCGTGCTCAACTGCCACACGCCTGCCCGCCTCGACCGGGCCTTCTGTTACGTCAACTCCGACGTCCGCGAGGCCATGGACTATCTCGCGGCCGGCTGGGCCGCGCAGGGCATCACCCGCCCCGCCCTCTATGCCGCGAACGCCAACTCAATCTCGGACGCTGTCAAGATCGAGCAGTTTCTTGCCGCCGCCCGCCGCCACGGCAGCTTCACCGCCGGCGAGGCCGACATCTACTACAATCACGGCTCGCTGCAGGACTGCGCCGCCGCCTTTCTGGCCGAGCTTGACCGCTACGACTGCGTCATCTGCGCCAACAAATTCGCCGCCATCCACCTTTGGAAGGCACTGCCCGAGGCGGCGCGCTCCATTCCCCTCATCAGCTACGGCAGCAGCCTGCGCATCGAGCAGGATCTGCCGGGTTTATGCTCGATCTCGATGAGCTACGAGGACTTTGGCCGGGCGGCCATCAGCATCTGCGAGCTGCGCCGCCGCGACCCGGCTGTGCAGGCGGTGGGCATCACCGTCCGCTGCCGCATCAAGACTGGCCAGGGCGACTTCGTCTACATCCCCCAGCCCTCCCCCGACGGCCGCGCGCCCGCCCCGCAGGCCAGCCGCGACCGCTTCTACCGCGACGCCGACGTCCACACTATGGTGCTGGTCGAGAACATGATCAATGCCTGCGACAGCGTCGACCTGTCGATCCTGACCCACCTGCTGGCCGACCTCTCCTACGCCGAGATCGCCCAGCGGTGCTACCTCTCGCACAGCGCGCTCAAATACCGCGTGCAGAAGATGCGTGCCGCCTGCGAATGCCGCACCCGCGAGGAATTCGTCGACCTCCTCCGCCGTTACCACGCCTGGGCATAGGGGATTGACTTTTGGGGTGGGATATGGTATGATGTAGTCAAGATTAAACGACATCTTGACGGTTGAAAACGGACACGGCGCGCCGTGCCCGCTGCCGAATAACGACCGCTTGCCGAAACTTCTATTGATTTCGAAAATTGTCAAAAAGAAAGGAACACCCCATGGGAAGAATGCTCGGCTCCTTCGCCGACACCGAGGAACTTGACCGCCCCGATCTCAACAAATGCCCCGACTGCGGCTGCTTTTTCCCGCAGGACAACTGCCCCCTCTGCGGCAAGCCCTGCCCTGAGGAAATGCGCGCCGGCAACCGCAAGCCGCCGAAAAAATCGAAAAAGCGCAGCACCGTCTCCGACCGCGTTGTCTTCATCGAGTGGTACCACAGCTGGTGGTTCATCATCCTCATGCTCTTCATGTTCCCCGTCATCGGTATCGTGCTGCTCATCACCAGCCCTCATAAGCGCGGTCTGAAGATCGGCATCGCCGCCGCGGCCGTGGTCTACACCATCGTCTCGTCGATCGGTATCGGAACCATCGTCGGCGGGGTCACTGCCCTCTTTGACCGTCCGGTCGACACCTCGATGAGCCGCGACGAGTACATCGCCGCCTGTGCCACCATCTCCCCTGAAGATTTCTACCGCGGCGCAGTCGGTTATGAGGAACAGTTCGTCTCGATGACCCTCACCGTCAGCCGCCGCATCAACGCCGGCAGTGAGTTCTATTATCTCTGCAGCGGGGGAGCCGGCAAATTCTCGCTGCTGATGCGCGATTGCTTTGTGGATCAGAGCCTTAATCTACTCCCCGGCGACACTGTGATCGTCTACGGCGAGGGCGCGGGGAATGTCACCGTCTACGATGAGGCCTACAACGCCTATACCGCCCCCTGTGTCAACGCGGCGTACATTGTCGTACCGCGCTGAATATCATCCTGCTAAGGAGGAATCACCATGACCCCCAACCAGATCATGCAGATTTTCCGCGACACCGCATACGTCCGCACCGGCGGCAGCGCCGAGGAGCTGCGCTGCGCCGAGTATCTCATCGCCCGCTGCGCCGAGATGGGCCTTGAGGCCCATCTCGATCCCTTCGCTGTTGACATGGCGACCATCAGGACCGCCGTCCTCGAGGCCGACGGCCAGGTGATCCCCTGCAAGGGGTATCTCTGTGCCGGCAGTCATACGGTCGAGGCGCCACTCTACTACCTGCGCGGCAGTGACCGCATTTCGCTTGCCGCCTGCCGGGGCAAGATTGTCCTCTTCGACGGCTATCTCGGCTACTGGCGCTACCGTGAGCTGATCGAGAACGGCGCCGTTGGCTTCATCACTTACGACGGCAACGCCAACTACGCCGACTTCGACATCGACCAGCGCGAGCTCCGCTCCTATGTGAGCAAGGGCGAGAAGCTGCCTGGCGTCAACATCAACGCCAAGTCGGCCATCGCCATGATCGAGCGCGGCGTGAAGACGGTCAAGATCACCCTCGAGCAGGACGAGTACGCGGGCGAATCCCGCAATGTTGTGCTGGACATGCCGGGCGAGCGCGATGACATCATCGTCTTTACCGCGCACTATGACTCGACCTCTCTCTCGCAGGGCACCTACGACAACATGTCGGGCTGCGTCGGTCTGCTGGGGCTGATCGAATACTTCCGCGACCACCCGCACCGCTGCGGCCTCCGCTTCATCTTCTGCGGCAGCGAGGAGCGCGGCCTGCTGGGCTCCAAGGCCTACTGCGCCGCCCACGAGGCGGAGCTGGGCAAGATCGTCCTCGATATCAACATCGACATGATCGGCTGCATCATGGGCCGCTTCGCCGCCCACTGCTCGGCGGAGGAGGCGGTGGTCAGCTACATCAGTTACCTCGGCTGTGAGCTGGGTGTCAGCATCGCGCCCCGTCAGGGCATCCACTCGTCCGACTCGACGCCCTTCGCCGACCGCGGCATTCCCGCTGTCTCCTTTGCCCGGGGCGCGCCGGCCAACACGGCGACCATCCACAATGCATATGACACTATCGCCGTCATGAGCGGTGAGCAGATGGCCGCGGATATCGATTTCATCGCCGCCTTCGCCGACCGCATGGCCAACGCCGCCATCTGTCCGGTCAAGCGCGAGATCCCCGACAAGGTCAAGGACGAGCTTGACCGCTATCTGCTGCGCAAAAAGTGATTGAGATCACCCCAAAGTGGGGCAAGCCAACCGGCTTGCCCCACTTTTTTTCATGCCCACCTGGCGACTGCGTCCTCGACCACATCGCGGATATGTATCTCATCCAGCCCGCCGCTGTTGATGGCCTCACGCAGTGCCTCGATCTGCCCGCGGTCGAGTGTGATATCCTCGATGGTGCAGATCTGCCGCTGACCGATGAAAAACGCCAGACCGTAGGCGGGCAGATTTTGTTGATTCGTTTCAATTGTCTCGCAGGTAACTGTCATGATATTCTCCTTTTTGCGCAAATTGATGTTAGAAATTCTTAGATTTGTTACTATATGGATTATATCATGTTTTCCATAATTTGTCAATGCTTTTTTGAGAAATATTTGTTTTTTTTAGATAAATATCTCCTATTTTTGATATTTAGAGATATATGTTCATAACATATTGTTTTTCGTAGGTTCAACATGCCCTAACCACTCCCGCACCTTCATTTTTGCGCACACCACCGCTGCTGCCATCTTTACGTTCAAATTTAATCCCGATTCGTTCAGCTCATAATTGCCCAAATCAACCTGTTTCATTCTCGCAACCCGATTGTGCTCACAACAAACAGAGACGCCGCATAGCCAGTCAATCTTGGCCATGCGGCGTCTCTGTTTAATTTTACTTTTGCCGTGAACGGCATTGGTGGAGCCGAGGGGAATCGAACCCCTGTCCGAAAATCTCTTCATACAGCTTTCTCCGGATGCAGTCCATCATTTGAATTTCCCCAGCTCCGGCGCCGGTGGACAGGCTTCGGTTCGGGTAGCTATTTTTTGCGTGATCCCTTCAATAGCGAACGGGGGATGCACGGTCATCGCTGAATTGACGCCCGAGCGCAGGCCGCGATACTCCTGCGGCGGACGGGCTGCACAGTGGCAGCGTCAGCAGCCGTTAGGCTGCCAGAGCAACGTTTTCGTTGTCGTTTATTGTTTAAGGTGGGACAGTTTTAAGCGTTTACCCCAGCGCTATCCGCTTACTGTATGGCAAAATCCCCGTCGAAACCATTGCGGCCCCATATCTGGCGGTGCGGGGAAGCACCGCCGTGGGTGTTTTGTTTGGGTGGCTCAAGTGCAGTCGCCGATGAGGGTGACAACCTCGTCCAGCGGCTTGCGCGGACGAGCGGGCGGCTCGGCTGCGGCGTGGCCGATGCCAAGGAGAATGACCGGCTCCATCTGGGCCGGAACACCAAAAAATTCGCAAGCCTTCTCATGATCGAATGCGCCCATCCAGCAGCCGGCAAGGCCGAGGGTTGTGGCGCACTGCAGGATCTGCGTTGCGGCTGCGGCGGTGTCCTGCACCGAGAAGCGCTCGCGGACGATACTGCCGAAACGGGGCTCGAGCTCATCAGGATTGGTGCAGATGAGAATCGCACAGCCGATGTCGCGCAGCCATTCGCCGCGGTTGTAAACCTCCGGAACCAGGCGGACAATGACACTGCGGTCGATGGTGCAGAAGAAGTGCCAGCACTGCGCATTGCAGGCATTGGGCGCGCGGACACCGGCGGCGAGCATTGCATCGAGCTCTTCGCGCGTGACCGGCTCACCGGTATAGGCGCGGGTGCTGCGGCGGTGGTCAAGGAGTTCGTTGAATTGCATGGTATCCTCCTTCAATCGCGGTCGCGAGACTTCGAGAATCGCTCGATATCGCGGTCAGCCTGTTTCCTTGCGGCGGCGTCGCGTTTATCGTAGAGCTTCTTACCGCGGCAAAGGCCGATCTCAACTTTGACGTGGGAGCCCGAGAAGTAGAGCGAGAGGGGGATCAGGGTGTAGCCGTCGCGGGAAATGAGTCCCTGCAGCTTCATGATCTCACGTTTGTGCATCAGCAGCTTTTTCTCGCGCAGGGGGTCACGGTTGAAGATGTTGCCCTGTTCGTAGGGGCTGATGTGCATACCGACCGCAAAGATTTCGCCGCCCTCGATGTGGCAGTAGGAATCCTTGAGGTTGACGGCACCGGCGCGGAGGCTTTTGACCTCGGTACCGAAGAGGGCGATGCCGGCCTCGTACTTTTCGTCCACGAAATAATCGTGGAAGGCTTTTTTGTTCTGGGCGATGATCTTGCTGCCCTTTTTCTCGTTCGCGGCCATGGGCGCACCTCCTTTGCGGGTCGGTAGGTATATAGTATACCATATCTGCGGCGGAAATGCAAGAGGCGGGAAAAATTTTCTTGTGTCAGCGCGGCATCACACCGCCCCCATAGGGCAGCAGCATTTGCTTTTTTATATCCAAATAAATTGATTATCCCGAAAAACCCTTGATTTATCGGCATATTCGCAGGATTTCAAAGTCAATTTACTACCAATTTACTACTTTTGCGGAAAGAACTTTGATATGCCCTTGTAATCCTTGTGAGTACGAAACCCAAATGCGAATACGGCGATATTATATCACAGGCACAGCAGCATTGACAGCGCATGGATAAAAAATTAAATACGAAACCGCAAAGGCGGCGTTTCTTAATCCCCCACCGGGGACATAGGGACGCTGCTTTTTTTATGCCCTCTGTTACGCAGTAGGGGAAAAAAATCCGGCTTTTGTCGGACTTTTTGGCCTGCGCAGTCATTCCCCGGCGCGGTTGATCTTTTTGAGCCACTTGCCGCTGCGGAGGCGGAAGTAGCACCAGACGCATTTGATGATCTGGTCGATCTTAAGCATGGTGTAGATCCAGAAGGACGACCAGTGGAAGACCAGTCCTGCGAGGTAGCCCAGCGGGATCGAGGCGACCCAGAGGAAGAGGATGTCGCCGATCATCAGGAACTTGGTGTCGCCGCCGGCGCGGAGCACGCCCTTGGTGAGGATCGAGTTCATGGCCTGGAAGATGACGATGACGATGATGGCATCCATCAGTTCGAAGGCGATGGCCTTGGCCTCGGGCGAGACCTCGTAGTAATTGACGATGGGGGCGCGGAGGACGAGGATGACCAGCGCCGCGAAGACGCCGATCAGGAAGCCGATGATGAGGAAGGTATAGCCCTGCCGCTGGGCCTTTTTGTAGTCGCCCTCGCCCATGGTGTGGCCGGTGATGATGCCGCTGGCGTTGGAGATGCCCTGCGTCAGCACCGAGCTGAGCTGCTGGACGACGGTGGTGACCGAGTTGGCGGCCACGAAGGCGGGGCCGATGCGGCCCATGATCATGGCGACGGCATTGTTGCCCAGCGCCAGCAGCGAGTCACTGATCAGCACTGGGATGCTGACGCGGAAGTACTCGCGGACGAGATTGCGGCACTGCATGGTGATATCGCGGAGGCGGTAAGCGATGCGCCGGTCGAGGAAAAAGAAGTAGCCGCAGATGAAGACAAGCTCGAAAACGCGGGCAATGAGGGTACCGAGGGCCGCGCCGGCGATCTCCATCCGGGGGGCGCCGAGGTTGCCGAAGATGAAGACCCAGTTGAAGAATACGTTGACAAAGAAGGCGCCGATCGAGCAGACGAGGGGGATCTTGACCTGTCCGACGCTTCGCAGGACGATGGTGCAGGTGAGCGAGAGGCCCATGCAGTAGTAGGTGGGGATCATCCAGCGGAGGTAGGTCGCGCCGTAGGCGATGGTGGTGGGGTCATCGGGTGCGTAGATGGTCATGATCCATTCGGGCGCGGCGATGGTGACAACGGTGAAAGCAGTGGCGAAGACGAAGAGGAAGCGGAGCATAATGGTAACGGCCTTTTTGAGGGAGGGGATGTCCTTCATGCCCCAGAAGCGGGAGGTGAGGACATTCGCACCCATGCCGATGCCCATACAGCAGATTTGGAAGAGGGTGATGAACTGTCCGGCGAGGGAGGAGGCGGAGAGCTGTGCGTCGCCCATGGAGCTGAGCATAATGGTGTCCATGAGGTTGATGCCGACGGTGATGAGCTGCTGGAGCGAGATGGGAATGGCGATCTGCGCCATGCGGATGTAGAGATCCTTGGTGCCGAGGTAGTCGCGGAGGGTCGGTTTCATGGGAGCTCCCTTCGTTATGTCAAAATTCTACATATTATTATATCACATTCCGGCAGGGGATGCAATGGGTTTGTTTGGAAATCAGGCCAGCATACCGTAAATGAGCAGAGTATAGCGACGATTCGCCGAGGTGACGGTGATCGAGCGGACATCGACCCGCTTGCCCGGGGCGGCGGTGGAGGCAAACTCCCGGCGGCAGGTCGAGCGCCCCACCGGCAGACGGGAGAAGGGGACGGTGACCGTCTCCCACGCACCGCCCCCGATGCGGTACTGCCAGAGACCGTTAAGCGTTTGTTTGGTGATGGTTTTTCTCCTTTTTGATGTCCATGCGGATGATGCCGATGATGACCGAGCCGAGGCCGAAGATCTCGCCCAGCGCCCCGCCGATCGAGGCGCGAAGCAGGTTGTAGCAGAGCCACGCGGGCGAATTGATGAAGCCCAGCAGGCGGACATGGCGTGCCTCCTTCATGCTGAAGCTGATGGTCGTGGCCGTCATGGCGATGACGGGCAGGAACTCGATGATGAAGTTGGCGGCGGTCGGCGTGGTGCCGAAGACGGTGAAGGTCAGCACATACGAGGTGAGATAGGCGGCGATGAAGCCGATCAGCCACGCGGGGTGCTCGGCGCGGCACTGTTCTTTGTGCGAGTAGACATACCCGCGCACGATGCCGCAGATGTTGAGGGCACAGCCCATCATGAACTCGCCCGCCGCAATGCTGAGCATCAGAAACTGCACGGCAAACAGGAGTGAGCCGAAGAGCTGCATGAAAATGAGCCTGCGCTGTTCCTTCTGCTGGAAGGAAAGAACATTGAAGAGCATCGCGGCGATGCCGATGATCTGGGTGATGAGGTTGAAGGCGGTCATAACTTCCTCCTGTCAGATTTTGTTGGTACCAGTATAGCATAACCGAAAAACCCTGTCAAACAAAATTTGCCGATCTCCGCAAAAAATGGCGGCATCCCCTTGACGCACTCCTGAAAATGTGCTATCATTGACCCATACACCACCGAAAGGAGCAAACCCATGCATATTCCCTATACACATGAAAGCATACGCCTCACCGGCCGCTGGGACGTGCGCGATCCCCACGCCGCCGTTTCCACCACCACCGGCGCATATATCGAATTTGCCTTCGAGGGCAGAATGGCTGTTGCCCGCTTTGATACCTTTGCCAATGCGGAGCCCCGCCTCCACCTCTGGATCGAGCTCGACGGCGGCGCCCGCATCGAGGCGCCCATCGACAGCTACCTCCGCGTCATCGCTCCCACCGACGGCTATCACATCTGCCGCATCATCTACAAGGGCGGCACTGAGCAGGACCGCCGCTGGTACGCGCCCCTCACCGGCAAGGTCTCCTTCGTCGGCGTCCAGACCGATAAGCCCGCTGCCCTGCCGGCCGACGAGCGTCCCATCATCGAATATGTCGGCGATTCCATCACCGAGGGTGTGCTGATCGACATGGACTACCCCGCACCGGGTGATGTCAACACCTACATCGACCAGCACCTGCGTGTCTATCAGGACGACGCCTGCGCCACCTATGCCTGGCTGACCGCCGAGGCGCTCAACCTTCGCCCCATCATCATGGGTTACGGCGCGGTCGGCGCCACCCGTGCAGGCCAGGGCCGCGTTCCCGCCGCCGGCATCGCCTATTCGCAGAATTTTGATGGCTCGCCCATCACCCACGGCGGCAAGGTCGACTATGTCGTGGTCAACCACGGCGCGAACGACCGCAGCAAGCCGGCCGAGGTCTACCTCGAGAAGTACGCCGAGCTGCTCGACATCATCCGCGCCCACCAGCCGCAGGCGACGATCATCGCTCTGTCGGCCTTCTGCGGTGCCTTCCACCGGGAGCTCGGCGAGATGATTGCCGCTTACAACGCAAAGAACGGCTGCACCGTCCACTATATCAATTCCAACGGCTGGATTTCCCCCGAGCCGCTGCACCCCTACCGCGACGGCCATCGCACTGTCGCCGAACATCTCACGGCCGAGATGAAGAAGATCATGCAGTAAATTTTGCTGAAACAGAAGGGAGAAAGCCATGAAACACTTCCGCCTGACCCGTATTCTTGCCGCCATGCTTGCGGCCATGACCCTGCTGCCCGCCCTCGCGGCCTGCACCGGCGACGGCGCATCCACCGACACCACCGCCGCCCAGGGCAATGCTGCCGACACCACCGCTTTCCCCACCGAGACCACCACGCCTACCCATGACGCCGAGGGCTACCTTCTCGACACCCTGCCCGCTGACCTGAACTTCGGCGGCGAGACGGTCGGTATCCTCTACTGGGAGGACGTCGAGCACCCCGAGTTTGAGGTCGAATCGGTCACCGGCGACATCGTCAACGACGCCATCTACAAGCGCAACGAGACCGTGCAGGATCGCCTTGGCGTCAAGTTCGAGTGGTACAAATCCAAGGGCAACTCCAGCAATGGCAAGATCTATGTGCAGACTGTCCAGAACAGCTACAACGCCGGCGAAAAGATCCACGACATCTATGCCGCGTATTCCCGCACCATGGGTCTGGTGGCGCAGAACGGCTATTGCTATAACCTCAACGATGTCGACTACCTCGACTTCGAGATGCCCTGGTGGCCCCAGCGCATGCTGGAGACGGCACTGGTCGGCGATAAGCTCTTCTTTGTTTCGGGTGACATCTCGACCAACATGCTGCACATGATGTACGGCATCTACTACAACAAGGATATGATCGTCGACTACCAGATGACCGACCCGACCGAGTACGTCCTGAAGGGCACCTGGACCATCGACAAGATGATCGAGATGACCACCGGCCTCTATCAGGACCTCAACGGCGATGGCAAGGCCGACCCCGAGGACCGCTACGGCCTGACCACCCTTGAGTACCACAACGAGGCCTTCCACACCGGCGCCGACCTGCACCTGGTCGTCAAGGACGCCGACAAGGTGCTCGCCCTTGACCCCGAGTACGGCGGCGAGCGCGCGATCAACCTCATTTCCAAGGTCGGCTCGTGGATGCAGACCGATGACGTGCTCAAGGGCGCGTCCAGCACCTACCTCAAGTCCTTCGAGAACGGCACCTGCCTCTTCACCGTCAACCGCGCGCGCACGGCCGAGAAGAACCTGCGTGACGTCACGTTCACTTATGGCATCGTCCCCGTCCCGAAGTATGACGAGCAGCAGGAAAACTACGTCACCGTCATGGGCAATCCCTTCACGCTGTACGGCATCGCCCGCGACTGCGAGACGCCCGACACAGCCGGCGCTGTGATCGAAGCCATGGGCAGCGCAGGCCACCGCATGACAACCCCCGCCGTCTTCGAGACCAACATGAAGGTCAAATACTCGGAGAACGACGTCACCGCACAGATGTATGACCTCGTCCGTGAGGGCGTTGACTTTGAACTGGGCCGCATCTTCGGCGCGGCGCCCAACTACACCTGCACCGAGTACATCCAGGATGCTATGTGGGACAACAAGCCGTGGGCTTCGATGTCCAAGACGGTCATCAAGGTCGCCGGCAAGCGCCTCGAGAATCTGGTCGAGCAGCTGACTACGGTCGATTAACATACGCAAAAACGCCGCGGCACAACTGTGCCGCGGCGTTATCTTTTCTGCGTCAGATTCCCAGCTCGTCGCGGAAGAACGCGCGCGTGTCAGCGAAGCGCCCGTCAAAATCATAGATCGAGAAACGCACATAAGGCGCCTTCTCCGGGATCTCGAAATCGGCGCTCGATACCGGCGCATCCTTGGTACCGGTCTCGAAGTAGACCTTCTTGCCGCCGACGTACATCATGATCTGCTGCGTCGGCTCGGTCTCGATGTGAACATGGCTGCCGTCGAAGGTCAGCTCGGTAATGGCAGGCCCCATCGACGAGTAGAAGTCGCCCTTCTCCAGCGCCTCAATGACGGCCGGATAGGTCAGCTCCTTGGCCAGAACCATCGCATAGCCGCCGAACGAGTCACAGCGCGGATCGCCGAAGGGCGCGCCGTTGTGGTTGTCATCGGCGCTGTGGACGAAGAGCCGCTTGCCCTGCCGCAGCAGCTTGTCGTAGAGCGCGCCGTTGTACTCCATGCGGTTCATCACCCAGCTCGAGTAGTTGCTCATCTCCATGCTGAAGAAGCCCTCATAGCCCAGCAGCATGTCCTCATACTCCAGCGACCAGGTCGCGTGGTTGTGCGCGACAAGATAGCCATTGTCCTTTGCGTTCTGGATGAACTCGTTGATGTACGCGACCGTGTACTCGCGCGGCCGCTCGGGATCGGCACCGACCTTGCGGAAGGCCGCGCGCACCTCGGGATCCTTGACATACTTGCAGTAGGGATCGCTGAAGTTGACGTAGCTGACATTGTGCGGATCGCGCGCGAAGAGATTGATGTGTACCTCGGGCTTGAACTGGCTGTGTTTTCCCGTCGCGGAGGTGCGGATGTAGGCCTCGTAGCCGGTCAGCATCAGGAAATCGTCCTCGGTCATGGCGCTGTGGTCATACGGCACTTCGTGGTCGGTGATCGAGAGGATCGAGTAGCCGGCGGCCTTGTAGGCGGCCTTCAGCTCAGCCGGCGTCAGCTTGCCGTCCGAGATGGTACTGTGGCAGTGGAGGTTGGCCTTGTACTGGGGCTGGCCTTTGGCAATGTAGGCAATCATGGTGTCTCCCTTTCTGTGCGGTTTGATATCCCTATTATGCCACGCTTCGGCCGCCTTGTCAAGCCGAAATCCGCCATTTTGGCCAATTGACAATACGGTCGATTTGTGGTATACTCCTTTTCGGGTAAAATTACCCCCGGAGGAATTCCATGCATCTCTTCAAAGACCCCAAGGTCCGCAGCGCCGTCGCGATCGGCACCCTCTGCTCGTCCTCCTATCTCGGTGTCTACATCGCGCGCAACATCCTCAGCGCCGTCACTCCCCAGATCGTCGAGAGCGGGCTGTATACCAACGAATATATCGGCCGCGTATCGTCGCTTTTCTTCATGTTCTACGCCTGCGGTCAGCTGATCAACGGCTTCATCGGCAATCGCGTCAAGGCGCGGTATATGATCTCATTCGGCCTCATCCTCGCTGGTCTCTGCAACGCGCTCTTTCCCCTCCTCCTCGCCCATGAGACGGCGGCGCAGCTCACCTGCGGCATGATCGGCTTTTTCCTGGCCATGATCTACGCCCCCATGACTAAGGTTGTCGCCGAGAACACCGAACCGATCTACGCCACGCGGTGCAGCCTCGGCTATACCTTTGCCTCCTTCCTCGGTACGCCCCTGGCCGGCGTGCTGGCGTCGCTGTTCGCCTGGCAGACGGTCTACTCGGTCAGCAGCGCTGCGCTGCTGGTGATGGGCGCGCTCTGCTTCGCCATCTTCCTGCACTTCGAGCGGACGGGCGTCGTCCGCTACGGCCAGTACAAGGCACAGGCCAAGGGAGCGCTGAAGCTGAAGGTGCTCATCGAGCACCGCATCGTCAAGTTCACACTGATCTCGATCATCACCGGCGTCGTCCGCACCGCCGTCGTCTTCTGGCTGCCCACCTACATCGCACAATACCTCGGCTTCCCCACCCAGACCGCGGCGGGCGTCTTCACCGTCACCACCTTCATTATCTCGATGACCACCTTCGTCGCCGTCTTCCTCTATGAGCGGCTCGGCCGGGATATGGATCTGACCATCTTTGTCGGCTTCACCGCGTCAGCCATTGCCTTCCTTGCGGTGTTTTTCATCAAGCAGCCGGTGCTGAATATCATCCTCCTCGTCATCGCCATCATGTCGTCGAACATCGCCGCGTCGATGCTGTTCAGCCGCTACTGCCCCAGCCTGCGCGATACCGGCATGGTCTCCAGCGCCACAGGATTTATCGACTTCGTCAGCTACATGGCCGCCGGCCTGTCCACCACCCTCTTCGCCAACGCCGTCGCGCAGATCGGCTGGGGGAAGCTGATCCTCGTCTGGTTCGCCCTGGTCGCCGTCGGCGCACTGATCTCCATCCCGCGCCGCGGACGCCGCACGCCGGGGGCAAAATGATGCGCCCTGGTTCCCCAAAACAGCCCCGAAACACATGTTTCGGGGCTGTTTTTTAATCAAATATGGGGATTACTCGACCAACGCCGCCGGATCCAGCGCATAGATATCCCCCGTCGTCGTCCCCTTCGGCGACTGCGTGTTGACCAGCAGCCTGCCGCCGTACATGGCACAGCACTCGATCTCGATGTTCCCGAACGGCGTAAACGAGAAATCCACCCGCGCGGTCAGCTTCTCCTCGCGCAGATCAAACACCCGCATGCCGATGGGATAGCCCACCTTGCCGAAGCCGTAGGTGTAGTAGAGCTTTCCATCGTGGATGGTACCGCCCTGCGTCGCGAGAATGTCGTAGGGCGCCTCGAACTGACCGATGATGTCGGCGCGGGTGAGGGTGACAACCTCATTGCCGGGCTTGATCTCGGGCAGGGGGAAGCGGGTGATGATGTAGTTGTTGTCGTTGTACCGGTCAACGAAGTCCTTGGTGGTGCGGTAGCGGGCCGAGAGCATGACGTACTCGCCGCGCTCGGTGTCGCAGAGCGACGCCGGCCAGCCCCAGCCGGGCGTTTGATAGGGGGAATTTACAATTTGTTCATCTTTATAATAGATGGATTGCACCAGCCGCGTCGAAAAATGCGGCTTTCCCGCGTCGTCACGGGTAATGTCCAGCGCCTCGACCGCGCAGTAGGCGATCCAGCCATGTTCGTCGGCCTCGCCGCTGTTGCCGGCAGTGATGTACATCAGCGGCGCACCATCGAGGGTGCCGCCAAACATCAGATCGTTTGCGTGGTTGGCGTAGCGCTTGTCTGGCTCACCGTCGTGATAGGAGGCAAGCTTGAAAACCTCGATGGGCGCGGGATCACGGGTGATGAGGTCATAGACCGCGCAGATGCCCGAGTGGAAGAGCACAAAGGCCCAATCCCCCCAGACCGAGAAGCCCTGCACAGACCGGCGCACGCCATAGACGCGCTCGGTGGGGTTCTCGAATTCCATAAAAAGCTCGGTTTGCGGAAAAAGCATGATTTTCCTCCTCACATGCACCCGGCGGTGCAGACTTCAGCGGGATTTGCGTTGTTATTGGCAATAAATTCCTCGTCCAGCATGACATTCTGTTCACGCAGACGGTCGCGCAGGGCGGCGACGTTCAGCTCACGCAGATCGGCGCCCGACGCTGCGGCCATAGCGGCGGCTGTGCCGGCGGCCTGCCCCAGCCCCATGCAGGGGGGCATGACCCGGATCGCGCCTGCGGCATCGCTTTCTGCCGAGATGCAGCGGCCGGCGACCAGCAGATTGGCGAAGTTGACCGCCGCCATCGTGCCGTAGGGCACGCCGTAGCAATGGTTGGGGGCGAGGGTGATGTACTCATTCGAGCGCGGGCCGTAGCGGCCATGCACATCGACCGCGTTGGCGGCGATCATGATCGCGTCGTCAGGAACGCGGCAGGCGAGGACATCGTCGGTGGTCAGTGTGCGGATGCCGGCGATGTGGCGGGTCTCGCGGATGCCCAGCGTTGCGCCCGTCTGCAGCAGGCGGGCATTTTCAAAGCCGGGGACATACTTGACTAAGAAGCGGAAGATCTCCTCGACCTGCTCCCGGCCGATGATCTCCCCCCGCGTCAGGCTGGCCGAATCGGTGCCGTCCACCCCCATGATGCGGGAGGTGTTGATGCTCCACTCGTCCTCGTCGACGCCCCGGAAGAGGCCGATGGATACACGGTCGAGCGTCCAGTCACCGGCCTGGCGGGCCTTCTCGACCCACCAGTGCAGCGAACGGTAGTTGACGCCGTCCTTGCGGTAGAAGTTGTCGCGGTTGGCCGCGATGTCGGCGTCGACCTTTGCCAGATCGACCCCGCCGATGCGGAAGAACATGGTCGCGGGCTGGATGCGCCCCGCGCCGTTGCCCATCTGATAGGGCACGCCGGCGGCAGCAGCGCAGTCGCCGTCGCCCGAGCAGTCGATGACCATCTTGGTCGTGATGGCGTGCAGGCCGTCCTTCATGGCGACGATGACCTGCGCGACGCGCTCTCCCTCGGTGACCACGTCAACGAAGGTGGTGTGGTAGAGGATGCGCACGCCGCTCTCGATCAGCATCTCGTCGGCGATGCGCTTGAGGGATTCGACGCGGAAGGGGGTGACATGGTTGTGGCCGTTTTTGATGTAGGAGGTAAAGCTGGAGGGCGAGGTCACCTGCGACGGGTGGATGGCGCCGCCGACGGCGACGAGCCGGTCGACGACCTCTTCGAACAGGCCGCGGATGAGCATGGTCGTGCCGCCGCTGTCATAGCAGGTCATGAAGGGCGCGACCAGCCCCGCCGTCGCCATGCCGCCGCAGTAGCCGTTCTGCTCGATGAGCAGGGTGTCGGCGCCGTTTCGCGCCGCCGCGACGGCCGCGCAAAGCCCGGCCGGCCCGCCGCCGATGACGAGCACATCGGCTGTGAGGTCGGCGGGAATTGATTTTTTGTAGATAAATTCTGCCATGATTTTCCTCCCGAATACAGGCTTGACAGAAGCCGGATTTTGTGATATAGTCTAATTATACCACACCAAAACGCAAAATGGAAGGTCATTTTTGGGGGAATTTTTGCGCAATTGTGACAGAATGGAGGAAAGGCATGCGAAAGATCGTGGAGTGGAATCAGGAAAGGGGCAGTACGATCCGCTGGACCGAGCTGACGCATGTCGAAGCCTACCGCAATGTGCGCGGCGGCTGGGTCGACTATCTGCTGAGCGACCGTTTGGTGTTTGCCCACCGGATTACCGAGTTTGTCAATTCACAGTCTGCCGGTGTGCATTTCACCGGAAAGCTCCATCTGCATCGTTACTTCGAGCTGGTCATCTGCGTCGGCGGGGAGGGGATGCAGTACATCGCCAACCGCTGTCATGTGACGGTCGGGCGGGGCGCGGCGATTGTCACTGCGCCGAATGTCATGCATCTGTATCGTCCGCAGCAGCCGACCCGCTACGACCGGTATGTGCTCCTCTTTGTTCCCGATCTGCTGATGACTGCCTTCCCGGACAGCCGGGTGATGGATTTTCTTCAGCGCGTCGGGCAGGGGGAGGATCTCTCGTCCCTCTGCCTGCAAATCAGCGGCGAGCAGATGCACCGCCTCCTGCAGCTGGCCGCCCAGGCAGAGCGGCAGCTGCAGGAGGATACACCCTACTCAGCCTCCCAGGCCTGGCTAACGCTGTCCGAGCTTTTCCTTATGCTGAGCATGGCCGCCGAACAGGCCGAAAGCCAGCGTGCGCTGCCCGCCGAAGCGCCCGAGTTTATCTGTACCATCAAGCAGTACATCGACGAGGAATACATCAACATCCGCTCGGTTTCCGACCTGGCCGAACGGTTCTTCTACAGCCGGGAATACATCACCCGGGTGTTCCGGAAATATTACAACACGCCCCTCTACGAATACATCATCCGGCGTAAGCTTCTGCACAACTGCGCTCTGCTGGGGGAGGGCATCAGCGTAGAGGAAGCGGCGGCGCTGTCCGGCTTTCACAATATGTCATCCTATATCAAGCAGTTCCGGCAATTTACCGGCCTCACCCCGTCGGCTTACCGTGCGCAGCTGAAAAAGGGCGGGAGTTTCCGGCTTTGAGATCACAATTGCATAAATAGATATCACAATGCTGCCTTTGTTTTTGTGTTTCGGCATGATATAATGGACACAATCAACGAAATTTCGTTGAAATATGCAATGGCTATGCCATAGAACGGAGTATCCCTATGCGTAAAGTGATGTCCATTATTCTCCTTGCCGCGATGCTTGTCACGGCTTGTGCCTGCGCCGGTGATGATCCCGCCGGTTCTGCCGACACCACTGTCGGCGGTGCTGTCAATGCTGTTACTGCGGCACCTGAGACGACCGTCCCCGAGGACACCGAGCCCCCGATCGTCTATCCCGACCTGACCGGCTTTACCCTCAATGTTGCCAAGATTGACCAGAGCAAGGTCTCCTGGTCGGACAACACCTTTGTCGTGGCCGATATGAACGGCGACGTACTCAACGACGCGCTCTATAAGCGCAACTCGACGATTGAGGCCGAGACCGGCGCGAAGATCGAGGAGGAGAGCTTCACCGACGTCAAGTCTGTCATCCGCAAGAACAGCCAGGCCAATGACAGCACCTACCACCTCTACATGGAGCGCATCCGCGAGATGGGCTCGATGACGGCCGAGGGCTATTTCTATGACATCCACGATGTCGGCGGCCTCAACCTCGAGATGCCCTGGTGGGACCAGGACTTCATCGAGGACACTTCGGTCATGGGCAAGAACTACATGTTGGTCGGCGACCTGTTGCTGACCACTGCCGACTGCCTCTACAGCATCATCTATGACAAGGAAGTGGCCAGGGATGTCGGCATTACCGATCTTTACCAGGTCGTCCGTGACGGTAAGTGGACGCTGGAGCAGATGACCACCTACATGGCGCAGGTCACAAACGACCTCAACGGTGACAGCAAATACGACTACAACGACCGCTACGGTCTGATCTCGGTTCCCGTCGCCGACCCCATTTTCGCCTTCATCATCGCATCCGACCTCAACGCCTTCACCCTTCAGGCCGACGGCACCCCCGAGCTGTCTGCAAAGAGTGAGAAGTTCAGCACCATGTTTGAACGCCTGCAGACCATCTACAACGGCGATGACTACTTCAGCCTGAATGATTACGACGGCCTCAAGAACGCGCAGGCCATTACCGCCCTCTTCTCGGGCAAGCAGGCCCTCTTCCTGCCCCAGTGCATCTCGGCAGGCGGAAACTATCTGCGTGACCTCGACCATGATTTCGGTTTCCTGCCTACCCCGAAGTATGATGAGGCACAGGAGAAGTACCTCTCCCATGTGAATATGGCTGCGCCCGTCTTCTTTGTTCCGCTGACCAACGGAGAGGCCGATAAGACCGGCGCATTGCTGGAAGTTCTGTCCCACTACAGCCATGAGCATGTGATGGACGTGTATTACGAGACCTGCTTCTCGGCCAAGTTCGCTCGGGATGAGGAGTCCTACGAGATGCTCCAGCTGGCGCTGGAGAACAAGGTCTACGACCTTGGCTTCGTCTGGAAGTGGGGCGATTTCATGAACAAGATCGCCGCGCTGATCGAAAACAAGTCGGCATCGCTGTCCAGCACCATCGCCACGCTGGAGAAGCTGGTCAACGCCGATATCGAGGATACCCTTGCCGCCCTCAAGGACTGAATAAATTGATCCAACGGGAGACCCGTGTGATGAACACAAAGCTTAACCATCAAGTCCATGATACCGACCTCTGCGTCATCGGCGCAGGGCTGGCCGGCATTGCCGCAGCCCTTGCCGCCGCCCGGCACGGCGCGAAGGTTATCCTGATCCACGATCGCCCCGTGCCGGGCGGAAACGCATCAAGTGAAATCCGCATGTGGGTGCGGGGCGCGGGCGGACAGTATCGCGAGTCCGGCATCATCGCCGAGCTCGATCTTGAGAATATCTACCGCAACCCGCACATGAACGCCCATCTGTGGGACACCGTGCTCTACGGCAAGCTCCGCGAGGAGCCGAACATTACCCTTCTCTTCAACTGCTCGGTCTGCGATGCCGAGACTGACGGGAACCGCATCATGTCAGTGACCGGCTGGCAGCTGACCACCTACACCTGGCATACCGTCCGTGCGAAATACTTCGCCGACTGCTCGGGCGACAGCATCCTGGCGCCGTTGACCGGCGCGAAGTGGGTCACAGGCCGCGAGGCCCGTGACGAGTTCGGCGAGCCGATGGCCCCCAAGACAGCCGATGCCAAGCACATGGGGATGTCCTGCCTCCTGCAGGCACGCGAGACCGATCACCCCGTCAAATTCATTCCGCCCGCGTGGGCCGAGTGCTACCCCGACGAGGCCAGCCTCGAGGGGAAGCGGCACGACTGCGTCAATTCCCGCATCAACTTCTGGTGGATCGAGGTCGGCGGCGACACGGCTGACGGCATCACTGACACCGAGGCTTGCCGCGACCGGCTGCTGGCCATCGCGCTGGGCGTGTGGGATCACATCAAGAACCGGGGCGATCACGGCGCGGAGAACTGGGAGCTGGAGTGGATCGGCTTCCTGCCCGGCAAGCGCGAGTCCCGCCGCTATATCGGTGACTACATCCTCACCGCGCACGATCTGACCGTCGGCACACCTTTCGCTGACACCGTCGCCTACGGCGGCTGGACGATGGACAATCACGACCCTGCCGGCATCGACGCCGCAGGCTACACCTCCAACCATTCGCCCGTCGCCGCGCCCTACGGCATCCCCTACCGCGTCCTTTACTCGACCAATGTGGAAAACCTCTTCTTCGCCGGCCGCAACATCAGCGCCACCCACATGGCGATGAGCTCGACCCGCGTCATGGCCACCTGCGCCCTCATGGGGCAGGCGGTCGGCACAGCGGCGGCCATCGCGGTGGAGCGGGGGCTGTCGCCCCGCGGCGTGTACGAGAGTGCCATCCCGCTCCTCCAGCGCAAGCTCATGGACGACGGCTGCTGGCTGCCCGGATTCCGTCGGCCGGCTCGCTCCGACATCGCCTATTCGTGCAGCGATGAAGAGCGTGACATCCTCGAAAACGGTATGGAGCGTCCGCTGGATGGGGTGGGGAACTACATCGTTCCAGATTACCCGCTGCGCATGACCCTGCCTGCCCCGGTCAGCGGCGCCCGGCTGCGCCTGGCCTTCGACCCCGACTACAGCCGCACCACCATCAACCCGACCGGCGTGAATAATCCCTATTCGCAGACCTCCCACCGTCGGCTGGACTTCAAACCGCTTTCGATGCCGGCTGATCTGGTACGGGCCTACGAGGTCTGGGCCGAGACGGCCGACGGCGGGCGTCGGCTGATCGTTCGCGAGACCGAAAATCACCTCTCCCATCCGCAGATTCCGCTGCCCGACGGCACTGCTGCCGTTGAGCTGAGGATAGAGGCCGTGTGGGGCGAAGGTGAGGCGCGCCTGTTTGCCTGCGACATCATCGACTGAGAAGGGATTTCCTTGAGGCTGCCGCGCCTGCGGGCGCATGTGCCGAATCGGCCACGATTTGAAAAAGAAATCGCCGCGACAATGGCGGGTGCTCGTAAAACAGTTAAACTAAAAATTTAACCGCAAATTGCAATAGCAAATTGCAATAGTTATCCAAAATGTAACAAACTGTAGCGAAACGCAGTTGAGAAACGGAATGAGGGGCGTAGCCCCGAGTGGAGAGAATCAACTGCGGCGCGCGGGGTTATGCCGCATAGATAC
>JAFTOI010000047.1 GCA_017463865.1 Clostridia bacterium | reverse complement strand
CCCCCCAGACGCCACGAGCATGCCGCCGAACAGGCGGCGCAAAATCGTCGGATCGATCTGCGGGGCAAGGGCCGAGCCAAAGTAAGCCCCCACCAACCCCGCACCCGCCAGCGTCGCGATCAGCCCCCAGCGCAGCGCCCGCCGCCGGATGTGGACGGCGAGCGATGATCCGGCGGCGAACAGATAGAACAGCAGATTCCACCCTTGCGCGGCCAGCTGCGGCGCGCCGCGCAGCAGCGTCAGATAGATCACGAACAGCCCGCCGCTGCCGACGCCCATGCCGGACAGACCGGCGATCAGCAGCGCCGCGCCGAGATCAAGCAGGAAGTAGCCCATTCCCTCACCCCCGGAACAGCATGCTGAGCCCCGACACGATGACGATACCGGCGAAGATCCGCTTGGTCACCCGCACGTCAATGCGGTCAAGCAGCCAGCCGCCGGCCGCGCCGCCGAGGACAGCCGGCAGCAGGAAGCGCGCAAAGCCGGTCACATCCAGCGTCCCCGCCCCGGCGTAGCGCCAGACCGAGAAAAGGGTCACCGGCAACGTCACGGCCAGCGCCGTCGCGTAGACGTCCCGCCCGTCGGCCTCGTGGCCGAGGGCCGCTGCCAGCACAAAGACGAGGACAACGCCGCCCCCCGCGCCCAGCAGACCGTTGATAAATCCCGCCCCCACCCCGCAGAGCAGAAGAACGGGCAGAGGTGTGTGTGTGCTGCGTTCGATTTTGATCATATACCCTCCAAGTTAGCCGTCTTCGCGCCGATTCATCGGGCGCAAGACCGAAAAAAGGCTTGTATTTTCCCTCATTTAATGATATAATAAGAAGAAGACGGTAAAGCACCGTTTTTTTCGGCGCGGACATTTTTTCTTCCATAGCATGCCCCGCCGCAGATCCGCCCATCCCGACAATTTCTGCCGAAAGGATAGATGCCCGTGCCCACCAAGAACGGTTCGACCAAGAACACGCGCCAAAGCAGCTCGAACAGCGCGGCGCAAAAGAAAAAGGCGACCTCGACGCAAAAATCCGCGCCGAAGCCGAATGCAAAATCCACCGCAAAAACTACCGCGAAGTCCGCGTCGAAGACGCCGGAGCGCGTCACGCCGGTCGAGCGCCCTGCGCCCGATCCCGACCGCCTGCTGCATCAGATTATTCCCTACATCCTCGTCGTTGCCGCCATCTTCCTGCTGGTCTGCTTCGTCCTCACCGATGCGGTGGGGCTCGAGCGGCCGATGGGCATCATCGGCCATGCGCTGCGCAGTCTGCTCACCGGGCTGTGGAGCTGGGCGGCCTTCTACATCCCGCTGCTGATGCTCTACCTCGCCGTCATCTGGCGGCGCACCATTGCCGAGCGCACCACCGGCTACAAGATCGGCTTCGCTCTGACCTGCATCACCCTCTGCTCGGCGCTGGTCGAGGTCTTCGCCATCCGCGAGGCGGCCGAGCCCAAGATCAATCCCGTCGCCCTGTGGCAGGAGGGCTGCGCCATCCGGGGCGGCGGTCTGCTCGGCGGCATCGTCGGCCAGCTCTGCTTCCGGGGCTTCGGCTTTGTGGGGACGCTGATCGTCGTCATCGCCCTGCTGCTGGTCTTCATCATGTTCTTCTTCGGCCTGACCCCGTCGGCCATCGTGCTCTACATCCGCTACGCCCTCAAGGTGCGGGCCGAAAAACGAGCCGCACACGCCGGCGAAACGCCCATTTTCCTCAATAATCAGCCCAAGATCCGCAACGCCGTTGCTGCGGCCGAGGCTGCTCAGCCGAAAGCTGAGCAGCCTTCCGCACCGGCCAAGCCGGTGCGCAAGGTGCGACGGTTCGACGTCGATGTGCCGGTCGGCTCGACCGAGCGGATGGAGGACATCGACCTTCCCCTGCCGGTCGATCTGCCCGAGGTCAACGAGGCGGACGAGCCTCCCTTCGACCTCGATGTGCCCGCCGGATCTGCGCCTCAGCCCGATCCCATCCCGGAGGACGACAACCCCATCGACCCTGCCATTTTTGACGAGGTCATGCGCGAGACCATCCGCGGCGAGCTGCTGGACGAGCCGCCTGCCGCCGAAGCACCCGCACCCGAGCCCCCCACGACCGGCGACTTTACCGATTTGATCGAGCCGGTCGCAGCTGAGCAGCTTCGCCCCACCCGCGGCAAGCCGGCGGTGAAGAAGATTGAGGAGATCGCCGACGAGACGCTCGATCTGCACAAGATTTTCGCCGACCCGTCCGCCCTCGACAAGGCCGCCGCCGAAGCCGAAGCCAATCTGCGCCGCAGCAGCGATGCGGCGGCAGAGCCCGGCGACGAGGCCGAGCTGCTGCTCTCGCTCAAACGCACCTATCCCTTCGAGCAGCCCGAGGCGCCTGCCGCCGTCGAGCATGCGCACCCGACGCCGCCCCCTCCCGAGTATGTTTTCCCGCCCATCAGCCTGCTGAAGGTCGATCCGGCGCCCCCCAGCGGCGATGTCCGCGCCGAGCTGCAGCAGAACGCCGAGAAGCTGGTCGAGACGCTGGCCAACTTCAAGGTGCGCACCAAGATCGTCAACGTCTCGCGCGGCCCGACCATCACCCGCTATGAGCTGCAGCCCGAGGCGGGCACCCGCGTGCGCGCGATCGCCAACCTCGTCGACGACATTGCGCTCAACCTGGCCACCACCGGCGTGCGCATTGAGGCCCCCATCCCCGGCAAGGCGGCGGTGGGCATCGAGGTGCCGAACAAGGTGGTTGCGACCGTTTACGCCCGCGAGCTGCTCGAGGCCGACGCCTTCAAGAGCGCCAAGAGCCGCCTGACCGCCTGCCTTGGGCGCGACGTGGCCGGCGCGCCGATTTACTGCGACATCGCGAAGATGCCCCATCTGCTCATCGCCGGTACGACCGGCTCGGGTAAGTCGGTGTGCATCAACAGCATTATTCTGAGCATTCTCTACAAAGCCAAGCCGGACGAGGTCAAGCTGATCCTCATTGACCCGAAGAAGGTCGAGCTGAACGTCTACAACGGCATCCCGCACCTGCTGGTGCCCGTTGTGAGCGATCCCAAGAAGGCGGCCGGCTCGCTGAACTGGGCCGTTTCCGAGATGGAGCGCCGCTATGCGCTGATCGAGGCCGAGGGTGTGCGCAACATCCAGGGCTACAACGAGGCCATCGCCGACGATCCCGACCGCGAGCCGATGCACCAGATCGTGATCGTCATCGACGAGCTGGCCGATCTGATGATGATGGCCAAGGACGACGTCGAGACCTCGATCTGCCGCATCGCGCAGAAGGCGCGCGCGGCGGGCATGCATCTGGTCATCGGCACCCAGCGCCCGTCGGTCGACGTCATCACCGGTCTGATCAAGGCCAACATTCCCTCACGCATCGCCTTCACAGTATCGCAGCAGGTCGACTCGCGCACCATCCTCGACATGGCGGGCGCCGAGAAGCTGATCGGCCGCGGTGACATGCTCTACGCCCCGGTCGGCGCGACCCGCCCCATCCGTGTGCAGGGCGCGTTCGTCAGCGACGGCGAGGTCGAAGCTGTGACCGACTTCATCAAGGACAACGCAGCCGGCGGCGGCTACAGCGAGGAGATCATCGAGAGCATCGAGAAGGAGGCCGCGCGCTGCGGCCAGTCCAAGAAGGGCGGCGGAAGTCTTGACGAAGACGACATCGAGACCGACGAGCCGACCGATCCCATGCTGCGCCCGGCCATCGAGCTGGCCATCGAGTGCGGCAAGATCTCGACCTCCCTCATCCAGCGCCGCCTGTCGCTCGGCTATGGCCGCGCCGCCAAGCTCATCGACCGCATGGAGCGGCTGGGCTACGTCAGCGCCCCCGACGGCCAGAAGCCCCGTGATGTGCTCATCACCCGCCAGCAGTTCATGGAGATGGTGGTCAGGGATGATGAGATTGGGTAAAGACCTTGGGGTTTCACCCCAAACCCCACCAGAGGTGCTTTTTTAGGAAAAAAAGCACCTCTGGACTCCGAAAAAACCTGAAACATTTTTTGATTTTTTGCGTCTAATACAGAGATTTAAGTAATTTGGAGGATTTTACAATGAAATTCATGCGTACTGCTGCGACTCTTCTGCTCTGCCTTTGCCTGTTGCCCGGCTGCGGGAAGGATGAACTGCCTGAGGGCGTCGAGCTCCCCGAGACCCACGCCGGTGCGATCAATCCCGACGGGGTGTCAAGCATCCACTTCATCCACTACGATGAGGCCGGCACGGCTGACGTTGACCTGACCCTCGATTCGGCCAGCCCCTTCGTGCCGTTGGTGGCCACCGTCTACGACAAGGCCGCTGAGACCGACAAGACCGGCGAGCGCACCAAGGTCTTTGACGTGACCATGACCATGGACAACGGCGACGTCATCGCGCTGGCCATCTACTCCGACATGACCATGGAGAATGGCAGCGCCGTGCTGACCGGCAAGGACATGCACGACTTCCTCTTCTCCTTCCTGCCCATTCCGAACGCGGAAGTGGAGAAGGGCATCGAGACGGTGGCATAATGGGACGGTTCATCGTACTCGACGGGCTTGACGGCTCGGGTAAGGGCACGCAGGCCGAGCGTCTGCGCGATCGCCTTGCGGCCGAGGGGCGGCAGGTGAAGCTGATCTCCTTCCCCAACTACGGTACGCCCGGCGCGGCGGCTGTCGAGGCTTATCTCGGCGGTGCGCTGGGGTCTGATCCCGCCGCGACCAATGCTTATGCGGCATCGACCTTTTATGCGGTGGATCGCTATCTCTCGTTCCGCACCGACTGGGGGCAGTTCCTCGCCGCCGATGACGGCAACATTGTGATTGCCAACCGCTACACCTCGGCCAATGCGGTGCATCAGCTCTCGAAGCTGCCCCGCGCCGAGTGGGACGGGTTCCTGGCATGGCTGGGGGAGTTTGAGTTCGACCGCCTCGGCCTGCCCCGGCCTGATCTCACCATCTATCTCGAGATGACCCCCGCCATCTCGATGCGGCTCGTCTCCCGCCGCTCGGCCGAGACCGGCCAACAGAAGGACATCCATGAGCTCGACCCGCACCACCTCGAGGCCAGCTACGCCGCCGCGCTCTATGCGTCGGACGCTTGGGGCTGGGTGCGTCTGCCCTGCTACGCCGGCGACGAGCCCAAGTCGATCGAGACCATCGGTGAGGATGTTTGGCGGGAAGTTTTGAAAGTATTGTAACAATTGCGTCAATTTTTCCCCGTTCGCGTGTATTGGCGGAAAAATCTGATATAATAGGAAGGACAACGATATGGTATACCTGTTTCTCGCGCCCGGCTTTGAGGAGATCGAGGCGCTTTGCCCGCTTGACCTGCTCCGCCGCGCCGGCGTTGAGGTGACGACTGTCGCCATCGGTACGCCGACCGCCGCCGTGCCCGGTGCGCACGGCATCACCGTCATGGCCGACATCACCGAGGCTGAGTTTGATCCCGCCGCACCGGCGGAGATGCTCGTCCTGCCCGGCGGCATGCCGGGTGCGGCCAATCTCGACGCATCGGCCACGGTTGACGCCGCGATTGCAAACGCCGTCAAGGCTGACGCCTACCTCACCGCCATCTGCGCCGCGCCGATGATCCTCGGCCACCGGGGACTTTTGCGCGGCAAGAGCGCCATCTGCTTCCCCGGCTTCGAGGGCGAGCTGGAGGGCGCGGCCATCGCCGCCTCCCGCGTCGCGCGGGACGGCAGGATCATCACCGCCGCCGGTATGGGCGTGGCGCTCGACTTCGGTCTGG
>JAFTOI010000034.1 GCA_017463865.1 Clostridia bacterium | reverse complement strand
GGGTAGTCTTTCATTCTCTCCGTCATTCCAGTACCACATACAAGTTAAAGCTCAACCACGGCGATCTGAAGGCCACACAGGGCGATACGGGACACGCAGAGATCGATATGATAACAAGTGTGTACGCTCATATCCTGGATGAAGATAGAAAGGTCAATGCGCAAAAGTTTGAGACCTCCTTCTACTCTAACCCCGATCTGAGAGACGTTCGCCCTCCGGCTGAACCGAAGGAAACGGCACCCGCAACCCTTGATCTGGCAAGCCTGGTCGAGCAGCTACAAAAATCCCCCGAGCTTGCAAGTGCGCTGGCGGCGCTGATTGCCGCACAAGCCCCCGCAAGTAGCCGCTAAAATCAAATTAGCAAATCGCTGATTTTTATTAGCAAACTTGCGGAAACCGTTCGAGTCCAATTAGCAAAATATTCATCGTGCAGCGAATAAAAGAGCACCCGATGATTTACAGACCATCATCGGGTGCAAAGATAAAAATTAACGCTGCAAACCCCGAAAAGGGGCTTGCAGCAAGGGTTTTTGGCATCCCGGATTGGAGTCGAACCAACGGCCTGTCGCTTAGGAGGCGACCGCTCTATCCTACTGAGCTACCGGGACATATACAAAAACTATTCAATTTTCCGCCCCTCCAGGAAACGAACGAGCTGCCGCTTAGGAGGGGGCCGTTATATCCATTTAACTATGGGAGCACGCGAGTACTCCCATAGTATACCACAAACCGAGAAAAAAAGCAACCCTAAATTTTTGCAAGGAGGACGCCAACCGGCGTTTTGTACGATGAAACCATCTTTTCAGGCCTGGCTCTGGGCGGCCCTCTCGCTGGGGGTGCTCGCCTTCATTTTCGGCAATTCGCTGCAAACAGCGGATATCTCGTCTGCGGCCAGCGGCTCTGTTGTCGATTGGCTCGCTCCCATCCTCGAGCACACCGCGTTGGATGAGCAACAGACCACCTTTCTCATCCGCAAGCTGGCACATTTCAGCGAGTTTGCCCTGCTCGGACTCTGTCTCTGCGGAACGGCATACGGCTTTGCCCTGACTCGCCCCGTCCTCTGCGCAGCCTGTGCCGGCGCGCTGGCGGCAGGGGCAGATGAGTTCATCCAGCGCTTCGTCGAAGGCCGCTCGTCCCAGTTTACCGACGTGATGCTCGACACCGCCGGTGTCCTCTTCGGTCTCTGCCTCTATCTGCTCCTGCGGCACATCATGCGGCGGGCGGTCAGATCTGCTTCTTGATGCGGGCCAGCGCCCCCTTCTCGAGCCGCGACACCTGCGCCTGCGAGATGCCGATCTCCTCGGCGATCTCCATCTGCGTCTTGCCGCGGTAGAAACGGAGATTGATGATCTTCCGCTCCCGCTCGCCCAGCCGCTTCATGGCTTCGCGCAGGGCAATATCCTCCAGCCATGCCTCGTCGGTATTGCGGTCATCGCTGAGCTGATCCATCACATAGATCGAATCGCCGCTGTCGCTGTACACCGGCTCATAGAGCGAGATCGGCTCGACGATGGCCTCCATCGCGCGGACGACGCTCTCTTTTTTTTCGCCCAGCTTCTCGGCGATCTCGTCGACAGTGGGCTCGGAGCCGCGCTCCTTGGTCAGCTGCTCACGCATCTGTAAGGCGCGGTAAGCGAGGTCGCGCACCGACCGGCTGACGCGGATGGTGTTGTTGTCCCGCAGGTAGCGCCGCACCTCGCCGATGATCATCGGGACTGCATATGTCGAAAATTTGACATCCATGTCGATGTTGAAGTTGTCCACCGCCTTGATGAGGCCAATGCAGCCCACCTGAAACAGATCGTCCATATTCTCCCGCCGACCGGTGAACCGCTGAATGATGCTCAGCACCAGCCGCAGATTGCCGTCGATCAGCGTCTGCCGCGCCTCGGTGTCCCCCGCCTTGCTGCGCTCGAGCAGTGTGCGCATCTCTTCTGCCGTCAGCGTCTTGAGCTTGGCGGTGTTGACGCCACAGATCTCCACTTTGTTATGGTACATAACCCACGCTCCCTTCTCCCGCCCGTCCGGGTGGGATGTACCAAGTATTGCCGTGCGGGGATGCGGGTTATTCAGCGGGGCGGGTGGAATTGATTGGGAATTGCGTTTCCTCTTGCATTTTGCCCGAAACTTTGGTAAAATAGAATCAGATCCCAACGAAAGGACACACCCACATGCTCAATCGTCTCTTCCTCCTCGTTCTCGACAGCCTCGGCGCCGGCGAGGCACCCGATGCGGCGGCTTACGGCGACGCTGGCTCGCATACTCTCCGTGCGATCTGCCGCACGCCCGGCTTCTGCATCGACAACCTCCGCGCCCTCGGCATCGGCAACATCGACGGGCTGAACTTCCTCGGCCCCACGCCCGCGCCCCGCGCGGCACACGCCCGCCTGCGCGAATGCTCGGCCGGCAAAGACACCACCACCGGCCACTTCGAGATCAGCGGCGTGGTCATGCCCGCTCCCCTGCCCACCTATCCCGACGGCTTCCCCGACGAGATCATCTCTGAATTCTCGCGCCAGACCGGGCGCGGCGTCCTCTGCAACAAGCCCGCGTCGGGGACTGCCATCATCGCCGAGCTGGGCGAAGAGCACCTGCGTACAGGCGACCTGATCGTCTACACCTCGGCCGACAGTGTCTTCCAGATCGCGGCGCATGAGGACATCGTCCCGGTCGAGCAGCTCTACGACTACTGCCGCATCGCGCGCAAGATCCTCGTCGGCAAACACGGTGTCGGCCGCGTCATTGCTCGCCCCTTCATCGGCGAGCCGGGCAATTTCTCTCGCACAGCCCGCCGCCACGACTTCTCCATCGAGCCGCCCGCCGAGACAATGCTCGATCTGCTCGCGGCGAACGGCCTTGACACCATCGCCGTCGGCAAGATCAACGACATCTTCGCCGGGCGCGGCGTCAGCCGCGCTATCCCCACCGCCGGCAACGACGACGGCATGGCCAAGACCATGGCGCTGGCCGGCGAAGATTTCCGCGGGCTGTGTTTCGTCAACCTCGTCGATTTCGATTCGTCCTACGGCCACCGCAACGATGTTGCCGGCTATGGCGCGGCGCTGACCCGCTTCGACGCATGGCTGGGTGAATTACTGCCCAAACTGCGCGAGGGCGACGCCCTCATCATCACCGCCGACCACGGCTGTGACCCGTCGACGCCGTCGACTGACCATTCCCGCGAATATGTCCCCTTCCTGCTCTGCGGCAGCGGCATTCCCGCCGTGCAGTTGGGAACGAAGGACGGCTTCTTCCGCATCGCCGCCACCGTGGCGTCGGGCTTCGGTCTCACGCACCCGTGGGGCGAGCCGCTGGTACAGCTTTGAGGAGGTATCGCAATGACCATCGATCCCCGCACCCTCGTTGACGCCGCCATCGACGCGATGGCACGCGCCTATGCCCCCTACTCCCACTTTCACGTCGGTGCGGCATTGCTCGACACCGATGGCCGCATCTGGCAGGGCTGCAACATCGAGAACGCCTCCTATCCTGCCACCATGTGCGCCGAGCGTTCGGCCCTCTCTGCGGCGGTCAGCGCGGGCGTGCGCCGCTTCGCCGCCATCGCCATCGTCGGCGGCCCGGAGGGCATCCTCGGCGGCATCTGCACCCCCTGCGGCATCTGCCGGCAGGCACTCAGCGAATTCTGCGCCCCCGACATGCCGGTCTATCTCGGCCATGCGGACGGGATCACGACCCTGACCCTCGGCGAACTGCTGCCCTATTCCTTCACCCTCACCGACAAGGAGGCCAAATCATGACCATGTATGAACTGATCCAAGCCAAGCGCCGGGGTGAAGCGCACACCGATGAAGCGCTCGCCTGGCTCATCCGGGGCGTCACCGACGGCTCGATCCCCGATTATCAGCTTTCGGCCTGGCTGATGGCCGTCTGTCTGCGGGGCATGAACGCCCGCGAGACGGCAACCATGACCGCCTGCATGGCCGCCTCCGGCGACCAGATCGACCTCTCCCCCCTCGGCGCACATACCGCCGACAAACACAGCACTGGCGGCGTCGGCGACAAAACGACACTGATCGTTGCCCCCCTCGCGGCGGCGCTGGGCTGTACCGTTGCCAAGATGTCGGGCCGCGGCCTCGGCCACACCGGCGGCACCATCGATAAGCTGGAATCGATCTCCGGCTTCCGCACTTCCCTCTCGCCCGACGAATTTTTCGCACAGGTCGAGCGCATCGGCGTCGCCGTCGTCGGCCAGACCGGCAACCTCGCCCCCGCCGACAAAAAGCTCTACGCCCTGCGCGACGTCACCGCCACCGTCGACAGCATCCCGCTGATCGCCTCGTCGGTCATGAGCAAAAAGCTGGCCGCCGGTGCGCAGTCGATCGTCCTCGACGTCAAGGTAGGCAGCGGCGCCTTCATGAAGACCCGCGAAGAGGGCAAGGCTCTCGCCCGCGCGATGGTCGAGATCGGCCAGAACTGCGGACGGAAGATCCGCGCGCTTGTGACCAACATGGATGTCCCGCTGGGCTACGCCATCGGCAACGCCCTCGAGGTGGCCGAGGCAATCGAGATCCTGCAGGGGCGCGGCTGTCCGGCGCTGCGCGAGATCTGCCTGGCGCTGGCGGCGAACATGTACTCGCTCAGCTTCGACGTTCCCGCCGACGAAGCGCTGGCCAAGGCCACTACAGTCCTTGACAGCGGTGAAGCACTGGCCAAATTCCGCGCATGGATCGCCGCGCAGGGCGGTGATGTGGCCTGCGCCGACGATCCCGCCGCGCTCGGCACGGCGAAATATGCGAAGGTCATCGAGACACCGCACACCGGCTGGCTCGTCCACATGGATGCCGAGCGCATCGGCCGTGCGGCCATGTTGCTGGGCGCCGGACGCGCAACGCAAGATGACGTCATCGATCCCTTAGCCGGCATCCGCCTCGCCGCACGCACCGGCGACGCAGTCACAGCCGGTGCGCCGCTGGCCACGCTCTATACCAGCGACAAAACAAAGCTGGCAGAAGCGGAAGCCGCCTTTCTCGCCGCCGTTGAGTTGAGCAACACCGATCCCGGCATAGCCCCGCTAATCTACTGTACGGTCGGCAATTGAAGCGCCGCGCCCGCAAGCCCTTGTACCCATTGCGCACAAGGGCTTTTTTCCATTCATCCTCAGCCCATTTGCGGCGCAGACTAAAACCCATCAGGCAACATAAAAAATCTTCGGCGCACTATTGACAATCACGCGACCGTGTGATAAAATAGAATTAAAGATTATCCCATGGAAGGAGGGACCCTTATGTACCTGACACTCGCTGAAGATCGAATTCCCGGCACCATCCTCAAAAAAAGTGCGATGGGCAATGTCACCGGACTTGAATTTCTGCATAAGATCTTCTACATCAGTCAAGGGATCATGCTCTCGCAGATCCGCGAGATCTCCGGTATCGACGGCTCTACCCTGCAGAACTGGACAAAACGCGGCTGGGTCGCCAATGCCAAGCTCAAAAAATACAACATCGAACAGGTCGCCCGCATTCTCATCATCAACATGCTCCGCGACTGCATGCAGCTCGACCGCATCATTTTCCTCTTGCGCTACGTCAACGGCGACGAGCGCGACGGCGCGGCCATCATCCCCGAGTCGAAGCTGTACGACTACCTCTGCCTCATCATCGACGATTTGCTGGACGCCAGCACCCCCGTCACAGACCTGCGCGCCCTGGTCGAAGCCAAGCTGACCGACTTCGAGGAAAAGGTCGGTGGTGCACGGATTCGGCTGGCCAATGCGCTGGAGATCATGATCGTCGCTTACTACGCCTCGACCCTGAAGGGTCATTCCGACGCACGGCTGCTTGAACTCATGCAGCGCTGAAGAAAGGATCATTTATGTTAAACTGGTGGAATGAGCTCATGCTGGCTCAACAAATCTTTGCCCTGATCGCCATCCCCTCCACGCTGATCCTGGTGATCCAGACCATCCTGCTCCTCTTCGGGATCGGAGACGGTGACGGAGACGCTGATCTTGATGTGGATGACATCGAAGTCGGCGACGACGGTCTCGCGCTTTTCTCGATTCGCGGCATCGTGGCTATGCTCTGCGTCGCCGGCTGGAGCGGCGTCGCCCTGCTCGAGACTGCCCTGCCCCAGACCTTCTCTGTCCTGATCGCCGCCCTGCTCGGCGTGGCCACGCTGGTCGGCTTCGCCTACCTGATGAAGTTGGTCATGCGCCTGCAGTCGTCGGGCAACCTCGACTATGGCAACAGCATCGGCCATGTCGCGCAAGTCTATCTCCCCATCCCGCCCGCAGGCACGGCCAGCGGCAAGGTCACGCTGACCCTGCAGGAAAAGTACATCGAAGTCACCGCCATCACCACCGCAAGCGAAACCCTGAAGACCGGCGCTTATGTCCGCGTCGTCTCGGTCAGCGAGAGCGGCGTTCTGGTGGTCGAACCCCTTAATCAAAACTAACTTAGAAAGGAAGACATCACTATGCCCGGAACTGGTATCAATCCCGCTGTCGTCGGCCTCGTGGTCGTCATCGCACTCCTCATCTTCACGACCTTCATCGTCATCCTCTCCCGCTACAAGAAATGCCCCTCCGACAAGGTCATGGTCATCTACGGTAAGGTCGGCACCAATAAGGACGGCACCTCCCGCTCGGCCAAATGTATCCACGGCGGCGCTTCCTTCGTCTGGCCGGTCATTCAGGCGTACGATTATCTCGACCTGACGCCCATTTCGATCAGCGTCGACCTGACCAATGCCCTCTCCCGCCAAAACATCCGCGTTGATGTGCCCTCACGCTTTACGGTCGGTATCTCCACCGAGGTCGGCATCATGCAAAACGCCGCCGAGCGCCTGCTCGGCATGAAGCTGATCGAGATCCAGGAGCTGGCGAAGGATATCATCCTCGGCCAGCTGCGTCTGGTCATCGCGACCATGGAGATCGAGGAGATCAACAGCGACCGCGACAAATTCCTTGACGCGGTCTCCGGCAACGTCGAAACCGAGCTGAAGAAGATCGGTCTGCGCCTCATCAATGTCAACGTCACCGACATCAACGACGAAAGCGGCTACATCGCCGCCCTCGGTAAGGAAGCCGCCGCCAAGGCCATCAACGACGCAAAGGTCTCGGTCGCCGAGGCTGACCGTAACGGTGCCATCGGTGCATCGATCGCCCAGAAGGAACAGCGTATCAGCGTCGCAAAATCCGACTCGGAGGCCATCAAAGGTGAGAACGAGGCCCGCGTACAGATTGCCGAATCCGAAGCTATCCGCCGTGAGCGCGAGGCAGAAGCCCTCAAGCGCGCAACCGCAGCTGAGAACATCCAAGCTGCCCGCGCTCTCGAGGAATCCTACGCCGCTCAGCAGGCGGCCGAAACTGCCCGTGCCGCCCTCGAGAAGGCAAAGCTGGAAGCCGACATCATCGTCAAGGCCGAGATTGCCAAGAAGCAGAAAGAGCTCGAGGCAGAGGCAGAAGCCGAGCAGCTGCGCCGCAAGGCCCGCGGTGAGGCTGACGCCATCCTCATGAAAATGCAGGCAGAGGCAGCCGGTATGCGCGAGATGCTCTCGAAGCAGGCCGAAGGCTTCACCGAAATCGTCAACTCGGCCGGCGGCGAGGCCAACGACGCCATCCGCCTCATGCTTGCCGACAAAATGGAGGAGCTCACCCGCATCCAGGTCGACGCCATCAAGAATCTCAAGATCGACAAGGTCACCGTCTGGGACAATGGCACGTCGGGCGAAAACGGCAAGACCTCGACCGCGAACTTTGTGTCTGGCCTGATGAAGTCCGTCCCCCCGCTGAATGAAATCTTCGACATGGCCGGCATGCAGCTGCCCGAGTATCTGGGTAAAAAGACTGATGCCGACGAAGTTGGCGAACAGCCAAAGGAATAAGTTGCACATTAAGCGGTGACGCGTCGCGTCACCGCTTTCTGCATGAATATTTACAATTTCCGCAAAAATCCTCTCCTTCCCCTCTTGCAATGTTCGGCGTTTTGGGGTATAATAATATGTATCATTTTCACTCCCTGCAAAAAGGAGGAATTCATGCTCTCAGCATTCAAAAATTACGCGATCACCTTTCTGATCGCCGCCATCATATTCTCGCTCGTCGCTTTTTTCGTGGTACAGATCGTCATCGAAAGCCTCGGGGACTCCTTCTTCGTCAGCTCCAATGTGGGTGAAACGGTCACCACCGACCCGGCCATCACCACCGCCGCGCCCGTCTCGACCGAACCGCCTGAGCCGCTGAATGGAGAATCCTTCAATATCCTGCTGGTCGGCGTCGACTATGCGCCCACCCTCTTCTACAATTACGATCCTGACATCATCGACGCACTCACCCCCGAGACCGAGCCTGAGACCGTCCCGATCCAGACTACCCTCCCGCCTGAGACGGTCGCGCCCCCCGCGCCCATCACAGTCGCCGAGGAGACCACTACCGCCGACACCGGCCTGCTGATGCCCGATGGCTCGCTCTTCTTCGAGGGCGGCTTCTACGCCGAGGATTACCGCGCTGTGCAGGCCGACACCATCATGCTTGTCCGCGTCGACAAGGAGCGACAGGCCTTTACCTTCACTGCCTTCCCGCCCGAAATGGTGCTGACCATCGAGGGACGCGAGGTCCTGCTCCGCGACGTCTTCGCCGAGTATGGACTCGACTTCCTCATCCGCAAGATCAACGCCATGACCGGCCTGCCGGTCGACCGCTATGCCGTGGTCAATCTCGAGCAGTTCCCCGCTATCGTCGATGCGCTGGACGGCATCACCTACACCGTCCCCTGCGCCATGAAGTACGACGACAACAAGGGCAATCTGCACATCGACCTCAAGGCCGGCTCGCAGCTGCTGAACGGCGAGCAAGCGCTCGACATGCTCCGCTTCAATGGCTACTCCGACGGCGTCAACAGCCGCGTCAGAACGGCGGTCAGCTTTGTCCGCGCCATGATGCAGAAAATGACCAACGTCGTTTACCTCCCCAAGGCCCCCGAGCTGTACGAAAAGGTCAAGGACATGGTCATGACCAACTTCACCGCCGAGGATCTGACCGCCAACCTCGATCTGATCTTCAAATACGGCGAATACGCCCTCAGCGAGCTTTCCTTCCCGGGTACATACGGCCTCGCCGAGAACGGCACGTCGATCTTCACCCCCAACCTTGACCGAGCGCTGACCTATTTCGGCGACTATCGGCGCATTTACGAATAAGACAAAAATAACAACAATATACAACAGGAGTGTTATCATGAATCATTCTGACAAGACGATGGAAAAAATCGTCGCTCTCTGCAAAAACCGCGGCTTCGTTTTCCCCGGCTCCGAGATCTATGGCGGCCTGGCCAACTCGTGGGACTACGGCCCCCTCGGCGTTGAGCTGAAGAACAACGTCAAGCGCGCCTGGTGGAAGAAGTTCGTCCAGGAGAACCCCTACAACGTCGGTCTTGACTCGGCCATCCTCATGAACCGTGAGGTTTGGGTCGCATCGGGCCACGTTGCCACCTTCAACGACCCGCTGATCGACTGCAAGGCCTGCAAGATGCGTCACCGCGCAGACAAGCTGGTCGAGGAGTACGTCCGCGAGAACAACATCACCGATGTCAACGTCGAGGCCATGGATGGCGAGGCTCTGCTCAGCTACATCCGCGAGCAGAACATCCCCTGCCCCGGCTGCGGCAAGTCTGATTTCACCGACATCCGCAAGTTCAACCTGATGTTCAAGACCCACCAGGGCGTCACTGAGGACAACCAGAACGAGGTCTACCTCCGCCCCGAGACGGCGCAGGGTATCTTCGTCAACTTCCCTGCCATCCAGCGCACCACCCGCCGCAAGCTCCCCTTCGGCGTCTGCCAGATCGGTAAGTCCTTCCGCAACGAGATCACCCCCGGCAACTTCATCTTCCGCATCCGCGAGTTCGAACAGATGGAACTCGAGTTCTTCTGCAAGCCCGACACCGACCTCGAATGGTTCGCTTACTGGCGCGCCTACTGCCATGAGTGGCTGAAGTCGCTGAACATCCGCGAGGAAAACCTCCGCCTGCGCGACCACGAGCCCGAGGAGCTGTCCTTCTACTCCAAGGCAACCACCGACTTCGAGTACCTCTTCCCGTTCGGCTGGGGCGAGCTTTGGGGCGTCGCCGACCGCACCAACTATGACCTCTCCCAGCACGCCGAGCACTCCGGCCAGGATCTCACCTACTTCGATCCCGAGACCAACGAGCACTACATCCCCTACGTTGTCGAGCCCTCGCTCGGCGCTGACCGCATGACCCTCGCCCTCCTCTGCGAGGCTTACGACGAGGAAGTCATCGACGAGGCCAAGAACGACACCCGCGTTGTCATGCGCTTCCACCCGACCATCGCGCCCTTCAAGGTCGCTGTTCTGCCCCTGTCGAAGAAGCTTTCCGACGAGGCCATGGAGGTCTACACCATGCTCTCGAAGGATTTCATGACCGATTTCGACGAGACCGGCTCGATCGGCAAGCGCTACCGCCGCGAGGACGAGATCGGTACGCCTCTCTGCGTCACCTACGACTTCGAGTCGAAGGAAGACGGCTGTGTCACCGTCCGCGATCGCGACACCATGGAGCAGGTCCGCATCCCGATCAGCGAGCTCAAGGCTTACGTTGCCGAGAAGATCGCATTCTAAATCAAACCAGATGGGCTGCCCCGCCGGGCAGCCCATTTTGCAAGGAGCGTCATGAAAGATTACATGCACAAGGTCCACTACCATGAGACCGACAAGATGGGCATTACCCACCATTCCAACTACATCAAATGGATGGAGGAAGCGCGGGTCGACTACCTCGATCAGATCGGCTTCGGCTATGCCCGCCTCGAGCGGGACGGCATCATGTCCCCCGTCATCGGCGTCGAGTGCCAGTACAAAACGCCGACTACCTTCGACGACACCGTCATCATCCGCGCCGAGGTCGTCGAGTACAAGCGCATCAAGCTGGTCATCGGCTACACCATGATCAACGCCGCCACCGGCGCCGTCGTGCTGACCGGCCGGACGACGCACTGCTTCATCAACACCGAGGGCCGTCCCATCGCGCTCGCCAAACAGTTCCCGGAATTTGACGCAGCGCTGAAGGCGCTGGCGGCCGTAAAAGAGGCTGCCGAATGAGCGCAGTCAAAATCCTTTTCGACACCGACATCGGCGCCGACTGCGACGACGCCGGCGCGCTTGCCTTGCTCCACCGCCTCTGCGACCGCGGCGAAGCCGAGCTGCTCGCCGTGACCGCCTGCTACGCCTCCCCCCACGCTGCCGGCTGCATCGACGCCATCAACACCTACTACGGCCGCCCCGTGCCGGTCGGCATCAACCACGGCGTGCCGCCCTTCGAGCGCAGCGTTTACGCCGAGCAGCTCTGCGGCGAATTTCCGCACCGCTTTTCGGCCGACAGCGATGTCCCAGACACCATCGACCTCCTGCGCCGCACGCTGGCCGAAGCCGAGGACGGCAGCATCACCCTTGTCGTCACTGGCATGCTCACTTCAGCCGCAGGGCTGGTCATGAGCGCCCCCGACGCCATCTCGCCCCTGTCCGGGTGTGAGCTGATCGAACGCAAGATCGCCCGCACCGTCGTCATGGGCGGGCGCTTCCACGGCACCTGGCCGATGCAGATCGGCCGCGACCGCGACATGCGCGCCGAGTGGAACATCCGCTGTGACATCCCGTCGGCACAGACCGTCTGCGCAAACTGGCCGGGAGTGCTGATCTTCTCGAGCTTCGAGATCGGCCTGTGGTGCGTGTCGCTGTGCGACTTTGTAAAGCGCGGCCGGCCCGACGATCCCGTACGTCGGGCATACGAACTGCATCCGTCCGGTCGGAACGGCCGCGAAAGCTGGGATCTGACCGCTATGCTCGAGGCTGTACGCCCCGGCCAATACTGGAATCTGCACGAATACGGTTGCGTCATCGTCGACGCCGATGGCGTCACGACCTGGCAGCCCAAGGCGGGCGGCCAGCACACCTACCTTCTCCCCCGCGCCGACTACGATGAGGTGCGCGAGGTCATCGACCGGCTGGTCATCGAGTAAAAGACAAGAACCTGTCGGAAATGCCCCAAAACTAAGCCAAACTAAAACAGGCTCTCGTTTGATGTGTAGATGGAATGCACGACCGGTGCAGGTTTGTTCATATGCTTCCCCTCCTCGGCAAATGATATGCCAGAGAGCATCCTCGATTGCCTGCCCTGCCGCGCAAAGAGATATATTTTCCGTTGATCCATTTTCCTGAATAAAATCCCCAAACGCCTTGACTTTTGCGCGAATACCTCTTATAATGTAACCGTAACAATTTTTGCATAACCGGAGGTTACCATTATGTTAAAAGTAGGCGTTCAGTCCGCGGGCTGGTATGACAAAAATGAGCCCCTGAAGTCGTTCGAGTACATCAAGTCCTGCGGCTTCGAGTCGATCGACTTCAACATCGACCACTACATGAACACTGGCAAGCTGGCCAAGGAGGGAATCTACCCCACCCTGTTCGACAAGGACATTGCGGAGATCCTTGAGTTCTTCACGCCCCTCAAGGAAGCGTCCGAGGCGACCGGCGTCGCCATCGGCCAGATGCACGCTCCCTTCCCGGTCTGGTACAAGGACATGGACGAGATCAACGACCACATCGTGATGGCGCTGGACAAGTGCTTCGCCGTCTGCGAGTATGTTGGCTGCCCGGCCATCGTCGTGCATCCCGTCAGCCGCTCCACCAAGGAGAAGGAGTGGGACACCAACATGATGATCTACCGCCGTCTGATCCCGATCATCAAAAAATATAAGGACGTCAAGATCTGCCTTGAGAACATCTTCACCCGCCGCCCCAACCGCATCATCGAGGGCCGTCTGGCCAACGCCGCCGACGCCTGCCGCATGATCGACCTGCTCAACGAAGAGGCCGGCGGCGACTACTTCGGTTTCTGCCTCGATGTCGGCCACGCCAACCTGACCAACCGCAACATCAAGGAATACGTCAAGGAGCTTGGCTCCCGCCTGACCATCCTGCACATCCACGACAACAATGGACTCGAGGATCTGCACATGATCCCCTACTCCTATCTCGCCACCGGCGCCAGCCATGTCTGCGACTGGCAGGGCTTCGTCGAGGGGCTCAAGGAGATCAACTACCCCGGCGTCCTCGCTTTCGAGACCTTCCGCATTTTCTCGGCCTATCCGAAGGCCGTCCACACCGAGGCGCTCAAGCTCATCGCCGGCATCGGTCATTATTGGGCCGAGCTGATCGACGCACCGGTTGAGGAATAAATCTGTCTGCCACGGGCTATGCCCGAATTGATTATCAGGAGTAACGCTGTTTGAAGAAGACTTTGATTTATGGAATTGTGCGGTAAGCAAGAGGCTTGCCGATCCAATTCCCGCATGCCTCTTGCAAAATTGCCATTCAACAATTTCCGAGAGGTACAAAACATGAAACAAACCTACATCATCCGCAAGGAAACCGAACATGACTACCGCGCGGTGGAAGAACTGACCCGCGAGGCCTTCTGGAACCAGTATGTCCCCGGCTGTGACGAGCACTATTTTGTCCACATGATGCGCAGTCACCCCGATTTCATCCCTGAGCTGGCCTTTGTGCTTGAGCTGGAGGGCAAGATCATCGGCAATATCATGCACACACGTTCTCGGCTCGTCGACGAGGCCGGCTGCGAAAAACAGGTGCTGACCTTCGGCCCCATCAGCATCCTGCCAGCCTATCAGCGGCAGGGCTATGGCAAGGCCTTGATCGAACATGCCTTTTCCGCGGCGATGCGGCTCGGCTACGACACGGTCGTGATCTTCGGCAATCCCGGAAACTATGTGTCGCGGGGATTCCGAAGCAGCAAAAAGGTTAACGTCTGTCTGACTGGGGACGTGTATCCGTCCTCTTTGCTGGTCAAGGAGCTGATTCCAGGCGCACTGGATGGCAGAAAATGGATCTTCCACGAAAGCCCTGCCGGCGAATGCTGTGCTGACACCGAGGCCGCGGCGGCATTCGATGCGACCTTCCCGCCGAAGGAAAAGCGCTGGCAGCCCAGTCAGGAGGAATTTTTCATCCACAGTCATTCGTCGATCGTGCGGTAAAGCGTTCGGCGATTTCCACGCGGACATCCAACAAAAGGCAGCCGTCCAAGCCATCTGGCTTGGGCGGCTGTTCTTTGATCCCGAGGCGCTCAGGCCTCGAATGGCATGCGATTTTTTCGCGATCCCGCGCGAGTCGGGATCGGTTACTTCCAATAGGCTTCGTCGAGGGGTGTGGCATCGGCGAGGAGTTCGATACCGCCGCTGCGTTCGTAGATGAGCTTGACGACGTCGTAGATGCCGCGGGCCGAGCAAAGCATGGCGGGGGCATAGCCGACCTGGCCGTCGGTGATGCAGCCGTGGTGTCGGAAGGCGGGCTCATATTTGGGGTATTGGTAGGAGATGAAGGGAGTAATCCCGACATTTTTGTGGTAATACAGCGGGCGGCGGATGATCTCACCGGAGGGGAGGCGGATGGTGGCCTCGCGGGACTCGGCGGAGATGCGGTTGGGGACGCCCAGCATCTCCTCGACGGCGTGGATGTAGGTATTGCGCTCCTGCCCAACACCGATGAGCAGAACGCAGCCGTCCTCGCGGTACAGGCGGCCGTAGCAGCCCTCGGGGCCGGTGGAGGTCATATTGGTCGGCTCGCCCGAGATGAAGGCTTCGGCGCGCTCCGCGTCGCCGAAGACAGTGGTGGAGTGGGTAGGGTGCAGGGAACGGTGCCCTTCTGGGCGGGCGGCGGCAAGATTGGGCAGGGTACCGATGCAGGTCTCGGCCTTGGTCAGGTCGAGGGTGATCCGCTCCGGATGGCTGAGATTGTTCCAGTTGTGGGCGGGGATGCAGCAGAGCCCGCCTTGCGCGGTAAAGTAGGCGATCAGGGCGTCGAGGAAGCCATCTCCCCTGCCCTCCACCTCACCGACGGCGCGAAGAGAGGTGTGGATAATGACCGGCCGATCCTGCGGCGCGCCCATGGCGGCCAGCTGGGCATGGATATCGGCTTGCGTAAACATGCTCATTCCTCCTTGGCGGCAAGGTCACGCATGCGCACAGTGGTCGTCCGGGTGGACGGATAGTGCGCCCGCGCACCGCTCGAGCCGTCGATGCGTGTCCAGTCGGTCTCGCGCAGCCAGCTGTTGAAGGCATAGCTCGGCCAGGGCTCAGCCGGGTCGGCGTAGACGGTATAGGAGTAGCCCGCGTTGTCGGACGCTGCGCGGATGCCGAGACAGCGTCCGTCGGTCGCGACACGGTGCTCATCCAGCGGCCAGAAGCAGATCTTTGGATCGATCAGCTGATACAGTCCCAGTGTCGCGCCGTTGAGGCCGTGGTGGGTAAGCTGCAGGATGTCGCTCTCCAGCTCCCCGCCGTAGACGCGCGCCATCTGCGCGCACAGCCCTTTCTCACAGTCGCCGAGCACGAGGAAGGTCGCTCCGCCGGAGAAGCGCATCCGCCAGGCCGCGCTGGTGTGGTTGGCGGTCGGGAACGGATTTGGCCAGAAGTCCTCCTGCGTGAAGAGGATCTCGATCGCACAGCCCGGCATCGTCAGCCGCTGCCCGCTGTGGAAGACACCGACCGGCGTGTCGGGATAGCGATCACGGAGTGTCGCGGTCAGCGCGGCGGCATGCCCCGCGCTGTTCGGGTCGATCAGCCGCTTGAAGTCGGGGAAATTGTGCCAGACCGCCTCCAGTGCAATATCATCGGCATGCGCGCCGAGGAAACGTACCGCCAGTGCCAGATGATCGCCGTGGGGGTGGGTGAACATCCAGGTCACCCGCGGACGTATATGCGCCGCCGGCTTCAGCGCCCGCAGCAGAGCAAACAGATCTGCCTCGTCCTCAGCCTGTGCCGGGCCGCCGTCGATGACGATCAGCCGCCCGTCAGCGGCGCGGATGACATACGACTGCCCAGCCGCGGCGTTCATCGTCGCCCGCCGCCCGGGCTGAACGACGATAGGCTCGGCAAACGCCTCTCCCTCACTCGTCCCGGGCAGCACGACCTGCTCGCCGTACACGATCCGCAGCGCGCCGATGGCCGGATAGAACATCACATGCACCGCCAGCGTGTCCCGGACGAAGGTAGCAAAGCGCGCCTCGCCGATCTCGTTTACCGCATCGCGCGCAAATCCGACCTCTGCAAGCCGTGCGCAATAACCGGCAAACGCCGCCTCACCCGCCGTGCGGTTGGTCACCGTGTAAGCCAGCTGCGTCCAGCCGTTCGACGCATAACGCCCGATAAACAAAGTCCCCGCCGCAGCCAGCGCGGGGAGCATCTCCTGTGTCATGGTATCGCCTCCGTGTGCTTGATGGGGATAGTATACCACGATTTGGGCAAAATTGCAAGAGCCGGCCGCAGTGAAAAAACGCTTCGTCCCTTCCTGCGGCGATGTGTACATCCGCCCCTTTCTTATATGACTGAGAAAAATGGGGAATGGTTTTATATTTTTGAAATTTGTTACAATTCATCCTATAATTATGCATGTATTCTTCCTGTATATTGTGTGTGATCTGCGCTATAATTCTGTTAAACCACCGATTTGGAGGATGATTCATGCTCATTTTCGACTTTCATACCATTGGCGACAAGCTCCACGCCATTCGCAAGCGTATGGGCTACACACAGGCTGAAGTCGCAGAAGCGGCCGGTCTGGCCGACCGCACCTATGCCGACATCGAGCGCGGCAACGTCAACATGCGCATCGAAACCATCCTGCGCATCTGCGAGGTCCTTCACGTCACCCCCGACGAGATCCTCACCGAAAACAGCCCGTCTGTCACCGCAAGGCAGACCGAGCTGCTGACCCGTCTCGATGCCTGCTCGCCCAAGGATAAGGAGACCGCCCTCTCTCTGCTGGCGGTATATCTGCAGTCGCTGGACTGAGCGCGGCACGCACCAATCAAACCGACTGCAGGGCGCACAGGCGCCCTGCCATTTGTTTTGCCCCAACCGCACTTCTCCATTTGACAATTCCCGCAAGGTGTGATATAATGAGCGCAGCATATCCAAGCAAAATTCTTTCCATTCACGGAGACAGTAATGAAAATGAACTTTGACCTCGCGCCCGACCGGCGCGGCACCGATTCGGTGAAATGGGACAATGTCGCGGCCGAATTCGGCATGACACCCGGCGACGACATTCTGCCGATGTGGGTCGCTGACATGGACTTTGCCTGCGCCCCCGAGCTGATGGAGGCCGTCCGTTCGGCCTTCACCCCCGGCGTGCTCGGCTACCGCAATCTGTCCTCCCGCTTCCATGAGGCCATCGCCGGCTGGATGCAGAAGCGCCACGGACTGACCGTTCCGGCTGACAGCATCCTGCCCCTCCCCGGCGTTATCCCCGGCATCTCGGCCGCCATCAGCGCCTTCACACAGCCCGGCGATGGCGTCATCATCCAACCGCCCGTTTACCCGCCCTTCATGGGTGTCACCCGCAATATGGGGCGCGTGGTGCTGGAAAACACGCTCATCGAACATGAAGCCGACGGTATCCTCACCTACGAGATCGACTTCGACGGTCTTCGCGCACTGGCCGCCCGGCCGGACGCGCGGTTGATGGTCCTCTGCTCGCCGCACAACCCGCTCGGACGGGTCTGGTCGCGGGAGGAGCTGACCGAGATCTGCCGCATCTGTGCCGAGAACGATGTCTATCTGGTCAGCGACGAGATCCACTCGGACATCATCCTCGGCGGCGCTCAGTTTACCCCCATCCTGACAGCGGCCGCCGACTGCGGCATCACGTCGCGGATCTGTCAGCTGGGCTCGCCGTCCAAGAGCTTCAACACCGCCGGTACGCATGTCGCCTACACCATCGTCCCCGACGCCAGGGAGCGCTCCGCGATCTCCCGCGTATTCGGCTCAATGCACATCCCCGCCGACACCTTCATCTCGACCGAGGTGGTCACCGCCGCCTACGGCTCTGCCGGCTATTACCCTGACGAGCTGTCAGCCTATCTGACCGAAAACATGGACTTTTTCGTCGACAGGCTCCGCGCCGCGCTGCCCGGCATCCGCTTGACCCGCCCGCAGGCAACCTATCTGCTCTGGGCCGATTTCCGCGGCTGCGGCTTCCCGGCTGAGAAAGTCATGCGCCTGCTCTGCGACGAGGCCCGCGTGGCCCCTGACCCCGGCGAATGGTTCGCCGCTGACCGAAAAGGCTGTCTCCGCATCAACGTGGCCATGCCCCACCACATGCTGGAGGAAGCCGCCGACCGCATTATCCGCACTCTCCGTGCGGCCACCGAAAAGGAGAATCACCAATGATGACATTATCCGCATCGACCTGGCTGATGAGCAGCATCCCCGGGACGAAAAGCTTCTACACCATCGAGCAGTGCCTCGACACCATGCACGACGCCGGCTTCGCCTATGTCGACGCCAACCTTTGGAGCCTCAGCGGCCATGGCCGCCCGCTGGACAGCGACGACTGGCGCGCATGGGCAGAGCACACGCGCGCCTATGCCGACAAGCTCGGCATGGCCTTCCGCCAGACGCACGGACAGACCCTCTCGAGCCAGCAGTGGGATGATCCCAACTATGCTGACCGCGAGTACGTCTGGGCAATGAACTACCGCTGCATCGAGGCGACCAAGATCCTCGGGGCCGATTGGATGGTCATGCACCCGTGGAACCTGCCGCACGATCCGCTCTACAGCCGCGCGAAGGCGCGCGAGGCCAACATCGCCTACCTCGCCCCCTACATCGAGGCCGCTAAAAAGGCCGGCATCGGCATCGCGGTCGAGAACATGGTCGATTTCGGCGGGCACAGACGCCGCTACTGCGGTGGTGACCCGGAGGAGCTGATCGAGCTTGTCGACACCATCAACGACCCGTCGGTTGGCGTCTGCATCGACACCGGCCACGCGCACGTCAGCGGCATCCGCGTGGGTGCCTTCATCCGCATGGCAGGCAGCCGCCTCAAGGCGACCCATATCGACGACAACAAGGCTGACAGCGACACCCACCTGCCCCCCTTCATGGGCGGCATCGACTGGGCCGACACCATGAAGGCCTTCGGCGAGATCGGCTACGACGGCGACTTCTCCTTCGAGCTCGGCTCACACCGCTTCCCCGACGCCGCCCGCGCGACCTGGTGCAGATTCGTGCACGATCTGGGCGAGGATCTGCTGCGGATGGTGTAAAAAGCCTTCCACAGCGGATAAGATAAGATAGCACAGGGAAAAAAATCTTTTTCACCGCTTGCCATAACAGCGGCGCCGCCCTGACATGACCGATGCCCGGAGAGCCTGTAAGGCTCTCCGGGCATCACTTATATAAGTCGCGGTGCGATACTGTTCGCCGCAGTTAAGGTAAGTAATTGCCTTCAAAAAATCGCTTTCTGCGCACAGAAGCAGAATATAATAATGATTTGTTTGTCTGCCGTCAGTTCGATTCACTTGATCAGACTGACCAGCACTTCCCTGCTGGTCGGCGCCGTATCGAGGAAACGCTGTACCAATGCTCTGGCCGCCTCTTCTATCGACACATGCAGGCTTTTCTGTGCCTCCAGCGTTTTCAGCTTATCTTCTATCTCCTGCCGCTGCTGGTTGAACTGTTGATAGATCCGCTCGAAATCTGTCTCTGCCTGGGTGCCGTCCAGGCGATCCATATACATGCGTTCGAGGCTGGCTATACGACACCGCCCTTGCCTGGACGAAGGCACACTGCCCCGAGGGACTGGACAAAAATCCCGACTTCATCCAAAAACCCGACGCCGAAAAAGAGGCCTCACCCCGCATGCCGAGGTAGTCTTCGAAGAAGTCGGCCTGCATCAGCGAGCCGGCGATGCCCATGCACATGGCACCGATCTGGAGGTAGGATTTGCCCACCATCGACACAACGGCAATAGCGGCGCGGCCGAAGCGGAGCAGCTTTTCACGGACGTCGGCAGGGATTTCGATCTAATCAGCGTCCTGTACGTCGTGGCCGTAGATGCCGAAGGCCGGCAGCCCCTTCTGGGCGTGCGCAGCCAGCACCGACGCGAGGTGAACCGCGCCGGGACGCTCGGTGCCGTTGAAGCCCCTGACGCCCTTGATGGTGTCGGGGTCCATGCCCATGTTCTTGGCCTCGAGCGACTCACGCACCGTCAACGCGCCCCGACGGACATCGATGACCGGTCGGATACCGATGCCGGTGATGTTAGTGCGACAGGCGCTTTTCGCTCACTCGGTGCGGGTACGCCGACGATATTCGCCGGGCGTCATCCCCTTCTTTTGCTTGAAGACCCGCAGAAAATAGAGCACATCTGCATAGCCGCACACGGCGGCGATCTCGGTGACGCTGTCCTCGGTCAGGGCCAGCAGGTCGCAGGCACGCTGGAGCCGGAGGGCGGTGCGGTAATCGCCCGGCGAGTAGCCAGTGTGCCGGCGGAAGACTTCCCGATAGCGGCTCTCGCTGAGATGCTCCATCGCGGCAAGATCGGCAATGCGCGTGTCCTCCTGATAGTGGCCGTGCAGGTACGCGACCGACGCCAGCCGGCGGACGGGGCCTGTGCTGACCTTGTCCGCACCGCGGGTCAGCTCAACAAGGATCGCGGTCAGCTGCGCGGCGCAGGCATCATCGAAGCCGGGACGGCGCGTGGCGAACTCATCAAACAGCCGTGCGAAGCCGCCAAGGATGCGCCCCTTCCCCGCTTCACCGCCGTCGGTGCGATAGATATGCCCCGTGTCAAGGCCGAGTCCCGTCAGCATGCGCGCGACGTGAAAGCCTGTAAAATGCGCCCAGTAGTATCCGATGCGCTCCCCCGCCAGCAGCTCGTACCGATAGGAGTCATGCGGACGGTAGATCACGAACATCCCCGCAGAGAAGGTCTGCGGCTCGCCGAAGGAATGCACGCAGAGACTCCCCTCGGCGGCATATTGCAGATAAAAATCCTGCCGGCCGGTGATATTGTGCATATGGAAGGGCTTCTCGTTGGTGTAATAGCCGGTACAGTTGAGCTGGAGCGGCTCGGCATCGCTGTGGATGTCACAGCCCGGCCGGTCGACGTCGCGATAATAGGAGAGCGATCGCATGGCATCCTCCGTAGTGCAGTCGATTTGTCCATAAGGACAGGCGATTTCTGTATTGCGTCACGCGCGATTTGCGTGTATACTGATTATACCACAGATCGGGGCGGCAGTGCAAGGGCTTTGCCGAAATATCCCGATTTTTGACAAGGAGGCAGTATGAAAACAGCACTTAACGCCTGGACAGTCGAGAAATCGCTCCCCATGGCCGATACCTTTGCCGCCGTCGCCGCAGCAGGCTTCGCCGGGATCGAGCTCAACATCGACCGCGACGGCGCCTCGCCGCATGCCCTGAGCATGGCGACCACACAGGCGGATTATGAAGGTATCCGCACCCTTTCCGCGCAGTATTCGCTCCCCGTTTGCAGCATCTCCACCTCGCTCTGGGGCGGCAAAATGGGCATCGCCGCCCACCACGGCGACGCCGAAGCGCTCCTCTTCAAGCAGATCGAAGCCGCATCAGCCCTTGGTGCTGACGGTGTCCTCACCGTGCCGGGCGGCATGGGGGACGGCGTCTCCCTCGATGCTGTCCGCCGCACATCCATCGACTTCCTGCGTGCCCACCGCGACGAGATCGAGCGCCGCGGCATCTTCGTCGGCGTCGAGAACGTCTGGAACGGCTTTTTCCTCTCGCCCTACGACATGGCGACCTTCATCGACGCCGTCGGCTCCCCCATGATCGGTGCCTACCTTGACGCCGGCAACATGCTCGCCTTCTCGACCCCCGAATACTGGATCGAGGTGCTTGGCGCGCGCATCGGCAAGGTTCACGTCAAGGATTACCTGCGCAGCAAGGGCATCAACTCGGGCGGCACCTGGCAGGACATCACCCACGGCAGCGCCGACTGGCGCGCCATCATCCCAGCGCTCCGCGCGGCAGGCTACGACGGCTACCTCGTCGGCGAAGTCTTCAAGGCCGACGCCGAGATGAGCTACACCGACTATTACACAAAAGTCGCCGGCGAGATCGGCGAAATCATCACCTATTAACGGAGGCTTATCATGAAAAAACTTGCACTCATCGGCTGCGGCGGCATCGGCAATTACCACCTCGGCCACTTCCTTCAGTTTACCGACATCGTTGAGCTCGCCGGTTTCTGCGACCTCATCCCCGAACGAGCGGAGGACTTCCAGAAGCGCGCCGGCTCGGGCAAAGCCTACACCGACTACCGTGTCATGCTGGACGAGGTCAAGCCCGACATGGTCTTCGTCTGCGTCCCGCCCTACTGCCACGGAGACATTGAGTTCGATCTCATCGAGCGCGGCATCCACTTCTTCGTCGAGAAGCCCCTCGCCCTTGAGCTCGACCTCGCCCGCCGTATCCGTGACGCGGCCGCCGCCAAGGGGCTCATCACCGCCAGCGGCTTCCAGTGCCGCTACTCCAACCTCGTCGAGCCAAACAAGGCCTTCGTGGAGAACAACCAGGTCATCTACATCGAGGCCTCCCGCATGGGCGGCGTGCCGGGCGTCGACTGGTGGCGCAAAAAAGAGCTCTCAGGCGGTCAGGCGGCCGAGCAGACCATCCACCAATTCGACATCATCCGCTACATGATCGGCGATCCCGAGGAAGTCTTCACCTACGCCGCGCGTGGCTACGTCACCGAGGAGGAGTGGCCGGGCTACGACACCGACGACCTCTCGACCACCGTTGTACGCTTCAAAAACGGCATCCTCGCCACCATCTCGACCGGCTGCTACGCCAAGTCGGGCAACTGCCTCGATTCGAAGGTCACCTTCAGCACCCGCGACAAGCGCGCTGAACTGAAGATTCTCGGCACCCTCAAGATCTACGGCGAAAAGCCGGCAGAGCCGGCTAAGGATGCCGGCGGCTTTGTCGTCAAGGGCGACGGCGCGGTTGCCGCGGCCGACAACAACTGCATCATATACAAGCAGGAGGGCGACGCCGGTATCGCCTGCGACCGCACCTTCATCGAGGCAGTCATCACCGGCGACGGCTCGAAGATCCGCTCGCCCTATGCCGATGCCTTCAAGTCGGTCAGCTTCACGCTGGCCTGCAACGAGTCGATGGCCACCGGCAAGCCGGTCAAGGTCGAGCTCGAATAATCAAAAACCACCGGTTCAACCGGTGGTTTGAATGCCCCTATAAGAGGCTATTACAGGCTTCCCCCCTAAAAGGGGCACAACGTCTTTGATTTACGCAGCCATGTAACTGCTTCTTTGCTACTCATATGATTCGGCTCGCTCAAACTCGCCGTTTTTATTGCAGCACTACACGTTTATTTCCCCCGGTAGAACCGGGGGTTTTCTTTCACGTCTAAGGCCCCAACAGAAATACGCCCGTGCATGCACAGGCGTATTCACTGTATCATAATTTTTCGGGCTTGTCAGACTTCGACGCGATTATTTCTTCTTGGCGCGGTCGATGCAGCGCTCGATCAGCTTGATCAGCTCGATGATCGGGATGACCGAGACAGCCAGCAGCATCGCAACGGCATACTCAGCAAAGCTGATGTGTGCGAACTCGAAGGCCTCACGCAGGAAGGGCACATAGATGACCAGCGTGGTAGCAACCAGTGAAAGGATCATTGCACCCCAGAGGAAGATATTCTGGGTTTTGAGCGCAAAGATCGACTTGCGGCGGGAGCGCAGGTTAAAGGAGTGGAAGATCTCCGCCATCGACAGTGCGAGGAACGCCATGGTCATACCATCCTCGCTGTCGACAAACTCCCAGACACCGGATTCCATAAAGTGGCCGATGTAGTAAGCCGCGATGGTGATGATGGTCGCCATAATGCCCTGCAGAACGACATCGAAGCCCATGCCGCCGGCGAAGATGCCATCCTTGGCATTACGGGGCTCACGCTTCATGATGTCACGCTCACCCTTTTCCATGCTGAGCGCAAGCGCCGGGAAGCAGTCGGTGATGAGGTTAATGAACAGAAGATGAACCGGCTTGAGAATCGTAAAGCCGACCAGCGACGCAAAGAAGATCGACAGCACCTCGGAGAGATTGGACGAGAGCAGGAACTGGATCGACTTGCGGATATTGTCGTAAATGCGGCGCCCTTCCTCGACAGCCGAGACGATAGTCGCAAAGTTGTCGTCGGCCAGCACCATGTCCGCAACATTTTTGGTGACGTCGGTACCGGTGATGCCCATACCGATACCGATATCGGCGTTCTTGATCGAAGGCGCATCGTTGACGCCGTCGCCGGTCATGGCCGTGATCTTGCCCTTTGCGCGCCATGCGTTGACGATGCGCACCTTGTGCTCAGGCTGAACGCGGGCATAGACCGAATACTTCTCGATCTCGGTCTCGAGCTGCTCATCGCTGATCTCATCGAGCTGCGCGCCGGTGATGGCCTGGGACGGATCGGTGATGATGCCAAGCTGGGTCGCAATGGCAATGGCAGTGTCTCGATGGTCGCCGGTGATCATGATCGGGCGAATGCCAGCTTCGGCGCAGCGTTCGATAGCGGGCTTGACCTCGGGACGAACAGGGTCGATCATGCCGGTCAGACCGATGTAGCAAAGCTCCTGCTCGAGGAACTCGGGCTCATACTCAGCGGGCGCGGCATCCCAGAGGCGCTGTGCGGCACAGAGCACACGGAGTGCCTGATCAGCGAAACGCTTGTTCGCCGCAAGAATCTCGGCACGTGCCGCGTCGGTGAGGGCAACGACCTTGCCGTCCTTGAGCATGGTAGTACAGCGCTTCAGCACCTCGTCGGGCGCGCCCTTGGTGAACTGCACGATACCGTCAGCGGTCTGGTGAACGGTCGACATCATCTTGCGCATCGAGTCAAAGGGAGCCTCGCCGATGCGGGGCGCTTCACTCTTGAGGGCAGTCTTCGGCATACCAAGCTGATTAGCGTAGTTGACCAGCGCGCACTCGGTGGGCTCGCCGGTAGCTTCGCCCTTCTCGTCCAGCTCCGCGTCGGAGCTGAGCGCCATAGCGCGGGCCAGCAGCTTTTCGTCGTCGCCGCTGTGGTCGACGACGGTCATCTTGTTCTGGGTCAGGGTGCCGGTCTTATCCGAGCAGATGATCTGCGCACAGCCGAGGGTCTCGACTGCGGTCAGACGGCGGATAACCGCATTGCGCTTGGACATGTTGGTCACACCGATCGACAGCACGATGGTCACAACAGCAGCCAAGCCCTCCGGAATCGCGGCGACAGCCAAGCTGATGGCGACCATGAAAGTGCTGATCAGATCCTCAAACTTGAGGCCATTGGGCAGCAGGCGAAGAATATCCACGGCAAACACCACCACGCAGATGCCCAGCACCAGCACGCTCAGGATCTTGCTAAGCTGGTTGAGCTTGAGCTGCAGGGGGGTCTCGCCCTCCTCAGCCTTGGTCAGCGCGTCGGCAATCTTACCCATCTCGGTCTGCATGCCGGTGTCGGTGACAACAGCCTTGCCGCGGCCGTAAACAACCGTGCTGCCCATGTAGACCATGTTCTTGCGGTCGCCCAGCGGGACATCCTTGCCCTCGGGGGCGGTCAGCACGTCGATGTGCTTGGTGACCGGCACCGACTCGCCGGTCAGCGCGGCCTCCTCGATCTTGAGGCTGGCGCACTCGATCAGACGGGCGTCGGCGGGAACCGCGTCACCGGCCTCGAGCACGATGATGTCACCGGGCACAAGGTCTTCCGAGTGAATGGTCATCTGGTGACCGTCACGAATGACCTTCGACGTCGCAGCCGCGATCTCCTGCAGCGCCTCGATGGCCTTCTCGGCCTTGCTTTCCTGGAACACGCCCAGGATGGCGTTGATGAGCACGACGGCCATGATGATAATGACATCCGCCAGACCTTCGCCCTCCATGACGCCGACAACGCCCGAAATGACAGCAGCAATGATCAGAATAATGATCATCGGATCTGCCAGCTGGGCAAGGAAGCGCTGCAGCAGCGTGACCTTCTTGCCCTCAGCAAGCTTGTTCTTGCCATACTTTTCGAGGCGGCTCTGTACCTCGGCGCTGCTCAACCCGTCGGCAGTTGTCTTCTGCTCGGCCAGAACAACGTCTTGTTCTTTGAGATACTCCTTCATGAAACTTCCTCCAATATTTTGATATGGGAATAAAAAAGACTCATATACAGCCGTGGCCGCATATGAGTCTCATTCTTTCAAGATAAACCAGACGGCAGTGCCGCCAGCTGTTGATTTACCTCACGTCACAAATGCAACGCCGAATTACTCCCTCAATTAACAAATCAATTATAGCACTCATTTTTGAACATTTCTTTAACTATTGGATAACATTCCGTTAATCCGCATAAGTGCTGATATCCAACTCACTGCAAAGCGCCTCATAATCCTCCCCGAAGAAACAGGCAAAACATGCGATGTCCCGGAAGCCAAGACTGCAATAGTAGGCAATGTTACCGACAGCTCGTCAGGATGGATCAGCAAAAATTTTTTCATTCGGCACCTCCAAAAGTGCCCCCGACTCAGTATAGTCATACAAATGCAGCGAATGCTCGTCCCGCATGACCGCCTCCAGAATGGCGCGCACACTGTCAGCGCGGAAATCCAGTCCAAGCGCCGCCAGCTTCGGGAGCGGCCCGCGATGGTTGTCACTGCCGCAGAAGCCGTGCAGCCCGTAGTTGCCGGCATACTGGTCAGCCATTCGATTCTCGAAAGGCTTCCGGCAGGCGTTGATCGTCTCGACCGCGTCGACCTTGCGGGGCACAAGGCGGATCATGTCGATATACCCCGCCTCGCGGAAGGGGTGTGCATGGACAACATAGCCGCCGTCCCGATGCACAAGGTCGCAGAAATCGTTAATATGCAGCTGGTCGCAATCCTCGTGGGCATGCAGCCAGTCGATGTCCAGCCCATAGGTGAGAAAATCATTGCCGCACCCGCGGATCGAGAACTCCCACCCAAAGAACACATCCACGCCGATCTCGTCCCCGCGCCGCTTGGCTGCGCGATACCCCTCGGCAAACAGCTCAACCCGCTCGGCCCACGGCAGTTCAGCCGGCACAGTCGTGTTGCCGTTGAAAAAGTGATCGGTAATCACCACACCGGTATACCCCAGCGAATGGTAAAAATCGATCAGATCAGCCCCCACAATGCGAGAGCATTTGCTGGTCTCCGCCGTGTGGCAGTGCATTTCGTAAGTATACATCTCATTCCTCCGTAAATTCATTTACTTCGTACCATACACCAGCTTCGCCGCGCGCAAGTAAGATGGGTGCACATTCCCCACGGATCACCGCCGCCAAAATATCGGCTGCACTTGCCGCACGCATCTCCATCCCGATCGCCGCCAGACGCGGGATCACATTGCTGTGAGTATCACTTCCGCAGAAACGGCAAAGGCTATACTGCGCGGCATAGAGCGCTGCCATCTGATTCTCAAAAGACATCCTGGACGCGTTGACAATTTCCACCGCGTCAACCTTATGCGGAAGAAGCCGGATCATATCTCTTTTGCCGGGAGTACGGAAAGGGTGCGCCTGCACAATAAATCCCCCCGACGCATGAACACGGTCACAATATTCGTTGGTGCTGAGCTTGTCGCAGTCCTCGTTAGCACAGAGCCAATCGACACCTAGTCCGTAAGTAAGGAAATGACTTCCCTTCTCCGCAAACTCCCACCCAAAGAACACATCCACGCCGATTTCGTCCCCGCGTCGCTTGGCCGCGCGATACCCCTCGGCAAACAGCTCAACCCGCTCGGCCCACGGCAGCTCAGCCGGCACAGTCGTGTTGCCGTTGAAGAAATGATCGGTAATCACCACACCGGTATACCCCAGCGAATGGTAAAAATCAATCAGATCAGCCCCCGCGATCCGGGAGCACTTGCTGGTTTCCTGCGTGTGGCAGTGCATTTCATACTTAAACATGAAGGTTTCCTTTCTTAACGCGCGTACTCGTCGATCCGACGAGGCTGAAGTTTGGAATAAAGAATGATCTGGCTGTGATAAAGGCCGAAGTTGCCCGACATCATGTAGCTGATGCCGCAGGCCAGCGCAAACAGCAGGATTACATCCGCGCCGAACACCTCGACAGCCAGCAGCGTCGACGCGACCGGGCAGTTGACGACGCCGCAGAACGTGGCGACAAAACCAATCGCCGCGGCAAATCCCGGATCAAGGCCGAGCAGCCCGCCAAATACACAGCCGAAGGTCGAACCGACAAAGAAAGCGGGCACAATCTCGCCGCCCTTAAAGCCGGCTGAAATCGTAATCGCCGTGAACAGCAGCTTGAGCAGGAAGGCCGCCGGATGTGCCTCCCCGCCGAGCGCGCGTTCGATCACATCCATCCCAGCGCCGTTGTAGTCGCGGGTACCCAGCACAAGCGTCAGCAGAACGATCACCACGCCGCCGACCAGCGCACGGAGGTAAGCGTTTTTCAGATATTTTTTCATCAGCTGTTCGCACTTCTTGATGACCACGCAGAACAGAATACTCACCAGCGCACAAAGAATGGCCAGCACGATCACCCGCAGCACAGTCACGACCGATATTTCCTGCATCGTAACCCAATCAAAGCGCACCGGATGCAGACCGCAGAACAGCGCGATCCGCGAAGCAACCAGCGCCGAGACAAGACAGGGCACGATGCTGACATAGTGCATCTTGCCGACGCTGATGACCTCGAGCGCGAAAAATGCGGCGGTCAGCGGCGTGCCGAAGAGCGCAGCAAACACCGTGCTCATGCCGGTCATCACGATGATATGCAGGTCGTCCTCGTCGAGACGGAACAGCCTGCCCATGCGATAGCCAATGCTGCCCCCCAACTGCAGTGCCGCCCCCTCCCGGCCAGCCGAGCCGCCCAGCAGATGCGTGAGCACCGTGCTCAGGAAGATCAGCGGCGCCATGACAAAGGGCACATGCGTCTCCCCGCGCACCGATTCAAGGACACGGTTGGTGTCGAGCGCCCCGATCATCTTCTGCAGCTTCTTTGTCAGCTTGTAAAGTCCCACGATCCCCAAACCGCCAAGCGGCAGGAGATAGATGATCCAGTCATGGGCACCGCGCAGAGCGGTCACATAGTCAATGGCCAGATGGAACGCGCTGCCAATGAAGCCGCCGACAACACCAACCAGGGTGGCCAGCACCAGCCACTTGACAAAAAAACGAAGATAGGAGAAGGAGAACTTCAAATCGTTTGTTATCAGACTCATAGCAAATTCCTTGACTGTCAGTAAAAATCCGAATACTATTATTAGTATTCGGATTTTTCTGATATTTATTTGTTCGCGTTGTTTTTCACCGCTTCGAGCTTCTTTTCACGGCGGTTCTTGACCTCGTCGGACATCGGCTTGATGTCGCCGGCCGCAGTCAGCGCCTGGCGCGTCAGCAGCGGGCCAACGATCTCATAGACCAGAACTGCAAAGAGGGTGATGTTGCGGATCAGCGTGCCCTGGCTTCCCAGCTCCATGGCAATCGCGCACATACCGAGCGCGACACCGGCCTGCGGGAAGAGCGTAATACCGAGGTACTTCTGAATCTGCGGCGCGCAGTGCGTCATCTTTGCACTGAACCATGTACCGGAGTACTTACCCAGGCAGCGGAACAGGATGTAGACGATGCCGATGACGATGATCGCCCAGTCCGCGAAGACACTGAGCTCCAGCTCAGCACCACTGATGACGAAGAAGATCGCAAACAGCGGAGAGGTCCACTTGTCAGTCGAGGACATCAAATCCTCGGACAGCGGGCAGATATTGCAGAAAACCGTGCCAAGCATCATGCAGACCAGCAGCGACGAGAAGCCGATATGTACCGGGCCGATTTGGAAGTCGAGCATCGAAATGGCGGCAGTCAGGAATACCACAGCAAGTGTGAGGTTAAGGCGGTTGGTGTTGGAGTTGAAGAGCTTCTCAAGCTGCGTCAGCACCCAGCCCATGATCGCGCCAAGGATCAGCGAGCAGATGATCTCTAGCAGCGGCGTAACGATGATCGAAACAAGGTCGACCGTACCAACCACAAGCGTTTTCGCAATACCAAAGGAGACAGCGAATACGATCAGACCGACAGCATCGTCCAGCGCGACGATAGGCAGCAGCAGATCGGTCAGCGGGCCCTTCGCTTTATACTGGCGAACGACCATCAGCGTAGCCGCAGGGGCCGTTGCGGTTGCAATCGCGCCAAGGGTCAGCAGCTGCGAAACCGACAGCTTGTCGGGCATGATGAAGTGAACTACAAGCAGAGCAAGATCGACCATCAGCGTCGCGGCAAGCGCCTGCAGAACGCCAATGACGAAAGCCTGCTTACCGGTCTTCTTCAGATCCTCCAGACGGAACTCATTACCGATGGAGAAAGCAATAAAGCCAAGCGCGACCTCAGAGATCAGGGACAAGGTATGCACAGTGTCCATGGTCGGGAAGCCAAGACCATCAATGCCAAGCGCACCGAGGCAGTACGGACCGATCAGCACACCCGCGATCAGATATGCGGTAACAGACGGCAGTTTGAGTGGCTTGAATACTCTGGTCATGAGCAGACCAGCGAGCAGTGCGACGGAGACGGACAACAGAGTTGCCATAATAGAAATGCACTCCTTTGAATTAGGGAAAATTTGAATGGGTTCAACTCATGAAAAAACGACTTGCGTTGGCAAGTCGCTTTTCCGGGTTGGTGGGCCTTCAGGGACTCGAACCCGGGACCAACCGGTTATGAGCCGGTGGCTCTAACCAACTGAGCTAAAGGCCCGTTACCGATATATTATACCCCATTTCACCGTCGTTGTCAAGGGGAATTTACAATTTATCCACATAAATTCGCGCAAAAAAGCAGGCATCCCGCGGGATGCCTGCCATTTGTTATGTGGGTGACAGATCAGTCAACCAGCTTAATGAGTGCCATCTCGGCTGCGTCGCCGCGACGGGGACCAAGCTTGTAGATCTGGGTGTAGCCACCGACACGATCAGCGTACTTGGGCGCGATGTCGGTGAAGAGCTTAGTTACAACTTCTTCCTTGGTGATATATGCCAGCGCTGCGCGGCGGGAGGCGAGAGTGTTCTTCTTACCGAGGGTGATCATCTGCTCTGCGATGCTGCGAACTTCCTTCGCGCGGGTGAGCGTGGTCTCAATCGAACCATTCTCGAGTAAATAGGTCACCATGCCTCTCAACATCGCCTGTCTGTGCGCGGTCGGTCTGCCGAGTTTTCTGGTTCCGGGCATTGTAGTTCCCTCCTTCTGCTATAGATAAATTACGAATTAGCCGGGCACTGCCCCGAGGGCGGACGTGACGTCCGCCTTACTCCTCTTCCTTCTTGAGGTCGAGGCCGAGCGAGTGCAGCTTGAAAATGACTTCTTCAAGCGATTTCTTACCGAGGTTGCGAACCTTAATCATGTCCTCCTCGGTGCGGTTGGTCAGGTCTTCTACTGTGTCGATGCCTGCGCGCTTCAAGCAGTTGAAGCTGCGGACAGACATGTCAAGCTCCTCAATGGTCATCTCAAGGACCTTCTCCTTGATGGTCTCCTCACGTTCAACCATGATTTCTGCCTTCTTTGCTTCATCAGACAAATCCACAAACAAGTTGAGATGCTCGTTGAGAATCTTGGCGCCGAGAGAAATCGCTTCTTTCGCCGAGATGGTTCCGTTGGTCAGAACCTCCAGCGTGAGCTTGTCGTAGTCTGTAATGTTGCCGACGCGAGTGTTCTCCACCGTGTAGTTTACATTGTAAACCGGGGTGTAGATCGAGTCGGTGAAAATTGTACCAAGCGGTGCGGAGGTGTTGTTTCCGAGCGCGGCATTGTGGATCTGCTTGTTCTTCTCCTGCGAGACGTAGCCGCGTCCGCTGTCGAAGGTCAGCTCCATAAAGAAACGCGCGTTTTCACCGAGCGTGGCCAGGTGATGTTCGGGATTCAGAATCTCGATATCAGCGTCCATCTTGATGTCACCCGCCGTTACCTCACCGGGGCCGGTCATGTCGATCGCGACAGTCTTGGGAGCGCCGCCATGCAGCTTTGCCGTGATGCCCTTGACATTCAGCACGATCTCAGTAACATCCTCTTTCACGCCAGGAACGGTCGAGAATTCGTGGAGTACGCCGTCGATCTTGATATTGGTCACGGCGACGCCCGGCAGAGAACTCAGCAGCACGCGGCGAAGCGAGTTGCCCAGCGTAATACCGTACCCTCTTTCCAGAGGCTCGACGATAAACTTACCGCTTTTCCCATCATCACTCAGATTAACAGTCGCAATATTGGGCTTCTCAATCTCAATCATTCCAAATAACCCTCCTATAAAATAATTGTGTGTGACTTTGCGGCTTTACTGCGGCCTCCCCCACACCGGGGAAAGCCAAGCCGCCGGGTTACAGAGTATTTCACGCGCACGCCGGCAGGCGCACGCATACGGGAGGTTGATTACTTGGAATAAAGCTCGACGATGAGCTGCTCCTCGAACGGGAAGTCGATATCCTCGCGAACAGGGAGAGCAACGACCTTAGCCTTGAGGTTCTCCTTATCCATCTCGAGCCACTTCGGGTTGAGTCTGGACTTGATGCTCTCAGCGAGATCCTTGATCTTCACAGAGTCGCGGCTGCTGTCCTTGACAGCGATCACATCGCCGACCTTGACAAGCAGAGAGGGGATGTCAACCTTGTTGCCGTTGAGGGTAAAGTGACCGTGACGAACGAGCTGGCGAGCTTCCTTGCGGCTCTCAGCCAGGCCCATGCGATACACGACGTTGTCCATGCGGCGCTCCAGCAGGCTGAGCAGGTTCTCACCGGTCATGCCCTCGACGCGCTCTGCCTCGTTGTAGTAGTTCTTGAACTGCTTCTCGAGGACGCCATAGTAACGTCTGGTCTTCATCTTCTCGCGATGCTGAACACCGTATTCCTTCATCTTCTTGTTCGCAGCGCCGTGCTGACCGGGAGCGGCCGAGCGGCGATCGAATGCGCACTTACCGGAAGTGCAGCGGTCACCCTTCAGGAAGAGCTTGGTGCCTTCTCTGCGGCAAAGTCTGCAAACAGGACCATTATACTGTGCCATAATTCAGTTCCTCCTTTAAGATTAAACGCGGCGGCGCTTCGGGGGGCGGCAGCCGTTGTGGGGAATGGGGGTAACGTCGCGGATGAGGGTAATGCTCATACCGACAGCCTCAAGGGCGCGGATAGCAGCCTCACGTCCGGGACCAGGCCCCTTGACATAGACCTCAACGGTCTTCATGCCATGCTCCATTGCAGTCTTGGCAGCAGTCTCAGCAGCAGACTGAGCAGCAAAAGCGGTCGACTTTCTGGAGCCCTTGAAACCGAGCTCACCGGCAGAAGCCCACGAAACGGCATTGCCCTGAACATCGGTGATGGTGATGATGGTGTTGTTAAAGGTGGACTGAATATGCACAGCACCTTTTTCGATATTTTTGCGCTCGCGGCGCTTCTTGATAACCTTCTTAGCGGTCTTAGCCATCGATTCAGTTCACTCCTTTACTTCTTCTTATTTGCAATGGTCTTTGCGGGACCCTTGCGGGTTCTTGCGTTGGTCTTGGTTCTCTGACCGCGAACGGGGAGACCCTTTCTGTGACGGATACCGCGGTAGCAGTTGATCTCGATCAGACGCTTGATGTTCAGACCGACATCACGGCGGAGGTCACCTTCGACCGTGTAGAAGTTTTCGATCTCGTCACGGAGCTTAGCAACTTCTTCTTCGGTCAGATCCTTTGCACGGGTATCAGGATTGATACCGGTCTTCTCGAGGATCTTCTGTGCGCTGGTCTTACCGATACCGTAAATGTAGGTAAGGGCGATCTCAACGCGCTTCTGGTTCGGAATATCTACACCAGCAATACGTGCCATTCTGTATATTCACCTCTCATGTCATAGTAGACCGCTGTGCGGTCATTGGGCGCAGGCCATGCCTGCGCAAATTAACCCTGTCTCTGCTTGTGCTTCGGGTTCTCGCAGATCACCATGATGTTGCCTTTGCGCTTGATGATCTTGCACTTTTCGCAAATCTTTTTGACAGACGGTTTAACCTTCATTGATTTAGACCAAACCTTTCTAACTTATTTCGCGCGCCAGGTGATCCGACCCTTGTTGAGGTCGTAGACCGAGACCTCGATGGTCACACGGTCGCCCGGCAAAATTCGGATATAATTCATGCGCAGCTTTCCGGAGATATGTGCGGTGACAATATGCTCATTCGGCAGCTTTACCTTGAAGGTAGCATTGGGCAGTGCTTCGACTACCGTACCTTCGAATTCGATAACGTCGTCCTTAGGCAGAACAATCCCTCCTATGCATCTTCATGCGTCATACTTTCATAATTCTGCAGATAGGCATACAATGCCCGATTCGTCAGAGAATCTCCTGCGATCCTATCGGCGAGCGCCGGATCGGCCTCAGCGAGCAGGCGCAGGTGTCTGAGTTTTTTTCGTTTGGGCTTCTCGATTTTGCGCAGTCGTCCGTCCGCGAGCCACACATACCCGCCCTCATCCCCCGAATCATCTTCGACGGTGAGGATCACGAATATGCGCTTGGCGTCACGTCCGGCAACTGAGCGCACAATGCTGCCCACATATGACTTTTCCATCATGCGGCTCAGCCTACTTCGGTCAGATTGAGGATACCGTCTGGCGTCAGCGCGACTGTATTCTCATAATGTGCAGAGAGGCTGCCGTCGGCAGTCAGCACCGTCCAGCCATCGTTAAGCTCTTTGACATTGGGGGTGCCGATGTTAATCATCGGTTCGATCGCGAGTACCATGCCCTGACAGATGCGCGGCCCGCGTCCGGGGGTACCGAAGTTGGGGACATCCGGGGATTCATGGAGATCATGACCGACGCCGTGGCCGACATATTTGCGCACCGCGCTGTAGCCGAACTTGGTCACATACCCCTCGACCGCAGCGCCGATATCGCCGATGCGGTTGCCGGCCTTGAACTGCTCAAGTGCCCGACGGAAGCTTTCCTCGGTCACCTTAATCAGCTGCTCGGCCTCGGGGCTGACCCGTCCGACCGCAAAGGTACGGGCGCTGTCGCCGTGGAAGCCATCGATAAAGGCTCCAACATCGATCTTGACGATATCGCCTTCCTCAAGGATCCGCTTAGCTGAAGGGATCCCGTGGATGACCTCGTCATTGATGCTGATACAAGCGCTGCCGGGGAATCCCCCGTAGCCAAGGAAGGAGGGCTTAGCCCCTGCCCTTTCGATGTAAGAGCGAATCACATCGTCGAGGTACTTGGTGCTTACCCCTGCCTTGACATGCTCACGAGCGGTGAGAAGCGCTTCGCCGGTAATTCGGCCGGCCTTTTTCATGGCAAGAATTTGAGCTGCATTTTTGATTTGAATCATGGATTCTGCCTCAAGCCTGCTCCAGCGCTGCAAACACCAGAGCGGTCGTATCTTCTACCTTTTCCTGTCCAACCACCGTGCGGAGCAGGCCGCGCTCGGCATAGAAGACCTTGAGCGGCTCGGTCTGCGCGTGGAAGGTGAAAAGGCGGTTGAGGACTGTTTCGGGCTTGTCATCCGGACGGATGATCAGCCCATTCCCGCATTTATCACAGATATCAGCGGTTTTCGGCGGAATATAAGCGGTGTGGTAGGATGCGCCGCACTTGGGGCAGACGCGTCTGCCGCTCATCCGCTCGACGATCTTCTCGTCGGGAACCTCGATGCTCAGCACGACGTCGATCTTCACACCGAGCGCCTCAAGGGCCTCAGCCTGGGGGATCGAGCGGGGGAAACCGTCAAGAATGAAGCCATTCTTGCAGGCATCCGACGCAAGGTGCTCCTTGATGATACCGATCACGATCTCATCGGGCACCAGCTGACCGGCGTCCATGAAGGACTTCGCGGTCTTGCCGAGCTCGGTACCGGCGCTGATCGCGCCGCGCAGGATCTCGCCGGTCGAAACCGCCGGGATCCCATATCGCGCTTGGATTCTTTCGGCCTGTGTGCCCTTTCCGGCACCAGGCGCTCCCATCAAAATCAGATTCATCGGAATCCTCCGTCAACTTACTCAAGGAAACCCTTGTAGTGGCGAAGGCTCATCTGTGCCTCAAGGTCGCGGGTCGTCTCAAGTGCGACACCGACAACGATCAGCAGCGAAGAACCACCAAATGCAAGGCCGGCAAACTGGCCGCCGGAGATCATGTTGACGATCATCGGGAATACGGCGATGAAGCCAAGGAAGAACGCACCGATCAGCGTGATGCGGTTAAGCACACGGGTGATGTAATCGGAGGTCGGACGACCGGGACGGATACCCGGGATCGAGCCGCCGTTCTTCTTGAGGTTGTTGGCAACCTCGACGGGATTGAAGGAAATTGCGATATAGAAGTAGGAAAATGCGATAATGAGAATGAGGAAGAGAACAACGTAGAGGAGAGAGTTGTAGTTGAAGATGTTGTTGACCTTCTGCCAGAACGAGCTGTTCGGGAAGAAAGCAGCAATGGTGGCGGGGATAGCGACGATCGAGTTTGCGAAGATGATCGGCATAACGCCGGACATGTTCAGCTTGATCGGCAGGTTGGTTCCCTGACCGCCGTACATCTTACGGCCAACGACCTTCTTTGCGTACTGGATCGGGATTCTGCGCTCACTGTTGGTCATGAAGACAACGAAGCCGACGATAGCCAGCGAGATCGCGAGCGAGAGGATCACCAGCAACAGGCCGAGGATGGAGAACTTGCCATCCTTGAAGAGCATGGACCACAGAGAAGAAACGATCGCGGGACCGCGTGCAACGATACCGGCGAACAGGATCATGGAAATACCATTGCCGATGCCGTTATCGTTGATCTTCTCAGCAAGCCACATGACGAGCGCAGCACCAGCGCAGTAGCAGGCGATGATAACGATCATGTGGAAAGCATTCGTGCCCGCAACCAGCATACCGCCGTTCTTGAGGTAGAACGCATAACCGATCGCAGTGATCAGTGCGAGTGCGACGGTTACCAGACGGGTCAGAGCGGTCAGCTTCTTCTTGCCCTCGTCGCCTTCCTTAGCAAGGCGCTCAAGCGCAGGGATGGCGATGGTGAGGAGCTGGATCACGATGGACGAGGTGATATAGGGGGAAACGCCGAGTGCAAACAGGGTTGCACGGCCGAACGCGTCACCCGAGAGAATGTTGAGATACTGGAAAATCGAGCCGGCAGAGACCTGATTAAAGGTGCTCAGAACATCCGGACTGACATAAGGCACAGGGAGAACAGACCCAATGCGGTAAAGTATGACGATAACCAATGTGAAGAGGAGCTTAGACTTGAGTTCCGGAACCTTCCATGCATTTTTTAACGTCTGAAACACTTATACCACCTCAGTCTTTCCACCTGCTGCTTCTATCTTTTCCTTAGCGCTAGCCGAAAAGACTGCTGCTTTGACGGTCAGTTTCTTGGTCATCTCGCCATTGCCGAGAACCTTGAGGCCGTCGTAGGGCTTACGAACGATCTTCTTCTCGAGCAGGGTTGCAAGATCAACCGTGTCACCATCATTGAAACGCTCGCACAGAGTGTCGACATTGATGATGGCATACTGCTTTGCGAAGTGGTTGTTGAAACCTCTCTTCGGATGCTTGCGGTAGAGCGGGAGCTGACCGCCCTCGAAGCCGGGTCTTACACCGCCGCCGGAGCGAGCGTTCTGACCCTTGTGGCCCTTACCGGCGGTCTTACCATTGCCGGAGCCGGTGCCTCTGCCTTTGCGCCACGCCGGCGTGGTAGAGCCGGGAGCGGGTGAAAGTTCATGGAGCTTCATGCGTATTCCTCCTTTTAGACATTTTCAACCGCAACGAGGTGCGAGATGACTTTGATTTTGCCTGCCAGGATAGCGTCGTCGTTGTGAACGATGCTGTCACCGATCTTGTTCAGACCGAGCGACTTGGCAGTCGCCTTCTGGTTCGGCTTAGCGCCGATCAGGCTCTTGACGAGGGTTACTTTCTTTTCCATCGGTAATACCCTCCTTAACCCTTGATCTGGTCAACGCTGATGTCGCGGAGCTTTGCGACGTCCTCAGCGCTGCGCAGTGCCTTCAGAGCCTCGATGGTTGCCTTAGCAACGTTGGTCGGGTTGTTGGAGCGAAGGCTCTTTGCACGGATGTTCTTGATGCCGGCCATCTCAAGGACCTTACGAACAGTACCACCAGCGATGATACCGGTACCAGGTGCAGCGGGCTTCAGCAGCACGCGTGCTGCGCCGAACTCACCGATGACCTCGTGGGGAATGGTGGTACCCTTGAGGGCAACCTCGATCATGTTCTTCTTAGCGTCTTCCTCGCCCTTGCGGCAGGCTTCCTGAATTTCAGCTGCCTTGCCGAGGCCGCATCCGACGTGACCGTTCTCGTCACCAATAACCATAATAGCAGCGAAGCGTGCGACGCGGCCACCCTTAACGGTCTTGGAAACACGGTTGATCGCTACCTGCTTGGCCATCTGAAGGTCAAGCGTAGCGGGGTCAAACTTTTTTGCCATGTTAATCCTCCTGAAATTTGTTCGGAAAAAACTTTCGCGAACAGTGTACAAACCGGACTCAGAACTTCAGGCCGCCCTCGCGAGCGCCCTCAGCCAGTTCCGATACACGTCCATGATAAAGGTAACCGCCGCGGTCGAAAACGATCTCGGTGATGCCCTTTGCAGCTGCGCGCTCAGCAATGGTCTTGCCGATCTCGCGTGCTGCAGCCTTGTTGCTGCCAATGCCCTCGAACGTCTTCTCGAGGGTGGAGGCGGATACAAGGGTTACGCCCTTCACATCGTCGATGATCTGTGCGCTGATGTTAGCGTTAGAGCGGTAAACAGCCAGGCGCGGCTTCTCAGCGGTACCCGAAATCTTCGCTCTGACTCTCTTATGTCTCTTAAGACGCTGCTTGTTGCTATCAATTCTGGAAACCATTCGTGTCCCCTCCTTTCATTATTTACCGGTCTTACCGGCCTTGCGGCGAATGTGCTCGTCAGCATACTTGACGCCCTTGCCCAGGTAGGGTTCCGGCGGACGCTTGCTGCGGATCTGAGCGGCGATCTCGCCGACCATCTGCTTGTTGATGCCGTTCACGATGATCTGGTTGGGGTTGGGCACATCAAAGCTGATGCCGTCCTTCTCCTCAAAGTAGATCGGGTGAGAGTGGCCGAGGTTCAGGACAAGCTGCTTGCCCTGCTTAGCTGCCTTATAACCGACACCGTTGATCTCCAGAGTCTTGGAGTAACCATTGGTTACGCCCTCGATCATGTTGGCCAGCAGAGTGCGGGTCAGGCCGTGCAGCGCGCGGTCATTCTTCTCATCAGAAGGACGCTCGATGGTGATGACACCTGCATCCTGCTTGATGGTCATGTTGGAGGCGAGCTGCTGCGTCAGGGTGCCCTTGGGACCCTTGACGGTTACGACGTTGTTCTCAGCGACGGTGACAGTAACACCGGCTGCAACGGTAATGGGTTTCTTACCAATTCTAGACATCTTCTCTACCTCCGATTACCAGACGAATGCGAGGACTTCGCCGCCGACATTGAGCTGACGAGCCTTCTTATCCGTCATAATTCCCTTGGACGTGGAGACGATCGCGATCCCCAGACCGTTCATGACGCGGGGCATATCCTCGCAGCCTGCGTAGATACGAAGACCGGGCTTGGATACACGGCGGAGGCCATGGATGACCTTCTGCTTGCCAGGCGCGTACTTGAGGGTAAGGCGAATGACGCCCTGCTTACCGTCCTCAATGACGGTATAACTCTTGACATAGCCCTCGGCGACAAGGATGTCGGCGATAGCCTTCTTCATGTTGGATGCGGGAACGTCAACAGTTGCGTGCTTGGCATCGTTCGCATTTCTGATTCTGGTGAGCATATCCGCGATTACATCTGACATCTGCATAATTATTATCCTCCTTATGCAAGTTAAATTCTTGCTGCCGGGTTACCCCGACGGCTGACCGGCGGTTAAAACGGGGCTTGCGACAGCCTCGTTTTCCTGCCGATAGTTTGGAGCCGCCTTTCGGCGGAATATCACAACCGGCTTTGCCGGGATTGTGTTTTACCAGCTTGCCTTCTTCACGCCGGGAATCTCGCCCTTGTAGGCAAGATTGCGGAAGCAAATACGGCAGATACCGTACTTACGCATATAGGCATGGGGACGGCCGCAGATCTTGCAGCGGTTGTACTCACGGGTGGAGTACTTCTGCGGTCTCTGCTGCTTCAGGATCATAGAAGTCTTTGCCATTTCTCTTTCCCCTCCTTATTTCGCAAAGGGAGCGCCCATCAGGGTCAGCAGCTCTCTTGCTTCTTCGTCGGTGTTCGCGGTCGTAACGAACGCGATGTCCATGCCGCGGATCTTCTCGACCTTGTCGTACTCGATCTCGGGGAAGATCAGCTGTTCCTTCAGACCGATGGAGTAGTTGCCACGGCCGTCGAAGGCGTTGGGGTTGATACCCTTGAAGTCACGGACGCGGGGCAGAGCGAAGTTGAAGAATCTGTCCATGAACTCATACATCTTGTCGCCGCGGAGGGTAACCTTCGCGCCGATCTTCATGCCCTCACGGAGCTTGAAGTTTGCAATCGACTTCTTCGCATAGGTAGGAACTGCTTTCTGACCGGAGATCAGAGAGAGCTCTGCGATGATGGTGTCGATGACCTTTGCGTTGTCCTTTGCATCACCAGCGCCGACGTTGATGACGATCTTGTCGAGCTTCGGGATCTGCATGGGGCTCTTGTAAGCGAACTTCTTCATCAGAGCGGGAGCAACGTCATTGATATACATTTCTTTCATTCTCGGTGCCATATCTCGTTACCTCCGCTTAGATCTTAGCGCCGCACTTAGCGCAGACGCGGACTTTCTTATCGCCCTCGACTACATACTTAGCGCGAACGCCCTTGCCGCACTTTTCGCAGTACAGCTGAACCTTGGATGCATACAGAGCAGCGGGAGCATCGACGATGCCGCCGGTCTCGCCCTGTCTGCGAGGCTTAACATGCTTGTGGATGACGTTGACGCCCTCCACGATAACCTTGCCCTCCTTGGGGGCAACCTCTACGACCTTACCCTTCGCGCCCTTGTCGTCGCCGGAGATCACGATAACGGTATCGTCGCGCTTAACGTGCAACTTGCTCATTCTGTGTTACCTCCTTAGAGAACTTCGGGAGCGAGGGAGAGGATCTTCAGGTAGTCCTTCTCACGGAGCTCACGGGCAATGGGACCAAAGATACGAGTACCTCTGGGGTTCTTATCTTCCTTGATGATAACGGCAGCGTTCTCATCAAACTTGATGTAAGAACCGTCAGCGCGCTTAAGGCCCTTGACGCTTCTTACGATGACAGCCTTGACGACCTCGCCCTTCTTGACCTGGCCACCGGGCGCAGCCTTCTTGACACACGCGACAACGACGTCACCGATGTTGGCGTAACGACGGCCGGTGCCGCCGAGTACGCGAATGCACATCAGTTCCTTCGCGCCGGTGTTGTCGGCAACCTTCATTAACGACTGTTGCTGAATCACTGTTGCGTTTCCTCCTTTTCAATACGATTTTGGACGTATTTACTATATCGCAAGTGTTGTTGTAAAATTACTTTGCCTTCTCGATAACCGAGACGAGTCTCCATCTCTTGGTCTTCGAGAGCGGACGGGTTTCCATCACGCTGACCTTGTCGCCGATGCTGCACTCGTTGTTCTCGTCGTGAACATGGATCTTGGTCGTGTGCTTGATGATCTTACCGTAGACGGGATGCGCGACATTGTCCTCGATGGCAACGACAGCGGTCTTGTCCATCTTGTTGCTGACAACGCGGCCGACTCGGGTTTTTCTCAGGTTGCGTTCTTCCATGCTTCAGTCCCCCTTATGCGTTCTTCTCGTGAAGAACGGTCATTACGCGCGCGATATCACGCTTGACATCCACGATTTTGTGCGGATTGTCCAGCTGGTTGATCGCGTGCTGGAAGCGGAGGTTGAAGAGCTCGGTCTTCAACTCCTTCAGCTTTGCATTCAGCTCTTCGGGAGACATCTCTCTGATTTCCTTTGCCTTCACAGCTTATACCTCCCCAGCTTCTTTCTTCTGCGATTCCTTCGTTACGAACTTGCACTTGATCGGCAGCTTGTGCGAGGCAAGACGCATAGCTTCCTTCGCAACGTCCTCAGCGACGCCGTCCATCTCGAACATGACGCGGCCGGGCTTAACGACTGCGACCCAGTACTCAGGCGAACCCTTACCGGAACCCATTCGGGTTTCAGCAGGCTTCTCGGTGATGGGCTTATCGGGGAAGATCTTGATCCAGACGTGACCGCCACGGCGGATGTAACGCGTCATTGCGATACGGGCAGCCTCGATCTGGTTGCTGGTGATCCAAGCGGGCTCAAGGGCAACGAGACCGAACTCACCGTTGCTGATCGTGTTACCGCGCGTTGCGACGCCCTTCAGGCGACCGCGCTGTACGCGGCGGTACTTTACTCTCTTCGGCATTAACATTATCTTCTGCCCTCCCCTCTGGAGCGATTGTCGCGGTTACCGCGAGTGTCGCGGCGGTCGCCGCGGCGCTCACCGCGATTGTCACGACGCTCGTTGCGCACCTCAGGACGCTGAGCGGTCGGACGGTTCACCTCGGAAAGGACTTCGCCCTTGTAGATCCAGACCTTAACGCCGATCTTACCGTAGGTGGTGTTAGCCTCCCAGAAACCGTACTCGATGTCGGCACGGAGGGTCTGCAGCGGAATGCTGCCTTCGTGATAGTGCTCAGTTCTCGCGATTTCCGCGCCGCCCAGACGGCCACCGCAGGAGATCTTGATACCCTTTGCGCCGAGGCGCATGGTACGGATGATCGACTGCTTCATTGCACGACGGAAACCGATTCTGCGCTCGAGCTGAGAAGCGATGTTCTCGGCAACGAGCTGTGCATTGAGGTCGGGCTGCTTGACTTCGACTACATTGAGCGAAACAGGCTTGCCAACCATCTTCTCAAGAGCAGCTCTGTACTTCTCGATCTCAACACCGCCGCGGCCGATAACCATACCGGGCTTTGCGCAGTGGATGAAGATGCGTACACGCTTGGCGTCGCGCTCGATCTCGATCTTCGGCACGCCGGCAGCCTGGAGCTCTTTCTTGAGGTACTTACGGATATTATAGTCAGATACGAGGGTATCGCCGAAGGTTTCGTCCTTCTCATACCATCTCGAATCCCAGTTCTTAATTACGCCCACGCGAAGACCGTGGGGATTAACCTTCTGACCCATTTAGCTTCTACCTCCTTTGCTCAGTCTCTCTCTTTGACCGCGATGGTCACATGGCTGGTTCTCTTCAGGATACGGTCTGCGCTGCCCTTTGCGCGCGGCATAATACGCTTCAGCGTCGGGCCGGGGCAAACGAAGCATTCAGAAACGTACAGCTTCGAGACGTCCATATTGAAATTGTTTTCTGCGTTTGCGATTGCGCTTCCCAGCAGCTTGATCAGGTACTCCGATGCGCTCTTGGGCGTGTTCTTCAGAATAGCCATAGCGGTTGCGGCATCCTTACCTCTGATCAGGTCGAGAACGATCTTAACCTTGCGCGGGGAAATTCTTGCATACTTCAGATATGCTTTTGCTTCCATGTTGTATGATTCCTCCCTTTGCAATTATTTACCGTTGTTGGATGTCTTGGAGCCGGCATGGCCCTTAAAGGTTCTGGTGAGTGCAAACTCGCCGAGCTTGTGTCCAACCATATCCTCGGTTACATAAACCGGAACGTGCTTTCTGCCGTCGTGAACAGCGATCGTGTGACCGACAAATTCCGGGAATATGGTAGACGCACGGGACCAGGTCTTCAGAACTTTCTTTTCGTTCTTTGCGTTCATGGCCGCAACACGTGCAAAAAGCTTTTCTTCTACAAAAGGTGCTTTCTTAAGGCTTCTGCTCATCTTATATTCCCTCCTTACTTACTATTTCTGCGCTTCACGATGAACTTGTCAGTTCTCGCCTTCTTATTTCTGGTCTTGTAGCCCAGAGCCGGCTTACCCCACGGGGTAACAGGAGAAGGACGACCGATCGGAGAGCGGCCCTCACCACCACCGTGCGGGTGGTCGCAGGGGTTCATGACAGAACCGCGGACAGTCGGGCGAATGCCCTTGTGGCGGGTCTTACCGGCCTTACCGACCTTAACGGTCTCGTGCTCGATGTTGCCGACCTGACCGATCGTTGCCTTGCAGTCGAGGCGGATGATGCGGACCTCACCGGAAGGAAGACGGACCTGAGCGATGCCGTTCTCCTTGGAGATCAGCTGAGCAGCGGCACCGGCGCTGCGGACCAGCTGGCCGCCCTTGCCGGGGTAAAGCTCGATGTTGTGGATGAAGGTACCAACGGGGATATTGGCGATCGGCAGGGTGTTGCCGGGCTTGATATCGGCGTCAGCGCCGGTGTAAACGGTGTCGCCGTCCTTGAGACCGACAGGAGCAATGATGTAGCTCTTGTCACCGGCCTCGTTCTGGAGGAGGGCGATGTAAGCGGTTCTGTTGGGGTCGTACTCGACACCGATGACCTTAGCGGGAGCCTCAGAGGCGCGCTTGAAGTCGACGATACGGTACTTGATCTTGTTGCCGCCGCCGCGATGGCGAACGGTGATGCGGCCATAGCTGTTGCGGCCTGCATTCTTCTTCTTAATGACAATCAGGCTCTTCTCGGGAGTAAACTTGGTAACTTCCTCGAAGGACGGCACACTCATGTGACGTCTTGCCGGAGTTGTCGGCTTGTACTTAATGGTAGCCATGTTATCTCGTCCCTCCCAGCTTAGTTCAGGCCGTCAAAGAACTCGATGGTCTTGGAGTCAGCCTTCAGGGTAACGATGGCCTTTTTCCAATTCGAGGTGTAACCTGCGTGTACACCGAGTCTCTTCGGTTTCTTCTTCATGTTGATGGTGTTGACGCTTGCGACGTCCACCTTGAACATCTCCTCAACAGCCTTTGCGATCTCGGGCTTGGTTGCGGTCTTGAGTACCTTGAAAACGTACTTCTTGTCCGCCATCATGTCCATGCTGGCCTCAGTGATGATCGGCTTAATGATGATATCCTGTACAGCCTTCATTATGCGAACACCTCCTCGATCTTGGCAACGGCAGCCTGGTCGATGACCAGCTTACCGCTGTTGAGAATGTCGTACACGTTGATCGTGTTCCACTGGCTGGTCTTGCAGCCGGGGATGTTAGCACAGCTCTTGATGACGAGCTGATCGTTCTCGGGGAGAACAACGAGCGCCTTGCGGTCAGCACCAACAGCGCTCAGCATGTTGACCATAGTCTTGGTCTTGTACTCAGCGGTCTTGATCGAATCGATCACAACGAGCTCGCCGGCAGCGACCTTCGAGGACAGCGCGCTCTGCAGAGCGATGCGCTTGACCTTCTTGTTGAGGGTGATGGTGTAGGTGCGCGGCTTCGGGCCGAGAGCGATACCACCATGCGTCCACTGGGGAGAGCGGGTGGAGCCCTGTCTTGCGCGGCCAGTGCCCTTCTGTCTCCAGGGCTTCTTGCCGCCGCCCGAGACCTCGGTGCGGGTCAGGGTCGACTGGGTACCCTGTCTCTGATTGGCCAGGTAGGCCTTGACTGCGGTATGGAGGACGGTGCCGTTAACCTCAGCGCCGAAGATCGCATCGGAGAGCGCGATCTCGCCAACTTCCTTACCGGCCATATTCAATACTTTTACGTTCGGCATTGTAGTTCCTCCTTCCGGTTATGCTTTGACCGAATCACGGATGAAGACGATACCGCCGCGAGCGCCAGGAACTGCACCCTTGATAGCGATCAGATTCTTCTCTGCGTCGATCTTAACAACATTGAGATTAAGAACAGTTACCTGCTCGTTACCGTACTGACCGGGCATCTTCTTGTTCTTGTAGATGCGGGAAGGCGTCGAGTTCGCGCCAACCGAACCGATGTTACGGTGGATCGGGCCGCCACCATGAGTGATGCGCTTGATCTTGGTGTTCCAACGCTTGACGACACCGGAATAACCGTGACCCTTCGTGATCCCCGTGACGTCGACCTTGTCGCCAGCGGCGAAGGTATCGACAGAGATGATGTCACCGACGTTAATTGCGGAGCAGTCGTCCAGACGGAACTCCTTCAGATGCTTCTTCGCAGCGACGTTTGCCTTTGCGAAGTGGCCCTTTTCAGCCTTGGTCAGATGCTTTTCCTTGACATCCATGAAGCCAAGCTGAACGGCGTCATAGCCGTCGTTTTCGGCGGTCTTCTTCTGTGCAACAACACAGGGGCCCGCCTCGATAACCGTGACCGGGATCACATTGCCGATTTCGTCAAAAATCTGCGTCATACCGATCTTCTTACCGATAATACCCTTTTTCATTTTTCCTCCATGATTATTGGTTGACAGGTTTGAATTTTCGCAGTCAGCAGCGAACTGTCAACATGACCTGGATTCCGGCTTGCCATCATCGCCGGAGAGCTTGGTTTGATCTGCGTCGATCAGAGCTTGATTTCCATCTCAACGCCAGCAGGGAGCTCGACTGCCATCAGCGCCTCAGCGGTCTTCGCCGACGGCTTGATGATGTCGATCAGACGCTTGTGGGTGCGCATCTCGAACTGCTCGCGGCTGTCCTTGTACTTGTGGACTGCGCGGAGAATCGTGACGATCTCCTTCTCAGTCGGCAGCGGGACAGGACCGGATACGGTCGCGCCGTTGCGCTTAGCGGTCTCCACAATCTTCTCAGCTGCGGTGTCGATCAGCGTGTGATCGTAGCTCTTCAGTCTTACGCGGATCTTCTCTTTGACTGCCATTTGTTTTGCCTCCTTTTCTTAATCCGTCGCCGCATGGCCTGAACCCTTTTGGGGCCGCGTCTGCCGCAACGTTCTAAAATGGGGCGGAACCTCTTCAACACTCAGCCGTGCGTTTCAACCCTTGCCCTACAAAAACCGGATTCACCGCAGCATCATTGCTTCGGCGGCTCCGGGAAAGGCAAGAGCAGAAACCCTGCGGCCAGTGCCGTTGGTTTGCTTTCGCCCGGTTGACACGGACATACTCCACGAAAATTACCCGTTACTTTGTCTTTCACGGCAACCTCTCGCTTCATCGCACATCAAGCTTTATTATTATACACCAGACCGAGGGAAATTGCAAGCTTTTTTTCAAATTTTCGTGAAAAATTCTTATAGAATATTCCACGAATATTTCGCCATATTTTTGTATATACTGCACAATTCCTTCCTACGCAAATCTTTTTTCGGAAAAACTGTGCAAATCGGCCCTCTTCGTTACAATTTGTTCACAACATTATATTATAATAGAAGAAAACAAACAAGAAGGGCTATCCAACATGAATCCGATCCACGCCAAGCTGAAAATTTATACCAATTCTCTGACCATCCTGTCCGTCGTCTGCATCGCCCTGCGGTTGATCTGCTATCTCTTCGCTTACGATGCCGACCTGCACTATTTCAGTTACAGCTCCCCCTTGCCGACCATCGCCGATGCCGTGCTGATCCTTTCGCTGATCTGGGCAGCCACATCCCTGATCTTCCTCCCCCGCAATTCCATGCGCCCCGCCCTGCCCGCTTATTCAACGGCCGCAGTCTTCGCCGTTTCGCTCTGCGGCTTCATCTTCCTTTTTTTCGCCGGCCGGAACGCCATCGCCTACTTCACCAATGGCTTCATGCCCAACAACTTCAACGCCTATCGCCGCGATCTGGTCCTGCACCTGCTGACCATCTTCTGTGGTCTCCTCTCCGCCGGCTATTTTTTCACCGCACTTTCCCCCGCCTGCCGCAAGGCTGGCTGGCGTGTGCTGCTCGGCTTCTTCCCGGTCATCTGGTCCGTCGCCACGCTGGCCAAGGTTTACTTTGACTTCACCCACCCCATGAACGAGCCGACCAAGGTCACCGTCATGCTGGCGCTGATTGCCGCTATGCTGGCCCTCCTGCAGGAGCTGCGCATGCTGCTTGATCGCCACCAGCCCCGCCTGGCCCTGCTCTTCCATTTCTGTGCTGTCCTCCTCTGCGGGATCGGCGGCCTCCCCGGCATGATCGCCTGCGCATCCGTACCGTCGCTGACTGACTACGCCGACGTCTTCGCCGCCATCACCGCACTGTGGCTCTACTTCATCGCCCGCACCTTCGACATTACCCGCGAACAACTCTCCCCCGCCCCCGCATCCGACAACACCGCCTCCGACGAAAGCGAGACAGCAGAATGAACGCCTACACGCGCATCCAATGGCTGCATGAGCAGATCAAAGCCTTCCGCTACCCCAACGCCCAGCGTCTCTGCGAGCGCTTCGGCATCTCACATCGGCAGGGCCAGCGCGACCTCCGCTATCTGCGTGAGGAGCTCGGCGCGCCCTTGAGCTATTCCGCCGAACGGCGCGGCTTCTGCTACAGCGAGGACTTTTCTCTTCCTATTTATATTAGAAACGCCAGCGAGAGCGACTACACCGACCTGCTCGACACGCAGCTGTCCATGGCCGAAGAGCCGATCGACGCCGCACACCCGCACTACGTCCAGCTGCAGATCCCCTTCACCGCGACCCTGCACATTCCCGACAAGCTCGCCCGAATGGCGCTCGACCGCTTCATCATCGCCGATCAGGGCAGCGGCCAGTATCTGTGCGAGTTCAGCCACGTCGACCTCTTTCTCAGCGCAATCCTGATGATCGAGGGCAAGGTGCGCATCCTCTCCCCAGCCTGGCTGCGCGAGAAGCTCGTCGCCATTGCCGAGCGCACCATCGAAAACCACCGCGGACTCGACGAAGAAGAGCCCGAATAAAATTACCGCCGCGCGCACATGCGCGTGGCGGTGATTTTTTATTTGCAGGCGAACCAGTTCTCGCCCATCTTGGCGTCCACATCGAGCGGCACCTTGAGCGCCACAGCGTTTTCCATCTCCTCACGCAGAACAGCCAGCGCCTCGTCGGCGCAGTCGCGGTGCGCTTCGACGATCAGCTCGTCATGCACCTGCAAAATCAGACGTGCATCCAGCCCAAGTGCGCGAAGCCGCTCATCGACCCGCACCATCGCGATCTTGATAATATCGGCCGCACTGCCCTGAATGGGGCTGTTCATCGCCACACGCTCCCCGAAGCTGCGCAGATTCTTGTTCTGCCCTGCCAGCTCCGGAATGTAGCGGCGACGGCCGAAGATGGTGGTCACATACCCCTGCTCATAGGCGGTCTTGACGATATCCTTGAGATATGCGTCGATCTTCGGATAAGCCGCGAGGTAGTCCTCGATATAGCGCTTGGCCTGCGCGCGCGGGATACCAAGATCCTCCGCCAGCGAGAAGTCGCCAATGCCGTAGACGATACCGAAATTGACCGCCTTGGCCCGCTTGCGCAGCTCGAGGGTAACCGCCTCCGGCTCCACACCGAAGACCGTGCAGGCAGTGGCCGTGTGGATATCCTCGCCGCCGGCAAACGCACCGATCATCGTCTCGTCACCCGAGATGTCAGCCAGCAGACGCAGCTCGATCTGCGAATAGTCGGCGTCAAGCAGAACGTAGTCCTCATTCTCAGGGACAAAGAACCTCCGCAGCTCCCGGCCCAGCGCCGTGCGGATCGGGATATTCTGCAGATTCGGCTCCAGCGAGGAGAGCCGCCCCGTCGCGGTGCCGGTCTGGTTGAAGGAGGTGTGTACCCTGCTCTTCTCATCCGCCACACGCAGCAGGCCGTCGACATAGGTAGCCCGCAGCTTGGCGACCTGGCGATAGTCGAGGATATCCTCGATGATCGGATGGAAGGGCCTCAGCCTCTCCAGCGTCTCGGCATTGGTCGAGTAGCCGGTCTTGGTCTTCTTCCCCGCCGGCAGGCCGAGCCGATCGAAGAGCACCTCCCCCAACTGCTTGGGCGAGTTGATGTTGAAGGTCGTGCCGGCCAGTGTGTAGATGCGCTCGGCAAATTCCGCCTCACACTTGGTCAGCGCCTCGCCGAACTGGCGCAAGCCGTCGCAGTCGACCTTGAAACCGAACGCCTCCATATCAGCCAGCACGCGAGCCGTGGGCAGCTCGATCTCATACATCAGCTTGGCTTCATCGTTCTCGCGCAGACGGGCGTCAAGCAGGGGATAGAGCGCCGCCGCATACTGCACATCGGCGATCGCCTCGGTGTACTCCTCCTCGAGGTAACGGTTGACCAGGCGCGGGATACCGTAGCTGTCGGCTGAATCAAGCACATAGGCGGTGAGCATCACATCATGCACACAATGCGCAAAATCCACCCCAAAGTCAGCCAGCAGATGGCGCTGCGTCTTCCAGTCCCAGCAGATCAGCCGGCGTGCAGAATCAGCAAACAGCGGCCCCGCCTCACGCACCGGGACGGTATACAGCGCCTCGCCGGTGCAGAGCGCCACCTGCTCCTGCTCGGGCAGGCAGGCCACCGCCGCCGGCTGCGCCGGATCCAGCGCCATCAGCGTCTCGATCGACACCGCGCAAGCCGCAAGCGGCTTGCGCCCACCCGCCTTGTCGCTGGGCGACAGATCAAAGCGCTTCATCAGCGCATGGAACTCCAGCTTCTCAAACAGATCTCGGCAGCCGTCGCGATCCATCCCGGTGTAAGCCAGATCCGTGATCTCAGCCTCGATGGGCGCCTCACAGCAGATCTGCGCCAACTCCCGCGATAGGATCGCACTGTCCCGCCCCTGCATCAGCTTGGTCTTGACCGACTTGGTCAGGTCAGCCTCCTCGAGCGCCGCATAGAGCGCGTCCAGCGAGCCGTACTCCGCGATCAGCTTCAGCGCCGTCTTCTCACCGATGCCGGCCACGCCGGGGATATTGTCCGACGCATCCCCCATCAGCGCCTTGACGTCGACAAACTGATCGGGGCGGACGCCGTATTTCTCAACGAATGCCGCCGTGTCAAACACGAGCGTGTCCTGATTGGTCGCCAGCAGCACGCGGGTCTGCCCCGGCTCATCGATCAGCTGCAGCGAGTCGCGGTCGCCGGTGAGGATATCACAGGCCACGCCGGCCGCGCGTGCGCGGGACGCCAGCGTGCCGAGAATATCGTCCGCCTCGTAGCCGTCCAGCTCCAGCACACGGAACCCCAGCAACGCCGCCGCCTCCTTGGCATAGGGCAGCTGCTGAGCAAGCTCCTCAGGCATCCCCTTGCGGTTGGCCTTGTAGCCGGCGTACTGCTTGTGACGGAAGGTCGGCGCCTTGCGGTCGAAAGCAATGGCACAGGCGTCAGGCCCGCTCATCTCGATGTGCCGGGTGAGGATGGTGATCATCCCATAGACGGCGTTGGTGCAGAGACCGTCATGAGTGGTCAGCATGCGGACACCGTAAAACGCGCGGTTGAGGATACTGTTTCCGTCGACGACAAGCAGCTTCTTCATGTATCTTTCTTCCTTTTATCTAAAGTGGTCAGCGCAGGCCCGCGATGAACTTCTCCATCCGCGCCAGCGCCTCGGTGATATGCTTGACCGAATAGGCGTAGGAGATGCGGGCAAAGCCCTCACCGCCCGGGCCGAAGGCCGTGCCGGGGACAATGGCCACCTTGCCCTCGTTCAGCAGACGCTCGCAGAACTCGTCGCTGCCCAGGCCAAAGCCAGCGATCTTGGGGAACACATAAAAAGCCCCCTCCGGCTCGAAGCACTCGAGCCCAATCTCGCGCAGTCCCTTGACGATGTAGCGGCGGCGACGATTGTACTCCTCCGCCATGTATTCGATGTCCTCATCGCCGTTGCGCATGGCCTCGATAGCCGCGAACTGGCTGGTCGTCGGCGCGCACATCACAGCAAACTGGTGGATCTTCAGCATCTGCTTGGCCAGCGGCGCAGGCGCCGCGATGTAGCCAAGGCGCCAACCGGTCATGGCGTAAGCCTTTGAGAAGCCGCTGGCGAGGATCGTCCGCTCTGCCATGCCGTCGATGTTGGCGATCGACACATGGCGGCGGCCATAGGTCAGCTCGGCGTAGATCTCATCCGAGAGGACCAGCACGTTTGTCCCGCGCAGAACGGCGGCAATGGCCTCAAGATCCTCGCGCGTCATGATCGCACCGGTGGGATTGTTCGGAAACGGAAGCACCAGCAGCTTGGTCTTCGGCGTGATGGCCGCGCGAAGATCGTCTGCCGTCAGCTTGAAGTTGTCCTTCGCCTTGGTCTCAAGGTAGACCGGCACCCCGTGGCACATCTCGACCAGCGGGCCGTAGCAGACAAAGCTGGGCGTGGGCACAATGACCTCGTCCCCCGGCTCGATCAGCGCGCGCATAGTCAGGTCGATGGCCTCGCTGCCGCCCACCGTGACGATGATCTCCTTCTCGGGCGCATAGGTCAGCGCAAATCGGCGCTCGAGATACTCGGCAATGGCCCGGCGGAGATCTATCGTACCGGCATTGGAGGTGTAGTAGGTCTTGCCCTGTTCAAGGCTGGCAATGCCGGCCTCGCGGATGTGCCAGGGGGTCGCAAAGTCAGGCTGACCAACGGTCAGCGCAACCACATCCTGCACATTTTCCAGCAGATCAAAGAATTTGCGGATCCCGGACGGCTTGATCTGCTGCACCGTCTGGGAGAGTAGGTTTGCGTAGTCCATCAAATGATATTCCCTCTTTCGTCGACCTCGACATTCCCGTAAACGACACCCTTATCCTTGTACTTGCGCAGGATAAAGTGGGTCGCCGTTGCCTGAATGTACTCCAGCGGCGCTAACTTCTGGGCAACAAAATACGCCACCTCGCGCATGGTCTTTCCCTCGATAAAAACAGCCAGATCAAAGCTGCCCGACATCAGGTAGACGCTCTGCACCTCGGGGTAGTTGTAGATCTTCTCGGCGACCTTGTCAAAGCCGCGGTCGCGCTGGGGAAGCACCTTCAGCTCGATCAGCGCGCTGACATACTCGCGGTCGGTCTTGTCCCAGTCGATGATGGTCTTGTAGCCGAGGATGACACCGTCAGCCTCGTATTTTTTGATGAGATCGCGGATTTCGCCGACCTCCTTTTCGCACATCAGTGCGATCTGCTCAGGGGTGAGGGTGGCATCATCCTCGAGCATTTTCAAGATCTTATCCATATTGTTCTCCTTTATGCGTTTTTCGCGTCGATCTTGCGAATGATGTTTTCATAGGACAGCCCGTACTTGGCCGCGATGTCGCGGGCGTAGCTCTTGCCGTCGGGCTTAGCGCGCTTGATCTTAAAGGAGCGCTTTCCCTCCTCGATACCGGCCACCAGCGTGTCGATCTTCCCGCCGCCGAACTCGACCGTGCGGGCGTTGATGCCGTCGATCTCGGCCGCCAGCTCATGCAGATGGGTCGAGAAGAGACAGCGGCAGCGCGCGCGGCTGAGGCCCGCCAGCACCTCGGTCGCGATGGCCGCGCCCTCGAAGGAGCCGGTCGAGGACAGCGACTCATCAAGCAAAACAAGGCTCCGGTCGGTAAGCCGATCGAAAATATCGTTGAGCCGCACACACTCCTCACCAAGACGGCCATGGTCGATGGTATCGGTCGTGATGCTCGGGAAGTGCGTGAAGATCGCATCGCAGGGCGACAGCTCGGCCCGCTCAGCTGGCACATATAGCCCCAGCTGCATCATCGCCTGTGCCAGCCCCAGCGCGCAGGTGATGACCGACTTGCCGCCGCGGTTCGGGCCGGAGAGGATGTAGATAGTCGCATTCTCGTCGAAAATCAGGTCGTTCGTCACAATCTCGTCCTCGACCTTGAGGGCAACGGCAGGATTGTAGATCCCCCACGCGCGGAACCCACGCTCCTCCGCCGGCAGGATGGTCGGCATGCAAAGCTTGCACCCCCGCGCCGTCAACGCCTGCATCAAACGGGTGCCCTTGACCAGCAGCTCGATCTCAGGCATAAGATTGAGCAGGAAATCGGTGTTCTCGAGCACATAGCTCTGCACGATCTTCTTCCAAGAGCGCAGCGAGGACTTGTAGACCTCGTTGATGGCCGAATTAAAAGCCAGCCCCAGCGCCACCTTCTGATCCTCCGACTGCTTTTTGCCGAAGGGGACCAGACTGGCGATGCAGGTGTAATCGTCGTTCTTGAAGTCAAGGCGCAGGATTTTCTCCAGCACATCGCCCGACTTGAACGGCTCATTGTTGATCGACAACACACCCGCGTTTTTCGGCCGCAGCTGTGCGTCAAGGTTGACGCCCACCGTCACACTCTTGATCTCGCGGACACGGGAGGTCAGCTCGTTCAGCTTCTTGTTGAGGTTGCCGTAATACTCGCTGTCAGCCAACTCAATGATGCGGTCAGCCAGCGTTCCGAAGGCCGCACTTTTCAGCTGCGGACGCAGATCGCGCAGCGTACGGTGCAGGATCTCAATGCTGGAGATATACAGCTCGATCTCGGTGATGCTGAGCAGATACGACTCGGTGTCGCCGCTGTCCGCCTCCAGACGGCGCAGCTCCATCACGTCGCCCAGCACGGGCATCAGGTCGTTGAGCATCGTGATCAGCTCCTCATGCGCCAGCATATCGGCAAAGGTCTCAGCACGATAATGGATGACCGCCGGATCGGCGGTAAAATACTCGGAGAGGTCGCTGTTCTTGAGGTCGATCATCTCGCCCAGCGCCAGCTGCTCGATGACCTCAGCCGAGATGTCAGGACGATCCTCGCCGCTGTAGCGCCGGCGCTGGGACTCCGCATCGGGGTACAGCAGGCTGAAATTGGTCAGATCCACGTCTATTCAATCCTTTCTTCAATCAATGGAATGGACATGCGGCACACCACCGCGATAAGTAACAGTTTTCGTGATGCCGCACCGGCGCAGGAGTGCCAGCGCATCATCAAGCCCGCCGGCCACATCGGCCGGATTGTGCGCATCCGAGCCCAGCGTCACGCGCTCCCTTCCCGCCGCCATCCAGAGCCGCAGCACAGGCTCGTCGGGCATCGCGAAGCCAAGCCCGGTACGCAGGGTCGAGAAATTGACCTCGAGGTCAACGCCGCGCGCGATCATCTCGGCAAACAGCCCCTCGATGGCAGGGATATGCGGCGTCAGATCAAAGCTGCGCCCCGCCTTCGCCATGTAGCGCAGGGGGTAGGTCAGGTGCGCCAGCGCATGGATCCCCGGAAAGCGCACGACCTGCACCGCCTCGTCCAGCGCGCGGCTGAACAACTGATGCATCAGCGCGTCGGGCATCTCGTCATAGCACAGAAAGCTGAAATCAGGCACGCCGGTCAGATTGTGCAGCGAGCCGAGCACGAAGTCAAACCCGCCCGCCTCGATCAGCGCCGCCGCCTCCCGGGGATACTGGTGCGGCTGCCCCAGCTCCACCCCCCAGTTGACGATCAACCGGCCGGCATACGCCTCGCGCGCCGCCATCAGCTCCGCCCGTGCCTGCTCCATCTCATAGTGCGCATAGATGGCCTCTACCTCGCCGTTGATGTCGCAGTGGTCGGTGATGGTGATCTCATCCAGCCCCCGCGCAAGCGCAGTCTGGCAGATGGCCTCGACGGTCGCGGCAGGGTGTCCGTCGAAGGAAAGATGGGTGTGCATATGGCTGTCACAGCGGTACATGAGCGTGCTCCTTCAAATGAGATATTGATTATTATACCACAAAGTAAGATAATATGGAAGAGAATTTTCAAATTTTTCTTGCAGTTTCTCGCATTCTGTGATAGAATGGTGATAGATTTGCGAATCAGAGAGAAGGTACTCACCACCACATGCCAAAACTCCCCCTCTACTGCTCAACCGGCGCCATCATCGGCCGGGTAAATGGTTATGACTACCGCCACATCCTCCGCGTCATGCCGCCCCTCTGCGCCGGCGTCCCCCTCGACGGTCTCGAGCTGATGATGCTCCCCGCCTACCTCGATAAGCTGCCCGAGATGGCCCGTGACTTCGCCGCAGCTGGTCTGCGCTTCCCCATCATCCACGCCGACAAGGACGTCGGCACCCTCCTCAGCACCGGCGCTGCACAAAACGACGTCGCCCTCTGCCAAAAAGCCCACAACCTGTGGGCACAGAACTGCGAAATGGGCCAGCGGATCGGCGCCCGGCAGATCGTCCTGCACCTCTGGGGAGGCCTCGACTCGGACGCACACCTCGACGGCAACCTCAGCCACCTCGACGCCCTGCGCCGCTCCGCCGCCGCATACGGCCTCGAGGTACTCATCGAGAACGTCCCCTGCACCACCGCCGACCCGATCACCAACCTGACGGCCATCCGCGCTGCCTTCCCCGACCAGCGCTACGTCTTCGATACCCGCTTCGCCTCCTTCCACCGCCAACTCGACTCCCTCACCGCCACCCCGTGGCTCATCGGTGACCGGCTGGCGCACATCCACATCAGCGACCTGCGCAACGGCGCTGACCGCGACTTCACCCGCCTGCGCCCCATCCTGCACCCCGGCGAGGGCAGCATCGACTTCCCCGCCCTGCTCGCCGACCTCACCGCCCGCGGCTACGCCGGCACTGTGACCCTTGAGTCGCCCGTCATGAGCGAGGCCGGCATCGACAACGCCAAGCTGGACGCATCCCTGCGCCTGCTGCGCAGCCTGCTCGACCGCCCGATCACATCACGATAAGGAGAACGTATCATGCAAAAATTCATGGACAAGGACTTCCTGCTGACCACCAAGACCGCACAGCTCCTCTACCACATGTACGCCGCCAAAATGCCCATCATCGACTACCACTGCCACCTCTCCCCCGCCGAGATCGCCGAGGATAAGCGCTGGAGCAACATCAGCGAGCTGTGGCTGGGCGGCGACCACTACAAGTGGCGCGCCATGCGTTCTTGCGGCATCGACGAGGCCTGCATCACCGGCGATGCCTCCGACTATGAGAAATTCCGCGCCTGGTGCCGCTGCATGCCCCAGTTGATCGGCAATCCCCTCTATCACTGGAGCCACCTAGAGCTGCGCCGCTACTTTGACTGCGACCTCATCATCAACGAGCAGAACTGCGACATCATCTGGCAGCTGACCGCCGAGAAGCTGGCCGATCCCGCCTTCTCCGCCCGCGGCCTCATCACCCGCTCCCGCGTCAAGCTGCTCTGCACCACCGATGATCCCTGCGATCAGCTCGAATACCACGCCGCTATCGCCGCTGACGAGCGCTTCACCACCAAGGTACTCCCCGCCTTCCGCCCCGATAAGGTGCTCGGCATCGACAAGCCCGGAATCGCCGCCTACCTCGCCCGTCTCGGCGAAGCCAACGGCGTCGCCGTCACCAACCTCTCCACCCTCGAGCAGGCGCTGACCGTGGCCCTTGACCGCTTCGCGGCCCACGGCTGCCTGACCGCCGACCACGGCATCAACGACGCCATCACCTTCGTCAAGCCTGATCCCTACCACGCCGAAGAAGCCCTGGGGACCGCCCTCGCCTCCGACGGCCGCGATGTCACCGCCGAGCAGGCCGCCCTCTTCCGCGCACAGATGCTGCGCTTCCTCGGAAAGGAATACGTCAAGCGCGGCTGGGTCTCGCAGATCCACTTCGGCGTCCTGCGCAACCCCAATGAGCGCATGTTCAACCGGCTCGGCCCTGACTCTGGCTTTGACGTCATCCACGGCGGCAGCTCGGTCGCCGCACTCGGTCAGCTGCTTAACTACCTTGAGCGCGAAGACGCCCTGCCCCGCACCGTCCTCTACTCCATCAACCCCGCCGAAGATGCGGCCGTCGCCGTCCTCTGCGGCGCCTTCCAGCGCGGCAATGGCAGCGGTATGCCCACCGTCACCCAGGGCAGCGCATGGTGGTTCAACGATCACCTCGACGGCATGCGCCGCCAGATGCAAGCCCTCGCCAGCGAATCGGCCTTCGGCCACTTTCTCGGCATGCTGACCGACTCGCGTTCCTTCCTTTCCTACCCCCGTCATGAATATTTCCGCCGCATCCTCTGCCAGCTCCTCGGCGACTGGGTCGAGAGCGGCCTGTATCCCGCAGATATGGAAGCCCTGGCGCAGATGGTCTGCGATATCTGCTATAACAACACCAAGGATTTCTTTGGCTTCAAGATCGAGAATTAATTTCAGGAGGCCGATCATGCGAAAAAATCTGCCAACCATTTTCTGCGCCCTGCTCCTTCTTTCGCTGCTCGTCGGATGCTCAGCTGAGCGCCCCGCAGAGAACAGTGCACCTGCCCAAACCACAACCGCCGCAGAAACCATCGCAGCCGAGCAAACCGCCGCATATGATGCCGATTCCATCATCGGCACCTGGCGGAACATCGATAGCTCGCGCTGCCTGCTCACGATAAGCAAAACCGCCGAAAACGACTATCTTATCGTTGCCGAATGGGCAAACAGCGTATCAGAAAACACCGTCTGGACAATGAACGCCGCTTATGATACCGCTTCCGGCCAATATGTTTATACAAACGGCATGAAGCAAATCATCGCCCGTGACGAAGCCGGGCAGGAAAAGACAGACCCCCTGTACACCAACGGCAGCGGAAAGCTCTATCTCGCCCAAGACGGGCTGTATTGGATCGACGACATCGAAGCGATCCGCGACGGCTGTCCGTTTGCAAAAGAGGAATAAAATAAAACAGGACGAACCCTCGGATTCGTCCTGTTTTTCCATCCCCACTCAATTCCTCGTCGACCGATCATACAAATAATCACTCACCCACGCATTGAAGCCGAGAAAATACACCACCGCCGCATAGATCAGCCCGATCACCGCAAAAATCGCCACACCGATCCACGTCCCGGTCTGCTCCATCTGCTGGGTCGTCACCCCGCTCTCGGTCGTAGCCCATACCTGCCGCACAGTCGGCCAGCAGTCAGCCATCATGGCAAAGCAGAAGAACGCCTCAAAAAACGAAAAAACAGCCATCACAATGCGGATCCACGTCACGCCGCGGAAAAGATAGATATACAGCACCACCTGCACCGCAAACACGATCAGCCCGCCGAAAATCCCTCCATTTGCAAGGTTCACCAACAAATTCAGCCCGGCGCTGAGCCAATACAGCACCCGGAACACCTCCATCACCACCCGCCCGCGGTCGACATTGCGGTCAAGGCTGGTGTAGCTGTCGCTGGCATAGATGCCCCGCTCGCAGAACTCGCGGAAGGACATCCCGCCGTCCCGCAAAACGGCACCATTTTCATAGGCACGCGCCTTTTCTTTCGGTGCAAGCGCAGCGCAAAGCGCGGCAGCATCGGCTGGCGGCACGGCGGGGTCGATCTCATCCAGCGCCGCCAGCACGCGGCTCTGCGCCCCCTGCTCACGCTCAAGCCGCTCGCGCAGACCGCGCAGCAGCTGCCCGATCAGGTGCGGCTCATCGAAGATGGTCTTGATCTCGTCCAACGAAAAGCCAGCAGTGCGCAGCGTAGCGATCTGCCGCAGTTCGGTGATGTGGGTCTCGTCGAACTCGAGATAGACCCGGCCGCGCACCTCGGTGCGCGCGGGCGCGAGCAGTCCCTGCTCGCAGTATAGCCTGACCGCGCGCTCACTCAGCCCGGTCAGCGCGCAGACCTCCTTCATTTTCATGTGCAGTCTCCTCTCGGATGGGATTTACGGCTTCATTATACCATCTTACCCTGGGTAAGTTTCAATCCTTCAGACGTACAATTAACAAATTGTTCACACCTTCTCTTGACAATTCGCGCCCAAACTGCTAAAATAGGGGCAGTAATCCAACGAAAGGGTGTGCCCCATGAACTTTACCAATCTCAAAGCCTACATCGACAGCTTATACCCCACCGAGGGGATCCCTTCCTCCGACATCGTCGTCTATCATCGCGGCGAGGAGGTCTTCCGCCACAGTGCCGGCTTCCAGGACATTGCTACCGGCGAGCCCATCCGCCGCGACGCGCTCTATTTCATGTACTCCGCCTCGAAGCTCATCACCTGCGTGGCCGGCATGCAGCTGCTCGAGGAGGGGAAGTTCATCATGAACGACCCCATTGCCAACTATCTGCCCGAGTTCACCAACATGAAGGTCAAGGTCTGCAACTCCCGTATGCAGTCCTCCCTCGTGCCGGCCAAGCCGATCCGCGTGCGCCACCTCTTCACCATGACCTCCGGCCTGCCCTATGACACCAAGGCCCCCGAGATCCTCGCCTGCATGGCTGAGCACGACGGCGCGCCCTCGACGGCTGATATCATCCGCGCCTTCGCAACCCGCCCCGTCAACTTCCAGCCAGGCGAACACTGGATGTACGGTTTCTCGCACGATGTGCTGCTCCGCCTCATCGAGGCCATTGTCGGCGAACCCTTCTCAGCCTATGCACAGCGCCGCATCCTCGATCCCATCGGCATGAAGAACACCTACTACCACCTCACCGACGACCTCCGCCCCCGCATGGCGGCGCAGTACCGCTTCGAGGAAAAGCTGGGCCACACCGTCGACGTTGGCCTGACCAACAGCCATATCTTCGGCCCCAAGTTTGAGAGCGGCGGCGCGGGCGCCATCTCCTGCCTCGACGACTACATTCTCTTCGCTGAGACGCTGACGCACATGGGCGTTGCCCCCAACGGCAGCCGCATCCTCTCCGCGCGCGCCGTCGATCTGCTCCGCTCTGACTGCCTCGATGACCGCACCCGCCCCGACTTCAACTGGGACGCCATGCGCGGCTACGGATACGGCTATGGCGTGCGCACGCTGGTCGATCCCGCCCGCGGCGGCACACTGTCGTCGATCGGCGAGTTCGGCTGGGGCGGCGCAGCCGGCGCGTATGTCCACTGCGACCCGGCGAAGGAAGTCACCATCGTCTACCTCCAGCACATGCTCAACAGCAAGGAGCCCATCGTTCATCCCCGCCTGCGCAATCTGGTGTACGCGGGGCTGGGATATTGAGCCAAACGAAAAGCGAGAACCATACGGTTCTCGCTTTTCGTTTATTTCAGCTTCACGTCAATGTAGACCGGGCAGTGGTCGGAGATGGCGACACCCTTTTTGGTGTTGTCGATGTAGTGTGTGCGCACCTCGACGACGTCATCGGTGACGAAAACGAAGTCGATGGGCAGGCCCGAGGCGGTCGACTGACCGGGGTCGTTATGGAAGGAGTTGATCCCCTTCGTCTTGCTGACAGTGGCCAGATCCGCGCTGTCGGGCAGCGACTTTTTCATGGTCTGGATTGAGGCCTTGGTCGCATTCGAGTTAAAGTCGCCGGTGATGAAGACCGGGATATTGCCGTACTCGGCGCGGATCAGGTCGACCCGCTCGAGCAGCTGGCGGACATTGTCCACGCGCCACTGCTCGCCTTCGACGCTGTTGGTCGCGGTCAGGTTGTAGGAGGCGAGAATCAGCGAGCTGTGGGTGTTGCAGAGGGCCATCTTTTTGCCGGTCTGCTTGTTCTCGACCACCGCCCAGGACATCGACTTGGTGTCGGTAGCGCGGGAGTCGTAGAGGCAGCTGCCGCTGGCGACAAGGTTGTACTTGTCCTTACGATAGAGGATGGGCGTGTAGCAATGCTTGCCGTCGGCGTGTTCGGTATTGGTGGCACCGTAGAACTCTTGGACGAGGCTGAAGACCTTCTCGCCGGTCGTGTTGACCTCCTGCATGCCGATCAGGTCGGGCAGGTGCTCGAGGTAGTAGTTGGCGATCAGCGGCACGCGGTCGGCCAGCGTGCTGTCGAAGAGGATGTTGCTCGACATGATGCGCACATCTGCCTCGGCCTCGAGGGCAACGGCAGGCAGCTCGGCGGTGCCGTTGGAGGTTGCCAGCTCGAGGGTGACCACCGCGTCAGCCGCCTTCGTGATCGCAGCATCGAGCAGGCTGTTGAACAGCCTGCTGACCGTATAGCTGCTGCCGCCGGTGAGCTGGATGGCGCTGTCCTTCACCGTCAGGCTCCAGGCCAGCGGGTCGCTCAGTGCCTCAGCCGACGCGCCGTCGCGCTTGACCGGCCCGAGCCAGAGCTCCCGAGCAGCGGAATCGTCCCGGTCGGTGATGGTGGGGAGCGAAATGCCGCTGATCTCACGCAGACGCGCGTTGATCGACTCGGCCACCGCGCTGTACTTGTCCTTCTCAGCGTAGGGGTAGACAAGCGTGTATTCAGCCAGCGAAACGTCGCCGATGCGGACGTCCTCGACGGCATATTTGGCGTTGAAGCGGTAGAGCTCGGCCGGCTCAAAGGTGGTCATCGCGGCAAATTTGTTCGAAAAATAGGTGATCGCGGCCAGTGTCGCCGCGTCGCTGCCGCCGAGGATGACCAGCTTCCCCGTCTCGGCCGTGATGACATAGTCATCCCAGCGCAGGGTCGCAGCGGCGGCCGCCGTCTCGGCGCGGTTAGTCGCGCCGATGAGGATCTCGGTGGCCGGGAAGGTAATGTTCTCCTCACGCGGGTTGAACCAGTCGGAGGCGGGTGCCAGCGCAAGACCGGTACCCTTCTGGATCGCGGCGCGCAGATTCATCGCGGCGTCGACGATGCTCTGGTCTGCGTCCTCGGGGCGGACGAGCTTGAAGTCGGCGCTGAGCACGATATCGGGCAGAGGCGCCTCGGTCTCGGGCGCGGCGGTGGTCACGGCGTCGGTCGTCTCAGCCGCGCCGCCGTCACCGCCGCAGGCGGTCGCGCCGGCGAGCAGCAGGCCGCAGAGGGCCAACAGGAGGGTGCGTTTCCAAAATTTCATAGTATTCCCTTTCCGCTTACTTCAGCTTAGCGTCGACATAGACCGGGCAGTGGTCAGAAATGGCCAGCGCAGCCTCGTCGTTCGGCATGTTGTGGGTCAGCACCTCGACAGCGTCGTCGGTGACAAAGATAAAGTCGATGGGCGAGCCGTCCGAGCAGGGCTGGCCGGGCGCCTTATGGTAAGAATTGAAGCCGTCGGTACGGCTGACTGTCGCCACATCGGCGCTGTCGGGCAGCTGCTCTTTCATGGCCAGGATCGACGGACGGTCGGCCTTGGTGTTGAAGTCACCGGTGACGAAGACGGGCAGAGTGCCGTATTTCGCGCGCAGCTCATCCTTCTTTTCGAGCATCTGACGGACATTGTCGACCCGCCACTGCTCGCCCTCGACGGCGTCGGTGGCCTCGAGCTTGTAAGCCGCGAGGATCAGCGAGCCGTGCGAGTTGATGACAGCCAGCTTCTTGCCGGTCGCACGGTCGGCCAGTACTACCCAGGCCATCGACTTGGTGTCGGTACCGCGCATGGCGTAAAGCTCGCTGCCGCTCTCGAGCAGATCGTACTTATCGGTGCGGTAAAGGATGGGGGTGTAGCAGTGCTTGCCGTCGGCATGCTGCGCGGGGACCGGGGTGTAGAGATCGGTCAGCAGCGCGAAGAGGCCGAGGCCTACCTTATTGACTTCCTGCAAACCGATGACGTCGGCGGCACAGGCGCGGTAGTAGTCGGCGATGAGCGGAAGACGGTCGGGGAGGCTCTTGTCGAAGAGAATGTTGCTCGACATGATGCGCACTTCGGTTCCGGGGGCGCGAAGGTTCAGCTCAGACATGATTTGATTCCTTCCTTTTTGAAATTTATGCGTCGGGGTAGCAAGCGCGGCTGCCGCCGATGTATTTCGGACGGGTGCGGGCACAGAGGAGGATAGCATTGCCGATGTGGTCGAGGCTGAGGCGCACCGGGACGGCGACGTCGCGCAGATGCATGCCGATCAGCGTACCGCCGATGTCGAGACCAGCGGCGGCACGGATGTGCTCGACGGCCACCGGGTCGGCGAAGTTTTCGTAAGCCGTCGTCGCGAAGGAGCCGCCGGCCTTGGGCTGGGGCTTGACGCTGACGATCTCGTAACCGTAACGCTCGGCTGCCTCACGCTCGAGGATGAGGGCACGGTTGAGATGCTCACAGCACTGGGCGGCGAGGTAGACGCCGGCCTCCTTGAGAATGGGATAGATGGCGCCGAAGGCGGTTTGGGCCGCCTCGAGGCTTGAGCCGTGGCCGATGGTCTCACCGACCATCTCGCTGGACGAGCAGCCGACCACAACGATATCGCCGGGGCGCAGGCGGGCGGCGGCGAGCAGCTCGCGCACGGCCTGCGCGGCTTGGGTTTTAATGGATTCGTACATCGTGATCGATCCTTTCTTGTTGAGATAGTCCGTCGCGGATGCTGACCGCGAGGGCGTCGTTGATGTCGCCGATGCCCTTCCAGGCGTGGCCGGCGAAGAGCAGGCCAATGCCAAAGTCGATGAGCCAGATGAACTCGACCGAGGGCAGAAGCAGGTCGTAGGCTACGCCGCTGGCCGCCGCAAGGAGGCCGAGCACGAGCCAGCCGACGATCTTGCCGCGCAGGTCGGGCAGGAGCCCCGCATCGACGCGGCGGATGACGGAAATGAGCATGAGGCCGAGGCAGACGACCGTACCGGCGAAGGCGATCTGCTCGACGAGGGTTGCGGTGCACATCAGACGATAGGCGGCGTAGGCCTCGCTGTTTTTGTAGACGAGTTCGGGATAGAACTCGTTGTGGAACGCATACGCGCAATAGGACGAGACGACCGACGCGAGCCCCCAAGTGCCGGTGGCGCAAATGGCGGGCACCCAGCGGTCACTGCATCGGCGCAGGACGAGGATAGCCGCCGCGAGGACAAGCGCGGCGAGCAGATCGGGGATGATGTTCAGCTCCTCCACGTAGAAGTCAACCGACAGAATGGCGCCGATCGTAACCAGCGTCAGCCCCAGCTTGAGGCGGCGGCGCAGGAACAGGCCCTCGTCGGGCAGAATGGTGTCAGCATAGCGCGCGGTCAGCGCGGCGGTCAGCACATTGTCCCGGTACAGGCGCACGGTGAAGCGCAGCATGCGCCAGAGCCAGCGCAGGCCGATGACGGCCATGACGCACACGGCGAGGAAAACGAACAGATTGCGGAAGCTGTAGATATCGACGTCGTTGTTGGTGACATAGCCCTCGTATTCAAAGGCCGAGAGCGCCGTCAGCTCGGGCAGCGTGGCCAGCGCCGCGCGGGCGATGATCCAGATGACCGTACCACTCTTCAACAGCTCGGGCAGCGAGCGGACACGGGGCGGCAGGGTGACCTTTTTTCTTTTCCCCACTGCAGGGTCGCGCCGCCACACGGTACGCGGACGCGAAACGAGATCATAGCGGCGCAGGTTGCCGTCGTTCGAGATCAGGCCGAACATGCCGTCATAGAAGTTGTTCCAGGCTGGGATGGCGTAGATGAGCTCGAGCACGGCAAAGACGAAGGTCAGCAGCAGCTGGGCGCTTGGCTGCTCGTCGGCGACCGGCACGGTAACCAGCCACAAGAGGCCCACCAGCTTGATGGCGTCGATGAAGGCCATGCGCAGGAAGCCCGCCCGCGCCTCGGCCAGATATGTATGCAGATCGGCCGTATAGCCGAGCGCTGCCCAGAGCAGCAGATACCCGATGCAGTCGGGCAGCGGGTCAATGATCGCCACGATGGGGTTCCAGAAAAACAGCGCGGCGGCGATCAACAGGCCGAACCGAAGATGACGGGATATGCGGGGCGTGAGCGCCATGCGGCGGCCTCCTTTCGTGCGGACGGGTGTCCGCGGGGATCATTTCTTTTTCTTTTTGCGGTACTTTGGCTTGGTCGCGGCGGGGCCGAGCTTGGCGGCGCGGCGTGCGCGCTTCTCCTCGGCATATGCAGCGGCCTCGTCGTAGGCCTTCTGGCTGCGCGCCGCCTGCTTTTCGCGGAAGCGGTTGACAAAGGCGAAGCGTGAGGGCTTCTGCGTCATCTCCTCGTCGCCCTCGAGGCAGATCCACATGTAGCAGCGGAAGATCAGCACGAGGTTGAAGAGGGTCCAGACCAGCTGCAGGACGAAGAGCATCAGGCTCAGTGTCATGGTATAGCTTTGGCCGAGGTCGACCGGCAGGGCCCAGAGGCCGTTCAGCACGGCGTAAGCGGCGGTCAGCACAAGGCCTGTCCGCGCCGAGCGAGCCAGCTTCGGCAGCTCGGTATCGACGGCGATGGTGTAGACCGCCATCAGCAGGCAGACGTGGAAGAACAGCACAAACAGGGTCATGAAGCCCTCGAGCGAGCCGATGACGGCAGCCAGCGTCTCAGGCGCGCGCTCCCCCAGGATGCGGGAAGCGACGTCCAGCCCGGCATCGGCCAGCGCCAGTGCCCCCAGCGGGGCGAGCGACAGCTGGCTGTAGCCGAACCAGCGGTTGTGTCGGCGCAGCTTGGTCAGCGCGATGAGCATCACCACATAGCCGGCCAGCCGCGTCAGAGCGGCGTATGGGTTGAGGGAGAGCAGATAGGTGATCAGATAGCCGCTGAAGAGGATGCCGAAGCCCATGTATCTCTCCCTCCCTTCTCATGGTTCATCATCATTCGTCCTGTCCGGCGTCATTCGAGGCGGCGCCGCAGCACTTCTTGTACTTTTTGCCGCTGCCGCAGGGGCAGGGATCGTTGCGGCCGACCTTCGGGGCGGCCTTGGGCGCACCGGCGGGCGTGACCGACGGTGCGGGACGCACGGGGGCGCCGCCCTGTGCCGGTGCGGCGGGACGTGCGGGTGCGGCGGGGCGCTGGGGCTGCATCTGGCCGCCGGCGAAGCCCTCGACCAGCGGCTTGGCGACCTCGACGCGGGTGACAGGCTCGACGCGCGGGAAAATGCTGAGGATCATGCGGACAGTCGACTCACGGATATCGGCGACCATGGCGTCAAACATATCTGCGCCGACCAGGCGGTACTCATTGACCGGGTCACGCTGGGCATAGGCCTGCAGGCCGATGCTGCCCTTGAGGTCGTCCATCGCGTCGATGTGATCCATCCACTTGGTGTCGACATTGCGCAGGAGCACGGCGCGCTCGATCTCGCGGAATTTCTCCTCGCCGAACAGCTCCTCCTTGCTGTGATAGAGCTTATCGGCGCGGGTGAGCAGCAGCTCGCGGATATCGTCGTCCTTGACCTTCTTCAGCTCATCCTCGCTGTACTGGAACTCGTCCTTGTTGCACAGCAGGCCTGCAAACTGCTCACGCAGACGGTCGAGCTCCCACTCGGCGTGGTTCTCGGCCGAGCAGGTCGCGGTGACGGCGTCCTCCACCGTCTCGCGGATCATGGCTTGGATGCTGTCGGTGATGTTCTGGCCATCCAGCACGCTCTGGCGCTGCTTGTAGATGATGGTACGCTGCTGATTCATGACGTCGTCGTAGGTCAGGACGTACTTGCGGCGCTTGAAGTTCTGATCCTCGATGCGCTTCTGGGCCGACTCGATGGAGCCCGAGAGGATCTTGGCGTCGATGGGCGTGTCCTCGTCGAGGCCAAGCTTCTCGACCATGCCGGTGATGCGCTCGGTGCCGAAGAGGCGGAGGAGATCATCCTCAAAGGAAAGGTAGAAGCGGGACTCACCGGGGTCGCCCTGACGGCCCGAACGGCCGCGCAGCTGGTTGTCGATGCGGCGGCTCTCGTGGCGCTCGGTGCCGAGGATGAACAGACCGCCGGCCTCGCGCACCTTCTCGGCCTCGGGGGCGATCTCTTCCTTATATTTCTTGTACAGCTCGGCGAAGGTAGCACGAACAGCGAGAATAGCCTCGTCGTCGGTGGCCGCCGAGCCGGTGGCCTGGGCGATCAGCTCTTCCTCGATGCCCTGACGGCGCATCTCGTTCTTGGCCATAAACTCGGCATTGCCGCCCAGCATGATATCGGTACCGCGGCCGGCCATGTTGGTCGAGATGGTGACCGCGCCCAGCTTACCGGCCTGCGCGACGATCTCGGCCTCTTTTTCGTGGTACTTGGCGTTGAGCACGGTGTGCGGGATGCCGTTCATCTTGAGGTGCTTGGACAGCAGCTCTGACTTGTCGATGGAGACGGTACCGACCAGCACCGGCTGGCCCTTTTCGTGGCAGGCCTTGACCTGCTCGACGATGGCGCGGTACTTGCCTGCCATGGTGCGGTAGACGGCATCGGGGTGATCCTTGCGGATCATGGGCTTGTTGGTCGGCACCTCGACGACGTCGAGGGCGTAGATCTCGCGGAACTCGTTCTCCTCGGTCAGCGCGGTACCAGTCATGCCCGAGAGCTTGCGGTAGAGGCGGAAGTAGTTCTGGAAGGTGATGGTGGCAAGCGTCTTGTTCTCCTTCTGGATCTTGACCTTCTCCTTTGCCTCGATGGCCTGATGCAGGCCGTCCGAGAAGCGGCGGCCGGGCATGAGACGGCCGGTGAAGGCGTCGACGATGATGACGCTGTCGTCCTTGACGACGTAGTCGACGTCGAGCTTCATGGTGCCGTGCGCCTTGAGCGCCTGATTGATGTGGTGGTTGATGAGGGTGTTCTGCTCGTCGGCGAGGTTCTCGAGACCGAAGAATTCCTCAGCCTTCTTGATGCCGGCCTTGGTCAGCGTCGCGGTCTTGGCCTTTTCGTCGACGATGTAGTCACCGTCATAGTTGTCCTGCTCTTCCTTGTCGTCAAGCTCCTTGATGACGAACTTGCGCAGCTTGCGCACGAAGGCGTCGGCGCGATCATAGAGGTCGTTCGACTTCTCGCCCTCGCCCGAGATGATCAGCGGTGTGCGGGCCTCGTCGATGAGGATCGAGTCGACCTCGTCGACAATGGCGAAGTTGTGGCCGCGCTGAACCATGCGCTCCTTGTAGATAACCATGTTATCGCGCAGGTAGTCGAAGCCGAATTCGTTGTTGGTACCGTAGGTGATGTCGGCGGCGTAGGCAGCTTTTTTCTCGTTGGGGTACTGGCCGTGGACGACCAGGCCGGTGGTCAGGCCCATGAAGCCATAGACGCGGCCCATCTCCTCGCTGTCGCGACGGGCAAGGTAGTCGTTGACGGTGACGATGTGGACGCCCTTCCCCTCGAGGGCATTGAGGTAGGCGGGCATGGTGGCGACGAGGGTCTTACCCTCACCGGTCTTCATCTCGGCAATACGACCCTGATGGAGCAGGATGCCGCCGATCAGCTGGACACGGAAGGGGCGCTTGCCCAGCACGCGCCAGTCGGCTTCGCGGACGGCCGCGAAAGCGTCGGGCAGGATATCGTCCAGCGTCTCGCCCTTCGCGAGACGCGCCTTGAGGGCATCGGTCGTCGCGGCAAGCTCTGCGTCAGACAGCGCTTCGTAATGACCGGCCAGCGCCTCGATGGCGTCAACAGTGCGCTTCAGCTTTTTGACCTGGCGCTCGCTGTAGGTGCCGATCATCTTGTCAAGTATACTCATGGATCAGTGTCCTCCAAAGTTCAATAATCATTCTATTTATTATACCGCATAATCGCGGCAATTGAAAGAGGGATTTGTAAATTTTATCCCCGCGGCTTGATTTTTTTTCGACATTGCGGTATACTGGTGGCAAATGACACGCAAGGAGCCATCAATGAAACCGATCAACATCGTCCTGCACGAGCCGCAGATCCCGCAGAATACCGGCAACATCGCCCGCACTTGCGCCGCCACCGGCGCGGCGCTGCACATCATCGAGCCGATGGGCTTCACCATCGACGACGCCAAGCTCAAGCGCGCAGGCCTGGACTACTGGCACGCCCTCGACATCACCTATTACCGCAACCTCGACGATTTCTACGCCCGCAATCCCGACGCGCGCACGAACTGCTGGTACTTCTCGACCAAGGCGCGGCATCGCTATACCGATATTCCCTACCCCGCTGTCAGCTACATCATGTTCGGCAAAGAGACGGCAGGACTCCCCGAGGAGCTGCTCCACGACCATCCCGACGCCTGTGTCCGTATTCCGATGCGGGACGGCCTGCGCTCGCTGAACCTGTCGAACAGCGTGGCAATTGCGGTGTACGAGATCCTGCGCCAGCAGGATTTCGCGGGTCTGCGCACCGAAGGCGCGCTGCACCGGCTGTCGTGGGAAGATTAACCCACCGGCCAGTGATAGACCTCGCGATAGAGCGTGTCCCGCACCGCTGCAGCTTCGGCGTCTGTCAGCGTGCCGCCGCTGCTCATCAGCATCAGCGGAAGCATGCCGTCGCCCGGATTGAGGGGCGGCTGAGCGTAGGGGAAGCGGCTGAGTGACAGCCCACAGCGCTCGTAGAAGCCGATTCGCCGGGCGGCGATGGCCGTCTCAGGCGGCTCAACTTCGAGCACGACGCGGCGCTCATCACGGCGCAGATATTCGCCCAGCATCGCCGCCCCGACGCCATGCCCGCGCAAGGCAGGATCGACAGCGAAATGCTCGACATAGCGGAAGCCGGCGAATTCCCACACGGCCATGATGGCGCGGATCGTGCCTCCCTCCTCGCCGGTCAGGATGGCATAGGCCGGCTCGTCCAGCAGGGCCTTCTGCGCGGCGTGCGAGCGGTGCTCGTCGGTCGGCAGTGCATCAGCGAGGAGCGCGAAAAAAGCATCAAACCGCGCGTCCCCAATGGGGTTTGACGCGGTGTAGAGTTGGTATTGCAGCATGATTCCTCCGAATGAAGTCAGTTTGATTATTATACACGATTTTGCACGAAATTGCAAGGTTATCATCCGGCAAAAGGAGAAAACAATGGACATCACCTTCAAGACCCCGCTTGGCCGCTTCAACTACCGCGTCTGCGCTGTCATCGTCGATGCTGGGCGCATCCTCGCCATGCAGGACGATCATTCTCCCTACTACTACCTCCCCGGCGGGCGGGTAGCACTGCACGAGACCGCTGAGGACGCCGTCCTGCGCGAGGTGCGGGAGGAGCTGGAGATTGAGGCGGCCATCGTCCGTCCGCTCTGGCTGGCGCAGAGCTTTTTTGAGGAGGACGCCTCGCATGAGCGGTTCCACGAGCTGTGCCTCTACTACCTCGTCGACGTCGGCGGCAAGCTCGCGGCGCACGGGGATTGCTTTACGCTGCACGAGGATGGCCGCAAGCGGCACGAATTCCGGTGGCTGACCTTCGCCCAGGCGCGGGAGGCGTATCTGTACCCGAATTTTATCAAGCCGCGGCTCGGCGCGCTGCCCGAGGCGCTGGAGATCGTGACGGAAATCGAATAATTCGCCCCAAAACCTTGATTTTCGCACGCTGACATGGTATAATATCCCCAACTATTCCCGCCGAAAGGACGATACGATGAACCGTACTACTTCCAACATCCAATCCGAGATCCGCCGGCTCTGTGCCGAGCGGGATATCTGCATCCTTGCGCACAGCTACCAGAGCCACGCCATCACCGAGGTGGCTGACTTTGTCGGCGACTCCTTTGCCCTCAGCGTCAAGGCTGCCAAGGCGCCCAACAAGACCCTCATCATGTGCGGCGTGCGCTTCATGGCTGAGACGGCAAAAATTCTCTCCCCCGACAAGACGGTCTATCTCGCCGCGCCCGAGGCCGGCTGTCCGATGGCTGAGCAGATGAGCCGCGACTACATCCTCTCGGTCAAGCAGGCGCATCCCGACCATGCGGTCGTGGCTTACGTCAACACCACGGCTGAGCTGAAGACCATCGCCGATGTCTGCGTCACCTCGTCGTCGGCGGTGAAGATCGTCAAGAGCCTCGAGGCGAAGAAGATCCTCTTCATCCCCGACTGCAACCTCGGCAGTTATGTCGCCGCGCAGTGCCCCGAGAAGGAAGTCCTGCTGCTGCAGGGTGGATGTCCGATCCATGCGTCGGTGACGGCGGAGGAAGCCGCGGCGGCCAAGGCAGCGCACCCCGGCGCCAAGCTGCTGGTGCATCCCGAGTGCATCCCCGGCGTCGTGGCACAGGCTGATGTGGTCGGCTCGACCAAGGACATCCTCGACTACGCGCATGCATCGGACGAGAAGGAATTCATCATCGGCACCGAGCTGAGCATTGTCGAGCACCTGCAGTTCGACTGCCCGGACAAGCGCTTCTATCCGCTTTCGTCCAAGCTGATCTGCGCCAACATGAAGCTGACTACCCTCATCGACCTCTACAACTGCGTCCTCGGCGCGGGCGGCGAGGAGATCGTCCTCGATGACGACACCATGCGCGATGCCCGCCGCTGCATCGATGCCATGATCGCGCTGGGCTGATGGCGAACGAGACCATCCTCGCGGCCATGAGCGGCGGCGTGGACAGCGCCGTGGCGACGCATCTGCTGCAGCAGGCCGGCTGCACCGTCATGGGCGGCACGCTCTGGCTGCGGGACGGCGGCGAGGACGAAGTCAACGACGCCCGCGCGGTGGCTGACCGCCTCGGCGTGGCACACCATGTGTTTGACCTGCGCGGCGAGTTCGAGGCGCTGGTCATCCGCCCCTTCATCGAGGCATACGAGCGGGGGGAGACGCCCAACCCCTGCGTCATCTGCAACCGCACCGTCAAGTTCGGCCTGCTGCTCGAGCGCGCCCGCGCGCTCGGCTGCGACGGCATCGCAACCGGCCACTATGTGCGGCGCGAGCAGACGCCCTCCGGGCGCTGGCTCCTGCGGCGTGCGGCAGACGCGCACAAGGATCAGAGCTACGTCCTCTATTCCCTCTCGCAGGAACAGCTTTCGCGCTCCCGTTTTCCCCTCGGTGAGCTGACCAAGGCAGAGGTGCGCGAGATTGCCGAGGCAGAGGGCTTCATCAACGCGCGCAAGCGGGACAGTCAGGACATCTGCTTCATCCCCGACGGCGACTACGGGGCTTTTTTGGAGCGCGCGCACGGCGGGCCCTATCCGACAGGCGAGTTCCGTACCCTTGATGGCGAGGTCAAGGGGCATCATCGCGGGCTGATCCACTACACCATCGGCCAGCGAAAGGGGCTGGGACTGGCGTTGCCTGCCCCCCTCTACGTCTGCGCAAAAAATACCGCCGACAACAGCGTCATCCTCTCGGACAACGCTTCCCTTTTCACCCGCTCGCTGACTGCGCGGGCGATCAACTTCCTGCCCTTCGACCGACTCGAGCGCCCGATGCGCCTGCTGGCCAAGGTGCGCTATGCGCAGGCTGCGCAGTGGGCGACGGTCGAGCAGATCGGCGACGACCGCGTGCATGTCGAGTTCGACGAGCCCCAGCGCGCCATCGCGGCTGGGCAGGCTGTCGTTTTTTACGAGGATGATTATCTCGTCGGCGGCGGAACCATCGAGTGAGGTGCTTATAATCACATACAGACAAGTCGACCCGTCCGCCTTCCCGCTCTACGATCAGGTTTCGATGCGGGTGCGCGTGACGAGCGAATACAAAATTGAGAAGATCGATCGGGGTCTTGGCGGCTTCCGCCTCGTGGAAACGCCGGTCGAGCCGTATATCAAGGATTTCTGCGCCGGCGACGACGAGAGCGTGAGCCGCTGGGCAGCGCGCTTCGACATCACGAACTGGGGCTTCTTCATGGCCTTCGACGGCGAGCGCCCAGTTGGCGCGGCAACCATCGCCGCGCGCACCGCCGGCGTACACATGCTGGCCGAGCGGGATGACCTCGCCGTGCTGTGGGACATCCGCATCGAGGATGAGTACAAGCACCGCGGCATCGGGCAGGCGCTCTTCGACATGGCCGCCGATTGGTCGCGGGCGCAGGGCCTGCGGCAGATGAAGATCGAGTGCCAAAATAACAATGTCCCCGCCGTGCGCTTCTACCACAAGCAGGGCGCGGTGCTGGGGATGGTGGACGAATATGCGTATTATCTCGAGCCGGAGTACCGGCACGAGGCGCAGCTGATCTGGTATCTGGATCTATAACAAAACGGGAGGCACTTCGCAAGGAAGTGCCTCCCGTTTTGTTTTCGCTCACACCCGGCGCACGGGACGGATATATTTCCAGAAGCGGGTACAGTCGTGGTAGAAGTAGAAGATCCTGCCCGGCGTCAGATCAAGCTGACAGCCTGCTGCGGCATAGTCGAAGGCGAGCATCGCCGCCTCGATCTTCGCCTCCACTGCGCAGTTCTCGGTCGCATAATCGAAGGGGCCGTGCTCGAAGACGATGTATTCCCCCTCGGGTACGTCGATCATCAGCATCTGCGCGGGGACGTCGCCCGCATAATCAAGGGGCAGGCGCACGCCGTAGCATTCGGCGAGTGGGATACCCCAGCTGCAGATGCGGCCGATGGGATCATTGATGTAGGCCATGATCTGCCCGCTGCTGCTGTTCGCCTCGCTGCCGCCCATGTCGTCCAGCTTCCCCTTGATGCTGTCCAGCAGCCCGCAGACCGTTTCGCAGTCCTGCCCCGGGATAAGGCTCTGCTTCTGCCAGAAGTCCCAGTAGCCGATGCTCTCGTAATTTTTAATATGCAGAAATTTATGCGCGGGGATGGTCACAAAATAGGTTTTCACGTCCGATGTTGATTTTGCCATGCCTGTTCCTCCGATTTCCAAAAGATAGCAGTCAAAGGGCTTGATGATGGTGCGAAGTGCGACCGGGATCGGATGCTGGCGATATTCGCTGGGCGTGATTCCGTAGGCCTCCTTGAAGGCGCGGGTAAAGGCCTCATGCGAGGAAAATCCGTAGTTCAGCGCAATGTCCAGAATGCCGTCGTCGGTGTCCCGGATCTGCTTCAACGCAAAGGCCAGCCGCCGATAGCGCAGATAATCACGGAATTTCATGCCCGAGATCGCTCTGAATTTTCGCGAGATGTAGGATTCGGAATAGCCAAATCGGTGTGCAAGATAATTTAAGGTCAATGCCTCGTCACGCTGCGCTTTGATGCAGATGTCGATCTCATCCACGATCTTCTGCACCTGCCGATACCACGCGTTCATCGCTGTACCTCCTTCCACTGCCCTTTCAGTATACCATAACTGGACGGCAGATGCTTGATCTCACTTGCACAGACTCAGCTCTGCTCATTTTGCTTTGCCCAATCGCCCGGCGTCACGCCGGTGACGCGGGTGAAGGCGCGGTAGAAGGAGGAGTAATCGGTATATCCGCAGGCGAGGGCGATGGCGAGCATGGTCTGCTCGCCCTCTTCCAGCAGCTGCTTGGCGTGGCTGATGCGCAGAAAGGTAATATATTGATGCGGCGTGACGCCATATTGGTTTTTGAAAAAGCGGATGAGATAGTCGGTGCTGTAGTTGAATCGGCGGGCGACCATCTCCAGCGGCAGCTGCTCGGTGTAGTGCTGGTGAAAATAGTCGTACAGCTCCATAACGGTATGCTGGATGGCTGGCTGCGCGATCCGGCGCGGTGACAGGGCGCGGAACAGATCATACGCCAGCATCGCGCGTTGGGTATATCCCATATTTATGTTGCGCAGCTCCTCGCACAACGGAAGTGCATACCCGGCCTCATAAATTCCCCGACGCGGAAGTACATTTTTCTGATGATCGGTGCGGCGGCCAAGGAATTCCACATAATAATAACAGGCATCGCTTTCCAGCTCGCCCCGCTGCTGGTGCTGGCGGTATTGAATATAGTATTCCCCCGCATGGAGCTCCACCGGAATACCGTCCTCGGTAAAGCGCAGGGTGCCGGACACGAGAATGATCAGCACATCATTGAGATGCTTGCGGTTCACATGCTTCTCGTGCGGCTTGAACTGCTTGTAGCCCACGATAAAGCACAGCGGTACCTGTGTCAGATCAAGGTTTTCCCCCTGTTCACTGCTCTGCGTCAACATCGTGCTCCCTCCTTTCCGTGTTTTTCTTAATTATAGCAAATTTTTTCCCGCCTTGCAAGCGGCCTTTGACTCAGTTCGATTTTTGCAATGTATTCTTCGATTTTTGCAATTGTCCAAGCCGCCCAAAATCAGTATAATGAAACTGCAAACGCCATGGAATTGCAAATTTTCAAAGGAGGTACATTATGTTCAAACGCAAGCTATCCCTTATTCTTGCCGCACTGCTGACTGCGGCTTCGCTGTCCGCCTGTGCGGGCAGCAACGTCACAGGCAAGGACACCACGCCCGCTGACACAACTGCGGCAGGCGAGACAAACGCACCGGAAACCACGCAGAGCGAACAGGAGCGTCTGCTGAGTGAGCTGCCGACCGGCAACTTCTCCGGCAAGACCTTCAACATCCTCAACGTCACCGTCAGCTGGGCTGACACGCAGTTCAGCGCAACCGAGCTCACCGGCGAGTCTTATAACGATGCACTCTATAAACGTGACCAGCAGATCAAAGACAAGCTGGGCATCGAGATCGTGGAACTGCGTGACAGTGCCGGCAGCATTGACACCGCAGTCTCCACCAGTGCAATGGCACAGGACGGCGCATATCAGGCCGTCATCAACCAGATGGGCCGCGTCGGCTCTTATACCCAAAACAACTATGTTGAAGACATGTCCACCTACTCTGCCCTGCAGCTGGATAAGCCCTGGTGGAACAGTGCAATGATCGAAAAATTTAACTTTGGCAACAAGGCCACCGTTCTCTTCGGTGACTTCCACATCGGCTGGGCTACCTCGCACTACATCATTGCCTTCTCGAAGTCGCTTGTCTCCGACAACGGCCTGGAGGATCCCTATACCCTCATGGGCAAGAACGAGTGGACATGGGACAAGATGTACGAAATGATGAATGCGGTCGCCCGCGACGTCAACGGTGACGGTCAGTATAAGACCGAGGATGACATCTACGGCATCGGCCACTATAACAATGCGCCCAAGAGCTTTATCATGAGCGCTGAGGTCAGCCTGCTCAGCTATGACAACGAGGGCCTCCCCTCTTTCACCGCACATGAAGATGAAAAGTATATCACCGCCTGGGAAAAGCTGATCACCTACTTTGCCTCCGATGAGCGTCTGGTCTCGATGCCCGGCATCACCGGCTACAACAAAATCGATCCCAATACCGATGGCTACAAAACCCTCTTCTCTGAAGGCCGTCTGCTCTTCTACGATGAGGTCATCGGTACGCTGCGCGACCAGCGTGAGAGCTCGCATGAATACGGCATCATGCCGCATCCCAAGTATGACGCTTCGCAGGAAGCATATTACTCCCCCGTCAATCCCTCGGCCATGACGCTGGTCGTTCCGTTCGGCGACGCCAACCCTGAGATGACCGGCATCGTGCTCGAAAACCTCTGTGCCTACTCGCACTACACGGTCATGCCCGTCTTTGTTGAAACGACCCTGCACTACAAGTTCGCCCAGGACGAAACGTCGATCGGCGTGCTGAACACCGTTCTGGAAAGCAACATGTTTGAGATCGCCTACGCCTACAACTGGTCGGGCATCTGGGGTCAGATGGATTCGCTGGCACAGGCCGGGATGACCAACATCACCGCACAGCTGAAGCAGCTGTCCAAGGTTGTCGAAAAGCAGATCGAGAAAACCGTTGCGACCCTCACCGAATAACCGCTATCGCATAAGGAGCGAATTATGAACCTCAACACCCCTAAGTATACCCTCTTTTCCCCCAAGGATATCCGCCCGACCGGCTGGATGCGCCGTCAGCTGGAGATCCAGGCCGCCGGCCAGGCCGGCAACCTTGACAAGATCTGGCCGTCCGTGCGCGACAGCGCATGGATCGGCGGCTCCAGCGACTCGTGGGAGCGCGTGCCCTACTGGCTGGACGGCTTCATTCCGCTGGCCTTCCTGCTCGACGACGAGGACATGAAGGCGCGCGCCAAGCGCTACATTGACGGCATCCTCGCCCAGCAGCAGCCCGACGGCTGGATCTGCCCCTGCGAGAAAAAGGCGCGTGTCAACTACGACGTCTGGGCCGTGCTGCTCATCTCGAAGGTGCTCGTCCTCTACTACGAATGCACCGGCGACGAACGCATTCCCGATGCCCTCTATCGTGTGCTGAAGAATCTCAACCGCACGCTGGACGGTGTGGCCATGCGCAAATGGGGCGCGACCCGCTGGTTCGAGGGACTGTTCGCCGTCTATTTCGTCTACGACCGCTGCGGTGAGGACTGGCTCGTCGAGCTGGCCGACAAGCTGTACATGCTCGGCGTCGACTGGAAGCAGGTCTTTGCCCGCTGGCACTTCTCGAAGCCCTCGCCCCACTGGAGCAGCTTCTCGCACGTCGTCAACCTCGGCATGATGCTCAAGCAGGAGGCACTCTACAGCCGCATCACCGGCGCCGATCCGTCGGCATGGGCGCGTGAGGCGCTGGCCAAGCTGGAGGAGGCGCACGGCACCGTCTACGGCTTCATCTCAGGCGACGAGTGCACCTCCGGCCGCAGTCCGATCCAGGGCACCGAGCTCTGCTCGATCGTCGAGGCGATGTTCTCCTTCGAGACACTGATGGAGATCTCGGGCGATGCCGAGTGGGGCGACCGGCTCGAATATCTGGCCTTCAACGCCCTTCCGGCGACTATGTCGACCGACATGTGGACCCATCAGTACGACCAGATGGCCAACCAGATCGCCTGCACCTGGATCCCGAAGGACGCGGTACATTTCTCGACCAACAACGGCGAGTCCCACCTCTTCGGCCTCGAGCCCCACTTCGGCTGCTGCACTGCCAACCACGGTCAGGGCTGGCCCAAGCTGGCGCGCGCCGCATTCATGCGTCGCGACGGCGGCATTGCGTCGACAGTGCTCGTTCCCGGCGAGCTGACCACCGAGGTGGACGGCGTCGCCGTCAAGGTGAGTGTTGATACGGCCTATCCCTTCCGGAACACGGTTACCTACACCGTCGAGACGGCGGCGCCCGTCCTGTTTGACCTCGACATCCGCATCCCCGGCTTTGCCAAATCGGCTAAGCTTGACGGTGAACCGGTTGCGATCGGTGCGTTCCACACCGTCAGCCGCACCTGGTCGGGCAGCACGACGCTGACCCTCACCCTTGCGTTTGCGCCCGAGTGGATCGACGCGCACTATGGTGACATGCAGGCCCTGCGCCGCGGTCCCCTGCTCTACGCACTGCCCATCGCCGAGCGCCGCGTCATGCGCGAGTTCATTTCGGGCGGTGTCGAGCGCAGATTCCCCTACTGCGACTACGAGCTGCATCCCACCTCTGATTGGAACTATGCTTTCGCCGGCGAGCCGGGCGAGGCGATCGAGCTCGATTACGGCGACGTCTTCGCCGCCGACGCACCGCCCGTGGCCATCGACGTGCCGATGTGCAAAATCGACTGGCCGGCCGAGCACGGCGTCTGCGCCGATGTGCCGCGCAGACGCGAGCCGCTCGGTAAAGCCGAAACGGTGCGTATGATCCCCTACGGGTGTACAAATCTTCGCATGACGGTCATGCCGAAGATCAAATAAAATCCACCAAAGAAAGGAAAACCACCATGAAAAAGAAGCTGTTTGCCTCTCTGATGTGCCTGAGCATGCTCGCGGCCGCCCTCATTACCGCGTCTGCCGACGAGACCGTCATCGCCAAGGACTACTACGGCAACGACATCACCGCCCTCAAGCAGATCGCGACCCCGTCGGCGATCTTCAGCTACAAGGGCGACTCCCCCGGAAGCCTGAAGGACGGCACCGATGCCCGTTGGACGGCCTACGCCTACACCGGCACTGATGTGCCGTGGGTGCAGTATGACTTTCTCTGCGCTGTAACGGTCGAGAGCTGCGTCGTTCGCTGGTATGACGACGGCGGCGGCTGCCGCTGGAGATCCAGTACCTCGACGCCAGCGGCAATTATGTTCCCGTCACCCCAACCGCACCCTTCGTCGACTTCGTCGCCAAGCAGGACAACACCTACTCCTTTAAGCCGGTGACCACCACCAGCATCCGTATGGTCATGACCCCCTCCGGCCTGCTCGGCCTGAACGGCAAGGGGATGCCAGCCATTCAGGAATGGGATGTCATCGGTAAGATCGCCGACGGCGTCAGCGTGCCCAAGCCTGACACCTCCGACATCAACAAGCTGGCCGCTCCGACTGCCAGCTACACCAACGCCGGCGACTCGCCCGCTGACCTGATGAACGGCTCGATCGACGCCCGCTGGTCCTGCTACACTTACACCGGCACCGAGCTGCCGTGGGTTCAGTACACCTACCCCTGCACCGTCGAGCTTGAGTCCACGACCATCAACTGGCAGGACGACGGCGGCGGACTCCTGCTGCCCTCCGCCTTTGAGATCCAGTACTGGAACGGCACGACCTTTGTTCCCGTGAAGGCAACCAACGAGCATAAGGCCGCAGTCGCCAAGGAAGACAGCGTTTACACCTTCGAGAAGGTACAGACCACCATCCTGCGCATCATCATGACGCCGGCTGGCACCATGGGCGGCGACGGCAAGAAGGGCATGTCCGGCATCAATGAGTGGACGGTCACCGGCACCGCCGTTGAGGCCGCCGCGCCCGAGACTACTGCTGCACCTGTGACCACCGCAGCCCCTGTCACGACTGCCGCACCGACCACGACCGCAGCTCCTGCTGCCACCACCTCAGCCCCCGCACAGACCCCCTCCACCGGCTCGCCTGTACCGATGATCGCCCTCTGCGCCGCCGGCTGTGCCCTGCTGGCCGCCAGCCTGCACAAGAAGGACAGCGCGAAGTAAGCAAAACAAAGCACAAAATCAAGATAAAAAATCCGCTCCGGCTTCGGCCGGAGCGGATTTTTTCACAGCACGGATACTTTGCTGCAGAGCACCTGGAACCGTTCAAGATCGCGAAGCGGTGCCAGCTCAGCGGACGCAAGCTTCTCGGTCAGTCTCTTCTTGACCGAAGCACTTGTAAGATCAACGCTCGTCATCCCCTGCTCAACAAACGGCGAATCTGTTTCATTCAGATTGTCAAGGCTGAAACGATCAAGATCATACATGACCGCGTGCTCGACATTCTGCATCGCATTATTCCGGTCGCCCGCCGCGAGATAGGCCTGCGCAAGGAGAATATAGCCGTCGCCGGAATCAAAATCGTGGTACGGCGGGAAATTTTCACCGAACAGGGCCTTCATGACACGGAACCAGCCCTCATACACTTCGATCGCTTCGCCGTACCTGCCGCTGGCGCAATACGCTTTTCCAAGCCGTGCTGCACTGTCGGCAAACGCCTGAAGCGCGTAAGCATTGTCGATGCGCAAATGCTCGATCACACTCGCATAGTCTCCCTTTGCGTCATCTACTCTCGCCATATTCGCGTACAAGGTGAAATCTGTGCGCACGGGAAAGGTTTCGGCTTCGGCATAGGCCTGTTCAAATTTTCCGCGGGATGTGTACAGCAAGAGGAGCACCTGATGTGCGCGCATGATATCCGTTGCATGTTTGGCATAAGTTGTGATCAGCTTCGCCTGACGCTCGGTTTCAGCGGCGATCTCATCTGCCCGCTCTGCCGAGTACAGCCACCCATTTTCGGGAAGGCACAGCGACAACCCCAGTCCCACACAGTTGTTCAGAAGGATGAGATTGTTCGGATACGCTTTCAGGCCGTCGAGCATCCTGTCGTATGCGGCAAGATAGGTATCGCGCTCGCCGTATACCTTGATTGCCTCCGCTTCACCGACGATCCTGTAAGCCGCCTCGGTCAAATTTGTGCCCTCTATGCCGAACAGCACATCCGTGCTCACACCGAATACACTGGCAAGCGGCACGATCTGCGCAATATCCGGCAGCCCCGTTTCATTTTCCCAACGGCTGATGGCCTGCGCGGTCATGTTCAGCTGCTCCGCCAGTTCTTCCTGGGTAAGTCCGCGTTCCTTGCGTAATTTGCGAATGATCTGCCCCATGGTCATTGCCATATTGATCTGCTCCTTCAATCAAATTCCGGTACCGTTGGGTGTAGTATACCACAGGTTCCGCCGAATGTAAAGCGATGTAAATCAGAGGGAACGCAATGGAGCATTGTATTTTTATCTGGCTTACCGTGGGCTCCTTTTTGTGGGTCAGCGCATGGCAGCGGCAATCCAACCGAAGAAGATGACAAAAAGCACTGCATACACGCCCCATAGGCACCATTTGACCGGCTTGGGATATTGAAAGTCGAAAATCTCGGGAATCGAGCATATGACAAATGGCCCTAAAAACAAGGCAAACATGACAGCGGCAAAAGAATTACCGGTAAAAAGGCAGAAAAGCAAAGCAAGGAAAAGAAGCGGGATAGAGAACAACCCACCAAGTACGCGCTCCCTCTTGCGGCGAGTCATATCGCTCGAATACGCATAACTGAACAAGCCCGCGATCATATCGACCAGTTTCCAGAACATTTTTTCCTCCTTGTATACCGCATATTCATCGAACATCGCTTCCGCATTTACTTCAGCCAATCGGCGTATACCCCGTCTTCTCGATCAGCGCCTGTCCCTGCGGGGAAAGGATCCAGTCGAGCAGACGCAGGGTATTGGCGTCAGCATCATGGCGCGTGACAGCATAGAAGGCGCCAGCATGGGGATAAGTGCCGTTTTCGATATTCTCGCGCGTCGGTGCGGCACCGTCGACCGAGAGCAGCTTGATCTGCTCGTTCGCCACCATTTCGGTGCTGTAAAAGCGGAAGGAATAACCGATGGCGTTTTTGTGGTTACGGTAGTCAGCAACGCGGGTGATGATGCCGCCCATACCGTCGACAACATCCTCCTCGGGCGCGGCCATCAGCGGCGTATCGCCCATGAAGCGAATAATCGTACTCTGGCTGCCGCTGCCAGCTTCGCGCTGGAAGGGGCGGATCTGCCCCAGCCAACGCACGCCAAGGTCGCGCCAACGCGTGATCTCACCCGAGTAGACAGCGCGAAGCTGGTCGGTGGTCAGGCTGTCGATCGGATTTTCGGCATTGACGAAGAAAACGAACGCCTCGCGGCCGATGGGGGTGAAGGTGAGCGTCACGCCCCGCGCCTCGGCGGCAGCTGCCTGCTCGGTCGAGGGAGAGGCGACGAAGATCATGTCAGCCTCCCCCGTGACAATACGCTCATAGGCACCAGCTGTGGTAGTACAGATACAGCAGCCCTCGTCATCGTAAGGGCGGACATTTTTGAGCAGCGCTTCGGGATAGGTCGCCCGCGCGAAGGCGGCGTAGACGGGATAGAGCGCCGTCGCGCCGTCGAGCTGCGGGAGCTCGCCGGTAAAATTGAGCGTCGAAGGCTCGTCGAGGATAGCGATCTTACTGCCGTCTTTGTAGGGCATGTAGTCGCGGAGGAGCGTATCGCTTTCACCGACAGTGGGAATGGATTCGATGTACAGGGTGTGGAGCAGATTGCCGCCGATCATGACAGCGCAGAAGATCACCGCCCCACAAAGGCTCCACTTCAGCCAACGCTTCCCCTTAACATGCCAAAGGTAGATTTGCACGAGAATCCAAACAAACAGCAGTGCAACCAGCCAGAGCCAAGCTGACACGGTATGTCCCGACATGCCAAAACCCAGCCAGCCCACAAAAGCAACGATCATAAATGACGGCAATGATATTCCAGTCGTTACAATGCGCAGAACTTGACTATTGAAATGCTCCGCAAGCCCCCATAAACCGATGGAGAGTACGAGCATAAGCAAAAAGAACAACATATGTTATTCCTCCTCTCGCGGACGAGATTTTCAATGCTCCCCGCCCTGCCCATAGTAAGCGCCGGGGCCGTGCTTGCGGTCGAAGTGCTTGCGCAGGAGGTCATTCTGCATGCGCACGCCGCCCTTGATGCCGTCGACGAGCTGCAGCAGCTCGGTGTACTGCGCCATCTGTGCGACCTGCTCGAGGATAACCGAGGCCTCGACCGACTTGGCGGCCGTCTTGCCCCAGGTGAAGGGCGCGTGCGAGTGGACGAGCACGGCGGGCATGCGGTCAGGGTCGATCTCCTTGAAGGTCTCGGCGATCACGATGCCGGTGTTTTTCTCGTACTCCGTCTCGATCTCGCGGGGCGTCATCTTGCGGGTGCAGGGGATGGTGCCGTCGTAAAAATCGGCGTGGGTAGTGCCGTAGGGCTTGATTTCGCGGCCGGCCTGCGCGTAGGAGGTGGCGTAGGTCGAGTGGGTGTGAGTAATGCCGCCGATGTTCGGGAAGGCACGGTACAGCTCGAGGTGCGTCGGCGTGTCGGAGGAGGGGTTGTAGCGGCCTTCGACGACGTTGCCGTCGAGGTCGAGGACGGGCAGGTCGAGGGGGGAGAGCTTATCATATTCGACGCCAGACGGCTTGATGACGACCAGCCCCTTCTCGCGGTCGATGCCCGAGACATTGCCCCAGGTGAAGAGGACGAGGTTGTACTTGACGAGCATCATGTTTGCTTCGTAGACTTCTTTTTTGAGTTGTTCCAGCATGGTGGTTTCTCCTTTGTTTTATGAATTTGTTTATGGATAACGATATCATTTTCTTGTAGGGCCGCCCCTACTGTCAAGAGCAACATGGTAAACAATCGTGCAAGAACATGGTAAACACTTTACAGTTTTGCGATGAATCTTGATATGAGCTCTCCGGTGACAGCATCAAACTCAGCAATACGGTAATTGCGATAGCAGGCAAAGAATGAAT